>NZ_JAPJAV010000014.1:0-133232 GCF_035616495.1 Mycobacterium sp. 663a-19 | reverse complement strand
AGCAGATGCGAGCCCGACGGGGAAAAGTTGTCACCGGGTCCGTACAGGTTGGTCGGCATCGCCGAGATCCAGGCCAGGCCGTATTGCCGCCTGACGGCCTGGACCTGGAGGATGCCGGCGATCTTGGCGATCGCGTATGCGTCGTTGGTCGGCTCCAGCGGGCCGGTGAGCAGCGCGCTCTCCTTGATGGGCTGGGGGGCGTATTTCGGGTAGATGCAAGAGGAACCGAGGAACAGCAGCCTCGGCACCCGCGCGGCCACCGCGGCGTCGAGCAGGTTGACCTGGATCTGCAGGTTTTCGGACAGGAAGTCGGCGGGGTAGGTGTTGTTCGCCATGATGCCGCCGACGCGGGCCGCGGCGTCGATGACGACCTGGGGCCGTGACTCGAGAACGAAGTCGAACGTCGCGGCCCGGTCCGTCAGGTCGAGTTCTCTGTGCGGCCGCACCAGGAGGTTGTCGAACCCCTCGGCCCGAAACCTGCGCAACAGTGCGGACCCGACCAGCCCGCGGTGCCCGGCGATGTACACCGGAGCTGCGCGGTCAAGCCCGTCGACCGATGCGTCCATCCCCCGGCTCAGCTCCAGCCGGGAAGCATCGGCTTGTCGATCCAGGGTCTGCCGTCGCACTCCAGCGCGGCGATGTCCGCGTCGACCATGATCCGGGCCAGCTCGGCGGTGTGTATGGAAGCCTTCCACCCCAGCGATCGGGCGGCCTTGGTCGCATCGCCGACGAGCGAATCCACCTCGGTGGGGCGCAGATAGCGCTCGTCGAATCGGACGTGCTTTTCCCAGTCGAGCCCGGCATGGTCGAACGCGGTCTGGGCGAACTCGCGCACGGTGTAACCGTGTCCCGTCGCCAGGACGTAGTCGTCGGGGTCGGGTGCCTGCAGCATCCGCCACATTCCTTCGACGTATTCGGGTGCGTACCCCCAGTCGCGGACGGCGTCGAGGTTACCCAGATAGAGGTGCGAGTCGATGCCGGCTTTGATCCGGGCCACGGCCCGGGTGATCTTTCGGGTCACGAAAGTCTCACCGCGGCGCGGTGACTCGTGGTTGAACAAGATGCCGTTGACCGCGAACAGCCCGTACGCCTCGCGATAGTTGCGCGTCGCCCAGTACGAGTAGACCTTTGCCGCACCGTACGGTGAGCGCGGGCAGAACGGTGTCTGCTCGTTCTGCGGCGGCGGGGACGCGCCGAACATCTCCGACGAGGATGCCTGATAGAAGCGGCAGCCCACCTTGGACAGGCGAACGGCCTCGAGTAGCCGCATCGATCCCATGCCGGTGGTGTCGCCGGTGTAAACGGGTTCGTCGAAGCTGACACGCACGTGCGACTGCGCCGCGAGGTTGTACACCTCGTCGGGGTCGATGACGCTGAGCAACGTCACCAAGCGGGTGCCGTCGGTGAGGTCGCCGTAGTGCAGGAAGAATCGTGCGCCCTTTTCGTGTGGATCGACATAGAGGTGATCGATCCGCGACGTGTTGAAGGTCGAAGCCCGACGGATGAGCCCGTGGACCTCGTATCCCTTGCTCAGCAGCAACTCGGCCAGATACGAGCCGTCCTGTCCGGTGATCCCGGTTATGAGCGCTCGCCGCACCTGATTCCCATCCCTGTCGGTTCGACGGCGGGACGCCGCCAGCTTCGTAGCCGCCAGCCTCATAGTAGATGTCCAGGGCAACCGCCATTCAGCGACGACCTCGCGGCAGCAAATGTTAAGGTCGTGCTTCGCTCAAACCGGGCAGGGCGCACGGCATTCATCCGTTGAGGAACTCGATTTGGCTGACGGCGAGCTGGATCCGCACGAGGCGGAACACGTTATGTGGGACGCGATCGTCGTGGGCACCGGCATGGGCGGTGGGATGCTGGGTTATTCGCTGGCCCGCTCGGGCCGCCGGGTGCTGTTCGTCGAGAAGGGCCGCTCGACGCTGCCCGGGGCGCCGGGCACCATTCGTTCTTCGGAGCCGGAAGTGGTCGAGCCGCGGGCGAGCCGTTCCGTGGCGGCCTACCACGACGCCCTGGCCCGGGCCGGACGCGCCACCGACGAGATCGAGTTCATGAACGGACGCTCCTCGCGGCGGTTGGTGCCGTTCCTGGGCAGCGGGACCGGCGGGTCGTCGGCCCTTTATGGCATGGTCTGCGAGCGGTTCTTTGCTCGCGACTTCGCTCCCCGGCAAGACTTTCGCGACCCCGGCGATTCCACCGTGCCCGAGGCCTGGCCGATCACCTACGACCAGATGCAGCCGTGGTACGCGGCGGCGGAGAGGCTGCTGGGCGTTCGCGGCCAGCCCGATCCCCTGCGCCCGGAGGTGGCCAAGGTGGATCTGCCTGCCGCACCGCCGTTTTCGGCCGACAACCAGCCGTTGGTGGACTACCTGACGGGCCTGGGATTGCATCCGTACCACCTGCCGATGGCCTGCGATTACACCGACGGCTGCACCACCTGTCAGGGCTATCTCTGTCACCAGTCGTGCAAAAACGATGCCGCCCGCAATTGCCTGACGCCGGCGCTGGCCGAGCACGGCGCGCAGCTGCTGACGCAATGTCGGGTCGTGCGCCTGGACGCCGACGCCACCCGGGTGCGGCAGGTGATCTGTGAGCATCCCTCCGGCACGCTGACCCTCAAGGGCAAGGTGGTTGTGTTGGCCGCCGGGGCGCTGATCACCCCGGTGTTGCTGCTGAGTTCCCGCTCGGGTGATTGGCCGCGCGGATTGGCCAACGGCTCGGACTGGGTGGGGCGCAACCTGATGCGTCACCTGATCGACTGGGTCGAGATCTGGCCGCAGCGCGACTGGAAGGTCAGAGGCCCGAACAAGGAGATCGGGCTGAACGACTTCTATTTCTGGGAGGGGCAGAAGTACGGCACCGTGCAGTCGGCGGGCGCGGTGCCGGCCATGGAGGTCCTGACCAATCACCCAGGCTGGCAGAGTAAGGCGCTGCGGCCGATAAGGCCGGCGCTGCGCCCGCTCTACCAGCATTTCTTCAACAGCGGGCACCTGCTGGCCCTCATCATGGAAGACCTGCCCTATCTGGACAACCGCGTGGTGTCATCCAATTCGTCGGGCGTGGATGGTGGCCCGCGGCCGCGAATCAAATACCACCTGCACGCCAGCGAGATCGAGCGCCGCGCTGTGTTCTTACGGCAGCTGAACAAGGTGTTGAAGCCGTTTCGCAAAATCACCCTGCGCGGCGCCACCAACAACACGGCCGTGGCCCACGCTTGTGGCACGTGCCGGTTCGGCACCGACCCCAAAACCAGTGTGCTGGACCCGAACAACCGAGCACACGAAGTGGACAACCTCTACGTCGTGGACGGCTCGTTTTTCCCTTCCAGCACCGGTTTGAACCCCAGTTTGACGATCGCGGCCAACGCCCTGCGGGTGGCTGCTCACGTCAACCAGGCACATTTCGCCAACTAATCGGGTCGTGCGTTCAGGCCGGCTCGCGGAGCGGAAGGCCCGCAGCGCGATAGATCGCATCGACGACGGTCATGTTCTCGATCGCGTCTTGTGGCGTCGTCGTCACCGGCTCGCCGCGCAGCACCGCCGCGGCGAAGGCATCGAGCTGATACGCGAACGGGCTGCGCGGCGGGAAGCGCTCTACCCGGTTGCCGTCCGCGGATCGGATCGAGAGCCGACGAAAAGGCGCCACCGGGCTGAGCACGCGCATCTGGCCGCGCTCGCCAATCACCTTGGCGCTCAACTGCAGTAGGTTCGACGACCACAGCGCGCAGCGGACCCGGCCGGTGTGCCCGCCGGCAAACCGCAACTCGGCCGTCATGGACCGGTCCACCCGAGGATCGCGCAGTTTCGCCTGTGCCGAAATGACTTCCGGAGTCGACCCGCCGAACGTGCGAATCATGTTGACCGCAATGCATCCGAAATCCATTGTCGCCCCGCCCGCAAGGGAGTAGTCGTAACGGATGTCGGAGAACTTCGGCAGCAGCATGCACAACGCCACTTCCACCCGCTCCAGCTTGCCCAGCTCGCCGGACGCGATGATCTCCTGCGCGCGGAAAGTCAACGGCAGGTAGCGATAATAGAATCCCTCCATCGCGACCCGCTCAGCCTTCGCGGCCAGTTCGGCGATTTCGCGGGCCTCGGCGGCGTTGGCGGTAAACGGCTTTTCGCACAGCACGTGCTTGCCCGCGGACAGCGCGGCCCGGGTCCATCTGCCGTGCAACCCGTTCGGCAGCGCGATGTACACGGCATCCAGTTCCGGGTCGGCGATCAGCTGCTCGTAGCTGTCGTGCACCCGGTCGATGCCATGCTTGGCGGCAAAGGCTTGAGCGCGGGCCACTTCGCGCGACGCCACCGCGGCCACCTCTACCTCGGTGTTGTCCTTCGCCGGATTGACGACCGCGGCCGGTGCGACGCGGGCCGTGCCCAGAATGCCGATCCGCACCGGGGCCCCGTGTCCAGACACGGGACACCACGATAGTTCAGTTCACCTGCTTGCCATAGTCGTCGACGATGAACCGGCACGCCCGGACCGTGAGGGCCATGATCGTCAGCACGGGACTCTGGAATCCGGGCGAGACAAAGCATGCGCCGTCGGTCACGAACACGTTGTCGGCATCCCAACACTGACAATGCGAGTTCAGCACCGAATCCTGCGGTGTGTCACCCATGCGCGCACCGCCGGTCTCGTGAATGGTTTCCCCCGGCCACAAGGCGCCGTAGTCGGTGAGGAACAGCGATCGAACCCATCGCGCGGGCAGGTTCCAGCGACCGAATTCGACGTCCTTGCCCGCCGGCAGGCCACCGGCGGCCGCGATCTCGGGAAGCGTCCGCTTCATGTGCGCAACCATGTTGACGTCGCTCTGCGAATGACGGCACTCCATTCTGGCCACCGGGATGCCCCACGCGTCCTTGACGCTCGGATCCAGCGACACGTGGTTGTCGTATCGGGGTTGCATCTCGCCATACGTGCACATGATCCACACCGGCGCGCCGCGGCCAATCGCGATCTGGACGCCGTAGCCGCCCGGAAAGTTCTTCGATTCCCGTTCGCAGAAGCTGGGAATGTAAAGACCCGTTCCGGCGAAGTCGAACCCATCCTCGTTGAAAGCGGGCTCGACATCTGCTTTGGGCACCGGGCCGGTCAGCGTGTAGGAAAGGTGGTCGCACAGATAGCGACCCAGATGACCCGACGATCCGCCCAACCCCGACGGGTGCCGCGCCGATTGCGAGTTCAACAGGATCCGCACGCTCTCGATCGCCGACGCACACAACACCACGACCCGCCCCCGAACGGCCCGCCTGGTGCCCGTCAACCGCTCGACGTACTCGACACCGGTGGCCTTCCCCGACCGCTCGTCGACCAGCAATCGGCTCACCACGGCATCCGTCCGGATCTCGAGGCGACCGGTCGCCTGCGCGAGCCTGACCGGAAGCGGAACCCTGTCGTGGTCGTACTTGGTCTTCCTGCTGTACGTCACCCGGACGTCGGGCAGTCGTTTCTCGACGTCGGCCCGAAACGCCTCTTCGATCCCGGTCGTTTTCGACGGCCCGAGGAACCTTCCGTCCGGACAGTTGGCGATGCCCACGGGCTCGCCGTAGACGCCCAGCGTCTGCTCCACGACGTCGTAATACGGCGCGAGGTCGTCATAGGCCAACGGCCAATCCAGGCCGTCGCCCCGCACGCTGGCGGCTTTGAGCTCGTGATTCGACATGCGCAAAGCATGTCTCCACCACGTGTGCAACCGACCGCCGAGTTGGCGGCCCCGAATCCACAAGAACCTGTCGCCCGGCGTCGTCGTGTACGGATTCTCCTTGTCGCTGACGTAAAACTGCTTGGTGGTCTTGGAAAACGACGAGCACCGCGCCTGAACCTGCTGGCCCCCGATGGCCGATTTGACCCGCCCCACAGGCCCCATCGCGCCCACCTTCGCGTCGGCGGGAAAATCACGGGCGATGTCCAGGTCGCGGCCGGCCTCGAGCAACACCACCCTCAACCCGCCTTCGGTCAGCTCCTTGACCGCCCACGAACCGGCGGCTCCCGAGCCCACCACGATGGCGTCATAGATGCATTCACTTCCGCCCACAGGTGCCGTACCTCGTTTCATGCGCGCTCATCCCGTTCGCCATTGCAAGAAAGGACCCACCCCGCGGCCATCGATCATTTGCCGGCGGCAGGAGCGGAAAACGTCAACCTTTCTGTGGCAACCGATGGTAACGTCGGCATTCGCTCAAAGGGCGCGAAGCTTTGGGTCATCATCCGGGGAGAGAACTCGATTTTGGTTGACGGCGAGCTAAATCCGCGCGAGGCGGAACGCGTCATGTGGGACGTGATCGTGGTGGGCACCGGCATGGGCGGCGGGATGCTGGGCTATTCACTGGCCAAGTCGGGCCGCAGCGTGCTGTTCGTCGAAAAGGGACGCTCGACACTGCCCGGGGTGCCGGGAACCATTCGCTCTGCGATACCGGAAGTGGTCGAGCCACAGGCGTGTCTTTCCGCGGAGACCTACTACGAGGTGTTGGCCCGGGCCGGACGCTCCACCGACGAGGTCGAAGACATCAGCGGGCGCTCCACCCGGCGGTATCTGCCGATGATCGGCAGCGGGACCGGCGGGTCGTCGGCGCTGTATGGCATGGTCTGCGAGCGGTTTTTCGTCCGCGATTTCACTCCCCGGCAGAATTTCCGCAAGCCCGGCGATTCCACCGTGCCGGAGGCCTGGCCCATCACCTACGACCAGATGCGGCCCTGGTACGCCGCGGCCGAGAAACTGCTGGGGGTGCGCGGCCAGCCCGATCCGCTGCGACCCGAGGCCGCCGAGGTCGACCTGCCCGCGCCACCGCCGTTTTCCGCAGTCAACCAGCCAATGGTCGACTACCTGACGGGTCGCGGATTGCATCCCTACCACCTGCCGATGGCCTGTGACTACACCGACGGCTGTACCACCTGTCAGAGCTATCTGTGCCACCTGTCGTGCAAGAACGACGCCGCCCGAAATTGCCTGGTGCCGGCCATCACCGAGCACGGCGCCAAGCTGCTCACCGAATGCCGGGTGGTGCGCCTGGACGCGGATGCCTCCGCGATCCGGCAGGTGATCTGCGCGCATCGCTCCGGGATGCTGGCCCTCAAGGCCAAGGTGGTGGTGCTGGCCGCCGGTGCGCTGATCACCCCGGTGCTGCTGCTCAATTCCCGCTCCGGCGATTGGCCGAACGGATTGGCCAACGGCTCAGACATGGTGGGGCGCAACCTGATGCGTCACCTGGTCGATTTCATCGAGGTCTGGCCGCATCGCGGCTCCAAGATCACCGCCGAGAACAAGCAGATCGGGCTGAACGATTTCTATTTCTGGGAGGGGCAGAAGTACGGCACCGTGCAGTCCGGTGGCGCGATGCCGCCCATCCAGGCGCTGACCAATCACCCCGGCTGGCAGTTCAAGGCGCTGCGCCTGATGAGCCCGGCGGCGCGCCCGATCTACGAGCGGTTCTTCAGCGGCGGACTGGTGCTCGCGGCGATGTTGGAAGACCTGCCCTATCTGGACAACCGGGTGCTGCCGTCCGATTCGCCGAGCCCGGACGGCCGCCAGCGGCTGCGGCTCCAATATCGTCTTCACCCCGGCGAGATCGAGCGCCGCGCGGTGTTTATGCGGATGTTCAAAGAGACGTTCAAGCCGTTTCGCAGGATCACCCTGCGGGGCGCCACGAGCAACGAGGCGCTGGCTCACGTCTGCGGCACCTGCCGCTTCGGTGACGATCCCAAAACCAGCACGCTGGACCCGAACAACCGGGCGCACGAAGTGGAGAACCTCTACGTGGTCGACGGCTCGTTCTTTCCCACCAGCACCGGATTGAATCCGAGTTTGACGATCGCGGCCAACGCCTTGCGGGTGGCCGCCCACATGAATCAGGCGCATTTCACCAACTGACAAGCTGTGGTGAATGCCCGTGGTGTCAACGGCGAATGAATTAGCATTCAGGTCGCTCACCAAACACCTTGGCGCTCAACTGCAGTAGATCCGACCAACTGAGCCACCATGGACCGGTCCAACTAGTACTGCAGCAGTAGATCGGGACAATTGATTCTGCCTTCGTCGGTAGCGGGAAATGCGTACTCGCTATTGGTGTCGTCGTCGTGACCACTCCAGAAGAGTCGCGATGTGTGGTGGGTGGCAGTAGCAGGGCGTCGAAGACTCAGCGGAACTCGTTGACGGTCAATGCGATCAGACCTGCGGGGGTGGGTGTGGTGTCGCGTTCGACCGCGGTGGCCACGGCCAGGAAGGCGTGGGTGGGCATGGCCAGGGTGGTCCCGCAGATGGCAGGAGCGCCGGCGTCGGATTTGGTGCTGGTCGAGGCGGACGAGCCCTTTGGGGGGGCTTGAAAGGACTCTCGATGCGCCAGCGCTGACCCCCCACGGCCACCAGCATTCGCAAGGGCACCGGGCGGGGGCTGTAGCAGCGTAGGTAGGCGTGCTCGCCGGCAGCGTCGTTGCGGCGGATCAGCAAATTGTGGACTCCGGTGTCGATGTCGTCTCCGGCCAGCGGCGAAACCAGCCCCAGTCCAGACCCGAGATCATCCGGCCATCAGCTTGCCGACATGGTCAGCGGCTCGTAACGGGCGAAACGCGGCACGATGCGATCCAAGACCGCGGAGAACTCGGCCGCCACCGATCAGGGTCTACGCTATGAGCCGCGGCGGCCGAGGCATATTCGGGTGTGTTCACAAACTCCGAACAATGCCGCGGTCACCGCGCCTACCAGCGCAGACACGCGGCATCAGCAATGCCGATCTACGGGTGCAGTACTGGGTGAGGACCAATCCGCTGGGCGATCGGCGATGCTCTGCAGCGTCACGGATTCGCGATTCCCACCAGCATCGCGCTGGAAGTGTTGACGGCCAACCATCAAACCGTCGCATCGGGGTCGCTCGTGGCATCCCCGACGCACGGTTAGTCCAATTCAATCAGTGCGCAAGCCCTATTCTGATATAGTCGCGGACGAGCGCTCGGCCTGTCTTGGCTGGTCAATGAGGTAAATCTCCATGGTCAGCCTGACATGAGGCAACCTAACAACGATGCTGCTTCGTCGAAGCAATGCAAAGGTGATCCATGGTGTCCAAACATCCTCCCGTTGCTGTTGTTGGCGTAAGCGCCCTGTTCCCAGGGTCTCCCGAAGCCGAGCGCTTCTGGCGCAACATCGTGCAGGGGGTCGACCTGTTGTCCGAAGTTCCCGCGTCGCACTGGCGCATCGACGACTATTACGACCCCGCTCCGCGTAAACCGGACAAGGTATACGTTCGCCGTGGTGGATTCTTACCTGATATCGACTTCCCACCAATGGATTTCGGAATTCCACCGAATGTCGTGCCCGCGACTGATACCGCCCAACTGCTTGCGCTGAGGGTGGCACAGCAAGTAATGGAGGACGCCGCCGACGGCAACTTTTCTGACATTGATCGTGAGCGCGTCAGCGTAGTACTCGGCGCGTCCGGCGGCACTGAATTGCTCACGTATATGAGCGGTCGCCTCCAACGGCCGGTCTGGGAGCGGACGCTCCGCGCTGCCGGTTTCTCCGAACGTGATGTCACGCTGGTCAGTGAGCGCGTGACATCTGGCTACACGTCGTGGCAGGAGAACACCTTTCCCGGACTTCTCGGCAATGTCATTGCCGGACGAATCGCGAACCGCTTCGATCTCGGCGGTACGAACTGTGTCATCGACGCAGCGTGTGGAAGCTCGCTCGCCGCTCTTGAGGTTGGACTTCACGAGCTGTATCTCGGTGAATCAGACATGGTAATCACCGGTGGAGTCGACGCCTTCAACGACGTCTTCATGTTCATGTGCTTCGCCCAGGTCACCGCGCTGTCGCCCACTGGCGACTGCCGTCCGTTCTCCAACCAATCGGACGGCACGATTCTGGGTGAAGGGCTGGCAATGTTCGCTCTTAAGCGTCTCGATGAGGCCGAGCGCCACGGTGACCGGATCTACGCGGTGATCCGCGGCATTGGTACGTCGTCGGATGGCCGGTCAAAGAGCATCTATGCAGCAAGTCCGGCCGGTCAGGCAAAAGCCCTTCGTCGCGCCTACTCCGCTGCGGGCTATGGTCCAGAAACGGTTGGGCTGGTCGAAGCACATGGCACAGGCACTAAAGCCGGCGATGCTGCTGAGTTCTTCGCTCTGCGAGAGGTCTTCGCGGAATCGGGGCGTGTGGACCGGCAGTGGTGTGCACTTGGCTCAGTCAAGTCTCAGGTCGGGCACGCTAAGGGAGCCGCGGGGGCGGGCGGCCTGTTCAAGGCCGTGATGGCCCTTCACCACAAGACCTTGCCGCCAACGATCAAGGTCGATCAACCCAACGACGGCTTCGAATTAGAGAAATCTCCGTTCTACCTTTCGGCGCGCACCAAGCCCTGGATCGCCGACAAGGGCGTCCCGAGACGGGCCTCTGTCAGCTCGTTCGGCTTTGGTGGCACCAACTTTCACGTCACAGTCGAGGAGTACACCGGCACCGAAAAGCGTGCGTGGCGATACCGTTCCTGGGACTCAGAGCTGATAGTGCTCGGCGCGCCAACCGCAGCAGCACTTTCCGATCAAGCCGCTCGTCTGTCTCTATCACTGGTCGATACCCCTGACATGCTCAGCTACATTGCGCGCAGCACGCAATCCGCGTACGGCGGTACGGAGCCCCACCGCCTCGCTATTGTCGCCGAGAGCGTTTCCAGCTTGCGCACATCGCTCGATGAACTCGCAGCGAAACTCGGAACATCCGATTTTGCAGTATCCTTCAGCTCCCCGAAGGGCTATTACTATTCAGCACAACAACCTGCGCCGGTCGCGTTGTTGTTTCCAGGACAGGGAAGCCAGTACCTCGGCATGGGCGCTGACATCCCGCAGCTCTACGAGCCCGCTTTGTCGCCGTGGGAAATCGCCCGTGCTGATCGTTTGAATACCGATCGCGACCTGCACCAGGTTGTCTGGCCGAAGACGGCCTTCACCGACGACGAGCGTGCGCTGCAGAAGGCCGAGTTGACAAAGACGGAGTGGGCGCAACCAGCCATTGGCGCACACAGCTTGAGTCTGCTGTCCGTGCTCCGTGTCCTTGGCATCGCACCCCTGGCCGTCGGCGGACACAGCTTCGGCGAAGTCAGCGCACTGTGTGCCGCTGGTGTTTTCAGCGAGGAGGTTGCCCTTCGGATCGCACGCAAGCGTGGTGTGCTGATGGCCCAAGCGGCGGCTGGCAGCGACGGAGCGATGTGTGCGGTTATGGCACCTGTCGAGGAGGTACGCGAGCTGATCGAAAACTATGGGCGTTCGGTGGTCATTGCCAACTACAACGCTTCGAATGAGGTTGTGCTATCAGGCGATAGCACAACCATAGAGGATGTTGCACAGAGATTTCGCGCGGCAGGCATGAACGCGCGGCGCCTCGATGTCGCTACTGCCTTTCATTCCGCGATCGTTAGCTCGGCAGCGGCTCCATTCGCCTCGTTCCTCGCCGATATCCCGTTTCGCATGCCAGAGGTGCCTGTCTACTCCAACGCGACAGCTCAGCCTTACGCCGGCGATGCCGAAGAATTGCGGATAACACTTGCCAACCAGATCGCTCAGCCCGTGCGGTTCGCCGAACAGATTCAGGCGATGTGGCAGGCTGGCGCGCGCGCATTCGTCGAGGTTGGCCCCGGCAGCGTGCTGACAAGTCTCGTCGGGAAATGTCTCGTTGGCGAGGAACACGTCGCTGTGTCCCTGGATACGAAAGGCAGGAACGGTATTCGATCGCTTTGGATTGCACTAGCCCAACTCGTGGCAGCTGGCGTCCCGATGAATTTCGAGGGTCTTTGGGCTGACTACCGCCTTGGCGACGATCCGCGCCATCGTACGCAGCCGAAGCTGACCCTCAAGATCAACGGATCCAACTATGGAAGGTCTCAAATAAGCGACGAGCCCGCGCAATCGCCGACCGAGATCGAAACATCGACCGGCCGCAGTGACAACGAGAATGGACATACGAGTGAATCGGACTTCAAGGCGCGATCCCAACCCATGACGCCCCTAACCCAGGTGAACGCGACGGCATCACCTACCGAGCCCTCGGCGCCGGTTCCGGTAGCTCGGACCACCGCACCGATGACTCCCTCGGGAGCCGAGCCGGCAGCGCTCGATTGCAATGATCCTCGTGCTGTCGCATGTGCCCCAGCGGTAATTCCATCTCCATCCGCCGCTTCGACTTCGGCAGGTTCTCAAGCGGTTGCACCATCCTCGGCGGTGTCCGGCATAGATGCCAACATGGTAAAGGAGATGATCGCTGCGGTAGGAACCCTGCGGGAAACGATCGACCGTCTACAAGGACTCCTATTTGGTCTCGAATCCGTGACCGCCGTAGCTTCACCGCCTGCCGCACCTCCAGCCGTCCCCAGCGGCACAGTGGCAACAAAAGAACCCCCATCGGCCTCGGCCGGGATCACGACACCGGCGGCCGCATCCCCTACCGGCGCTGACTTGATTGCACTGATGCTCGAGGTCGTGGCCGACAAATCCGGTTACCCCGTCGAGATGATCGACTTGTCAATGGCACTAGAAGCCGACCTGGGCATCGACTCGATCAAACGCATCGACATCCTATCCGCAGTCCAAAGACGAATCCCCGCCCTTTCCGACGCTGACACCGCCACCATGGCCACACTGGCCACCCTGCAAGAAACGATCGACTACCTCCAAACCCTGATCACCCCGGCTGCCTCCAGCAGCGCACCGGCAATGCCGGTACCCCCGTCCCCCCCGGCAGCGGTCACCACACCGGCGGCCGCATCCCCTACCGGCGCTGACTTGATTGCACTGATGCTCGAGGTCGTGGCCGACAAATCCGGTTACCCCGTCGAGATGATCGACTTGTCAATGGCACTAGAAGCCGACCTGGGCATCGACTCGATCAAACGCATCGACATCCTATCCGCAGTCCAAAGACGAATCCCCGCCCTTTCCGACGCTGACACCGCCACCATGGCCACACTGGCCACCCTGCAAGAAACGATCGACTACCTCCAAACCCTGATCACCCCGGCCACCCGCCGGTGACCGTCCCTCTTCCAGTTGGCCCGGAGCAGCAATCGCCCCCTACGCAGTGCGCGCGGTCGCTGCCCCAGCCTGGTTTCTAAGCCTCGCGTGGTTTCGCCTGTGCCAAAACAACTTCCGGGGTTGAACTGCCGAACGCGCGAACCATGTGAACCGCATACACAAGCCCAACTGTGCTCGTGCGGCGCACGTTTAGGGCTGAAGGCGGTGCAGTGGTCGCCGACGGTACACATTCGCCGATCAGCCGACACGCCGCGAGTGGGCGAAATCCTCCAAGAGATCGGCTGCGGCCGCAACGCTTTCGGCGGGTTTGGTGATCCGGGTGGCGAGCTCGCGGGCCCGGGTTACATATCGCGGGGCGAGGATGGTGCGCAGGTCTGCGACCAACGATTCTGTGGTTGTGCTCGAAAGGCGCCGTCCGGAGCCAACTTTCAGCTGTTTTACCACCGCCGCCCAGCGCGGCTGATCGCCCAGTATCCACAGGATCAGCGTGGGCACTCCGGCGCGCAGGCCGGCGGCCGTGGTGCCCGCGCCGCCGTGGTGCACGACCGCGCGGCAGGCCGGAAAGATCGCCGAGTGGTTCACCGCGCCCACCACCTTGACGTGCTCGAAACTGGGGACGTCGCTGAAGTCGGTCCAGCCCGCGCACACCAACGCGCGCACGCCGAGCTCAGCACAGGCGGCGCCCACCATGGCGCTCGTGTCGGTGGCGGATTCGACCGGCATGCTGCCAAAACCGAAGTAAATCGGTGGTGTTCCCGCCGCGATCCACGACAGCACCTCCTCGTCGGCCTCGGTTGGCAACTCCATCGTCAGCGCGCCGACGAACGGCCTTTGGGGGCCATTGGGCCCATTCGAATCGGCCCATTCGGCCGCCAGCTCGGGAAAGCAAGCCTGCTCGTAGGCCTGGATTTCCAGTGATCCGCGCCCAATGATCCGCCATGGCCAGGGTCCGGTGGCCTTCGGCAGGCCCAGTTGACGGCGCTGCGCGTCCTCGACCTTCCTCCACAGGCGCCACACCACCCACTCGACCACGGTCCCGGCCGAGCGGCGCAATCCCCGGCCGTTGGCCCGTGACGGGAAGGTGTGCAATGTGGCCAATGCAATGTCGCGGCGCTCGGCGACGTTGGCGGCAGGCCCCTCGAAAGCCAAGCCGGTGACAAGGACGTCCACCCCCTCTGCCAGCGGCATCAGCGTCGTGCTGATCTCCTCCCAGCACTGGGCGAACAACCTCCACGCCTCGCGGCCCGACCTGATCAGCTCGTTGATCTTCCAGAAGTGGCGGGATAGAGACGTCTCAAAATCGCGTTGCCCGCGGATCCACAGCGATGTGGCGAGGCCGTAGGCGACCGCCGGAAGCCCCGCCGACTCGACGAATCCGACCAAATCGGGCGCGACGGCCACGCGCACGTCGTGCCCTCTGCGCAGCAGCTCACGGCCGACCGCGGCGCACGGCTCGACATCGCCACGGCTTCCATAGCTTGCCAGCACAAACCTCATCGCGGATCTCTAGCCTCTGACTTCCCGTGCGTGTTGTGCGAAATGAGAGCGGGAGCCCGGTCCCCTCAGCCGCCCGGCAGTTTAACCCACCACAGCCGGCACCACTGCGATCCAGGAGTTTTGGCCATGCGGCGACAGCGGTTTGGGACGGCGGCCAACCTCGTGACATCGCGGTCTGCCGCGCGCGACGACACATCGAGGGTAATGTTTGGCGGGTCTTGCCGCGACGAGGTTAAATCGCACCATGGGCGACCTAAGCGAGGACGAAGTTCACGGCGCCGGCCCCGGCCAGCGCTTGGCGACACCAGACTCGGTCACGTCAAAGCCTGGCGATGCGCTGTTGTCTCGCCTGTTTCGCCGCGTCTTCACGCCGGACCCGTCGGTCTATTGGGTCCGCAGGGTGATGGACCGTGAAACGCGGAAACTGGTGCAGGGCGTCGAGCCGCACCAACGGGACGCGCTGGAGCTTTCCGGTGACTACTGGGGCCGCGTCGAGCAATTCAAGTCGTACCGCTCGGTTCACTATCCCGAATTCGACGTTTGCGCATCCGCCCTGGACGAGCAGTTCGACCTGATCTTCGCGGAGCAGGTGTTCGAGCATCTGCTGTGGCCTTACCGTGCCGGAAAGCATGTGTACCAAATGCTCCGCCCCGGCGGCTACTTCCTGATGACCACGCCCTTCCTGATCCGCATCCACGGAGTCCCGGTTGACTGTTCGCGCTGGACCGAAACCGGCATCCGGTACTTCTTGGCCGAGTGCGGATTCGATCTGGACCGGATCACGACCGGCTCCTGGGGAAATATTGCCTGCGTGCGCGCCAACTTTTGGCGCTGGGCCCGGTACCGGCGCTTTTGGCATTCCCTGCACAACGAACCCAACTTTCCCGTCTCGGTGTGGGCGTTTGCGCAGAAGTGACCCCAAATACGGCTCAGGTGGCGCGGAAGAGGTAGTACGACTTGGGGGAAACCCCGTATTTTTGCACCTCTGGATTCCCGTATTTCGGCTCGGTATGAGACAACCGATATCCATGTTCGGCGAGTAGCGGACTGAAATCGGTGCCGTCGATCATCCGTACGGCCTTTTCGCCCTCTACGCTCATGTTGGGAACGATAAAAAGGTATTCGATCTTCAACTCGGCGCACCGGGAGACCCAGTAATCGACAGCCTCCATCGAGATTTCGGAGAAGCTATGGACATTGACCGCGAGGTCGATCGTCCCGGGAACGAGATCCTGTTGATCGTCGAACGGGACGATACGAGTGCGTGTGGCGCCCTTTTTCGCCAGATAATACTCGGAGAGAAAGGTCGACTCCGGGATGGCGTCGGTGCAGAAATACGTATCGATGTTGCCGAGCCCGGTAACCGCCCGGTAGGCAAGCCTGCCGTATCCCGCGCCGATGTCCAGCACCTTCAACCCCGGCCGCTGCGAGATCTGTAGCGTCCGTTCCAGGAAGAGCAACTCTGAGACGGAATCCAGAAGGTCGCGGCTGACGAGCCTCTGGTTTCCGTCCCTATCTGTGTCGCCCGTCGGAAATGTAAATACTCCGTAGTCGCCGTCTTCGGTGAACACATCCAACAGCCCAAGCGTGTCGATGGTTTTCAAATAAAAGTATGTCAGAACATACTTTTCCGGCGTATTCCTGTCCCTGAACTGGAAGACGTAGGCATTGTCACCCCGAAAATAGAGCAGATCGTCCGCCGCGACATACCCGGCACGCCAAACCGGCGATCTGCGGATAACGTCCTGAACTCCCGCATAGCGCTGACGCAGAGCCTCCAGCTTGGGATTCGTCGTGCAGAGGGCCGCGCGATCATCGGGACCGACACCCTCGCCCGAATGGCCCTTCCGGCTGCGACGAAATGACTCGACGCGCTCCCGGGCGCCGTTGATCGGCCGCCGCGCCTGAAACGAGATCAGCCACCGCATCGCCTCGGCGCGCTGCTGAAACGAGATGTTCTCCCTCACCATGCTCCCATCACCACTTTGTCTTCCGCCGTATCATTGCGTCCTACCAGAACGCTGGCCAGTTCGGGGCCGCCCACTTCCTGCGCAGCTGTAGCGCTTCTAACCGTGGATTCCCCTGGCCGGGTGCGAGTCGGTCGTGCGCGGGGCCTCCTCGGAGCGATCCGGCAAGGGGCCTGGCCCCGGAAGGGATATAGGGTAATCGATAAATGCCGTTTTCTTCTTCAGAATGATTTGCTGATAATTAACACTCAGGAAGCCGTATTCCCGTTTGTGGTACTTCAAAAACGAATTAATCGCCCACCAGGGATTGGCTCGGGCACGTGGGTAGAAGGGCCCAACAAAGTCGTCGAAGATCAGCACGCCACCCTGCTTCAACAGGCGCCACGCAGTGATCCCATCTGTCAAGATATCATCAGCGAAGTGTGATCCATCGACATAAATCACATCGAATTTCTGCTGCTCGCTCAGCAGTTGCGGCAACACGTTCAGCGAGGACCCCCTGAGCTTTGTCAGTCGCGTTGCGCACGGAGCAATGTTGGCATCAAAGCGGGCCTCAAGGTCTCGCCCTTCCGTTATCGCGTCGTACTGGTATCCCTCAGTGCCGCCGGCCCAGGTGTCAACAGCGGTTAAGTGCCCTCGCGTAAAGTAAGTGAGGAAAAACAGGCTCGAGCGCCCTTCCCACGATCCGATTTCAAGGATACGTACGGGCTTCGAACGGCTAAATACTTTCGAAAACGTCGTACACCATGGAACGATATTCATATCGAGCCAGAGGTCTTTGAACTGGCCGTGTGCCGCACCTGCCTCAAACTCCGCGCGAACCTCAGCCACGTGCCTCGCCGCACCGGACGGCACCCCACGCTTGACCAAAAGATAACGCAAATTATCTGTGAGATAATGCCACAGCAGAGAAGGATGAGCGCTCCCGAGCCGCAACACAAACGCGGCGTAAAAGGTCAGTAAGCGAATTGTAGTTTTGGTTGGCAGTCCGTACGTGTTTCCCGCGGTTTCGTTTGACAAGGTCGACGCAATCTTTTCTCACGGCTGGAATTGAACATGGAACTTATACCACTTCAGCAGCGGTTTGCTGATCAGCGCCTTCAGATGCTAGCAGGGGGCCCGCTCGTGCGGGACGTTCTCCCGGAACCGTTCGCAGTCCGCCGGTTCCGCCCTCCGAACCGAAGCGCACGGTCGCTGCCCAGGGCGACGCGCCACGCCCCCCTTCCCCGGTGACCGAGAAGCTGATTGGTCCGTTTCCGGTTAACACTTCTTAAGGTTGCTGTAGCGTGGCCTTCCGTGCCGGCTCTGACGTTGGGGCCCTAGCACGAACTCTCACCAGCCGATACCGCAACCGGAATGAGCGACCCGTATGCCCGTCAAACCGACCACGCGAGGCCGTACGAGCGAAGACGTCCCGATTTCGCCGACGTCCGCCCGGTTTATCGCCTCGGTTCTGGCAATTGGCGGCATGGGGCTGATGGGGGCGATGGACGGTTCCATCGGCGTCGTTGCGCTTCCCAAGATCCAAAACGAGCTGGGCTTTTCCAGTGCCACGCTGAGCTGGGTGGTCACCGGCTACATATTGACCTATGGCGGCTTGATGCTGCTTGGAGGCCGCCTGGGTGACGCCATCGGGCGCAAGCGCGCCTTCGTCATGGGGGTCGCGGTGTTCACCATCGCCTCGGCGATGTGCGGCATCGCCTGGGACGCGGGCAGCCTTGTTGTTGCCCGGCTGCTGCAGGGCGCGGCCGCCGCGGTCACCTTGCCGACCGGTTTCGCGCTGGTGGCGACCACGTTCCCGAAGGGACCGGTGCGCAACACCGCGGTGGCGGCGCTGGGCGTGATGGGCGCCATCAGCGCGGTGACCGGCCTCGCGGTGGGCGGGGCGCTCATCCAGGTGTCGTGGCGGCTGGTGTTCTTGGTGAACGTACCAATCGGGGTGCTGGTGTTCTGCCTGGCCGTCACCGCGCTGCGGGAAACCCAGAAGGAGCGGCTGAAGCTCGATGTCACCGGCGCTGCGCTGGCCACGTTGATGTGTACCGCCGCGGTTTTCGGGTTCTCGATGACACCGGAGAACGGCTGGGCGTCGGTCCCGACGATCGGGTCGATCGTGGTGGCCCTGGGCGCTTTCGTGGCGTTCGTCGTGGTGGAGCGCACGGCGGAGAACCCCATCGTGCCGTTCGATTTGTTCTTCGACCGCAACCGGCTGGCCACGTTCGCGGCCATCTTCCTGGCCGGCGGGGTGCTGTTCACCCTGACGGTGGTGGTCAGCCTATATGTGCAAACCGTCATGGGCTACAGCGGCCTGCGCGTGGGGGTCACCTTCGTCCCGTTCGCCATCGCGGCGGCCGTCGGGGCGGTCGTGTCGGCGCGGTTGGCGACGCGGTTCGCGCCGCGGGCGCTTGTGCTCGCCGGCGGCCTGCCGGTGCTGTGCGCGGTGCTGTACGGCACGACGCTGCACCGCGGCATGCCGTACTTCCCGAATCTGGTGGTGCCGCTCGTCATCGGCGCTGTTGGTATCGGCATGGTCAACGTCCCGCTGTCGCTGTCGGTGATCGCGAGCGTCGGTGTCGACCGGATCGGGCCGACAACCGCGATCGCCATGATGCTGCAGAGCTTGGGCGGGCCGATAATCCTTGGCTTCATTCAGGTAGTCATCATTTCGCGCACGCACGCCTTGGGCGGCACCTATGGGCCGGCGAAGTCCATGAACCCCGCTCAGTTGCATGCGCTGGACCAGGGTTACCACTTCGGGATGCTGTGGCTGGCCGGGGTGGCGGTCGCCTTCGGTGTGGCGGCGCTGTTCATCGGCTACACCGTGCAGCAGGTGGCGCAGGCGCAGGAACGCAAGAAGGCGTTCGACGCCGGGGAAATGGAGCCCTGACCCACGGCTGACGACCTGCTCAGTCCCTCTTATTGCGCCGTCATGAAGAAGAAGGTGTAGGGCGGAAACGCCCGCGCGACCACAGTGCCCTGTACGTGCGCGAACGCGCCCCGCGCCAATGCCTCATAACCGGCGGGCGAACGCACATGCCGGCCCCGGTCGAGGCTGATGAGCAATCGCGCGATCGGGTTCTGGCGCTCTACGAAAACATTGTCGAGCGTGATGACCCGCCCACCGGGTTTGAGAACCTGTCGCAGCAGAATGAACAATTCGCTCGCCTGGGCATCGTCCATGTGGTGGAGCACCGCCGAGACGATCGCGATATCGACGGGGGCAAGCTCGCGTGCTTGCTGCGGTCCGAAGAGGCCAACATTGAAGGTTCCGCTGTCACCGTAGGCCTTGCGCGCCTTCGCCACGTAGGCGGCGTTGGGCTCCCAGCCTATGTACTCCACGTCCGGCAGGTGCGCGAGTAGGTGCGCCGGTCCGCACCCTATGTCGAGGACGCGATCCCCCGGCTGAGGACGAACAAAATGCTGCACAAAGTGGCGCCGGCTACTGTCCGCCGGTCCCATTAGACGCTGCACGGTTTCATACAGCGTTGGACGGCTCAAAGCCGCATATAGGCCGCGTTTTCGTTCCGCCGTCAATGCCTACTCCTCGACACAGACCGCAAGGCAGCTTATGCGAACGGAAGGGCGCCGCCCGACCTCGGTGCGCCGGGCCTCCATGTCGAACATCGCCCAATGATATGCGCTGTTGAGCCGTGGCTCGACGACGTGAGCCACGATGGCAGGTCCGATTATGGGGTCGATCGAGTGATGAGGCGGCGTGTGCAATCAATCGAATGTCGCGCCCTAATCGTCCGAGTCGTACAAGAGTCAAGGTGCCCGGCAGATGTCTAGGCGCGACCAGGGCCGTCCCTACGTCCGTTGTTGGCGACTGGATCGAACGGGCCCAAAACCGATGCGGACGCCATGCAGCCCTCGTATGATCCGCGGAAGGATGCTCTGGACGGGGGATTGGATCTGCGATGCGCCTTTCGATCGTGACGACTCTGTACATGTCGGAGTCATACGTGCTCGATTTCTACCGGCGGGCCCGCGCGGCGGCGGACGAGATTACCCACGACGTCGAGATGATCTTTGTCGATGACGGCTCGCCGGACGGCTCGCTTGATCGGGCGGTCTCGTTGCTCAACGATGATCCCTGCGTGCGGGTAATCCAGCTGTCGCGGAATTTTGGCCATCACAAGGCGATGATGACCGGTCTGGCGCACGTGACGGGGGACCTTGTCTTTTTGATCGACTCAGACCTGGAAGAAGACCCCGCTCTGCTGCAGCCGTTCTATGAAAAGCTGGTCGCGACGGGCGCCGACGTTATATATGGCCGCCAGGCGCGTCGGCCCGGCGGTTGGTGGAAGAATGTGGGGCCGAAAATGCACTACCGCGCGTCTGCACTGCTGTGCAACCCGCCGATGCACGAAAATGTCCTCACGGTCCGGTTGATGAAAGCTGACTATGTGCGGAGCCTGGTTCAGCACCAGGAGCGTGAACTTTCCATCGCCGGTCTGTGGCAAATTACAGGTTTTCACCAGATCCCCGTATTCGTGAACAAGGGGTCGAAGGGGACGACCACATACACCTTCAGGCATAAAGTCACAAACCTAGTCAACGCGGTCACTTCGTTTAGCAACAAACCGCTGGTTTTCATTTTCTATCTGGGCGCAGCTATTTTTGCGATCTCAAGCTTAGCCGCGGTATACCTGATCATCGATCGCATTTTCTTTCGCACCTTGCTGGGCGGCTGGGCGTCGGTGATCGTGTCCATCTGGATGTTGGGGGGCCTGACGATTTTCTGCTTGGGGCTGATCGGAATTTATATATCAAAAATCTTCATCGAAACCAAGCAGCGGCCGTACACCATTATCCGAAAAGTCTACGGTCCGAATTTTACGTCCCAGGAGTCGTTGCGCATCGAAGGCACTGCCCATGTCACCCACTCGGCGAGCAGGACACGCTTCAATGAAGACCTAGGTCGTCTGCCGATAGGAGACCGGAGCATATGACGACCGCTACCAAGACTGAAGCCAATTCTTGGCTCGTCGAGGTGCAATACGTTTTTCATTTCCTCGGGTATCCAATCGAAGAAGATGTCCTCGACGCCGCGCTTCTCGAAGCGACCCGCGATTGCATGTATCGGGTCCAAGAGTGGACTCTAAGCCTGCACGCGTTGTCACCGATGCATATACTGAGTTTAACGTATCCCGTCAGCAACCTTCTGCTCGGAGTGTCGAACGCACTAGTACGCCGCGCGGAGGCGGACAAGAAGACACTTTCGTTGCAGGAGAGGACTGAACAGTCCGGCAATCGCGATGTCGAGTGGAAGACTCAGTTTCCTGGCTGGACTGGGATATTTCTCAACAAGACCGCACTGCGTCCAGCACATTGGCTACAGAAACGAACGCGGTCTCTCAGTTCAGACGATGCTCATGTGATCTACGCCGAGTACCGTCCACCCAGCCAGCATCGTTTACAGAGCGATTAGCCGACGCCGTGTTCGCGGGCTCAAGCGATCTCAGCGAGAGAAAGATGACGTGATGGCTTGGCGAAAGCTTGGCAGAATTTTTCTTCCGTCGGGCGAACTTGAGTGGGCGAGAACCCACGCTGCGCTGCCGGTTCCTGAATGGATCGAGGACGATATTTTCCGGATCTATTTCAGCGGCCGGGACGATCAGAATCGTTCGAGCATTGGCTGCGTGGTCGTGGATCTCTCCGTGGGCGGAAAGGTTCTGGAAATTTCCGGGGACCCGATATTGAGCCCTGGTGCCCGCGGTATGTTTGATGACTGCGGGGTATCGATCGGGTCGATTGTGCACGTGGGCAATACCCGATTTCTGTACTATACCGGCTGGAATCTCGCTGTCACCGTTCCCTGGAAAAATACCATAGGCCTAGCGATTAGCGAAGCAGGTGCACCTTTCGAGCGATGGTCCTCATTCCCAATCGTTGCACTAGATGAGCGGGATCCATTCTCGCTTTCTTATCCTTGGGTGATCCACGATGAGGGCAAATACCGCATGTGGTATGGCTCAAATCTCGGCTGGGAACAGAACTTGGACGAAATTCCCCATGTGATCAGGTACGCGGAGTCCAGCGACGGTATCCATTGGCAAAAACAGGATCGCGTGGCCATCGACACCAGCAGATGCGACAAGGCTGCCGCCTGTAGGCCCTGCGTCGTCCGCGATCCCGAACTGTACAAAATGTGGTTTTGCGCTCGTGGCAGCAAATATCGCATTTATCGCGCCACCTCGCAGGATGGCTTGACGTGGAGACAACTCGGCATGGACGTTGGTATCGACGTTTCGCCCGACAGTTGGGACTCGGATATGATCGAGTATCCATGCGTATTCGACCACGCCGGGCAGCGCTTCATGCTTTATTCGGGCAACGGCTATGGTCGCACAGGGTTCGGGTTGGCAGTCCTAGACAACTGATCGGGAGCATCGCATCACCATGAAAAAATGTCTGGCGTGTGCGCACACATTCGAGTCCGCATCCTGGCATTGCCCGACCTGCTCGTGGCAACCGGATCGGCTTGACGGGCAACTTTCGTTCTCTCCCGAACTGGCCGAAAACAATCCGGGGTTCTCGCCCAATTATTTTGCGGACCTTGCCACGTTCGAAGATGGTCACTTCTGGTTTGAGTCGCGAAACAGATTGTTGATGTGGGCTTTGAACCAGTACTTTCCCGCGGTGCGCTCCGTACTCGAAATTGGCTGTGGCACGGGATTTGTCTTGAAGGCGATGGCGGAAAGATTTACGCAAATGCAGTTCGCGGGCAGTGAAGTCTTCCCCGAAGGATTGGCCTTCGCCGCCCAGCGGGTTCCTTCCGCTGAATTGTTCCAAATGGACGCCAGAAAGATTCCATTTGAAAGTGAGTTCGACCTGATAGGGGCGTTCGACGTAATTGAACATATCAAACAAGACGATGAAGTCTTGCTGGAGATGTATGGTGCGATCAGACCGGGCGGCGGTATCATTCTGACGGTCCCACAGCATCAGTGGCTGTGGAGCGACACAGACGTCTATGCACACCACGAACGACGATACTCGCGCCGCGAGCTCAAATCCAAGGTGGAGAGCGCGGGTTTTCGAGTGGAGCATATGACATCCTTCGTAAGCGTCTTGCTCCCGGTCTTGATAATCTCCCGCCTCAGGTTCAAGCGCGACCAAAGCTTTCAATCCGAAATGGAATCTCATATTCACCCCGTCATCAATCAGGCGTTTATGGCTGCACTAACTGTCGAAAGATTCTTGCTTAAGCGGCGACTCTCGCTTCCTGCCGGGGGATCGCTCCTACTCGTGGCGAAAAAATAGTTGGGGATTCGAGCGTAAAGCGGCACAGAAGTCGTGAAGGACCTGCTTTTCTAGCTCATACCCGCCCAGACGTAAGGATGCGTGCCAACGCGTCGACGACGTGATTTTGATCCGTCTCGGGAAGTCCGACCCACATCGGCAACCGGATCAGCCGGGAAGACAAGTCGTTTGTGACGATCAGATCGCCATTGGCGCGGCCGTAGCGGCGGCCCGCCGGCGAATCGTGAAGGGGAACGTAATGAAAAACAGCGTTTATGCCTTCATGCGCCAGAGCCGCAAGTACTGTCGCGCGATCAACATCAGCTGGCAGCAGCACATAATACATGTGGGCGTTGTGAGCGCAGCCCTCAGGGATGATCGGACGACGTAGGAGCCCGCGGCGTTCCAATGGTGCCAAACTTTCGTGATAGTTATTCCACAAGTCCAATCTGAAATTCGTGATTCGCTCGGCGTCCTCAAACTGAGCCCACAGAAAGGCTGCGGTCAGTTCATTCGGCAGATAAGAAGACCCTTTGTCTTGCCATGTATATTTGTCGACCTCGTTGCGGATGAAGCGGCTGCGGTCAGTCCCTTTATCCCTGAGGATCTCTGCCCTTGACACGAACTTTTCTGAATTTACGAGTAAGGCCCCCCCTTCGCCCGATATCAGGTTCTTGGTCTCGTGGAATGAGAGGGCCCCTAGGTCGCCAATGCTGCCAAGTGCCCGTCCACGATAGGACCCCATCGCGCCCTGCGCTGCGTCTTCGATGACAGCTAGGCCGTGACGACTGGCGATTGCCATGATCGCGTCCATCTCGCAGCCCACACCGGCATAGTGAACGACGGCGATCGCTTTGGTCCGCGAGGTAATGGCGTCTTCGATCCGGGTTTCATCAATGTTGAGTGTGTCGGGCCTAATATCGACGAAGACTGGCACTCCCCCTCGCAGGACAAAGGCGTTGGCCGTGGAGACAAAAGTGAACGACGGCAGAATGACTTCGTCCCCGCCCTCAATATCAAGAAGCAGCGCCATCATCTCCAGCGCGGCGGTACATGAGGGGGTGAGGAGCGCCTTGCGGCAACCGATTTGCCGTTCTAGCCAAGTGTGGCAGCGCTTTGTGAAGGATCCATCGCCGGCGAGGTGGCCGCAAGAGTGGGCTTCGGCGATGTACTTGAGTTCCCATCCGCTCATATAGGGCCAATTGAATGGGATCTTATAATCCGTCACTCGCGCACACCCTCAATTACTATATGAGTAGAAATGATTAGCGAACTATAAGGCCGCGTAGCTGATCGACCAGGAATTCTCCTAGTGGTTAGAAGGATCACATTCCCGATCCTTGCATATCTCAGGCGTTCTTTCATATCTTCCGTAACCCGCTGCTGGGCGTTGGAGAACGCTCCGTCTTGGATCCTATATACAGCCCCTCAGGCTCAGCGTCACCGAGCAGTAGGGCGCCCGCTCCGACCACACAGCGCGAACCGATAGTGATATGGTCACGCAACGTGGCGTTGACGCCGATGAAACACTGCTCCTCAATCGTCACACCACCGGATACGACGATATGAGATGCTAGGAAACAGTGATCGCGAATCGTCGAGTGGTGGCCGATATGGTTCCCGCTCCACAATGTGACGTTGTTTTGGATTGTTACGAACGGTTGAATGGTGTTGTCTTCAAGCAGGAAGACGTTCTCTCCGATCCGCCCGTCGTTCAAGACGGTCGCGTGGGAGCTGACATAGCTGGCGAGTCCATAACCGAGAGCCTTTGCGGCGAGATATTTATCCTTACGCACGCCGTTTAGTTTTGCATAAGCCAGCGCGACGAACATAGCGTGAGATTCCGGCGGGAAGTGCTGTGTGACCTCCTCAAATACCACTAATGGTAGGCCGCAAACCTCAGACTCGTTTGCATAGTCACGGTCTACGGTGAAGGCGACGACCTCGTATTCCGAATCCGTCATGAAATAGTAATGGGCGAGCTGAGCGATATCGCCGCTCCCAAAAATTACCAGTGGTTTTTTCATGACGCCTTCCTCACCAGAATTGTGAATTCATACAGTCCATAGTCGTGGAGGAGCGCAACGCTCTTCGAATACCGGCGCTTGCAGAGATCAAACAGAGCACAGGGATCGGCGTAGTAAAGCTCGTCGCGCATCTTCGCCGTATCAGAATAAGATGTCAAACAGTTGAAGGCGAAGCCACGGCGACTCGCAGCTTGCAGCATGTCGAGCGTTGCCTCGATATGGCTCTGCCATTCGGCGTCCGGACATTCCAGACGAACATTGAATATCCCACTCGCGACGCTATAATCCGCCTCCCGATTTAGGCGCGGCGCGCAAATGAAGTCAACATCCGCCCGACCTTCGAAGCGTCGTGCGCCGGCGCGTACCATTTCGGCGGAGACGTCGACGCCGGTGTAGTCCACGTCAAAGCCGCGCGCATCGAGGTAATCGAGCAGAGCCCCATAGCCACAGCCTAAATCGTTTATCGAGAAGCGGCCGTCAACATCGACAATGCCAAGCAGTTGGTCGAAGCGCAACGTCTGCCCGGCTTCGCCGTTCCAATCGACGCCGCGGGCCGTGGTGCCGTGTTCTTCGAGTTTCGATGTGTAGTAACGAGCCACCTCACCGAGCACCGTCATTTGTCTTCTCTCCCCACGCGCTTGCCTCACGACTATATAGAGCCCCTGCTTGGTCTCGGGATGTTACCGTCTACAGATACACGGTGACCACATCGATGGCCCGAAGTTGCGACAATCTCGACGCTCGTGACGCGGGGATTGTCTTGCATTAACACGACTGCCCGGTCGAGGCTCTGACCCCCCGAGCCGAGGTTTACCAAAGAGGTCTCATAGTCGTTCCCAGGAAAGGTCCCTTCCGCTGTACTCGGGTAGGTGCAGGATTCGCAAATATAGGGCACCGAGCTACGAAAAGCAGAAGTGACGGACAACTTCACGCGTGACAATACCTCAAATAGTCAGGCGCGTCGGTTCCGACGTTAAACAACAGGTCCAGAATCGACACAGCCGGCTCGAACGCTCCCCACAATTGCGTATAATCGCGGTATCCGTCATAGTCGAACCAAGTGAGCTGAATTCCAAGCGCATCGAATACGTGCTCATCGACATAAGATCGGGCTGAGGGGCCAGAAACATATTCTGTCGCCCCTGCCTGCCGACAGAGATGGGCCAACCTCTCGGTCTTTCCGTCGGCTAATTCGTAGTCCCATGAATTTGTCATGTGCGTACGAATGTTGAGATAGCCACAAATAGCCTCCAATAAGCGTCGATTGAGAAGCGATAGATAGGTGTGCGATTCTTCGAGATAAATCGGTGCGAGCCAGTCAGCGACCTCAGCAAAATGAGGAGCCGCACTGTAGTTGAATTCTAGTGAACGCCAGTGCGCCTTCGCCCAATTGGTGCCGCCGATTTGGGTTTCACGAATCTTTTGATAGTAACGCCCTTTTACCAGCACGGGAACGGTCAACCACTGCAGACCCTGGCTAGTTTTGATCCGATTTCTGTTCCTCCAGTCACGCTTAGTATATTGCATGTCATCATAGATGATGAACTCATCAACGGACGCGATCAGGTCAAAATATCCTCGCCACGGAATATAATTTGATTGGACGATGGCGATTTTTTTCAAGGAAGCATCTCCCGATTGGAACAGGAAATAGTATTTATCCGCGGCATCGCCGCCAGAGCCAGTTCAATCGATTGCACGAAACATCGAACATGGTCGTTTGTACGGCGAGGATACGTTGCGGCCCACAAGAGGTGATTCATGATGACGTCAACGTTCGTCAGATCTCCCGGTACCCGATAATTGTGCTCGATCATATATCGCTCATACAGCACCCGCTAGGAGTTGTACCTTCTCCAACCGCGCGGTCTACCGGTCGAACCGATCACGGGGACCCCAACGGGCTCAGGGACGTTGATGCTTGATCGTGCAGCCAACGCAGTAGGGCTGGTGTGTTCCACGCAGAGGACTTCATCGGCCTCCCCATGGGAGGGCTACTGCGCAGGTCGAGTATGTCCAGGTGGAGGCAGTGCTCTCCCCCTCCCTGCAACGTAGACCTCCGCCGCGGGGACACGAGCCAAAGCTTGCGACCGGGGTAGGCAGGTATGACCATTGCGGGGTCCTGCGGCCGAGCGGATCTATGCGTGGAGCTATTGGGTTCATGCGCGAGGATGAGAGTTGCTGACGCTGATGTCCATCGAAGTTCGATGCGCCACATCGATTATGTGCGTGATGCGGGGTTTGAGCCCAAAGTTTTGCTACCTCATGAAGTTTCGGCATCTTACGCCAGTCCTTGCGGTGACGGGTCTGTCATCAGTTCGCATGTACGTGGGGAGGTGCTGACGGCGGGATCTGGGGCGCCTTCACGAACCCGCCCTCCGTCACTGTCAGGCGAGGGACCGGCTCTCCGCGTGTAGGAGACGATGATCACTGCGCACGCGATCAGCCACAAGAACGGCGCCAGAGGCACCGTGGTGACGGCGAGGAGCGTGGTGCCGCTGGCCCCCTTGAGGCCCAACTGCTGTCCTAAGCTTGGTGCCTGATACAGAATCGGAACGGCAATCTGGGCGATGCTGAGCGCGGTGGCCAAGCTTACCCAGATGCCGACCGCGCGACGGCGACCGTCATGGATTGCAAGCCTGTCGAATATCCCCGCGCCCGGCGGCCCGTCGGGGTCTCGGACAACCAGCGCCGCGACCGGCAAAACAAACACCAGATAGTAGTAGTTGGTGACGGAAGGGAAGAGTGTGGCGGCGGCCAGCAGGACAATGCCTGCCATCACAGGCGGGATGCGCCGTCCCAGAGCCAGCACGCAGGCAACGACGAGGGCCAGAACACCATACCCGATCAGCGATCGCGGACCTGCCAGGAAGCTGCTCGACATTTTCCCGCCCGTTTGGGCCGCGTTGAGGCTATCCGGGATCAGCAGCAGCGCTCTGCCGAAGGACACGTTCCGCAGGTCGGTAAGCCCGGTGAACGAAGTAGTGAAATGGAAGAGGTTGTGGATCGATTGCGGGATTGTTGCCGGAAAGTCCCGCGGCCACAGTAGATAAGAGGCGAGATTGGAGATCGCCATGCCACCGAGGGCGAGGCAGCCCCAGCGCCATTGTCGGACCACGAACAACGCCACTGCGAGGACGGCGAATTGTGGTTTGACCAGCGCGGCCAGAATCACCATGAAGGTCACAAGGCCCCACTGCTGTCGGCACAATGCCACCAAGAAAACCAGCGCGATCGGTACCACGAACCCCACCGAGTTGGCCCGATCGATCACCGCCCACACCGGGATGGCTGCGGCGCCCAACGCGACAAAGACCACCACGCGCTCCAGACCACGTACCCCCCGGGACGCCCAGACCGCGGGAGCAAGCACGGCAATCGTCAGTGCGAGCAGATCACAAACCAGCCCCAGTCGCGGCGCGCCCAGCCACTTCGCGGGAAGCCCGAACAACAGATGCGGCAGCATTCCAGCCGGCGGGCCCCCGGCCTGGAACGGATCGTGACCTGGGCCCGGGAACATCGTGTATTTGAACGGGTTAGGCCGCATCCCGGCGTCCACGACGACTCCGTAGTCACCGAAGCAGTGCCGACCAACCTTCATGCCCCAATCGAGCCAACAATCCTCGGGGGGCAGCAGTAGAGAGGAAAGGATGTCAACCGAGTAGCACTGGGTGAGGAAGTAGCCCGTCGTAGCCGAAACGGCCGAGACGAGCAGGATGGTGCCGAGCATGACGGTACGTTCGGATTTGCCGGTGAAAATCAAGAGCCGCTCCTGGATCCCGGGATCGCGCCGTGCAGCACCCCAAGGGGTTGATTCATCGGCATTCTCCTCAGTTCTGCGCCAAACGATAGCGGGAGTTGCGATCGGCTGGCGCGGTTTTGGTGGGCGGATCTCACCATGTTCTTCTCGGCTGTCGACCACTCCGCGGGGGATTTTTTCGCGACAGGAGCCGAGAGGCATTCGCTGGGCGCGTCCCCCAGTGGGGCTTTCGCGATCCTATGCTGCACGCCGCCACCATCCCGACTCGGTCGCCAATCACCAAGAGCTGAAGCTCGCACGCCGACGTGTATCCGAGACGCACGATCGCAGCGCACGCGATGACTTACAAGATCGACGCCTCGTCCGCGTGGTGAAGGCGATCACATTGGCCCACGATTGCACAAAATCCGTGGGTCAGTGGAACTTCGGGCCGGGCCCCGACAGCGTCCTCGAGGTCGGCAAAGTTGCCACATCTGAGCATACCGATGTGATGGCTTCCACATTGAGCTACGCATCGGCCGACCGCTACGAGGAATCGATCGACAGGACCGACCTGGGCATGAAGATTAGGATGATCAGAGCGGTGAGTGCCGGCGGTGGTGACATGCAGGGATTGTGACGGTCTGAGGAAGGCATTTTTGCAGTGGCTATTGGGGAGTCAGTCTGTGTCGGCCACGAGTTCGAGGGCGAGCTTTTAACCGGTAATACTTCGCAGAGGGGCAAGACGAGAACTATTCAGGATTGGTTACTGCGGCTCGGAAATGAGGAAAGTCCGTGAGGATCCGATTGGCGAGAAACCTGCTGCCGATGTTGTTCAGATGATTTGAGTCGCGGTACAAGAGGACGCCATCCTTGTTCATGCTGCATACCTTGTTGTCGCAGAAGTACTCTGCCGTGTTGAGGAGCTGAACTCCCGGCACCTTCTCAACGGCCGCTCGAAGCTCTGAGTCGTACTTCGCACGTTGCGCGTCAAACAGTTGTCGATTATCGCTGCACTCTGGAAAGGGCAAGATCGGAGCCTTACGATACTTGCAGCCCAAAGCATCGAAGGGAAATTGGGGAATATCGTCAGTCACAAAAACGGTTTTGTCCGTCGACGTGAAGACTTTAAGAGTGTCAACCAGCCATTCTCCTGGTAAGTCGTGCAAGGCCCACGCTACGCTGACGATCACTGTCTTGGTCGCTGGATTTGACGCGAGGGTACGTGCTCCCGCTCCGTAATAGGCGACATTCTTGGTGGGTAACGCGTCGGCCAACCCGAGGAAGAGGGTCTCCGCGTGGCTGTCACCAACGAGTGCGACATCTATGTTTGAACCAGGCTGGGACTGGAAACAACGAGGGATGTCTCCCCATTTGGGTGCATTATCGCGAATGGCTTGATCCGAACAAGGGTAATAAGTGTTGTGCACATAAAGGAAGAAGTCGGCCCAATCGGTATCGCCCTGATGAGCGACTGCCCCCGATTTATATCGCGGTATCCAATAGTTGTACGTAGCGAAGAGGACAGTCGTTGCCAGGAAGATCGGTAGACAAACCACAGCACCGACCAGAGCAAAAGTTCGCCTACGCGTCAGCGGTGGAAGCCGTCGCAAAGGTTGTTCTACCCAGCGGTAGGAGGCCGCGGCGGGTAGGACGGACAGTACTACCGCCAGGACGGCCACGAAAGTGGCCTCCGGCCATAGGAGGACGGCGAACACCTTCAGGGGCCAGTGCCACAGATAGATCGAGTAGGACCAGTCGCCCATCTTGACGATCGCCGGAAGCGTAAGGATACGGTTAACCCCGGTGCTGTGATTGGTGCCTCCTGCGATAACCAGAACGGTTCCGCCTACCGGAAGCAGCGTCCACAGACCGGGGAAGACCGTGGTGTGGTCGATCAGCAAGGCCGACGCGGCGATCAGCCCCAGGCCGAGCCATGCGAGAACCTGAGCGAATCTATGGGGGCGAAGGTTGCGACTCGCCATGGCAAGGGCAAGCAGCGCGCCCACGGCGAACTCCCACGCCCGGGCAAACGGTCCGTAGAACCCCACCAGGTACGTCGCCGGAGATGCGCCGAGCGGCCCGAACACGCCAGCTCCGGCCACGGCGAGCCAGAGCGATGTCAGCGAAGCGGCGCCGACGAGGATTGGTACCCATGGGATCCGTCGCGCACGCCGAGAGAGGGCCCAGCCGTGCAGAAGAATCGCAGGGAATATCAGATAAAACTGCTCTTCAACCGACAGCGTCCAAGTGTGCAGGAGAGGATTCGATTCCGCCGGTGGGTCAAAGTAGCCGCCGGTGAGAAGTGGGATTACAAAGTTGGCGATCAGCAGCATCGCGCCAGCTCCGGTTGGCGCTGCTATCTGCTGCGCGCCGAGCGGAGACAACAGGCAGAAGGACAGGACCATCGTCACCGCAACCATCAGTGCCAGAGCTGGGGTCAGCCGCTTGAATCGCCTGAGGTAGAACTGGCCAAGCCTGAAGCGTCCGGTTGACGAGCGCTCACGATGAATCATGCCGGTGATGACGAAACCGGAGATCACGAAGAAGACGTCAACACCGACAAACCCGCCCGGCACCGGCAATCCGGCATGAAATGCCACAACCATGAGGACCGCGACAGCCCGAAGCCCTTGGATGTCTAATCGGCGGCTGTCGCGCACAGCCCGTTCGACTGACTGAGCCTCAGCTTTCACGCCAAGCACAGGACCTTCCTCACCCGAACCCGCGCCGTCAGAACCTGGCTCAATCTGCCGGACTTGCCCCGCCTCCACCACCAACAACTCACCCCGACCCCACCAACTGATCGGGAATGTCCGTCGATGACTGGACATGCTTGCTTTGACCGGGGTCGATTCGGTTGAGAACTTACCTGGGGATTGTGATTCCGGGTCCAAAATTGACTACTTCGGCCGCGGGAATGGCACCCACAGTCACGACGTGTACCTACCGATGTGGGTCCGCCCGCTGGATGGAGGTCGACGAGGCCCTGAGCGGAACTCAGCGCCGAGCGATCTGCTCCCCGCATCAGGCCGCTACAACAATTCCCGGCTCAACGCCTCGGCGTGGATCGGGATACGGCTCCACGAGACTCGGGATATGCTCGGGGCGGTTCAACCTGAATGGAGACAACACAATCCTGTCGTCAGTGCTCAAAATTTCGCGGGCGTGGAAGCGCCCTGACTCAACCCTGAGGCTATGCACAGACAGTGGCCGGCGATGTGGAACCAGGTGTGGTCAACGAAATTACAATTGATGTCACTTACACCGTCATCCGTCGGTACAGTAACTTCACTGAGCGCACAGGTTCGGGAGGCAACCCGTGACTGGTGACCGTCAATCGACCCGCGTGGCCTCGGTTAGCGTCGTGATCCCGGTCTACAGCGGGGCTGTGACATTGCCCGCCGTGTTGAAAGAGCTCGAGCAATTCCGTTCGACCCAGGAAACACCGGACGGCCGTAACTTCCGCGTCGACGAGGTGTTCCTTGTGTGGGACCGCGGCATTGGCGACAGCGACGAAGTCGTGCGTGAGTTGGCGGCACGCGAAGAGTGGGTCCGCCCAGTCTGGCTGTCCCGCAACTTCGGACAGCATCCCGCGACGCTTGCGGGGATGACGTCGTCGGGCGGGGACTGGATCGTCACGATGGACGAGGATGGCCAGCACGATCCGGCATATATCGGCGGGCTGCTCGACACGGCCTACCGGGATCGCACACAACTCGTCTACGCCTCACCGACGAACCGGCCACCGCACGGTGCTTTACGCAATGCGGCGTCTCGGCTGACGAAGTGGTTGTTCGTGCACGTCCTCATGTCATCTCACGGACCCAAAGCCTTCAACAGTTATCGCCTGATCCTCGGCGAGGTCGGACGAAGCGTGGCGGCCTACACCGGCGCAGGGGTGTACCTCGATGTCGCCCTTTCTTGGGTGGTCGCCAACCCCTCGACCTGTCCAGTGTTGATGCGCCAAGAAGGACGGCGCGCGAGCGCCTACGATTTCCGCCGCCTGGTCTCGCATTTCTGGCGGCTCGTCATCTCTTCGGGCACCCGGCCACTGCGTTTCGTCTCCATGATGGGCATTCTGTTCGCACTTCTGGGTCTCGGCGTGGCGATCTACAGCGTGATTCAGAAAGCGGTTGGTGACATCGTCGTGCAAGGGTGGACATCGGTATTCGTTGCGGTGCTTGTCGTCGGCGGTGCTGTGCTGTTCGCGCTGGGCATCATCGCCGAGTACATCGCCTTTTCAGCCAGTATGGCGATGGGCAAGCCGGTATACGTCATCGTGCGCGATCCCGGCGACGTATTCGACTCCCAGGCGGACTGACCGGGTGCTGACCTGGATCGTAGGCCGCGGCGGTCTGCTCGGCAGTGCTGTCTCGCGGGCGATGGGCCAGAAGTTCATGGAACTGCCGGTGCCATGGGGGAATCACGATGCGGCGGCCGGGGTACTCGAATCCGACCTCAACCGATTCATCCAAGAGGCCCGAAACGACGATTGGTCGGTCGTTTGGGCCGCCGGTAGCGCCGTCGTCGGTTCCACCGCCGAAGCACTCGCCGCGGAGACGCGCATCTTGTCTCATCTCGTTACGAGGATGCGAGATTCGCGGCCGGCCGGTCGGGGCGCATTCTTTTTCTCGTCCTCCGCGGGCGGCATCTATGCGGGGTCTGCTCACCCGCCGTTCAGTGAGTCAACGACGCCACGGCCAGTGAGTCGGTACGGGGAGACGAAACTCGCTCAGGAGGAGATCCTGCAGACGACGCTGGGGGGCTGCGTCCCGCTCGTCATCGGTCGGTTCTCGAACCTCGCCGGGCCTGGTCAGAACCTTGTGAAACAGCAGGGTCTCGTCAGTCAGCTATGCCGGGCCGCAGTCACGCGGCAATCGTTGAACGTTTTCGTGCCGATGGAGACACTCCGCGACTACTTGTACGTCGATGACGCCGCCGCGATGGTGCGCACACTGGTCGAGAATGCGTTGTACAGGCAGCCGTCGACGCCGTTGCTGCGAAACATCGCGTCTCAACGTCCCGTGTCCGTATGCACCGTCGTGCGGACAGTGCAACAGATTGCCCACCGCGCGGTCCGCATTGCGCTCGGAACCAGCCCGTCCTCGCAGTACCAGGTGCGGGACCTGCGGCTGTGCACACACTTTTCGTACGATTTTCAGGACGTGGCGATCACGCCGTTTCCCGTGACGGTCAAGCGCGTGTACGACGACGTACTACGGCGCGTGTGCCTTGCCAGTGTTGGTAGCCCTGCTTGCTGAACCTTATTCTTCTGTTGCCACCCGACGGATACCGTTGGGCGGGTGACATTTTCGCGTTGCTTTCGGTCACGCGTCCAAGGAGATTCGATGCGGTTGACTCGAGCCGGATTCCTACCCAGAACGCTAGTCGGGAATGTCTCAGGTTACCGGCACTCCGCTTCCGATTGCGGCCTCGGTCCAATCGTGATTCGCGAATTCGCGGCACTACGGTGGCGTTCGCTCTCCCCATCGCGGCGTCCCCAACCGACACTTGTTGTTAGAGTGCAGCCAGTGATTTGGATTCTGAGGGTTAAAGGGTGCAGGTGAAGCGAATCCTCGTCATTGGCGGATCGGGGTACGTCGGTCCCGAGGTGATCCGCAGACTCAAGTACTCATCACCGGACGTATCTGTTCACGGCATTGATGCTGGATGGTTCGCCGATCAGTGCGATGGGGCGGGACCTCTTCCTGAGCTGCTGTACGACAGCTTCAGCTTCACGGATGTTCGCGACCTAACCGCAGAGGACGTTGAGGGTTACGAATCCGTCGTATACCTCGCGGCGATTTCGAATGATCCGATGGGAGATCGTTTCGCGAGCTTGACGCGTCAGGTCAACCACCGCGAGGCCGTCAGAGTAGCTTCCCTAGCCCGCGCGCAGGGAGCGAAGGGGTTCGTGCTTGCTTCGAGTGCCAGTGTCTACGGTCGTGGAGACGGCGACCGTACGGAGGTAAGCTACCTCGATCCACAAACGGAGTATGCCCGTTCCAAGGTCGCAGCCGAAAGTGACCTTCAAGCTCTGACGACGCAAAACTTCCGAGTAACGAGCCTGCGCTTTGCCACGGCTTGTGGATGGAGTCCTCGTGTACGACTTGACTTGGTGCTCAATGACTTTGTCGCTTCAGCGATGACCGTGGGTCGCATCGTCGTCCTTTCGGATGGCTCGCCGTGGCGGCCCTTGATACACGTCAAAGATATGGCGCTCGCAGTCGAATGGGCCGTAAGTCAAGAACGGCAATCATTTCCGCCCTATCTCGTGGTGAACGTGGGGCGCGCCGACTGGAACTTCCGCATGAAGGATCTGGCTGACGCGGTTGCTTCGATCCTGGGTGGCGTTTCCGTCTCAGTGAATTCGAACGCTGCGCCGGATACTCGTAGTTATCGAGTGGACTTTTCCACGTGGCAACAGGTCGCCCCGAACCATCAGCCCCGTGTGTGTATCGAAGAGGCGATCCAAGAGTTAGCAGCGAATCTTGCCCGAGTATCAGGGCTTAGCCCCGAATTCAGAACGTCAAGCAGAATCCGACTGAGACGGCTTCAGCAGCTGATGACTGCTGGGTTTCTGGACGACGAGCTGCGTTGGAGAAAGCGGTGAACATCGACACAAGTGTCATCCTCTCCCCGCGGAACCAGCTCTCAACTCTGGCGGGGCTTAAGCTCCTATGACCGTTACATTGACCGGAGCGACGGGATTCGTCGGAAGGCAGATCCTGCGTAACCTTCTCGAACGCGGCTGCTCGGTGAAGGTGCTCGTTCGCGATCCGTCCCGTCTAGACAGTATCCAGGCAAGTGGAGCACTAGAGGTCGTGCAGACGCCCGACTTGTTCGCAGAGACAAGCGGCCGTTTGGAAGAGTTACTCGAAGGGTCCGAAACCCTAGTGCATGCGGCTTGGTATGCGGAGCCGGGCGAATACCTCACGTCGCCACTGAACCTTGCGTGTCTCACCGGCACATTCAATCTGGCCTCCGCCTTCACGGCAGTCGGCGGCAAGCGACTCGTTGGTGTCGGAACCTGCGCTGAGTACGACTCTTCCGCAGGCCTGATGACGACCGATACCCCATTGGCGCCGAATACCCTGTATGCCGCCTGCAAGGCTTCGGCCTTTCAGGTGCTCCGCTGTTTTCTTGGTGGGGAGGATGTGAGCTTTGCCTGGTGTCGGATTTTCTACCTGTACGGGGAAGGTGAAGATGAGCGGCGGCTGGTGCCATACATCCGCGGGCAACTGGGGGCTGGGCAAGAAGTGCTCCTCACTCGCGGGGATCAGGTGCGTGATTTCCTCGATGTGGAAGACGCCGCTCGGATGATCGCCGATGTCGCGCTGGGGCGACACCAGGGCGCGGTGAACATCTGCTCAGGTGAAGCCATGACCGTTCGGCAACTCGCCGAACGCATTGCCGACGAGTACGGTCGGCGTGACCTGTTGCGTTTTGGGGCAAGGCCCGAGAACATCTTTGACCCACCGCGCATCCTCGGCGTACGGAACGACATTAGGTGAGTTCTGTCGAGCTCCTCCGGGCGAGATTCGGTTGGTTGAGGAGGGTGCTAGCTAGCGGCCGCGTCGGCAACCGGCCAACGGCTTGCTGTACAGAATCCGGGGCTTCACAGGAAACTCAATTCGGGAACCACCGTCACGAAACATGTGCCGCTGTGGACAAGATCAGCCAGCTGAGTCCGCACCTCACGGGCGATGTTCCAGGGCAAGATGATCACATAGTTGGGGGGGGCCTGCCGCAGTGCCTCAGGCGAATAGATTGGAATGTGACTTCCTGGCATGAATTTCCCTTGCTTGGACTCCGCGGCATCACACACGTACGGCAGCAAGTCCGGCCTGACACCCGCATAGTTCAACAAGGTGTTACCTTTCGCAGCAGCTCCGTAGGCCGCCACGCGCCGGCCGGCGCGCTTCTGCTCGATGAGGAAGGCCAGGAGATCGTCCTTGACCCGGTCGGCACGCTGCTGGAAGGCGGTGTAGGTCCCAAGCCTGGTCAGCCCATACTGCTCCTCACGAGTTAACAGCGAATCGACGCGGTCGGTAGTGGTGATCGCCGCGTCGGCACGGCAGCCATAGACTCGCAGGCTGCCCCCGTGGGTGGACAACTCTTCCACGTCCCACACGCGTAAGCCGGCCTCGGCAAAGATGCGGGCGACCACCGTAAGCGACAGGTACGAGAAGTGCTCGTGATAGATAGTGTCGAACTGGGTCTGTTCGATCAGCGACATCAAGTAGGCAAATTCCAGCGTGACGGTGCCTTCGGGCTTCAGCACGGCGGCTAATCCGCGAGTGAAGTCGTTGATGTCGGGCACGTGGGCATAAACATTGTTGCCCAAAATCAGGTCTGCGCACCGTCCGTTACCAGCCAGTCGGCGCCCCAACGCTTCGCCAAAGAATTCTCGCCTGACCGGGAGTCCCAGCGCCTCGGCGGCTGCGGCGGTGCTCGCGGTCGGCTCGATGCCCAGACAGGGGATGCCCGCCGCCATGAAGTTTTTCAGTAGGTAGCCATCGTTGCAGGCCACCTCGATGACAAAATTCTCCGGCCCGAGTTGCAGCCGCTCGGTAATCATGCGCACATAGCCGGTGGCGTGTTCGAGCCAACTGGTCGAGGTACTGGAGAAGTAGGCGTAGTCGGAGCTGAACAGTTCCTCGGCGCGGGCGTAATCCTCGGTCTGTACCAACCAACACCGGTGACACACCTTCGCACGCAGCGGGTAATGCACCTCCGGCTCACGCAGATTCTCGGCATGGAGGTAGGCGTTGGAAGGGGGCGCAAAGCCCAGGTCGACAAAACTGTGCTGCAAGGGGGCGCTGCAGTGCCGGCATTTCATAACTCGACTCCGGCGAAATCCAAACCCAGCAGCGGATGGGAAAGATCACGAGGTGAAATGTCCTGTGGCGGCAATGGCCATGTGATGGCCAGCCGCGGGTCGTCATACCGCAGCCCGCCCTCGGAAGGCGGATGGTAGAACGCCGTGTGGAGGTATAACAATTCGCTGTCCGGCTCCAAGGCCTGGAAGCCGTGAGCGAAGCCCTCGGGGATCACCAACATCTGCGCGTCGTCTTGCGCCAATTCCTGGGCGTGCCAGCGCAAGAACGTGGAGGATTTCGGCCGCACGTCCACTGCCACGTCCCAGACCCGGCCGCGAAGGCAACGGACCATCTTCATTTCCGCATATGGCGGGCGTTGGAAATGCAAGCCACGCACGGCCCCGGCGTGGCTGGTTCTGGAGTGGTTGATCTGTGCGATCTGGCGGTGGCCCAGCAAAGGCTGGAGTTCGTCGGCACAGAACAGTCGCACGAACACGCCTCGAGCATCACGGTGGGGCGCCGACTGAACGATCTTCAGATCGGGCAGTGGGGTGTCGAGAATGTTCATGCCGTCGTCCAGCCCAGGTCTGAGTCGACCGCATCGGTGCTATAGGCAGCCCGGCAGCCGCGATAGGCAGCCCCGAATACGTTCAACGCCAGCATTTCCACGGTGCTTCGCCACTACTCCACAGCTCTTCGAGCAGGTTCTTGTCTCGAAGCGTGTCCATGGGTTGCCAGAAGCCGGAATGCTCGAAGGCCATTATTTCGCCGTCGGCAGCCAGACGAGCCAAAGGCGGACCTTCCCAGGAAGTCTGGTCGTCCTCGATGTAATCGAGTACCGCGGGCGATAGGACAAAAAAGCCGCCGTTGATTAGGCCGCCATCTCCACGCGGCTTCTCGACAAAGCGGGTGACCCGGTCGCCTGCGCACTCGATGGCACCGTAGCGGCCAGGGGGAAGCACCGCCGTGACAGTGGCGTGACGGCCGTGCTGACGGTGAAATTCGATGCTTGCGCCGATGTTCACGTCGCTGAGCCCATCGCCATAGGTGAAACAGAAAGCCTCATCGCCCCGGATGTAAGCCGACACGCGCTTGAGGCGCCCGCCTGTCTGGGTGGCTTCACCAGTATCCACCAACGTTACCCGCCAAGGTTCTGCGTGGCGCTCATGCACTTCCATCTTGTTGGCGGACATATCGAAAGTCACGTCCGACATGTGCAGGAAATAGTTGGCAAAATACTCTTTAATGACGTAGCCCTTGTAGCCGCAGCAAACGACAAAATCATGAATGCCATGATAGGAGTAGAGCTTCATGATATGCCACAGTATTGGCCGTCCGCCGACCTCCACCATCGGTTTGGGGCGGACCGCGGTTTCCTCGCTGAGTCGAGTACCAAGACCGCCGGCCAATAATACGGCCTTCATCGGGCTCGCTTATGTTTCGAATGGTACGAACTCGGCCAATTCCTCAGCCGACCTACTGGTCCACGGGTGTGACTCAAGTTATCTTCAACTATGACAGTAAAATACCCAGACACTTCGGCGGGGATGTCGTTGGCAAACTGTTTCATGGGGTACCGAATTAGAAAGAAAGATTGCAATGGTTAGATACTTCCCGCATTTACACTCCAATTCGCCTCCGAGCACACGGTGTACTCACTCTGCCCGAATACCGGGACCGTGATCAGGACGGGCGGCGTTGTGGGCCACGATTACCTCGCGGTCGGACACCCCACTCGAGCTCGGATAGTGGCGGACCGCCCCTTGGCCGAATACTCCGCAGGCCATCTCGACGTATTGCTCTGGTGGCCGGATGAAATCTCCTTCGTCGAGCCGGACGATCAGGCGCCCGATCCAGTTCCATCGGCTCCGCGTCGGAACGGGCTCGGTTATCACCAGGACGCCCCTTCCGGGCATTAGGACGCGCCGGCTCTCCTGTAGGAAGCTTTGCGCCGTAGCGTCGTCGAGGTGGTGGATCACCCCGTTGATCAGCACCGCATCGAAGGAGCCGTCCGCGAACGGCAAGGATCGCCCGTCCGCAACCTCGAAACGGTAGCGGCTCTTCGTGGCACGGGCGCGTGCGACATAGTCGGCATTCAGATCCACCCCGACGTAAGTCTCGGGGCGGAAAGAGCCCGCCATCGCGCCAGTCCCGCAGCCTAGGTCGAGAACGGACGCCGCCTCAACGATCCCCTCCCTCCGCAGGACGTTCTTCTCACCCCGGTACCCCGCTTCGAGGATCCAGCGGAGGAGATCGAACGTGCGGGGCTCAGCTGCAAGCGCGTGGACCCCGCGACGAACCACACGAGTGACGGTCACGAGTATGAGACTCTAGCATCGCCCGGCACAGCATCCGCGGGAGTTCGTGCTTTCAAGGTGGGCGCGCTTCCATGCCAGGTCCGCTCTTTGGACGTTGTGCCGGCACTGCGACGACAACTCAGCGATGCAACATCAGCATCCGTCCGGCGGCGCCGCCGTCGCGGCGGGGCTCGGGTCCAACCGCCTGCCAAGCCACCGGTACACCGCCTTCCGTCCGAGGGCGTTCACGCGCGCTCGCGCACTGCCGAAGAAGAGATGGCGCCGGCCAAGCAGTCCTGGCCGCGCGGCGGCCAATTCACGCTGCAAACCGATGACATGGTGATAATCGGGGTGAGTCCGCACTAGCTCCTCACTCCACTGCGACCGGCGCAGCCGGAACGCCGCAAGCGGGCGCGGCTCCGCAACGAGATTGCCACGAAGCAGCACTGCGCAGTAAGTCGCCAGATCAAGGACGAAGGGAGAGCGACCATCCCAACCGCCGGCGTCGACTAGGGCGGTGCGCCTGAACATCACGCACGCTGGCGCGCCGAAAATATTCGTGCCGGCGAGCACGGTGCGGCGGATAGCCCGGCTGCCGGCGACCTCGTCGCGCAATCCTGCGAGCCCGCGGTTCCGAAATACTGTCTTCCCCGCGGCGTCGACAACGTCCATGGTGCATGCGGCCAGCACTGCCGACGAATGCGCTGTCAACGCCGCCACCTGTACCGCCAGGCAATCCGGGTACAGAAGATCATCGGCGCAGACCAGCTTCAGAAGATCGCCGGTCGCGAGATCGGTTACGGACTGGAAGTTTTCGATCGCTGCAACGTTGGACGCGTGTCGGCTCAAGCGGACACGGGGATCGACTGCGTAACGCTGCAGGGCCTCCCAGGTGCCATCGGTAGATGCGTTGTCCGAAACCACCAGTTCAAAATCGTTGAATGTCTGCGCCAAAATCGACTGCATGGTCGCATCGATGAACGCCACGCAGTTGTACACCGGCACGACGACCGATACCACTGGCGTCACAACGCTGCCTCCTGCTGCTCGGCTAGGCGGAGTTCGGCGGGATTACGGTGGAACGGAAAGGCCCGATGAGCGAACCGGCTGTGCGACATGACTAGCTGCGACAGCCGGATGAACTCCGGCAGCATACCCTCCTCGTCGCGACAGACGCGACAACCGAGAGCACCGGGTGAGGGATCGATGTCATGGGCAGGAACCTAGTTCGTGATTTATCGTGGCGCTAGGCTTCTTTCGTATCGCGCCCCTTCCGAGGTAGTGGACCAAACCGGAGACCGAGTCATGATTGCTTTCAACGCCGTCACTGTGGCGGCGGCGATGAAAGTCCGGATGGGCCGGCCTGTGCTACTCAACCTGCGCCCGCCGCGCGACCGCCGCGCCGACGAGGCCGGCCGCTGTGTGGCCTGCGGTGCTGATACCACGTTCGTCTTCAATTCCTGGACCATCCCCGACGACCAGCACGACTTCTGGGCCGATCCCGCCGTGTCGCGCGCCAACACCCGTCGCGAGAGCATGTTCTGCCGATCCTGCTGCAGCAGCCTAAGAGTCAGGCGGATCGCCGAAGTCCTGCTCGCTCTGTACGGCTCCCCTAGGTGCGGGTCGTTGGCTGAACTGATCGAGGATCCCGCGTTCCGTGCCCTCGACGTCGCCGAGGTAAACACGATCGGGTCGCTCGGATCGCTGCACACTCTGTTGCGGCGGCTCCCGCGGCTTGCGTTCTCCGATTACCGCGGGCCGCAGCACTTGGGCGAGGTCATCGACGGCGTGCGGAACGAAGACATCTGTAACCTCACTTACCCCGATGCTGCCTTCGATCTCGTCTTGTCGTCTGACACCCTGGAACACGTTCACGACTTCCGAACCGCGCTGGCCGAGACGCGACGGGTGCTGCGGCCTGGAGGTCGCCATGTCTTCACGGTGCCAGTCGTCTGGACGCGCGCGACGACGGAAACACGGGCCCGGATAGGCGACGACGGCGAGATCGTCCACCTGATGCCACCCCTCTACCACGGCCGAGGCAGCGGGGCTTACCGGTTCATCCCGGTGGGGGCCGATTTGCTGGCGTTTACCGAGTTCGGCCGCGACATCGTCGATTACGTGCGCGACGCGGGCTTCGAGCCCGAGGTTTACGCAGGTTCGGACGACGGCACTGGGGCCGAGACCGTATTCGCTGGGCGCGTCCCGGCGTGACGCTCTCACGATCCGATGCTGCTCGATGCCCGGCGGTCCTGTCGCCTGGTACTCGGGCAACTCTCTACTAGGCGATTGCGGTTCGTGACGCTCGTCCCGATCTCCCCGGGAACGTCAATTTGGCCCCGGCTGGCCGGGCATTCCTTGCGGTGAGGACTCCGCCATCGGCTCGGATGAATGTGAGCCGCTCGCCTCTGTGTCCCGAGCGCCGTCCCGCGTGACCTCTTCACCGTCGTCTGAGGGAGCCGGTCTACGCGCGTAGGAGACGATGATCACCGCGCACGCGACCAGCCACAAGAACGGCGTCAGAGGCACCGTGGTGACGGCGAACAGCGTGGTACCGCTGGCCCCCTTGGGCCCCCGCTGTCCCAAGGTTGGTACTTGGTACAGCATCGGCATGGCGACCTGGGCGATGCTGAGCGCGGTGGCCAAACTTACCCAGATGCCAACCCGACGACGGGGGTCGCCGCGGCGGGCAAGTCCGTCGAATATCCCGGCACCTTGCGGCCCGTCGGGGTCTCGGACAACCAGCGCAGCGATTGGCAAGACGAATACCAGGTAGTAGGAAGCAACCACTGAGATGCAGAGTGTGGCGTTGGCCAGCAGCACAATGCCCACCATGACAGGAGGGATGCGTCGCCCCAGAGCCAGCACGCAGACGATGACGAGAGCCAGGACGGCATATCCAATCAGCGGTCGCGGGCCGGCCAGGAAGCCCTCCGGTATCTTGCCGCCCGTCTGGGCCCCCTTGACGGCATCCGGGACCAGCAGGAGCGTTCTGCTAAAGGAAATGTTCCGCAGGTCGGTAAGCCAGGCGAACGAGTTGCCATAGTGGACGAGGGACTGCATCGATTGTGTGATTGTCTGCGGAAAGTCCCGCGGCCACAGCAGATAGGCGGCGAGGTTGGAGATCACGGCGCCGCCGATGGCGAGGCCGCCCCACCGCCATTGGCGGGCCGCCAACAGCGCCACCGCCAGGACGGCGAACTGGGGTTTCAACAGCGCGGCCAGCACCACCATGATCGTCACCAGGCCCCACCGTTGGCGGCACAACGCCACCAAGAAAACCAGCGCGATCGGCACCACGAATCCCACTGAGTTGCCCCGATCGATCACCGCCCACACTGGGATGGCCGCGGCGCCCAGTGCTACGAAGACCACCGCCCGCTCCACGCCACGTGTCCCCCGGGACGCCCAGAACGCGGGAGAAAGGGCCGCTATCGTCAGCGCCAACTCATAGCCGACCAGCCCCAGACGCGGTGCACCCAGCCACTTCGCCGGAAGCTCGAAAACCAGATGCGGCAGTATTCCAGCCGCCGGGTACACGAGCTGCCACGGCTCGTAATCGGGGGGAATTGATCCGAACGGTTCCCAGGGGTTGGGCCGCATTGCGGCGCCCGCGACCATTGTGTGGTCACTGAAGCAGTGTCGCCCGATCTTCATACCCAAATCGAGCCAGCAGTCCTGGGGGATCCACAAGAAAGAGGAAAGCACGTCGACCGAGAAGTACTGGGTCAGGAAGAAGGCCGTCGCAGCCGAAACCGCCGACATGACCAGAATGGTGCCCAGCAGGATCGTGCGCGCGGATTGGCCGCGCAGCACCCCACGGGGTCGATTCATCAGCATCCTCCTCGGTTTCGCGCGAATAGGTAACAGGAGCATGGTGGTCGTCGACGACGGGTACAACCCCGATCAGCCGAGTGGCCGCGCCAACGCGGCCAAATGGATAGCGATTCCGACCAACGGACCGCACAATAACGCGATCACCGTGCGAATCTCCAACGGTAGCGGCAGCAGCAACAACAACGTCGATGCGGCCGTCGCGCCGACCCAGCCCAGCGAATACGCCTGATGCAGCGCAGCCGCGACCACCGCGGTGCCGGTGAGTGTCAACATGGCGATGCTCACCGCCGCCGCCGTCAGCCAGGCCAGTAACGCCGCGCTGGCGTGGTAGTCGGGACCGAATCCAGCCCGCAGCAACCAGGGCCCGCCAAGTGCGGCGGCCGGCACGCCGATCGCGCCGATCCCCCCGATAATCGCCGCCGGCACGATGAGCGCCCGAAGCCGTTTGGTGCGTTCGTCCACAAAATGAGCGATCAGGTTGCCTTGTATTCCGTACAGCGGCAGCAGCAGCGGCGCGCGGGTCAAGATGACCGCCAGGATGATGACGCCTCCCGCCGCGCCGAGCTCGTTCGACGTCGCCTTGAGCAGCACCGGAAACCCCATCACCAAAATCGCGCTGGCACCGGCGGCGGTGATGGAATGCGTCGCGCCGCGCAGGAATCTCGCGGTGCCGCTTGGCGTCACCAGCCGGGCCGCGGCTCGCGCCGTGGGCGAGGCGATCAGCATGAGCAGCCACGCCGTGGCGCCCCCGACGGTGGCCCACAAGTACCCGGCCAGGCCCCATCCGATCACGAACGTAGCGACCGCGACCGCCACCCGGATGATCGCGTCGCTCACCATCAGCGCCCCGTAGTGAGTCCAGCGATTGCTACCGGCCAGCATGCCCTGCAGGGCGGAGTGCAGGCAAAATCCGGCCAGTCCGACGCTGAGCAGGCCCACCGACAACCAGCGTTCCGCGGCGAATACCTGCCTGCTCCACAGGGGCGAACTACCCGCGATCGCCACGGCCGCGACAACGCCGGTCATCCCGGCCACCCGCAGCGGATGGGTGCCGTGGCCCGCGGTGACGTCGGCGTACGGTATCGAGCGGACTTCGCGGGTGGTTTCTTGCAGCAGGCCGGTCGTGGCGCCGGTGCCCATGCCGAAGGCCCCCCAGAACACCGCGAATACCGAAAAGCCGGCCGGAGCCAGGTCGCCGGCCGCCAGATAGATCACCCCGTAGCCGCAGACGGCGGTCAGCGCGGTCGCAGTTCCGACCCGGGCGAAGCTGCCCCGTGCGATCGGCCCGGTGGAGGCTGCCGCACCACCGACGTCAGTCATTGCCACCGCGCTTCGGTCGCGCCGGGTCGCGCCTTCCGCACCGGCCGCCGTGCCGACCGGGCGCGCGCACAACTCACGGACACGCGCATGACGTCGCCGGCCACGGCGGCGCCGTTTCGATGATAGCTGGCCCAAACACCAAGCGCCGCAACATAACTGATGCAGCCGGGCCACTCATGGTCAAGATCATCACACACCCTGCTTTGGTCGATGTCGACGATCCCGAACGTCGGTTTCGTCGAGACAGTGTAAGCATGGACCAGCCGATGGGACCGGGTTTTGCCCGCGGGTGTCAGTGCGTGGCCGGTGAAATCAATAGTCCCGCTTGGTTCGAGACATCGATGCGACTGGTCCATGCGAACAAACGGATCGGTTAGTCTCGTGTGATGATTTGGTTCGGCCTGCGCGGCATCGTTCGCCGTCGATCCGCGTCGGCGAGGGCTGAGCGGTGCCGGAGCTAACACGCCGGGCACGGCGCCGGGCATCGAAAGGTCGTGGGCGGCCGGACAATCGGCTCGCGATCTTGGATCATGCCTTGTTCGCGCAGCATCGGGCCATCGGCCGACAGGTGGTCGTTCAGGTCGTCTGGATCTATGGGCATGCCATCGACCTCGATGGGCTGCGGGCCTTCAACCACAATCTGCGGTACGGGCTGTTGGGACGGCGCATCGAGCGTTCACGGGTGCCGTTCGCCCGGTTCCGCTGGGTCTCCGACTGCGGGCCGGCGGATATCGAGATCGCCGGATCCGCGCGTCCGCGCGCCGAACTCAGCGACTGGGCCGACGAGCAGGCACAGCAGCCCACCGATCCCGAACGCGGCCCCGGTTGGCACATCGGCGTCCTTCCGCTTACGGACGGCTCGACCGCGATCAGCCTGGTGGTTTCCCATTACCTGGTGGACGGCTTCGGGCTCACGCTTGCGATCGCCGACGCGGTCCTACGCCCGTACACGAACGACCTCGGCTACCCGCCCCCGCGTTCACGCACTCAACTTCGCGCGATGATCCAGGACGCCCGCGAAACGGCGCAAGACGTGCCCGAGGCCGCCCGAGCGCTGGTGGCGGCGGCAAAGCTGGCCCGTCGCCAGCGCCGCGAAAACGCCGAAAAACCCGCATCGCGACCCGTCGCGCCCAGCGGAAGCGACGGCGACGGCGACGAGGTGGTCGTCGTACCGGTCATCACCGTCCACATCGACGTGGATGCGTGGGACGCCTGCGCCAAGGCGCTGGGCGGAACGAGCGAAACGCTGCTCGCCGGTCTGGCCGCGAAGCTCGGGGAGCGCCTGGGGCGCCGGCGCGACAGTGACGGCGCCGTCACCTTGCAGCTACCCATGAGCGACCGCACCGAGGACGATTCGCGCGCGATCGCGGTGACGTACGCAAGCCTCAGTGTCGACCCGACCGAGGTGACGACGGATCTGCGCGAGCTCCGCGCTGCCATCAAGCAGGCGCTGACGACCATGCGCGAGACACCGGACGACGATGAGCGGCAGCTCTTGTGGCTGGCCCCGTTCACGCCCAAGCGGGCGATGAAACGACTGGCCGATAATGCGCTCGACGACCCGGATCGCCCGGTGTTCTGTTCGAATCTCCGCGACCTCGGCGCGCTGGTGTACGTTCTCGCCCGTAACGACGACGACTACGCCACCATCACCGCCAACCTGCATCCCCTGCATCTGATTCGAGTGATCGGGCAAAACGTCACCCGAGGGTGGCTCGAACGAGCGGGCGGCCAACTGACTCTCCAGTCGTGGCGCATAGGCGACACGGTCGGCATCACCGTCGAGGCATACCAACCGGGCACGGAGAACACCAAGGCCGCGTTGCGCGAGCTGGTTGCCCGCACCCTGGCCGAGTTCAAGCTGACCGGCGAGATCGACTGACGCGGCGCGCGGTTACGTATCGGAAGCTTTGTCGGCTGCCAGCCTGTCGCGCAAACTCTTCGGCCGTATGTCGGGCCAGTTCTGTTCGATGTACTCAAGGCACGCAGTGCGGTCCGCTTCGCCGTAAACCACCCGCCAGCCGGCTGGAACATCTGCGAATGTCGGCCACAGGCTGTGTTGCTCCTCGTCGTTGACCAAGACGAAGAAACTGCCATTCTCGTCGTCGAACGGATTGACGCTCACCGATTCTCCATACCCTCCCAGTCGAGATGAGTGAAGCTTCGTCCAAACGGTAGTGCGGACCGGCGGGGCCCGTCCAGGCTTCCGCCAAACTCCTGGCGCCGCCCCCTCGATCCCGGCGGAGCGCGACCGGCGGCCCCGCCGCCATCTTCGTTAGCTGTCAGTCCCCTCCTTCGGCTTTCAACGGTCCTCCTTGCCGGCTTCACGCTTTGCTGACGGGGACGGAAGACGGGTGCCGTGCGGCCACGGCGCCGGTATGCAATACGATCCGGTATCACGTTGGCAACGAGCCGCTACGGACGCCGCCCACATGATTTACTCATCGAGGGCGGCTCGTGTTCCCCGAGGCGCGGCACGGTTGAGGTGACCGCCGCACGAACAGGCTGCGGCGCCCACCACAATCGTTGTAACGTCGACGCGGGTTACCACCGACTGATATGTGGGTGCATGTTCCGGCGGCTAACGTGATGCAGGGTATCGAAACTGGTGGGAAGGTGATTTCGGTGGTCGAACGCGGTGTGCGAGAATTCGCGCAGGCCCGGTCGGACGCCGCCGACACCGGTCCCCTCGACGTCAGCCCGGAACCTGGCCGTCGAACGGATTTTCTGCGGCGTGTTCGCCAGCCTCCACCCGAACCGCGAGCACGCGCCCGAAACACTCATCTAAATGGGGGGTTGGCGATTTTCAGAGTCCTCAAGCGGCTGTGGGTTCCGCTGGTCATCCTCGCCGTAGTTGTTGCCGGAGGCTTCACGGTGTCGCGGCTGCATGGCATCTTCGGCTCTGAGAAACAACTTTCGTATTCGGACACCCGGGGCCAAAACCCCAAGCCCTACAACGCCAAGCATCTCAGGTACGAGGTTTTCGGACCGCCAGGAACCGTGGCGCAGATCGCCTATTTCGACGTCAACGGTGAACCGCAGCGCATCAAGGCGGCGCCCTTGCCGTGGTCGTTGGAGTTCCAGCTCACCGCGGCGTCCGCGGTCGGAAACGTCATCGCGCAAGGCGATAGCGACAGCATTGGCTGCCGCATCTTGGTGGACGGTGTGGTCAAAACCGAGAAGGTATCGAACGAAGTGAGCGCATTCACCTTCTGCCTGCTGAAGGCCGCATGAGCGAACAAGACCTCGACACCGTGCACACCCCGCCGTCGTTCGCGGCGCGGATGATTCACCGGTTTTCGATCCCGATCATTTTGGCGTGGGTGGCCTTCATCGTAATCCTGGGTATCGCCGTCCCCTCGTTGGAGCAGGTCGAGCGAACGCATTCGATAGCGCTGAACCTCAACGATGCGCCGGCGATGAAGGCGTCGATGCGCATGGGGCAGGACTTCAAGGAAGCCGATTCCGGCACCGGTTCGACGACGAGCAGCACGGTGATGATCGTCTTGGAGGGGCAGCAACCCCTCGGCGACGAGGCCCACAAGTACTACGACCGTTTGATTCACCAGTTGCGGAACGATCCGAAACACGTGGGATACATCCAGGACTTCTGGAGCGATCCACTCCTGACCGGCGCCGCGCAAAGCGGCGATGGTAAGGCCGCATATGTGCAAATAAGCACGTACGGTGCCCCTGGCTCGGCCCTGTCGAACGAATCGGTCGAAGCCGTCCGATACATCACGGCGCACACGCCCGCGCCGCCCGGCGTCCGGGCGTATGTCACCGGCCCCGGGGCGTTCGTTTCGGATATGGGCAGCAGTGGCGACCGCACGGTCGTGATGATCACGCTGGTCAGCCTCGCGGTCATTTTCACCATGTTGCTTCTCGTCTACCGTTCGATCGTCACCGTAATTCTGTTGCTGCTGATGGTCGGAATCGAATTGCAGGTGGCCCGAGGACTTGTCGCGTTCCTCGGCGATCAAGGGCTAATCGGTCTCAGCACCTTCGCCGTCAATCTGCTGGTAGCCCTTGTGATCGCGGCCGGAACCGACTACGGAATATTCTTCGTCGGGCGGTATCAAGAGGCACGCCAGGGCGGCGAGAGCCGGGAAGTGGCCTACTACACCACATATCACGGCGTGGCCAAGATTGTCTTGGCCTCCGGTGTGACTATCGCGGGAGCTCTTTTCTGCCTCAAGTTCGCCCGGCTGCCCCAGTTCCAATCCCTGGCCGTTCCGTCCGCGGTAGGCGTGCTCGTTGCGGTGGCGGTTGCCCTCACCCTCGTTCCGGCCGTCCTCCACGTGGGGAGCCGTTTCGGGCTGTTCGATCCCAAACGGAGGATCCGACTGCATGGATGGCGGCGCATAGGCACGGCGATCGTCCGTTGGCCGGCTCCCATTTTGATCGTGACATTAGCAGTCACCCTTATCGGGCTGCTGACGCTGCCGGGATACAAACCCAGCTACAACGACATGAATTACATCCCCAAAAATATCCCCGCTTCGGTGGGTCTCGAGGCGGCAAAACGGCATTTTGCCGTTGCACGAATGTTGTCGCCCGAAGTCCTGTTGATCGAGGCCGATCATGATCTGCGCAATCCGGCAGACGCATTGGTGTTGAACAAACTAGAAAAAAGCATTCTCGCGGTTCCCGGTATTGCCAGGGTGCAGGGCTTGACTCACCCCGAGGGTACCCCGCTCAAGCACACATCGATACCGTTTATGCTCAGCATGCAGCAAGCCGCGTCGCAACAGATCATGCCATTCCAGCGGGCCCGCATGGATGACCTCCTCAGGCAGGCCAACGAGTTGGCGCAAACGATCAACATCATGGAGCACATGTATGACCTGATGCAGCAGCTCGTCGCTGTGACTCATCATACGGTCACCGAGACCCACGACATACAGCAGATCACCAGCGAGCTGCGAGACCACCTTGCGGATTTCGAGGACTTCTTCAGGCCGATCCGGAGTTATTTCTACTGGGAAAAACACTGCTATGATATTCCCCTCTGCTTTTCCTTGAGATCCATATTCGATTCACTCGACGGCGTCGACGAGCTCAACGACAAACTGAAGGACATGATCGTCGACCTCGATCACATAGACGCGCTCATGCCGCAAATCCTCGTGCAGTTCCCCCCGATGATCGCGATCATGAAGAGCATGCACACCTCACTCTTGACCATGCATAGCACCATGGCCGGGACGATGACCGCGATGGACGAGAGCAGCGCAAATTCGACAGCCATGGGGAAGGCTTTCGACGAGTCCAGGAACGACGATTCTTTCTTCATTGGTCCGGACGCGTTCAACGATGCCGACTTCAAGCGAGTCATGAAGCTTTTCCTGTCACCCGACGGAAAGGCTGCCCGTTTGCTCATCACCCAAAAGGCGGATCCGGCGTCGCCCGAGGGCGTCGGACGGGTCGATGCGATAAAGAATGCGGCCGCGGAAGCGCTCAAGGGAACTCCCCTGGAAGGCGCCAAGGTCTACCTCGCCGGCACCGCCGCGTTAACGAAAGACCTCGTGGACGGCTCGAAGTACGATCTCATGATCGCCGGGGTGGCCGCGGTGTGCCTCATTTTCATCATCATGCTGATCATGACGCGAAGTTTTGTCGCCGCCCTGGTCATCGTAGGCACGGTATTGCTCTCGCTGGGCGCATCCTTCGGGCTGTCCGTGCTGGTCTGGCAGAATCTGCTCGGCATCCAAATTCACTGGCTCGTGCTGGTGATGGCTGTGCTGGTCCTGCTTGCGGTGGGGTCTGACTACAACTTGTTGCTGGTCGCCCGGATGCAAGAAGAAGTAGGCGCCGGCATAAAGACGGGCATCATTCGGGCGATGGGCGGCACCGGCAAGGTCGTGACGAACGCCGGCCTGGTGTTCGCGTTCACCATGGGATCCATGATCGTCAGCGACCTGATCATCATCGGTCAGATCGGCACCACGATCGGCCTGGGCCTGCTGTTCGACACTCTGATCGTGCGAGCGTTCATGACGCCATCCGTCGCCGCGTTGCTGGGACGCTGGTTCTGGTGGCCGAAGAATGTGCGCTCCCGCCCTGCCAGCCTGCTACTTCGACCGACAGGACCCCGTCCACTGGTACGCGCGCTGCTCAAACAGCCGCGGTAAGTGGCGGACTATCAACTTGAGCGCCGCATGAGCACCGAACACCAACCTCGGGCCCCATTCATCGCACGGACGATCCGCAAGCTTGCGGTTTTGATCATCCTGGCGTGGGCCGCCCTGACGTTGCTTGTGACGTTCGCAGTCCCGTCGCTCGAGCGCGTCGGGCGAGAGCATTCAGTACCGTTGGCTCCTCAGGACGCACCATCGGTGCAGGCCATGAAGCGCATCGGCCGGGACTTCAAGGAATCCGATTCGGACAGCTTGGCGATGATCGTCCTCGAGGGACAGCGGCCACTCGGCGACGATGCTCACGCTTACTACACCGACCTGGTTCACAAGCTCACCGCCGATCGGCGCCATGTCGAGCATGTGCAGGATCTCTGGGGAGATCGACTTACGCAGGCGGGTGCCCAAAGCCCCGATGCCAAGGCCGCATATGTCATCGTGAACCTCGCCGGCAACCAAGGTACGGCCCTGGGGGAGAGCTCCGTGGCCGCGGTTCGGAACGTCATCGATCGGTCGTCGCCGCCGCCCGGCGTCCGGGCCTACGTCACGGGCCCGGCGGCGCTCATTTCGGACATGCAGGAGAGCGGTAACAGATCCATTCTGAAGATGACCGTAATCGGTGCCGTGATTATTTTTGCGGTATTGCTTTTTGTCTACCGCTCGGTCATAACCGTGATCCCGTTGGTGCTCACAGTTGGCCTCGAAGTATTTGCGGCCCGGGGATTTATCGCGTTTCTCGGCAATAACAACATCGTCGCCCTGTCCACGTTCGCCATCAACCTGTTGGTGGCCCTCGCGATGGCGGCCGGGACGGATTACGCGATCTTCTTCTTCGGCCGATATCAAGAGGCCCGCCAGGCCGGCGAGGAGAGAGATACCGCCTACTACACCACCTACCGCGGGGTGGCTCCCGTCGTCCTGGGTTCCGGTCTGACGATCGCCGGGGCAATGTTGTGCCTGAGCTTCACCCGGATGCCCATATTCCAGACCATCGGTGTCCCGTGCGCGTTGGGAATGCTGCTTTCGGTCGCGATCGCACTGACCTTGGTTCCGGCGGTTCTTGCCGTCGGAAGTGGGTTCGGCCTCTTCGACCCCACGCGCACGATCGGGTTCGGTCGATGGCGCCGCGTCGGCACGGCGATTGTTCGCTGGCCCGCACCCATTCTCGCCGGGACGGTAGCCATCGCGCTGATCGGTCTGGTGACCCTGCCGGGCTACAAAACGAGTTACAACGACCGGTTGTATATACCCAAAGACGTTCCGGCCAATGCCGGGTACGCCGCCGCGGACCGCCACTTTTCCCAGTCCCGGATGATGCCCGAAATGCTGATGATCGAATCGAACCACGACCTGCGCAACCCGACGGATTTCATCACGCTGAATAAATTAGCCAAGGCGATATTCCGTGTTCCGGGTATTTCTCGCGTGCAGGGCATAACCCGGCCCGAGGGAACACCGATCGAGCATACCTCGATACCATTTCTTCTCAGCCTGCAGAACGCGGGCATGCTACAAAACATGCAGTACATAAAGCTTCGAACTGATGACATGCTCAAACAGGCTGACCTGATGAGCCAGCAAATCGCGATAATGAAGCACATATACGCATTGCAGAAAGAAATCACAGAGACTACTCACCGCACAATCGTCACCACGAAAGAAACGGCCGACGCCGTATATGAGCTAAGAAACCACCTCGCGGATTTCGAAGACTTCTACAGGCCAGTCCGAAGTTACTTCTACTGGGAAAAGCACTGTTACGACATCCCGCTATGCTGGGCCTTGCGATCCATTTTTGACACGCTCGACGGCGTCGACACGATAACCGAAAAATTGGCTGAGGTCGTGCAGGACCTTGACAAGATGGACGTTTTGTTGCCGCAGTTGTTGGAGTCGTTCCCGACAATGATCGCGATAGCGGAGCACGCACGGACAATGCTCCTGACCATGCATAGCACCATGGCCGGGACCATGCACGCGGTGGACGAATCGACCGAGAACGCCACCGTCATGGGAGAAGCGTTCGACGCGGCCAAAAACGACGATTCCTTCTTCCTGCCCCCAGAGGTCTTCGAGAACCCGGACTTCAAGGAGGCGATGAACTCCTTCATCTCTCCCGACGGGAAAGCGGCTCGATTCATCATTTCGCATGTGGGCGATCCCGCGACGCCCGAGGGCGTGGCGCGTATCGGTCCCATAAAGAATGCGGCACAGGAGGCGCTCAAGAACACGCCCCTCGAGGGCTCCCCGATCTATGTCGCCGGCACCGCGTCGACATACAAGGATTTCCACGACGGGGCAAAATACGACCTGTACATCGCGGTAATCGGTGCGCTCTGCCTGATTTTCATCATCATGCTCGTGCTCACGCGAAGTTTTGTGGCCTCCTTGGTGATTGTGGGTACGGTGGCAGTTTCGTTGGGCGCATCGTTCGGGCTTTCGGTGCTGATCTGGCAGTACATACTCGGCATCAAATTGCACTGGATGGTGCTGCCGATGTCCGTGATCGTCCTGTTGGCGGTCGGGTCCGACTACAACCTGCTGCTGGTGTCCCGGATGAAAGAGGAGCTGGCCGGCGGCATCAAGACCGGGATCATCCGCGCGATGGGCGGCACCGGCAAGGTCGTGACGAACGCGGGCCTGGTGTTCGCGTTCACGATGGCCTCCATGGTGTTCAGCGACCTGCGAATCATCGGTCAGGTCGGAAGCACGATCGGCCTGGGCCTGCTGTTCGACACCTTGATCGTGCGTGCGTTCATGACGCCGTCCATTGCCGCGCTGCTCGGACGTTGGTTCTGGTGGCCGCAGCTGGTTCGTCCACGCCCGGCCAGTCGAATGCTTCGGTCCCTACCACCGCGCCCGGTGGTGCGGGCGCTGCTCGGGGAGAGGTTCGGCGGCGACGACACCGACACCAGCCCGATCCCGAGGCCTTCGATCCCGAGGTCGTAATCCCCAGGGTGGTAGGGGAACCGCAAATCAGCCCGCGACGGCCCCCGGCTCGCTGAACGGCGCGCCGAACTCGGTCACCGGCTGGAAACCGTGTTTGCGAGCCTTTGCGGCAGCCTGACGGATCAGCGCATAGATGCCCACGAACGCCGCATGATCGGTCATCACAAACGGTGTCAGCAGCCGGTTGTGCACCAACGAGAACGCCACCCCACTAGCGGGGTCGGTCCAGCCGAGCGACCCGCCCAACCCGACATGGCCGAAGCCCGGCATCACATTGCCAATGGGCAGGCTGTGGTAGCCGAGGTGGAAAGCCAACGGCACGAACAGGTTTCGGTCCAGCCGCAGGCTCTTTCGACCCGTGAGGCCGGCAACCAGCTCACGGGACAGGAAGCGTATGCCGTCGACCTCGCCGCCGTTGGCGATGGCGCCGTACATTCGTGCCAGCGCGCGGGCCGTGACCACCCCGTTGGCCGCCGGGAGCTCTCCGTCGAGCATGGCATTCTCACCCTTGACCGTGGCCATCATGCCCGGGAAGTACATGGACCGGAAACCGCCGGACAGCTCCATCGCGACCTTGCGCGTCACGTAGTTGACGACCGGAATGCTCACGATGTTCTGCGGCGCGATGATCTCGGCGACCCGCGTCGGCGCCCCCGCCGGCGGCCGCCCCAGGTACATGCCGTCGGTGCCCAAGGGCTCGGCGAGCTCCTCGCGGATCAGCGCCCGCATGCCCTTCCCGGTGACGGCCCGGCCCAGCCCGGACATCAGCCAGCCGAAGGTCAGCGCATGGTATGCCGATTTACCCAGCAGCCGCCCGGGCGCCGCCGCGGCCAGCCGCTCCTCCATGACGAGGTGGTCCAGCAGCTCTTCCTTGGTGGCCCCGCGCAGGCCCGACAGGCCGGCCTGGTGTCGCATCACCTGGCGCACGGTGAGATGGGCCTTGCCGTTTGCTGCAAACTCCGGCCAGTACTCGGCGACCGGCGCCTCGTAGTCGATCAATCCTCGGTCAGCAAGCCGGTGGATGACCGTGGCGGCCATTCCCTTGGTCGCCGAGAACACCATCGGGGCGGTGTCGGCCGACCATGGCCGGTGGCCTCCCCGGTCGGACCAGCCCGTCCACACGTCGACCACGGGCTGGCCATCGAGATACACCGCCAGGGCCCCGCCGCCGAACCGGCGCGCGGGAAACATGCTGGCGAAGCTGCGAACGACGCAACCGAATTGTGAGTCCGCCGCGCCGGACACACGATGACCTGCGTCAGGGTCATCGTGGACAGGGACCGCGCGGCGATCGACTCGGGACCCCATTGTCACAAGTCAAATTTACTTGGATTTCACATGCCCCATGGGCAAACAGTAATTAAGTTATCTTTCCGTTAGCCGGACGCGGCCTTCAGTATTTGCTGAGCCGCCAGCGCGGGGGTCAACTCCCCCTCCTTCACCTGGCGCTCCACCTCGGCGCGGATCTTGCGCACCGCGGGGTTGGACAGCAGCCGGTCCAGCACGGCGTCGCGCACCATCTGCCAGGTCCAGTCGACCTGCTGGGCCCGGCGCCGGGCCTCCAACTCTCCGGCGTCCGCGAGCACCTGACGATGGCGCTCGATCGTGTCCCACAGCTCCGTCTGCCCCGTCCCCTCCGCCGCGCTCATGGTGAGAACCGGTGGCCGCCAAAGCGTTTCACGCGGGTAAATCATTCTGATGGTGGCCGAGAGCTCCCGCGCCGCTATCCGGGCGTCGCCGACGTGCTCGCCGTCGGCCTTGTTCACCACGACGATGTCGGCCAGCTCCAGCACGCCCTTCTTGATGCCCTGCAGTTGATCGCCGGCGCGCGCCAGGGTCAACAACACGAACGTGTCGACCATGTTCGCCACCGCCACCTCGGACTGCCCGACTCCGACCGTTTCGATCAAAATCTTGTCGAAGCCGGCGGCTTCCAGCAGCACGATGGTCTCCCGGGTGGCCTTTGCCACCCCGCCCAGCGTGCCCGACGTCGGCGATGGCCGGACGTAGGCGTCGGGGTGCTGTGCCAGCCGGGCCATCCGCGTCTTGTCGCCGAGGATCGACCCGCCGGTGCGGGTGGACGAGGGGTCCACCGCCAACACGGCGACCCGGTGGCCCTGTTCGATCAGATGCATGCCGTACGACTCGATGGTCGTCGACTTCCCCACCCCGGGGACCCCCGTGATGCCCACGCGGTGCGCGTCACCGGTGTCCGGCTGCAGAGCCAGCAGCAGCTGCTGCGCCTGCTGGCGGTGATCGGCGCGGGTGGATTCCAGCAGCGTGATGGCCCGCGGCAGCGCCGCGCGATCGCCGCTGCGGATGGCAGCGGCTACCTCGTCGACGGTGTCGTTGTTGACGGGATCGGGTGCCATCTAGCTCAGGTCATACCCCAGCCGCTCGGCGAGCTTGTTGAGCAGGCCGATGGCGGCGTCGGCGATCACCGTGCCGGGCGGGAAGATGGCGGCGGCACCGGCAGCGTACAGCTCGTCGAAGTCGTCCGGCGGAATGACGCCGCCCACCACGATCATGATGTCGGGCCGGCCCACCTCGGCCAAGGCATCGCGAAGCGCCGGCACCAGCGTCAGGTGCCCGGCGGCCAGCGAGGACACCCCGATGACGTGCACGTCGTTGTCGGCGGCCTCGCGGGCCACCTCCTCGGGGGTGGAGAACAGCGATCCGACGTCGACGTCGAACCCGATGTCGGCGAACGCCGTCGCGATCACCTTTTGCCCGCGGTCGTGGCCGTCCTGGCCCATCTTGGCCACCAGAATTCGGGGCCGGCGCCCGTCGGCCTCGGCGAACTTCTCGACGAGCGCGCTCGCCTTGGAAAGCGGGGTGATGCTGTCACCTCCTCCGGCTCCGCCGGCCTCGTCCCGGTAGACGCCGGCGATGGTACGGATCTCGGCCTGGTGCCGCCCGTAGACCTTTTCCAGCGCGTCGGAGATCTCGCCCACGGTGGCCTTGGCCCGGGCCGCGTCGATGGCCAGCGCCAGCAGGTTATTGCCCAGCCCGTCGTCGCCGGCGCGACCGTGAGCCGCGGCGGCCCGGGACAGCTCCGCCAGGGCGGCGTCGACCGCCGACTGATCCCGGCTCGCCCGCAGCTCCTTCAGTTTGGCCAGCTGCTCGGCGCGGACCCGGCTGTTCTCGACCTTGAGCACCTCGATCTGCTGGTCCTCGTCGACCTGGTACTTGTTGACCCCGATCACCGGCTGGAGGCCCGAGTCGATGCGGGCCTGGGTGCGCGCGGCGGCCTCCTCGATGCGCAGCTTGGGGATGCCGTCGCTGATGGCCTGCGCCATGCCGCCGTGCTCGGCGATCTCGGCAATGTGGGCGCGGGCCCGCTGCGCGAGTTGATGGGTCAGCCACTCCACGTAATAGGAGCCGCCCCACGGGTCGATGGGCCTGGTGGTGCCCGACTCCTGCGCCAAGACCAGCTGGGTGTTGCGCGCGATCCGGGCCGAGAAGTCGGTGGGCAGCGCCAGCGCCTCGTCGAGCGCGTTGGTGTGCAGCGACTGAGTGTGGCCCTGCGTGGCGGCCATCGCCTCGATGCAGGTGCGGGCGACGTTGTTGAACGCGTCCTGCGCGGTCAGCGACCAGCCTGAGGTCTGCGAATGTGTGCGCAGCGACAGCGATTTGGGGTTCTTGGCGCCGAACCCGGCGACCAGCTCGCTCCACAGCAGCCGGCCGGCCCGCAGCTTGGCGACCTCCATGAAGAAGTTCATCCCGATGCCCCAGAAGAAGGACAGCCGGGGCGCGAACTTGTCGATGCCGAGCCCAGCGTCCAGGCCCGCCTTGATGTAGTCGACGCCGTCGGCCAGGGTGTAGGCCAACTCCAAATCCGCTGTGGCCCCGGCCTCTTGGATGTGGTAGCCGGAGATCGAGATGGAGTTGAACTTCGGCATCTTGGCGCTGGTGTAGGCGAAGATGTCGGAGATGATGCGCATCGACGGCTTGGGCGGGTAGATGTAGGTGTTGCGGACCATGAACTCTTTGAGGATGTCGTTCTGGATGGTGCCGGCCAGCTTCTCCGGAGGCACCCCCTGCTCCTCGGCGGCCACCACGTACAGCGCCAGGATCGGCAGCACGGCGCCGTTCATCGTCATCGACACGCTCACCGCCGACAGGTCGATGCCGTCGAAGAGCTGGCGCATGTCGAGGATGGAATCGATTGCCACACCGGCCATTCCGACGTCGCCCTGGACGCGGGGATGGTCGGAGTCGTAGCCGCGGTGGGTGGCCAGGTCGAAGGCCACCGACAGGCCCTTCTGGCCGGCGGCGAGGTTGCGACGGTAAAACGCGTTGGAATCCGCCGCGGTGGAGAACCCGGCGTATTGGCGGATTGTCCAGGGCTGGTTGACATACATCGTCGGGTACGGGCCGCGCACAAACGGCGGCTCGCCCGGGAAGCTGTTCAGCGGGTAGCCCTCGGCGGCCGCCGCGGCACGGTCCGCGGCGATGTACACCGGTTTGACGTCAATGCCCTCGGGCGTATGCCACGCGGTACCTGCCGGAGCCTCGCTGGGCCGCCGCGGGGCACGGTCACCGTGTAGCGGGATGTCGGAGAAGCTGCCGATCGCAGCGGTGCTCGTGGTCATTGCGGCTAGGCTCCCAATCGGGTGAGCAGATTCGAAAGGGCTTCGACCGCATCGATTTTCGCGGTCAGGTACTCGTCCGGCCGGTGCTCGGCATCTTGCTCGGGCCCGGCCAGGTAAACGCGCTCCACGCCGGCGCTTCGGGCGGCCTGGACAACGCCGGCCGCCTCCTGCTGGTAGCGCTTGTCAGTGCCGCAGATGACGGCCACAGGCGACCCCGCCTCGGCGACCGCTGCCGCGACGCCGGTGGCGTCGACCGGTCCGGGATTGACGGCCTCGATGCCGCCCGATGCCAGCAGGTTCGCCGCGAAGGTCGCCCGGGTGTTGTGCTCGGCCAGTGGACCCAGCGACAACAACAGCGCCCGCGGCCGCGACCCGGTGCGCGCCAGGTAGACGTCCGAGCGGTCGCGCAGCGCCTCGAACGCGGCGGCGTAACGCTGCAAGTTCCCGGCGGCGCGCGGCGGGACCGACGAATCCCCTTGTGGCAGGGCCGGTTCGGAGAGATTCGGGAATTCGTTGACCCCGGTGATCGCGGTGCGACGATGCGCGACGTCAGCGGCGCGTCGCGCGGCGACCTCGGCGATCTGCTCGGCGACGTAGCCGCGGGCGTCCACGAATCCGCCGCGGCTCTCGATGGCCTGGAACCGCTCCCACGCCTGCTGGGCCAGCCGCTCGGTGAGGTCTTCGACGTACCACGAACCGCCGGCCGGGTCCAGCACCCGTCCGACGTGTGACTCCTCCAGCAGCAGCAGCTGGGTGTTGCGGGCGATGCGGCGCGCAAAGCCGGCCGCCGTGCCGGGAAAGCCGCCGGGGATCGCCACATCGAACGGGAACGTCAGCACGGTGTCGGCGCCACCGACGCCCGCACCGAAGGCCGCCAGCGTGCAGCGCAGCATGTTCACCCATGGGTCGCGCTGGGTCATCATCGGCAGCGACGTCTCGGCGTGCACCACGGCGGCGCCGCGGTCCGGGTGGCCGACGACCTCGGCGACCCGTGCCCACAGCTGCCGCACGGCTCGCATCTTGGCGAGCGTCATGAACTGGTCGTCGTCGGCGGCCAGCCGGAAGCTGATCTGCCCGAGCGCCTCGTCGGCCGGCATGCCGGACTCGGTGAGCACCCGCAGGTAGGCCACGCCGGCCGCGATCACGCCGGCCAGCTCCCACGTCGCGTTTGCGCCCAGATTGTGGAACGCGGGCCCGTCGACGGTGATCGCTCGCACCCCGTGATCGCGGGCCGCTCGCGCGGCGACCGCGACGACCTCCTCGATCGCGGGCGCCGGACGGTCGCTCAGCGCCGCGGTCAGCGGGTCGGCGCCCAGGTCGACCGAGACGGTGGCCCGATCCTCGGGTTCCACCGCGGCGACCAGCGCCAGCATGACCTCACAGGCAGCCGGGTAGTCGGCACCCGCATCGAGGATCACCGGCGCCAGGTTCAGGTGCACGCCCGCGAGGAGGCCCTCGAGCCGATCCACCGGCACGCCCGACTCCCCCACCCGGACCAACAGCGCGCTGACGCCGTCGTTGAGCGCGGCGAGCGCCGCCGCGTTCGCGTCGTCGATGGGGGTCCCGGCGGCGGGGATGACCTCGGCAACCTTCCAGCCGGACTGCACGTCGCGCAACCCGTCGCCGCCGCGCACGTAGGGCCACTCGCCCGGCAGCGGCGGCTCCGGCAGCTCGTCGAACACGGTGTAGAGGGGCCGGATGGCGAACCCGTCATAGGTCGGGGCGTCCAGCAGGTGCTCGGGCTCGTCGCCCAGCTCGGCGGGGTCACGCCGGGTGCTCTTGGACAGCACACCGGCGACGGCGCTGCGCCAGCGCCCGCGAACCTGTTCCAGGTCGGCGAGCTCGGGTACGTCAATGGACACCGACTGCTCCTGTTTTCGCAGAAGAAAAGCCACTTAATAAGCAGGCTAATTGATCGCGCCCCTCGCAAAAAACGGCGGCGTGGGCCGTCCGGGCACGGCCCGCTGCGAAACGCCAGCCGCGGGAAATGAGTTATTCACCTGGGCCCCGTAACCTTAGGACGCGTGACGGCTCCCGCCACCAGCAAAATCACCGATACGCTGCGCGATCTCGGCGGTGCGATCGGCGCGGCGGCGCGCCTGCTGTCCCGGCCGCGGGTGGTGGCCATAGTGGTCGGTATCACAGCGCTGGTGGCGGCGGCGACGTGGGTTCCGCTGCCCGCGCCGGTGCAGATGCGCGACTGGGCGGAATCGGTGGGCCCGTGGTTCCCGCTGGCGTTTCTGCTGGCGCACATCGTGGCGACGATCGTGCCGGTCCCCCGCACGCCCTTCACCCTGGCCGCCGGGCTCCTGTTCGGGCCGGCGCTGGGCGTGCCGATCGCGGTGCTCGCCAGCACCTGTAGTGCGGTGATCGCGCTCTATCTGGTGCGCGCGGCCGGGTGGCGGCTGAACCGCCTGGTGCGCCACCGCGCGATCGACACGGTGGACGAGCGCCTGCGGCAGCGGGGCTGGCTCGCCGTCGTGTCGCTGCGGCTGATCCCGGCCGTCCCGTTTTCGGCGATCAACTACGCCGCCGGCGCGTCGGCCGTTCGGGCGTTGCCCTACACGCTGGCCACGCTGTGCGGCCTGCTGCCCGGCACCGCCGCGGTGGTGATCCTCGGCGACGCGCTCGCCGGTCACCCCAGCTCGCTGCTGTACCTGTTTTCGGTATGCACCGGCGCCCTCGGGCTGACCGGGCTGATCGTCGAGATCCGCCACCATCGCCGGCACCACCGCCGGCACCACCGCCGCAGCCCGCAGGGCACGGCGCGCGGTGAGGAGCCCGCCACCGTCGGCTGACCGGCCCGCGCTATTGAACGCGCCGCCCGTTGCCTGAAAGATCTGGTAAATGGTGAGGGTTAGCGCCCGGCGCCAGAGAACGCGTACCTCGGTGCTGACGCTCGCAACCTTGGTCAGCGCCGTCGCACTGGTGGCGGCGATCGGCCTGCGGCCCAACGATGTCGATTCGGCAGAGCCCACACCGTCGCCGGTCCTGTCACCCATCGCCCTGCCCGCGGCGAGTGCGATCGGCCCCGGCGCGGGCATCTACGTCGAGTACGCCGACGGCTTCGGCGGAATGGGTTGCACCGCAGGGTTTTTGGTGCACACCAGCGCCGGTCGGCCCGGCGTTCTCACCGCGGGTCACTGCAACCGGCCCGGCCAACGCAGCAGGGTGACGATGAACCTCGCCGGCATCCTGCCGTACACACCGTTCGGCGCGTTCGGCCAGACGGTCAGCGAGGGGGTTCGCAGCGAACAACACGACATCGGCCTGATCGTGCTCGACGGCGACGCCGTCCCCCAGAGTTCGGCCATCGCCGCCTCGTTGCCGGTCTCCGGCGTCGCGAGCGAACTGCAAATCGGCCAGCAGCTGTGCAAGTTCGGCATGAGCACCAGCGAGGCCATCTGCGGACAGGTCCTCGATGTCACGGACAGCAAGGTCGTATTTTCGGCGCCCGGCCAATGCGGCGATTCAGGCGGCCCGGTCTATGTGATGCAGCGCGACGGCACCGCCGCCGCAGTGGGCATCGACATCCGCGGCTTCAATCCCGGCAAGCCCGACGCCAAGTGTTCGGCGCCGGCCAGATTCTCCATCGCCGAGCTGGTCCAACCCTGGCTCGACAAGTGGAGCCTCACCGCGGTGACGACCCCACCGGCCGGTGCCCACTGAGCTCGAGCGGTTGTGCTGCCGTTGACGAATACCGGAATCTCGCGGACGCCCTACGCCCACGCCCGGCGCGCCTCGGTGAGTCCGTTTGCGAACTAAGCGATAGCGTGCGGACCGAGTGGTCGAATGCACAGATGGAGTGGTGGGAATGTTCGAAGCGGTGAATTGCTGGTTTTCGGGGCCGCCGCCGGGCAAAGCCAGCAGCACGGCCACAGCAGGCATCACCACTGATTCGTTGGTCGTGAGCCTCGACGACGTGCGTCGCATCTCGGGCGTCGATGCGCTTCAGGCGGGCCCGAGGTCCGAGGTGCGGCAACCACGCCACTCGAATTCAGATGCCCCGGGTCCGTGCCGGGCAGTCTTCGACCAGGAGGCCACACTCGACGACGGTTGGACACAGTTTCGTTCCGTGACTTTCAACGGTGACACCTACGGCGGCGTCGGCGACGTCAAGATTCGCGGTGTCGCCAACGTCATTCAGGCCGTCGGCATCTACCGGGATGACGGTGCGGCGCGCGCCGCCTTCGATCGCCTTGTCTCGACCCTGACGGCGTGTTCAGGGCTGCACGCTGCAAATTATGATTTCACCCTGGACCAGACTGATCCATCCACGGTGGCGTTCAATTCCGACCAATGGAAGCTGATCTATCGCGTCAAGTCCTCGGCCCTGATCAATGTCGGGGCGCTGGGGCTTCCCCAATCGGAGCAGACCGCGCGAACCATTGACCAGACGATTACCGACCGCATCAAATAGCGCGCTCATACCCAAACCCGCCGCGCGTACGCGGTGGGTGCCCGGATGAAACGATGGCGACATGCCAACGCCACATTTCTCGTCGTTCCTTGCCCGGGCCGGCGAACGACTGCTGCGGTTCCGCCCCCTGGTGCGCGCACCGATCTGGATCTACAAGGCCCGCGCAGGCGCGCTGTTCGGCTCGCGCATCCTGATGCTCGAACATCTCGGCCGCAAGTCCGGCGCGCGACGCTACGCGGTGCTGGAGGTGGTCGACCACCCCGCGCCCGGCAGCTACGTCGTCGCTTCCGGCTTCGGCCGAAAAGCCCAGTGGTTCCGCAATATCGAGGCCAACCCGCGGGTGCGGGTGTACGCGGGGAGCCGCCGGCCGGCGCCGGCCGTCGCGCGCATCCTCGACCAAGCCGAGGCCGATCGCGTGCTGGCCGCCTACCGCGCCCGGAACCCGCGGACCTGGGAGCAGTTCAAGCAGGTGCTCGAGGGAACGCTCGGCACGACGATCACCGACACCCAGACGCCGCTGCCGATGGTCGAATTGCGCCTGACCTAACCCCGATCCGGGCCCTTCGCCGTCATCACCGCGAACGTTGCCAACAACGTCGCGGCCGGGAGCGTATTGACGAGCTTGTCCCGCACCCGGACGTGCGCGGCCACGGCCAAGGCGAAATACAACGTCAGCATCGCCGTCGTGAGCCGGGCCAGGACGGGGAATCGGGTGACCGACAGCAGGCCGACTGCGGCGGCCGTCTTGACCACCGGCAGCACGGGCCGAACGCCCTCGGGGACGCCCAGATCATCCAGCGTCTTCCTGATGGGAGCCACCTGGACGCCGCACGCCACCGCGTCGACGGCATGGAACGCGCCAAGCGCCGCATAGGTTTTCGGTGATGTCAAAGCAACCATCGCGCAATCCTATTGAGTCAGCTCCGGCGGCACCGTCCCCGGCTGGCCGTCCACCGGCTGGCGGGCTATCGCCTCGGCCTTGGCGACGGCCTGAGCGATCGCCGGATCGGTGTCCGTCGAGAACCAGTCGGCGACGTCGGCGTCGTCGTCGGCGGCATGCTTGGGTGTGTCGTCGACCGGGGACGGCTCGAACCGGAACACGCCGTCCTCGCCCGGCTTGCCCAGCATCCGGGTGAAGCCCTGCAGCGCCGCGCTGAAGTCGCTGGGCACCACCCACACCTTGTTGGCGTCACCGCGCGCCATCTCCGGCAGCGTCTGCAGGTATTGGTAGGCCAGCATCTCCGGGGTGGGCCGGCCGGCCTTGATCGCGGCGAACGTCTTCTCGATGGCCTTGGCCTGCCCCTGCGCCTGCAGATAGGCCGCGGCGCGCTCGCCCTGGGCGCGCAGCATCCGGGACTGCCGGTCGGCCTCGGCGGCCAGGATCGCGGCCTGCTTGGCGCCCTCGGCCGCCAAAATCTGCGACTGCTTGGCGCCCTCGGCTTCCTTGATCGACGACTCGCGCATGCCCTCGGCGGTCAGGATCATCGCACGCTTTTCCCGGTCGGCCTTCATCTGCTTTTCCATCGAGGCCTGAATCGACGGCGGCGGGTCGATGCTGCGCAGCTCCACCCGGGCCACCCGCAGGCCCCAGCGGCCGGTCGCCTCGTCGAGCACACCGCGCAGCTGGGCGTTGATCTGGTCGCGGGACGTCAGCGTCTGCTCCAGCGTCATGCCGCCGACGACGTTGCGCAGCGTGGTGGTGGTGAGCTGTTCGACGCCGACGATGTAGTTGCTGATCTCGTAGACGGCGGCCTGCGGGACGGTGACCTGGAAGTAGACGACTGTGTCGATGTTCAGCGTCAGGTTGTCTTCGGTGATCACCGGCTGCGGCGGAAACGACACGACCCGCTCGCGCAGGTCGACCCGCGCGCGAATGCGGTCGATGAACGGCACCAGCAACGTCAGCTGTCCGCTGACGGTGCGGCTGTATCGGCCCAGGCGTTCGATCACCGCGGCCTCGGCCTGCGGGATCAGCGCAACGGACTTCGCCACCACGATGATCCCGAAGATCACCACGACGGCCAGAAACACCAGACCTGCTACATAACCCGGCATCGGGGTTCCTCCTATTTTTCCGCCACCGATTACACGCCCTTGAAGACCACGGCGGTGGCGCCGTTGATCTGCATGACGGTCACCCGCTCGCCGGGTTCGTACACGTCGTTGTCGTTGAGGGGGCGCGCCGTCCACACCTGGCCGTCCAGCTTCACCTGGCCTTCGTCGCGGGCGACGCGGTCGAGGACCAGCGCGCTCTTGCCCTCCAGCGCCTGGACGCCGGTCGGCAGCCCCTTCGCCGGCGCAAGCCGGCGCCGCAGCACGGGCCGCACCAGGATCAGCAGCAGGACCGAGACGACCACGAACACCACCGCGTCGGCCCACACCGGCCAGTCCAGCAGCCAGGTGCTGCCCGCGGCGGCCAGCGCGCCCCCGGAAAGCATCAACAGGGACATGTCGCCCGTCAGCGCCTCCGCGCCGGCAAGCACCAGCGCGAATATGAGCCAGATCACCGCGGCGGGCATGCGGTCAGAATACGCGTAATCCGCCTTTGCCGGACCGAACAACTACACTCCGAGATCATGTGGTGTCCCAGTGTCTCGCTGTCCCTGTGGGCCAACGCCTGGCTCGCGGGCAAGGCCGCGCCCGACGACGTTTTGGACGCGTTATCCCTTTGGGCACCAAAGCAATCGGTTACCGCGTATGATGCCGTGGCCGCGGGCCACACCGGGCTGCCCTGGCCCGATGTCCACGACGCCGGAACCGTCTCGTTGTTGCAGACGCTGCGCGCCGCGGCCGGCCGGCGCCGGTTGCGCGGGACGATCAACGTGGTCTTGCCGGTGCCGGGCGACGTACGCGGGCTGGCCGCGGGCACCCAGTTCGAGCACGACGCCCTGGCCGCGGGCGAAGCGGTGATCATCACCAGCCCCGGCGATTCCGCCGCCGTCGGCCTGGTCCCCGAGTTCTACGACGACGATCCCGACGAGGCCGCCGACCCTCTCGACCCGGAACCGGCTTTCCCCGGCCGGTGCGCGCTGTCCTGGACGGTGTACTCGCTGCCCGGCGCGCCCGCGTTCGACCACCACGAGCTGGGCGACGCCGAGTATGCGTTGCGGTCGGCCGTGCGCTCGGCCGCCGACGCGCTGGGCGCCATCGGCCTGGGATCCGTCGCGGCCGACGTCGACGATCCGCGTGGCCTCGTCGAGCAGTTGCTGGAATCCACCCGGCGACACCGGATTCCCGACCATGCGCCGACGCGCGCGCTGCGGGTGCTCGAGAACGCCGCGCACGTCGACGCGATCATCGCCGTCAGCGCCGGGCTGAGCCGGCTGCCCGACTCGGTTCCGCACGTGGTCGGCACCCCGACCAGCGACGCGCTGCGGCCGCTCACCGCGGTGGTGCGTTCGGCGCGGATGGCCGCGGTCGACGCGATCCTGCAGTCGGCCTGGCCCGACTAGGTTTGAGCGTCTTCGTCATCCTCGTCACGCTCGTCACGCTCATCACGCCGAAAGTGAAGCCATTGCGAAAAACCCGCGGCGGATTCGCAACAGTTTCACGCTCGCGAAGGGCTGGGCCGACTAGGTTTCGGCCGCGGCGCAGTGCGGCGGGCGGCACGGCTCCCCGTTGACGCTGGCGAGGCAGCCGGGCACCGGATCGGGGCCGGTCACCCGGGCGGGCGCGCGATCGAACCGCAGTTCGTCGATCAAGCCCGCCGCCAGCCGGGCGAAGCGCCGATCCGCGTTGGGCGTGGCGGCCCGGGCGAACGCCATCCCCGCCGCCTCGGCCTGTGACCGCAACTCGTGGTCGAGGTCCCACACCACCTCGATGTGGTCGGCGACGAAGCCGACCGGGCAGACGATGACCCCCTCGGTGCCCGCCTTCGCGAGCCCGGTCAGGTGATCGGCGACATCGGGTTCCAGCCACGGAACCTGTGGCGGCCCCGAGCGCGACTGCCACGTCAGGTCGTAGTCGGCGATGCCCGCCGCAGCCGCAACCAGCCTTGCGGCGTAGGCGACTTGGCGGCTGTAGAGCCGCGGGCCGCAGCGCTGATCGGCGGCCACCGGGACCGAATGCGCGGTGAACACCAGCCGCGCGTCGCCGCGCAGCCCGGCGGGCAGGGTGGCGGCCGCCGCCGCGATGGCTTCGGCGAACATCTCGACGAACAGCGGATGGTCGAAGTAGGGCCGCAGTTTCACCAGCTCGGGCGCGTCCGGCCCGGTCACCCGCCGCGCCCGGGCGATGTCCTCGACGTACTGCGTGCAGCTGGAGTAGCCGCTCCACGCCGAGGTGACGAACACCGCCGCGCGACGAATGCCGTTGTCCCGCATCGTCGCAACGGACTCTTCGACGTAGGGCTCCCAGTTGCGGTTGCCGAAATAGACCGGCAGGTCCAGCTCGGCCTTCAGCTCGGCGATCAGCGCGCGGTTGATGCCGTTGATCGGCGACACCCCGCCGAAGTGCAGGTAGTGCCCGGCGACGTCGTCGAGGCGCTCGGGCGGGACGTTGCGGCCGCGGGTGACGTTCTCCAGGAACGGCCGAACCTGCTCCGGCCCGTCCGGCCCGCCGAAGGACAGCAGCAGGACCGCGTCGAATTCCATTGCTATCTAAAGCAATTGGGTGCTGGCGCCGCCGTCGGCGTAGATGACGGTCCCGGTCGTGGCCGGCAGCCATTCGGAAAGCAGCGCGCACACCGTCTTGGCGACCGGCGTGGGGTCCTTCATGTTCCAGCCGACTGGGGCGCGCTGGTCCCAGCCCTCCTCGAGCAGCTGGATCTGCGCCCCGGCCTCGTCACCGAGCGCGCCCCCGACGATCGCGCTCATTGCCAGGGTCCGGATCGGGCCCGCCGCAACGAGATTCGAGCGGACACCGTATGGGCCGGCCTCGCGCGCGACGAACCGGTTGACCGACTCCAGCGCGCTCTTGGCGACGGTCATCCAGTTGTAGGCCGGCATCGCGCGGCTCGGGTCGAAGTCCATGCCGACGATGGAACCGCCGGGATTCATGATGGGCAGCAACGCCTTAGCCATCGAGGCGTACGAGTACGCGGAGATGTGGATGCCCTTGGCGACGTCCTCCCACGGCGCGTCGAAGAACGGGTTGATGCCCATGCCGGACTGCGGCATGAAGCCGATCGAATGCACCACGCCGTCGAGCCTGTCGCCGATCGCGTCGGTCACCCGCTCGGCGAGGGTTCCCAGGTGCTCCTGGTTCTGCACGTCGAGCTCGATCAGCGGGGCCTTCTCCGGCAGCCGGTCGGCGATGCGCTGAATCAGGCGCAACCGGTCGAAGCCGGTCAGCACCAGCTGGGCGCCCTGTTCCTGGGCCACCCGCGCGATGTGGAACGCGATCGACGCGTCGGTGATGATCCCGCTGACCAGAATCCGTTTGCCGTCAAGCAGTCCTGCCATGTCCGTCCTATCGTTCCTCAGTGGCCCATGCCCATGCCGCCGTCGACCGGGATGACCGCCCCGGAGATGTAACTCGCATCCTCCGACGCCAGGAAGCTGACCACCCCGGCGACCTCGGCGGCGGTGCCGACCCGCTTCGCCGGGATGAATTGCAGTGCCCCCTCCTGGATCCGCTCGTCCAGCGCGCGGGTCATGTCGGTGTCGATGTAGCCCGGGGCCACCACGTTCGCGGTCACGTTGGCCTTCGACATCTCCCGGGCGATCGAGCGGGCCATGCCGATCACACCGGCCTTGGAGGCCGCGTAGTTGGCCTGGTTCCCGATGCCCCAGGTGCCGGAGACCGAGCCGATGAAGATCATTCGGCCGAACTTGTTGCGCTGCATGCTGCGCGATGCCCGCTGGGCCACCCGGAACGCCCCGGTGAGGTTGGCGTCGATGACCTTCTGGAACTTCTCCTCGGTCATCCGCATGAGGAACGCGTCGGCGGCGACGCCGGCGTTGGACACCAGCACCTCGACCGGACCCTGATGCTGCTCGACCTCCTTGAAGGCGCGGTCGACGGCGTCGTTGTCGGTGACGTCGCACTCGACGCCGAACAGGCCGTCGGGCGCACCCGATCCGCGGTGCGTGACGGCCACCTTGTGGCCGTCGGCGGCCAGCCGCTTCGCGATCGCCAGACCGATGCCCCGGTTTCCGCCCGTCACCAGGACCGAGCGGGATACGAATGCGGGTTTGCCGTAGTCGGCGGCGGGGTCGGTGGCCGTGTCAGTCACCCGGCCAACCTATCGTCTCGCCGTGGCGGGGCCGAAATCGGCTGCCGAGCGTGAAGCTGTTGCGAAAAACCGCGACGGATTTCGCAACAGTTTCACGCTCGGCGCAAAGAAAGTCAGGTGGGCAGCCGGCGGTTGATCAGCAGCGCCGCCAACCCCGCCAGCGCCAGCACCAACGCGCCCAGCCGCAGCCAGCCCACGCTGGCGTCGCCGCGGATCGTCTCGTAGCCGATCTGCTGCTGCAGCGACGCGTAGACGGCCTTGAGCTCTTCCAGGCTGGCGGCGTTGTACCAGTTCCCCCCGGAGAGCTGGGCGACCTTCTTCATGGTGGAGTCGTCGACCGGCACCGGCTGGCGCTGGTCGTTGATCTCGACGAAGCCGTAGGGCGTGCCGAACGAGATCGTCGAGATCGGCACGCCCTGGTCCTTGGCGGTGCGCGCGGCGGTGAAGGCGCCCTTCGGGTTGTCCGGGTTGGTCGGCATCGTCTCCTTGCCGTCGGAGAACAACACGATGCGCGCCGGCGGCGGGGTGTCGCCGCCGCCGATCACCGCCCCGACCGTCGCGATGGCCTGCAGCGCGGTGAAGATCCCCTCGCCGGTGGCGGTCCGGTCGGCGAACTGCAGCTTGTCCAGCGCGTTCTTGGTCGCCTCCCGGTTGGTCGTCGGCGACACCAGCACCGTCGCGGTTCCCGCGTAGGCGATCAACCCGAGGTTGATGCCCGGCGTCAGCTCGTCGGCGAATTGCTTGGCGGCCTCCTGCGCGGCGGCCATCCGGTTGGGCTGCACGTCGGTGGCCCGCATCGACTGCGACACGTCGATCACCAGCATCACCACCGCGCGGTTGCGCGGGATCCGGACATCGTTCGTCGGCCCCGCCATCGCGATGGTGAACAGCACCAGCGACGCCACCAGCAGAATCGCCGGCAGATGCCGCCATTTGGCGGGCCGCTTCGGCGCGACGCTTTCCAGCAGCTCCATGTTGGCGAACCGCAGCATCCGGCGCTGCCGCGCCAACTGCATGACGACATACAGCACGGCCAAGCCGACGACGACGAGAAGGAAAAGAAAGAACCACGAGTGGGCGAAGCCGGACAGCGACATCGGCCCCAGCAGTGGCAGCGTCACTGGCGGCCCGCCATCGCCCCGCGCCGGCGGGACTCGACGAAGCGGACGATGTCACCGATCCAGTCCCGGTCGGTGCGCAGCGTCAATACCGGTGCCCCGCAACCGCGAATCGTGCGGGCCACCTCCTCGCGATGGGCGGCGGCCGCCTTGGCGAAGTCGTCGCGCAGCTGGGCATCGATGGTGAATTCGCGGGTGACCCCGGTCTCGGCGTCCTGCAGCACGACGTCGCCGACGTCGGGCAGCTCGACGTCGCGGGGATCGAGCACCTCGATGGCCAGCACCTCGTGGCGCGCCGCGATCGCCCGCAGCGGACGCATCCAGTTGATCGGGCCCAGGAAATCGCTGATGATCACGGCCATTCCCCGACGGCGTTCCGGCCGGCGCAGCGCATCGATCGCGGTCGCCAGGTCCCCGCGGACCCCAACCGGCGCCTTGGGCGTCGTCGCGATCGTCCGCAGCAGGGTCTGCTCGTGCTGGCGCCCAGAGCGCGCCGGCACTCGGGTGATGGTCGCGCCGGTGGCGACGATCGCGCCGAGCCGGTTGCCCCCGCCGCTGTTGAGGAACGTGATGGCCGCCGCGGCCGCGACCGCCAGGTCGCGCTTCTCGCACACCGTGGTTCCGAAGTCCAGGCTGGCCGACATGTCGACCACCAGCCAGGTCTCCAGTTCGCGGTCGGCGATCATCTGGCGGACGTGCGGGTGCGTGGTGCGCGCGGTGACCGCCCAGTCCATCCGCCGGACGTCGTCGCCCGGCTGATACAGGCGCGACTCCCCCGGCTCCGAGCCGGGACCCGGGATCAGCCCGAGATGGTCGCCGTGCAGGACACCGTCCAGCTTCCGCCGGACGGTCAGCTCGAGGGTGCGCAGCGCCGCCGACAGCTTCGGGTCGTCGATCTGCCCGCGCTGGAACGACGGTGGATGCGGCACCGCCCGCTTGTCGGGATCGGTCACCGACCGCTAGCCGCCACGGTCTGCATCACCGGGGGCACCGAATGGCCTTGCTGGGGAACGGCATTCACTTGCGGCAGCGCGACGGTCTGCAGGACCCGGTTGATCACGATCTCCGGCGAGATCTCGTCGGCGAGCGCATCGTAGGTCAGCACCAGCCGGTGCCGCAGCACGTCGGGAATGACCTCGACGACATCCTGCGGGATCACGTAGTCGCGGCCGCGCACCAGCGCCAGGGAGCGTGCGCCGGCGATGATGCCCAGCGACGCGCGCGGGGACGCGCCGAACGAGACCCAGGTCTTGACGTCGTTCATCCCGAGCTGCTCCGGGTAACGGGTCGCCATGACGACGCGCACCACGTAGTCGACCAGCGCGTGGTGAACGAAGACGTTGGCGGCGATGTCCTGCAGCCGCACCAGGTCGCCGGTGTTGAGGATCTGCTTGGGCTGCGGCGGTGTCACCCCCATCCGGTAGATGATCTCCCGCTCCTCCTCCGGCGACGGGTAGCCGACGTTGATCTTGAACAGGAAGCGGTCCCGCTGCGCCTCGGGCAACGGGTAGACGCCCTCGTGCTCGATCGGGTTCTGCGTGGCCATCACCAGGAACGGGTTGGGCAGCGGGAAGGTCTTGCCGCCGATCGACACGTGGCGCTCCTGCATGACCTCCAGCAGCGCGGACTGCACCTTCGCCGGTGCGCGGTTGATCTCGTCGGCGAGCAGGAAGTTCACCACCACCGGGCCGAGCTCGGTGTCAAACTCCTCCTTGCCCTGCCGGTAGATGCGGGTGCCGATGATGTCGGTGGGCACCAGGTCGGGGGTGAACTGGATGCGCGCGAACGTCCCGCCGACCACCCGCGCGAAGGTCTCCACGGCCAGCGTCTTGGCCACGCCGGGAACACCCTCGAGCAGCACGTGCCCCTTGGACAGCAGGCCCACCAGCATCCGCTCCACCAGCTGGTCCTGGCCGACGATGATCCGCTTGACCTCGAAGATGGCGCGTTCGAGGGTGTGCACCTCGGCGGCCAGCCCATTGCCGCCGCCCGGGGGCGCTTCGTGGGCCGGCGGGGCGGAATGCCCGCCAGGGCCCGAATATCCACTGGCGCCCGGGGGCGGCCCGCCTGCTGATGTCATCAAGAACCCTCCACGCTCATTCGGACACGACTGCCGGGCAGCGACGTGCCCTCGTCCAACTATTCCAGGCCCGCCGGTTCCCGTCGACGTCGCGGTTCGCACACCCGGCTCAGTACTCGATGATCCTAGTCAGGAACGGCGTCATCCCGGGCTTGCGGACCGGGCTGACCGTGACCTTGCCGGCACTGCCGGACGCCTCCAGCATCTGACCGTTGCCCAGGTACATGGTGACGTGTTGGCCGCCGCCCGGGCCGTAAAAGATGAGGTCGCCGCGCCTGGCCTCGTTGGGAGGAATGTGGCGGCCGGCGTTGTACTGGTCACCGGAGAACCGCGGGATCAGCACGCCGACGCCGGCGAAGCCGTAGCGCATCAGGCCCGAGCAGTCGAACCCGGTGATGTTGGCGCCGTCGCCGACGCCCTTGCTGGGACCGTCCAGCGAGCCGCCGCCCCACGAGTACGGCACGCCCATCTGCGATCCCATCCGCTTGATCACGTACTCGATCGCCTGCCGGCCGTAGACCCGCGGGATCTTCCCGCCGGGGTTGGTCGGGGTCGCGGCGGCGGGCGGGTCGCCGCCGAGGTTGATCCCCAGCCCGCTGAGGAACTGCTTGCCCAGATCCAGCGTGGTCTGGGTGGCCTGCGCGGTGGCTTGCAGCGACTGATTGGCGACGGCCAGCGGGTCCCCCGGCGCGCCGGCGCTGATGGTGGCGGGCAGGGTGGGGTCCCACTGGCCCGGGTCGGCGGTGGCGGGAGCGGCGACGGACAACGTCAACGCGACCACCACCGTGGCGGCCCAGGCCAGGGACAGCCGAAAACCCTTGCGCCGCATGGCTCCTCGTTCGGTGCTCACCGTGGTGGTCACCACTCGATGTAGCGGACGACGTAGGGGGTCATGCCGCTGGTGCGCACGGGCGCGACGCGCACCTTGAGGCCGACGTCGGGGGCCTCGAGCATCTGGCCGTCGCCGAGATAGATCGTCACGTGCTGGCTGCCGCCCGGGCCGTAGAAGATGACGTCGCCGCGGCGCATCTGCGACGACGGGATCTTGCGGCCCAGGTTGTACTGCGCACCCGAGTAGTGCGGCAGCTTGATGCCGACCCCGGCGAACGAATACAGGACCAGGCCCGAGCAGTCGAAACCGACCGTGCCTGCGCCGGAGTCGATGCCCTTACTGGGCCCGGCGGCGTTGCCGCCACCCCAGGAGTAGGGCACCCCGATCTGGGACATGCCGCGGCGAATCACGTACTCGGTGGCCTGCCGCCCGTACACGCGGGGGATCCGGCTGGTGCCGTTCGGGGTGGCGTTGGTGATGCCGGTGTCGTCGGGCTTGAGGATGCCCAGCTGCTGCAGGAAACTGCGTCCCATGCCGGCGGTGACCTGCGTCGAGGTCGCCGAGATGCCCAGCACCTGGTTGATCACCGCGATCGGGTCGCCGGGAACGTTGGCGCTGGGGATCATCGGCAGCGACGGGTCCCAGAGGCCATCCCACTGGCGGCCGCCGGCGGGCGGCGCGCCGCCCGGTGATCCGGGATCCCACCGGTCGCCCGACGGCGGCACCGCGGGCCCTTTGCCGGCCGACCATTGGCGTGCGGCCTCGAGCCGGGCCGTCTCGAGTTTGGCCTGGGCCTCCTCGCGCTCGGCGGCCAGGCGCGCGGCCTCCGCACGCTGTTCGTCGAACTTGCGCCTCGAGTCGACGAGCGCGGCCACCGCGGCGTCCTGGCTGGCCTTCGCGTCGGCGGCGGCCTTGTCCGCCTTCTGCTTGGCCAGCCGCGCCGCCGATTCCTTGTTCACCTGCTCGGTCCGGGCCCGCTGCAGGTTGTCCATCACCGCCCGGGAACTGGCGGTCAGGGTCCGGGCGGCGGTTTCGGTGGCGATCATCTCGTCGGGGCTGGTCGCGGTCAGGTAGGCGCCGGACGGGCCGTTCATGTACGTCGCCGCCGCGAAGGTGTTGAACCGGCGCTGGGCCGCGGCGATGGCGGCGTTGGCGTCCTTGACCCCCTGCTGGCTGGCCTCCAGGTCGCGGGCGGCAGCGGCCTCGTTGTCGCGGGCGATCTCCACGTCGACCAGCGCCTTGTTGACGCTTTCCTGCGCGGTCTGGATTTCGGCGCTCAGGTCCTGCATGCGCTGGTTGGCCTTGGCGACGTTCGCGATCAGCGCGGCCAGCCTGTCGGCGTTGGGGTCGCCGTGCGCCAGGCCCGGCGTGCACACCAGCAGGGCCGCGCTCAGGACCGACGGGATGACCGGCCGGAGCAGCCTGGCGATCGGTCGCGCGGAGGAGCCACGGGGGGTACGTGTCATTCGACTCGGGTCTCCTATGGCTCAGCGCGAAGGACGGCGCAAATCACAGATTTCTCGGCAAACACCAAAGACAACATGAGCATCATTTGCACCGTACGTCACACCGCACGCTATGGAAACGCGAGCAACAAACTGCACTCTGGAAGTGCGTTTACTGTGACCGAATAGTGACCTGGCGTGTTTGCCGCAGCGGCCCGACGGGTTCGCCCGGCATTTTCGGCCGGGCTCGAAACGCTGGTCAGGCGCCCTGACCGGGCTCCTCGGGTGGGGGTTGGGCCGCGGCCGCCGGCGTTGCTGATCGCTTGGCGCGCAACTGCAGCAGCCGGGTGCCGACGGCCGCCGCGAGCACCCCGATCAGCAAAGCGATCGTCAACCCCGTCCAGGGAAATTCGGGGGCGTTGAGCTCGTTCAGAAAGTGCTGCGCCGAGACCGTCGGATTGCCCGTCTTGGCGATGTCCTCGCCGGCCTCGAGCGTCACCCGCGGGAAGTGCGTGCTGTAGCTGCCGACGTAGCTCGGGCTGAGCGTCAGCACGGTGACGTCGTGGTAGTCGGCGCCGACCACCGTCGAGATGTCGCGCAGGGGCGTGTCGTTCGGGGGGTTGTGGTCGAGCAGGACGATCTTGAGGTTGATGCCCTCGGCGTGCGCCTGGTTGACGATGCCGAGCAGCGCCGGCGCGGCATCCGGCGGCGCGCTGACCCCGGTCGCCGCGACCTGGGCCTTGACCGCCGTCATGTCGACGTCCTGCGGGATGTACTGCGGCAGCGCCGGGATGGTCTGAGGCAGCGGGGAATCGAAAGAAGGTTGCCCGGTCATTGACTTCCCTCCTGCCACTTTCTGCCCAGTGCTAGCCCAGTGCTAAAGGAACCGTACGCGACACGTAAACCACGCACACAACACGCCGACGGCGGTGGCAGTGCGTTAAGTCTCGGCTCGCCCATACGAGGTGGGTCGGCATGCATTGGGACGTCGCGAGGGGTTTAAACCCGTGCCCCGCGAGACAAGACTGGATATACGAGTGCCGGCGCAATGCAGGACAAGCGTACTGTTAAAGTTGGCACCGCGCCGGCACGGCCCGTCGGCGAAGAACTAAATCCTTGGGAGTTGAAGTGACTGATTCTGTGAACTCGTTCGGAGCCCGCAACACCCTAGAGGTCGGCGACAAGAGTTACCAGATCTATCGCCTCGACGCCGTCCCCAACACCGAGAAGCTCCCCTACAGCCTCAAGGTCCTCGCCGAGAACCTGCTGCGCAACGAGGACGGCAAGAACATCACCAAGGATCACATCCAGGCCATCGCGAACTGGGATCCCAACGCGGAACCCAGCATTGAGATCCAGTACACGCCGGCGCGGGTGGTGATGCAGGACTTCACCGGCGTGCCGTGCATCGTCGACCTGGCCACCATGCGCGAGGCCATCGCCGACCTCGGCGGCAACCCGGAAAAGGTCAACCCGCTGGCGCCGGCCGACCTGGTGATCGACCACTCGGTGATCGCCGACCTGTTCGGCCGCGCCGACGCGTTCGAGCGCAACGTCGAGATCGAGTACCAGCGCAACGGCGAGCGCTACCAGTTCCTGCGCTGGGGCCAGGGCGCTTTCGACGACTTCAAGGTGGTGCCGCCGGGCACCGGCATCGTGCACCAGGTCAACATCGAGTACCTGGCGAGCGTCGTGATGGAGCGCGACGGGGTGGCGTACCCCGACACGTGCGTGGGCACCGACTCGCACACCACGATGGTCAACGGCCTCGGCGTGCTCGGCTGGGGCGTGGGCGGCATCGAGGCCGAGGCCGCGATGCTCGGCCAGCCGGTGTCGATGCTGATTCCCCGCGTCGTCGGCTTCAAGCTGACCGGTGAGATCCAGCCGGGCGTGACGGCCACCGACGTGGTGCTGACCGTCACCCAGATGCTGCGCAAGCACGGCGTGGTCGGCAAGTTCGTCGAGTTCTACGGCGAGGGCGTGGCCGAGGTGCCGCTGGCCAACCGCGCCACCCTGGGCAACATGAGTCCCGAATTCGGTTCCACCGCAGCGATTTTCCCGATCGACCAGGAGACCATCGACTACCTGAAGTTCACCGGGCGCAAGCCCGAGCAGCTGGCTCTGGTCGAGGCCTACGCCAAAGAGCAGGGCATGTGGCACGACCCCGAGCACGAGCCCAAGTACTCGGAATACATCGAACTCAACCTGTCCGACGTGGTGCCGTCGATCGCCGGGCCGAAGCGTCCGCAGGACCGAATCGCGTTGTCGGAAGCCAAATCCACGTTCCGCGAGCAGATTCCCGGCTACGTCGGCGACGACCCCGACAAGAAGGACTACTCGAAGCTGGACGAGGTGGTCGACGAGACGTTCCCGGCCAGCGACCCGGGGGTGGTGACCAACGGCCACGCCGACGACCACAAGCCGGTGGAGTCGGCCGCCAAGCACGCCAACGGCCGGGTGAGCAACCCGGTGACGGTCAAATCCGACGAGCTCGGCGAGTTCGTGCTCGACCACGGCGCGGTGGTGATCGCCGCGGTCACGTCGTGCACCAACACCTCCAATCCCGAGGTGATGCTGGGCGCTGCGCTGCTGGCCCGCAACGCGGTGGAAAAGGGGCTGGCCTCCAAGCCGTGGGTGAAGACCACGATGGCGCCGGGCTCACAGGTGGTCCACGACTACTACGAAAAGGCCGGCCTGTGGCCGTATTTGGAGAAGCTCGGCTTCTATCTGGTCGGCTACGGCTGCACCACCTGCATCGGCAACTCGGGGCCGCTGCCCGACGAGATCTCGAAGGCGGTCAACGACAACGACCTCTCGGTGGCGGCCGTGCTGTCGGGCAACCGGAACTTCGAGGGCCGCATCAACCCCGACGTGAAGATGAACTACCTCGCGTCGCCGCCGCTGGTGATCGCCTACGCGCTGGCCGGGACCATGGACTTCGACTTCGAATCCGAGCCGCTGGGCAAGGACAAGGACGGCAACGACGTCTTCCTCAAAGACATCTGGCCGTCGCAGAAGGACGTCTCGGACACCATCGCCTCGGCGATCAATCAGGAGATGTTCACCAAGAACTACGCCGACGTGTTCAAGGGCGACGAGCGGTGGCGCAACCTGCCGACCCCGAGCGGCAACACCTTCGAGTGGAACGAGGACTCGACCTACGTGCGCAAGCCCCCGTACTTCGAGGGCATGTCCGCGGACCCCGAGCCCGTCAGCGACATCAGCGGCGCGCGGGTGCTCGCCCTGCTGGGCGACTCGGTGACCACCGACCACATCTCCCCCGCCGGCAGCATCAAGCCGGGCACCCCGGCGGCGCAGTACCTCGACGAGCACGGCGTGGACCGCAAGGACTACAACTCCTTCGGCTCCCGGCGCGGCAACCACGAGGTGATGATCCGCGGCACCTTCGCCAACATCCGGCTGCGCAACCTGCTGCTGGACGACGTGGCCGGCGGCTACACCCGCGACTTCACCCAGGATGGCGGGCCGCAGGCGTTCATCTACGACGCCGCGCAAAACTATGCGGCACAAGACATTCCGCTGGTGGTGCTGGGCGGCAAGGAGTACGGATCCGGCTCGTCGCGCGACTGGGCGGCCAAGGGCACGCTGCTGCTGGGCGTGCGGGCGGTGATCGCCGAGTCTTTCGAGCGCATCCACCGCTCCAACCTGATCGGCATGGGCGTCATCCCGCTGCAGTTCCCCGAGGGCAAGACGGCGGGAGACCTTGGGCTGGACGGCACGGAGGTCTTTGACATCACCGGCATCGAGGCGCTCAACGACGGCAAGACGCCCAAGACGGTGCGCGTCAAGGCGAGCAAGGACTCCGGGGATCCGGTCGAGTTCGACGCGGTGGTGCGCATCGACACCCCGGGTGAGGCCGACTACTACCGCAACGGCGGCATCCTGCAGTACGTGCTGCGCAACATGCTCAAGTCTGGCTAGCCCCGGGCGAGCCAGTGCCCAAAGTCAGCGAGGACCATCTGGCGGCTCGCCGTCGTCAGATTCTCGACGGTGCCCGCCGCTGCTTCGCCGAACACGGCTATGACAGGGCCACGGTGCGGCGCCTGGAACAGGCGATCGGGATGTCGCGCGGGGCGATCTTCCATCACTTCCGCGACAAGGACGCGCTGTTTTTCGCGCTGGCACACGAGGATGCCGAGCGGATGGCCGACGTCGCCTCGCGCGAGGGCCTGATCCAGGTGATGCGCGACATGCTCGCCGCGCCCGAACAGTACGACTGGCTGGCCACCCGGCTGGAGATCGCGCGCAAGCTGCGCAACGACCCGGCGTTCAGTCGCGGATGGGCGGAGCGCTCCGCGGAGCTGGCGGCGGCGACGACCGATCGGCTGCGCCGGCAAAAGGAGGCGCACCGGGTGCGCGACGACGTGTCCGGCGACGTGTTGCGCTGCTACCTGGAGCTGGTTCTCGACGGGCTGGTCGCGCGGCTGGCGTCCGGCGAAGACCCGCGGCGGCTGGCCGCAGTCCTCGACCTGGTGGAAAACTCGGTGCGGCGCACCTGATTTGGGCGAGCGGCCTATCGGCGGCGGGAGATGTGGTTGGGCCCGCCGCGGCTGCGCATCGTGGTGCCCGACTCGAGCAGCATGCTGTGAATCGACCCGTACGACCTGCCGGTGGTGGCGACCAGATTGCGGATGCTCGCCCCGCTTTCATAGGCGTTGCGTAGCTCGTGCAGCAACTGGTCGCGTGTCTTCTTCGACTTTCTCACTGGGGCCCTCCACGCTCGAACACGATCCCAAGCCCATAGAGTAAGAACCCCCGTGAACCGCGTGGGCGATTTCGCGAAATCGGCTGCGGCGACATCAAGATCAAGCCAGCTCGATCAGATCCCGGTATTCGTCGGACCAATAGTCCTCGGTGCCGTCGGGCAACAGCACGACGCGTTGCGGGTCGAGCGCCTCGGCCGCCCCGGGGTCGTGCGTCACCAGCACCACCGCGCCGCGATAGCTGCGCAGCGCGTCGAGAACCTGTTCGCGCGACGCCGGGTCCAGATTGTTGGTCGGTTCGTCGAGCAGCAGGACGTTCGCCGTGGACGCCACCAGGCCGGCCAGCGCGAGGCGGGTCTTCTCCCCACCGGACAGGGTGCCGGCGGGCTGGTCGAGCTGCGGGCCGCTGAACATGAAGGCCCCGAGCAGGCCGCGCAGGTCCTGCTCGCCGGAGTCGGGTGCGGCGTGCCGGGCGTTCTCCCACACCGTGGCGTCGTCGTCGAGGGTGTCGTGCTCCTGCGCGAAATATCCGATTCGCAAACCGTGTCCCGGCTCGAGCCCCCCGGTGTCGGGACTCTCGACGCCGGCCAGCAGTCGCAGTAGCGTGGTCTTGCCCGCGCCGTTGAGCCCCAGCACCACCACCCGCGAGCCGCGGTCGATCGCCAGGTCCACGCCGGTGAACACCTCCAGCGACCCGTACGACTTGCCCAGCCCGGTGGCCACCAGCGGCGTGCGCCCGCACGGGGCCGGGGTGGGAAATTTGATGCGGGCCACCTTGTCGGCGACGCGCTCCTCATCGAGCGCGGCCATCATCCGGTCGGCGCGGCGCAACATGTTTTGGGCCGCAACGGCTTTGGTGGCCTTGGCGCCCAGCTTCGCGGCCTGCGTGCGCAGGGCGGCCGCCTTGCGCTCGGCGTTGGCGCGTTCGCGTCGGCGTCTTTGCTCGTCGGTGGCGCGGGCATCGAGGTACTTCTGCCAGCCCATGTTGTAGATGTCGACCTCGCCGCGCACGGCGTCCAGGAACCACACCCGGTTGACGACGTCGGCGATCAATTCGACGTTGTGGCTGATGACCACCAGCCCGCCGGTGTGTGCGCGCAGGAAATCGCGCAGCCAGCCAAGCGAATCCGCGTCGAGGTGGTTGGTGGGCTCATCCAGCAGCAGCGTGGTCGACGAGCCGGCGCCGCTGTCCGACGCGGCGAAAAGGATGCGCGCCAGCTCGACCCGGCGGCGTTGCCCGCCGGACAGCGTGCGCAGCTGCTGCGTCAAGACCCGTTCCGGCAGACCGAGACTCGCGCAGATGCGACCGGCCTCGCTTTCGGCGCCGTATCCGCCCAGCGCCACCAACCGCTCCTCCAGCTGGCCGTAGCGACGGATCGCGCGGTCACGGGCGTCGTCGTCGGCGACCTCGGCCATCAACGCCTGCTGCTTTTCCAGGTCGGTGAGCAACACATCCAGGCCGCGCGCGGACAGCACCCGGTCGCGGGCCAGCACGTCGAGATCGCCCTCCTTGGGATCCTGTGGCAGGTAACCGATTTCGCCGGTGCGGGTGACCGAGCCGGCGTACGGCTCGCTCTCCCCCGCCAGGATGCGCAGCGTGGTCGTCTTGCCCGCGCCGTTGCGCCCGACCAGCCCGATGCGGTCGCCGGGCTGCACCCGCAGGTCCGGGCCGTCGGGTGAGAGCAGGATGCGCGCACCCGCGCGGACCTCGAGGTCCGTGGCCGTGATCACGATCGCTCTCCTGAAATAAAACTATTTGTCGTCGGTGAAGACCGGCGGGCGCCGTTCCGCGCGCGCGGCAACCGCTTCTTCGAAGTTGGCGGTGAGCAGACGGACGAAAAGCTGACCCAAGCCCTCGGCTTGCATGTGCCCTTCCAGGCTACCGGCGTCCAGTCCAGCCCACAGTGTGCGCTTGGTCAACTCGATTCCCGGCCGCGAGAACGCGGCGATCCGGGCCGCGATCGCGTAGCAGGTGTCCAGCAGCTGGGCCTCCGGCACCTGGCACGACACCAGCCCGATCCGCTCGGCCTCCTCGGCGGACACGTCGCGGCCGGTCAGCATGATCTCGAACGCGCGCGACGATCCGATGGCCCTGGGCAGCAGGTAGCTCAGCCCGAGTTCGCTGGCGGTCAGGCCGTTGTTGATGCCCGCGGCGCGGAAGTAGGCGTTGGTCGAGGCGACCCGGATGTCGGCGGCCAGCGCCAGGCACAGCCCACCGCCGATCGCCGGGCCGTTGACCGCCGCGATCACCGGTTGGTGCAGCCGCCGCAGCCCCAGGATGACGTCGTCGAGCACCTCCATCGAGCGCAGCGCATAGGTCGGCCGGGTGAGGCCGTCGACGTTCGGCACGGTGCCGGCGGATTTGTGGTCGGCGCCCGACGAGAACCCCCGGCCGGCCCCGGTCAGCACCACCACGCGCACGGAGTTGTCGTAGGTGACCTTCTCCAGGGCCTCCTTCAGCGGGACCATGACGTCGAACGCCATGGAGTTCATCCGCTCGGGCCGGTTGAGGGTTATCAGGGCGACGCCGGGCCGCGGCTGTTCGACGAGTACCAAACTCACCCGTGCACGGTAGCGCGCACCGGGGAAAAACCCGGTGTCAGCCTTGCTCGGCCTGGGCGGCGTCCACGTCGAACGCCTTGATTTGCTGCACCAGGTCCTCCAGCGCCGCCGGCGGCAGGGCCCCGGCCTGGTTGAACAGCAGCTTGCCCTTCTTGAAGGCCATCAGGGTGGGTATCGACCGGATCTGGGCCGCCGCCGCCAGCTGTTGTTCGGCCTCGGTGTCGACCTTGGCGTGCACGATGTCGGGGTGTTTCTCCGACGACGCCTGGAAGGTCGGCCCGAACTGGCGGCACGGTCCGCACCACGAGGCCCAGAAATCGACCAGGACGATGTCGTTGCCCTCGATGGTCTCGTTGAACTGCTCGGCAGTGAGATCGCGTGTTGTCACAGTTCGCCCAACGAGCCGGGCCGCCCCGATGTTCCCGCAGGTTACGGTTGCGTACGTTTTCCCACGTCGGACACACTTACGGCGAACGATCCTCCTCCAGCGAACCAGCGAGGGAATTGACTTGGGCCACTACATCGCCAACGTGCGCGACCTGGAGTTCAACCTGTTCGAGGTCCTCGACATCGGCGCCGTCCTCGGCACCGGGGCCTACGGCGACCTCGATGCCGACACCGTCCACACGATCTTGGCCGAGGCCGCCCGCCTGGCCGAGGGGCCGGTCGCCGAATCCTTCGCGTTCGCCGACCGCAACCCGCCGGTGTTCGACCCGGTGGCCCACACCATCAGCGTCGCGCCCGAGTTGGCCAAGACGGTGCAGGCGATCAAGGAGGCGGGCTGGTGGCGGCTGGGCATGGCCGAGGAGATCGGCGGCATGCCAGCTCCCGCGCCGCTGGCGTGGGCGGTCAACGAGATGATCATCTGCGCCAATCCGTCGGCGAACTTCTACCACCTGGGCCCGGTGCTGGCGCAGGCCCTCTACATCGAGGGCAACGAGGAACAACGGCGATGGGCCGCGGCCGGCGTGGAGCGCGGCTGGGAGTCCACCATGGTGCTCACCGAGCCCGACGCGGGCTCCGACGTCGGGGCCGGCCGCACCAAGGCCGTCGAGCAACCCGACGGCACCTGGCACATCGAGGGGGTCAAGCGGTTCATCTCCGGTGGCGACGTGGGCAACACCGCCGAGAACATCTTCCACCTGGTGCTGGCCCGGCCCGAGGGCGCCGGCCCGGGCACCAAGGGGTTGAGCCTGTTCTACGTTCCCAACTACCTCTTCGACCCCGACACGTTCGAACTCGGGCCCCGCAACGGGGTTTTCGCGACGGGGCTCGAGCACAAGATGGGGATCAAGTCCTCCCCGACGTGCGAAATGACCTTCGGGGCAACCGATGTGCCCGCCGTCGGCTACCTGGTGGGCGGCGTGCACAACGGGATCGCGCAGATGTTCACCGTGATCGAGCACGCCCGCATGACGATCGGCGTCAAAGCCGCCGGCACCCTGTCGACCGGGTACCTGAACGCGCTGGCGTACGCCAAGGAGCGGGTGCAGGGCGCCGACCTCACCCAGATGGCCGACAAGACCGCGCCGCGGGTCACGATCATGCACCATCCCGATGTGCGCCGCAGCCTGATGACCCAGAAGGCGTACGCCGAGGGTCTGCGGGCGCTGTATCTGTACGCCGCCGCGCACCAGGATGATGCTGTCGCGCAACATGTTTCGGGCGCAGATCACGACATGGCGCACCGCGTGGACGACCTGCTGCTGCCGATCGTCAAGGGGGTGAGCTCCGAACGGGCCTACGAGATCCTGACGGAGTCGCTGCAGACGCTGGGCGGCTCGGGCTTTTTGGTCGACTATCCGCTGGAGCAGTACATCCGCGACTCCAAGATCGATTCGCTCTACGAGGGCACCACCGCGATCCAGGCGCTGGACTTCTTCTTCCGCAAGATCGTCCGCGACCGCGGCGAGGCGCTGCAGTTCGTGACGGCTCAGATCGGCCAGACCATCGACACGTGTGACGAGGCGCTCAAGCCGCTGGCCGGGCTGCTGCAAACCGCGCTGCACGACGCCACGGCGATGACGGGCGCGCTGACCGGATTTCTCATGTCCGCCACCCAGCAGCCCACCGACATCTACAAGGTGGGGCTGGCGTCGGTGCGCTACCTGCTCGCCATCGGCGACCTGCTCATCGGCTGGCGATTGCTGGTGCAGGCCGGCATCGCGCACACCGCGCTGGCCGATGCGGCGGCGAATGGCGCCACAAAGGACGACGAGGCGTTCTATCGGGGCAAGGTTGCGGTCGCGGCGTTCTTCGCCAAGAACATGCTGCCGAGGCTGACCTCGCTGCGCCAGATCATCGAAACCCTCGACGACGACATCATGCGGCTGCCCGAGGACGCGTTCTGAGAGCCCGACCTCAGCGGGTGATTGCTGTCACATAGGTCGGCGCGCTTGTGAGAAACCCCGTTTCGGGGGTACCCGACTGCGCAGGCTGAACGGGCGATCGGAGAAACGTCGATGCCTACCATCACGAGCAGACCCCGGCTGGCGCAATTCGCGATCGTCGGGGTGCTCGTCGCGATCGCGTTGGGCGTCGCCATGTGCGGCCCCTCGGACAGCACGTCCAGCACCAGCAACACGGGAAAGCCGACCGTGACGGCGCTTCCCCCGAGCTCAGCCCCCAGCGCGGCGCCCGCACCGGCGCCGGCGCCGCCTCCGGTGGGCAAGGACTACGTCGAGGGCCTGGTCGAGTCGGTGTCGGGCGAAACGATCGCGCTCAGGACCCGCACCGGGTCCGCCACCGTGGACTTCACGCCGTCGACCCGGGTCGTCGACGTCAGCCCGGCGCGGCTGAGCGACGTCACGCCCGGCAGTTGCATCAACGTGCGGGGCACGCCGCAGAGCGCTCCGACCGGTGGCGGGATCATCGCCCAGGCCGTGACGATCACCGGCGCCGTCGACGGCAAATGCCCGCCGCCGGCCGGGTTTTTCGGCACGGTCGCCTCGGTGTCGGGCAACACCATCGCCGTCACCGGCATCGGCCCCGGCGGCCCGGCCGCTCCCACCGACGTGACGGTCGCCAACACGACGTCCTACAACAGGCAGACAACCAGCAGCGCTCAGGCGATCGTGCACGGAAAATGCATGGGCGCCCAGGGGACGCAGGACGGCGGCGTGCTGCACGCGACGACGATCAGCCTGGAAGGATGCCCGCCGATGGGGCACCCGCACCACCACCTGCACCTGCCCCACCTCCACCTTTAGTGGCTTAGCGGGGCGGCGAATTCAGACCGTGAAGCCGAGGGCGCGCAGCTGCTCGCGCCCGTCGTCGGTGATCTTGTCCGGGCCCCACGGCGGGTTCCACACCCAGTTGATCCGCAGGTCGTCGACCAGCCCGGCGCCGACCAGGGCGCTGCGCGACTGGTCCTCGATGACGTCGGTCAGCGGGCAGGCCGCCGACGTCAACGTCATGTCGATCAGGGCGACGGTCCCCTCGTCGCCCTCCTCGACGCTCAGTCCGTAGACCAGTCCGAGATCGACGACGTTGATCCCCAGTTCGGGGTCGACGACGTCGCGCATCGCCTCCTCGACGTCGGCGAGCAATTCGTCTGGTGCGGTCGTTTCGCTCATTTTTGGTCCTCCTCGAAGCTTGCGCTGGCCTGGGCCAGTGCGTCTTTGAACGCCATCCAGCCCAGCAACGCGCATTTCACCCGCGCCGGGTACTTGGCCACTCCAGCGAAGGCGATGCCGTCGCCCAGGACGTCCTCGTCACCCTCGACGGTGCCCCGCGAGGACACCATCTCGGTGAACGCGGTGACGGTCTTGAGCGCCTCGCCGACGCTCTGCCCGATCACCTGCTGGGTGAGCACCGACGTGGAAGCCTGGCTGATCGAGCAGCCCTGCCCGTCGTAGGACACGTCCGCGACGGTCTCGCCGTCGCCGGACAGGGTCACGCGCAGGGTGACCTCGTCACCGCAGACCGGGTTGACGTGAAAGACCTGCGCGCCGAACGGCTCCCGCAACCCCCGGTGCTGCGGGTGCTTGTAATGATCGAGGATCACGTCCTGATAGATCTGCTCCAGGCGCATGTTCAGGCCCCCCCGAAGAAGTCCAGGGCACGCCGCACCCCGGCCACCAGTCGCTCGACCTCGTCGGCGGTGTTGTACACCGCGAACGACGCCCGCGCGGTGGCCGCCAGGCCGAACCTGCGGTGCAGGGGCAGCGCGCAATGGTGCCCGACCCGCACGGCGACGCCCTCGTCATCGAGCACCTGGCCGACGTCGTGCGCATGAACCCCGTCGACGACGAATGCCACCGGGGAGGCGCGGTTTTCCATCGACGCCGGCCCGACGATGCGCACCGCGTCGATGCCGGACAGGCCGTCGATGGTGGCGGCGACCAGTTCGCGTTCGTGGGCGGCGACGGCCTCCATGCCGATGGCGTCCAGATAGCGGGCCGCCGCGGCCAGCCCGACCACCTGCGAGGTCATCGGGGTGCCCGCCTCGAACCGCTGCGGCGGCGGCACGTAGGTGGAGGCCTCCATGGCCACGTTCTCGATCATCGAACCGCCGGTGAGAAATGGGGGCATCGCCGACAGCAGCTCACGGCGACCGTACAGCACGCCGATCCCGTTGGGGCCCAGCATCTTATGTCCGGAGAACGCGGCGAAATCGACGCCGAGTGCGTGCAGATCGACGGGCTCGTGCGGCACCGACTGGCAGGCGTCGAGCACGGTCAGCGCGCCCACCGCCCGGGCCCGGTCGACCAGCTCGGCCACCGGCGCCAGCGCGCCGGTCACGTTCGAATGGTGGCTGAACGCAACGACTTTGACGCGCTCGTCGAGCTCAAGCGAGTCCAGGTCGATGCGCCCGTCCTCCGTGACCCCATACCAGCGCAGCGTCGCCCCGGTGCGCCGGGCCAGTTCCTGCCACGGCACCAGGTTGGCGTGATGCTCGAGCTCGGTGGTGACGGTGACGTCGCCCTGCGACACCGCGCGCTCGAACCTGTTGTCGCCCAGCACGTATGACACCAGATTGAGCGCCTCGGTGGCGTTCTTGGTGAAGACCAGCTCGTCGGGATCGGCGCCGACGAACGCCGCGATGTCGGCGCGGCCCTGCTCGTAGGCGTCGGTCGCCTCCTCCATCAGCTGGTGCGCGCCGCGGTGAACGGCGCCGTTGGAGGTGATCAGGAACTCGCGCTCGGCGTCGAGCACCTGCAGCGGGCGCTGGGACGTGGCCCCGGAATCCAGATACGCCAGCTGATTTCCGCCGCGCATCACCCGCTTGAGGATCGGGAAGTCCGCACGGATCGCGTCGACGTCCAGGTGTGCCGCCGCCATGGTTACGCCCCCGCGGCCGCCGCTTGGGAGAAGCGCTCGTAGCCGTTCTGCTCGAGCTCGTCGGCCAGCTCCGGGCCGCCGGACTCGGCGATGCGGCCACCGACGAAGACGTGCACGTATTCCGGGTGGATGTAGCGCAGGATGCGGGTGTAGTGCGTGATCAGCAGGATCCCGCCGTGCTCGGTCTCGGCGTAGCGGTTCACACCCTCACTGACCACCCGCAGCGCGTCGACGTCCAGCCCCGAGTCGGTCTCGTCCAGGACGGCGATCTTGGGTTTGAGCAGTTCGAGTTGCAGGATCTCGTGGCGCTTCTTCTCGCCGCCGGAGAAGCCCTCGTTGACGTTGCGCTCGGCGAAGGCCGGGTCGATTTCCAGCGACGTCATCGCCGACTTGACCTCCTTGACCCAGTGCCGCAGCTTCGGGGCCTCGCCGCGGACCGCGGTCGCCGCCGAGCGCAGGAAGTTCGACACCGACACGCCGGGCACCTCGACGGGATACTGCATGGCCAGGAATATCCCGGCCCGGGCGCGCTCGTCGACGCTCATCGCCAGCACGTCCTCGCCGTCCAGCGTGATGGAGCCGGAGGTGACCCGGTACTTGGGGTGGCCGGCGATCGCGTAGGACAGCGTCGACTTGCCGGAGCCGTTGGGGCCCATCAACGCATGCGTCTCACCGGATTTCACGGTCAGGTTGACGCCGTTGAGGATCGGGATCTCCCGTTCGCCGTCGGCGGCGGTCGGGTTCTCGACACTGACGTGCAGGTCCTTGATTTCGAGAGTCGTCATGAAGCTGTCGTCTTTTCTGTGATGGCCAGTTCGGTTTCTATGGCCGCGGTCAGGCGTTCCCGCACCTCGGGCACGGCGATCTTGGAGATGATCTCGCCGAAGAAGCCGCGGATCACCAGCCGGCGGGCCTGGTCTTCCGGGATGCCGCGGGAGCGTAGATAGAACAGTTGCTCGTCGTCGAAACGCCCGGTGGCACTGGCGTGCCCGGCGCCGACGATCTCGCCGGTCTCGATCTCCAGGTTGGGGACAGAGTCCGCCCGCGCCCCGTCGGTGAGCACCAGGTTGCGGTTGACCTCGAAGGTGTCGGTGCCGGTGGCCTCGGCGCGGATCAGCACGTCGCCCACCCACACGGTGTGCGCGTCGGGCAGGCCGGACTCCGGATCCCCTTGCAGCGCACCCTTGTACAGCACGTTGGACTTGCAGTCGGGGTGGGCGTGGTCGACCAGCAGCCGCGACTCCAGGTGCTGACCGTCGTCGGCGAAGTACAGCCCGAGCAGCTCGGCGTCCCCGCCGGGCCCCGAGTAGCGCACGCCGGCCGACAACCGCACCACCTCGCCGCCCAGCGTGACCGCGACGTGCCGCAGCACCGCGTCCCGGCCCAGCCGCGCGTGGTGCGCGCTCACGTGGACCATGTCGTCGTCCCAGTCGGCGATCCACACGACGGTGAGCCGGGCGGCGTCGTCGACGACGAACTCGACGTTGTCGGCGTAGGTCCCACCGCCCCGGTGGTCGATGACCACGACGGCCTCGCCGAGCTCTTCGACGCGGATCTGCAGATGCCCGTAAGCGACCGCGCCCGCGCCGGGCCCGGTGACGGTGATGTTCACCGGATCGGCGATCCGCGTGTCGCGCCCGACGGTGACCACCGTCGCGGTGTTGAACGACGAAAACGCCTGGGCCGCAACGCGGTCGGTGGGCGCGCCGCCCTGACCGAGCCGCTCGTCGCCGCGGCGCACGGTCTCGACGTGCACGCCCTGTTGTTCGGCGACGTCGATCTGGGCCCTACCGGTGGCCGGCGCCGAGCCGTCGTGCAGGCCGCGCAACCGGCGCAGCGGGGTGAACCGCCAGATCTCGTCGCGGCCGTGCGGCACCTCGAACGCGTCGACGTCGAAGGACGAGAAGAGCTCGCCCTTGTTGGCAGCGGCGAGCGACGAACCCTCAACCGCTTCGGTCAATTCCGTCACTTACCCGACCGCGCCTTCCATCTGCAGCTCGATCAGCCGGTTGAGCTCCAGCGCGTACTCCATCGGAAGCTCCTTGGCGATCGGCTCGACGAAGCCGCGCACCACCATGGCCATCGCCTCGTCCTCGGTCAGGCCGCGGCTCATCAGGTAGAACAGCTGGTTCTCGCTGACCTTCGACACGGTGGCCTCGTGGCCCATCGTGACGTCGTCCTCGCGGATGTCGACGTAGGGGTAGGTGTCGCTGCGGCTGATCGTATCGACCAGCAGCGCATCGCATTTCACGCTGGAGCGTGACCCGTGCGCGCCCTTGTTCACCTGCACCAGGCCGCGGTAGGACGTGCGGCCCCCGCCACGGGCCACCGACTTGGACACGATGTTGCTCGACGTGTTCGGCGCCAGGTGCAGCATCTTGGCGCCGGTGTCCTGATGCTGGTCCTCGCCGGCGAACGCCACCGACAGCACCTCGCCCTTGGCGTGCTCGCCGGTCATCCACACCGCCGGGTACTTCATGGTCACCTTCGACCCGATGTTGCCGTCGATCCACTCCATGGTGGCGCCGGCCTCGGCGCGGGCCCGCTTGGTAACCAGGTTGTAGACGTTGCCCGACCAGTTCTGAATCGTCGTATAGCGAACGCGCGCATGCGGTTTCACGATGATCTCGACCACCGCGGAGTGCAGCGAGTCCGACTTGTAGATCGGCGCCGTGCAGTTGTGCACCGCGAACCCGTAGGCAAGGTAGCTGTCCGGCGCTTCGACATCGAGGTTGTAGACCGGCTCATGCGCCTCACGCACAGTCCGCTTCTTGATCGGCACGGCGAAGTAATCGCCGCAATCACGGACCTGCCGGGTCCCATTACCGCCTTCGGTCCATTGGACCTGGTACAGATCCTTACGGACGATGTTGCGACCCTGGATCACCCCAGGACCGCCCGAGCGACGCAGTTCGACTGTGGCGTAGCGACCCAGTCGCGCGAGGATGGCCTGAAGCTGGAAAGCCCAAATACGTGACGTCGTGTGGACCCGCGTCCACAGCGCACCGTTTCGCCTCGTGACGTTGCCATCTCCGTTGACATAGGCGTCGACCAGCTCCCGCAGGAACGTCTCGTCCTGGCGCATCAGGGTGTCGGACAGCTTCTTGTTGGATGAACCCGACCCGACGTGTTGGCGCATGGCCGCGTATCCAGCCTTGGTGTAGACCAGGACTCGCGCGGAATGCTTGTGCTCCTCAATAAGCACCGAGCCCGCTGTCTCATACAACGACTTGCACGCCTGCCGCACCTCTTCGACGTAGTCGAACTCGTTGCTGTTGAACGAGAACACAAGCGATTCAGCATGATTGGTAAGACAGGCATGACCCTCGGCCAGGTAGTAGCCGGCCAGGCGGGCAAATTCAAGGGGCAGCACCGTTTTGTGCGGGACCGGCTTCGGCTTGGGATAAATCAAGAAGTCGCCGTCGGCCACATCCTTGGCCGCGATCCACCGCGGCTCGGTGGAGCGCAGCTTGGCACTGTTGACTTCCGCCTTCCACCCGTTGCGCTCTTTACGCATAACACGCACCTCATCACGCGGAACGACCAGCAAGGGGTGTTCCGCGGTGACCGAGAACTTGTTGGCGGGCGACATCGGCGTGAAGGTGAACAGCTCGCCGTTGAGGTCGCGCATCTGCATAGCGGTGACGCGGTGGGGCCGCCCGTCGTGGCCGGTGACGTAGTCGCCGACGCGGATCGACTCGATGGGCCGCAAGTCGCCGTCGGCGGTCGTGATCAACTCACCGGCGGGCAGGCAGCCCTCGACGTAGTGCACGTACGCGCCCTCGTCGGCGATGATCAGCGTTCGCTCGAACTGGCCCATGTTCTCGGTGTTGATCCGGAAGTAGGCCTGCAGCGGGATGTCGACGTGCACACCGGGCGGGACGTAGATGAACGATCCGCCGCTCCACACGGCTGTATTCAATGCAGAAAACTTATTATCGCCCGCTGGAATTACCGTTCCGAAATACTGCTTAAATATCTCGGGGTGTTCCCGCAAACCAGTATCGGTGTCAAGAAAAATGACTCCCTGAGCCTCTAAATCCTCTCTGATCTGGTGGTAAACAACCTCGGATTCATATTGAGCCGCTACTCCAGCAACCAATCTTTGCTTTTCTGCTTCAGGAATTCCCAGCCTGTCGTATGTATTTCTAATGTCTTCTGGCAAATCATCCCAAGTGGCAGCCTGCTTTTCGGTGGACCGCACGAAGTACTTGATGTTGTCGAAGTCGATGCCGCCCAGGTTCGAGCCCCACGTCGGCATCGGCTTGCGCTCGAAGATGCGCAGCGCCTTCAGCCGGTTCTGCAGCATCCACTCGGGCTCGTTCTTCTTCGCGGAGATGTCGCGCACCACCGCCTCGGACAGCCCGCGCTGGGCGCTGGCGCCCGCGATGTCGGAGTCCGCCCAGCCGTAGCCGTACCGGCCCAGCGAGGCGATGGCCTCCTCCTGGGTCAGCGGCGCGACGGGAGTCGCGGTCTTGCTGGCCTCGGGTGTGAGTGTCATACGGACGCTCCTTTGATGCTCGTGGTGTCGCGGCGCGGGCTGGGCGCCGGGGTAAGAGGCACGTGGGTGGTGCAGGCGCAGTCGCCGTTGACGATGGTCGCCAACCGCTGCACGTGGGTCCCCAGCACCTCGGCCATCGCCTGCTGCTCGGCCTCGCACAGCTCCGGGAATTCCTCGGCGACGTGGGATACCGGGCAATGGTGCTGGCAGATCTGCACGCCGTGGATCGGCCCGCCGACCCGCGTCGTGGTGGCGACGTAGCCGGCGTTGGTCAGCGCGCGGGCGACCCGCTCGGCGGCCGCCTCGACGTCGTCGTCCTCGGCGCTGTCGGCCGCCGGCACATCGGCCAGGATGGCGTCGATGCGCTGGCGGGCGAACGTCCGCACCGCGTCCTCACCGCCGATTTCCCGCAGCTGCCGCATGGCCGCGGCCGCCAGGTCGTCGTAGGCGTGGTCGAGCTTGGCCCGGCCCGCCGCGGTCAGCCGAAAGCGCTTCGCCGGCCGGCCGCGCCCCACCTGCTGCCACGGCGCGGCGGCCGTGGACTCGGCGTCGCCGGCCTCGATCAGCGCGTCGAGGTGCCGGCGCACGCCGGCGGCCGCCAGGCCCAGCCGGTCACCGATCTCGCCGGCCGTGATCGATCCGGATTCCAGCAGCAAGCGCACGATGGCCCGGCGAGTGTGCCCATCGGCAACCGGGCCAGCATTCTGCGCTGACGCTACGGGGATTTTCACAACACCAGTGTGACGCAATTCCGGGGATCGGTCTAGCAAGGGTGCCCTGCGTGGACGGTTGCGCTGGTCACACCGGCTACGCTGCTCTGATGGCAGGCCGCCACCACACGCTGAGCTCCTCGATCGCCAGCCTGCACGGCGACGAGCAGGCCGTGGGCACGCCGCTGAACGATACCGAGCTCACCGCGCTGCGGCGCACCCGGCTGTTCGGCGCCACCGGCACCGTCCTGATGGCGATCGGCGCCCTGGGCGCCGGCGCCCGGCCCGTCGTGCAGGACCCGACGTTCGGGGTCCGGCTGCTCAACCTGCCGTCGCGCATCCAGACGGTATCGCTGACGATGACGACGACCGGGGCGGTCATGATGGCGCTGGCCTGGCTGATGCTCGGCCGGTTCGCGCTGGGCAGCAGGCGGATGTCGCGCGGCGACCTGGACCGCACCCTGCTGGTCTGGACGCTGCCGCTGCTGATCGCCCCGCCGATGTACAGCAAGGACGTCTACTCCTACCTGGCGCAGAGCCAGATCTCGCTGGAGGGGCTCGATCCCTACCGGGTCGGCCCGGCGTCCGGGCTCGGCCTCTCCCATGTGTTCACGCTGTCGGTGCCCAGCCTGTGGCGCGAGACGCCGGCGCCCTACGGCCCGTTGTTCCTGTGGATCGGCCGCGGAATCTCGGCCCTGACCGGCGAAAACATCGTCGCCGCGGTGCTGTGTCACCGGCTTGTGGTGCTGCTCGGGGTGGGCCTGATCGTGTGGGCGACGCCCCGGCTGGCCCGGCGCTGCGGCGTCGCCGAGGTCAGCGCGCTGTGGCTGGGCGCGGCGAATCCGCTGCTGATCATGCATTTGGTCGCCGGCATCCACAACGAGGCGCTGATGCTCGGGCTGATGCTGGCCGGCGCCGAATTCGCGCTGCGTGGCATCGACTCCCCGCGCGTGCTGCCCCGGTCGTGGCGGTTGGGCCCGGACTGGGAGCCCCTGGGCATGCTCCTGGCAGGCGCGATCCTGATCACCCTGTCGTCGCAGGTGAAGCTGCCGTCGCTGCTGGCGCTCGGGTTCGTCACGATGGCGCTGGCGCATCGCTGCGGCGGCAACCTGCGGGCGCTGCTGCTGGCCGGCGGCGGGATGGCGGCGCTGTCCCTGTCGGTGATGGCCCTCGTCGGCTGGGCCAGCGGGCTGGGGTTCGGCTGGATCTACACGCTGGGCACCGCGAACGTCGTCCGGAGCTGGATGTCGCCGCCCACGCTGCTGGCCCTGGGCACCGGGCAGGTGGGCATCCTGCTGGGGCTGGGCGATCACACCACCGCCGTGCTGGCCCTGACGCGTGGCATCGGCGTGCTGATCATCATGGTGCTGGTGGTGTGGCTGCTGGTAGCCGTCTTCCGCGGCCGGCTGCACCCGATCGGCGGGCTCGGCGTCGCGCTGGGCATCACGGTGCTGCTGTTCCCCGTGGTGCAGCCGTGGTATCTGCTGTGGGCGATCATCCCGCTGGCCGCCTGGGCCACCCGCACCGGTTTCCGGGTGGCCGCGATCGTCATCACCCTCGTCGTCGGCATCTTCGGCCCGACGGCCAACGGCGACCGGTTCGCGCTGTTCCAGATCGTGGATGCCACCCTGGCCAGCACCGTCATCGTGGTGGCGCTCATCGCCCTGACGTACACCCGGTTGCCGTGGCGGCCGCTGCCCAACGGCGGCCGCGGCCCGGAGCCGGTGCCCGCCACGGGGCCGAACGGCGAGGCCCCGAGACCGGCCCCTAGTTCCGAGGCCACACCCGACGCCTACGCTGATTCCACGTGAGCTCGCGCCCCTACACCCCCGACACGGTCGTGCGACTGCGCGGGGTCAGCAAGCAATACGGCGCGACCAAGGCCGTGTCCAACCTCGACCTCGACGTGCACGCCGCCGAGGTCCTGGCGCTGCTGGGCCCCAACGGCGCCGGCAAGACCACGACCGTCGAGATGTGCGAGGGCTTCATCCGCCCCGACGCCGGCAAGCTCGAGGTGCTCGGGCTCGACCCCATCGCCGACAACGCCGCGCTGCGCACCCGCATCGGGGTGATGCTGCAGGGCGGGGGCGGCTACCCCACGGCGCGTGCCGGCGAGATGCTCAACCTCGTGGCCGCCTACTCCGCCGACCCGCTGGACCCCGCATGGCTGCTCGACATCGTGGGCCTCACCGACGCCGCCCGCACCACCTACCGGCGGCTATCCGGCGGCCAGCAACAGCGGCTGGCGCTGGCCTGCGCGCTGGTCAGCCGCCCCGAGCTGGTGTTCCTCGACGAGCCGACCGCGGGCATGGACGCCCACGCCCGCCTCGTGGTCTGGGAGCTGATCGAGGCGCTGCGCCGCGACGGCGTGACGGTGGTGCTGACCACCCACCAGCTCAAGGAGGCCGAGGAGCTGGCCGACCGGCTGGTCATCATCGACCACGGCGTGACCGTGGCCTCGGGCACGCCGGCGGAGCTGAAGCGCGCCGGCGCCAAGGACCAGCTGCGCTTCACCGCGCCGCCGCGGCTCGACCTGTCCCTGTTGGCCGCCGCCCTGCCGGAGGACTACAAGGCCAGCGAGACGACGCCGGGCGGGTACCTGGTCGAGGGCCCGATCAACCCCCAGGTGCTCGCGACCGTCGCGGCGTGGTTCGCGCAGATCGACGTGCTGGCCACCGACATGCGGGTCGAGCAACGCAGCCTCGAGGACGTGTTCATCGACCTGACCGGCAGGGAGGTGCGCCCGTGAGCACGACGGAGACGAGCGGCCCGCTTTTTCCCGAGGGCACGTTCACCCCCGACCCGCGCCCGAGCGCCGTGTCGCGCATGCTCGCCGCCCAGTTCGCGCTCGAGTTGAAGCTGCTGCTGCGCAACGGCGAGCAGTTCCTGCTGACGCTGGCCATCCCGATCACGCTGCTGGTCGGCCTGACGGTGCTGCCGCTCGGATCGTTCGGCGACAACCGCGCCGCCACGTTCGTCCCCTTCGTCATGGCGCTCGCGGTGATCTCCACGGTGTTCACCGGGCAGGCGATCGCGCTCGCGTTCGACCGCCGCTACAACGCACTCAAACGGCTGGGCGCCACGGCGCTGCCGGTCTGGGGAGTCATCGCCGGCAAGACGCTGGCGACGATCGCCGTGGTGTTCATCCAGGCGATCATCCTGGGCGCCATCGGGTTCGCGCTCGGCTGGCGGCCCTCCGTGGCGGCGCTGGCGCTGGGCGCGGTGATCATCGCGCTGGGCACCGCCTGCTTCGCGGCCTTCGGCCTGCTGCTCGGCGGCACGCTGCGGGCCGAGATCGTGCTCGTGGTGGCCAACCTGATGTCGTTCGTCTTCGCCGGGTTCGCCGCGCTGACCCTGGAAATCAAGATGATCCCGCCGGGATTCACATGGGCCGCCCGGCTGACACCGTCCGACGCGCTCACCGAGGCGCTGTCGCAGGCGATGACGTTGTCGGTGGACTGGTTCGGCGTCGTCGTCCTGGCGGCGTGGGGCGCGGCGGCGGCGCTGGCCGCGCTGCGCTGGTTCCGCTTCACCTGACCCGGGCCTTGCGTTGACTCTGCGTCCAGGGCGGAGAAGTTCGAGTGGGCCGCACCATGAGCGCAGAGTCAACGCCCGCTTCTACTACAGGCCGTAGTCGTCGCTACGATCGGGCGGTGCTGAGACGAACGCTGTTGCGGTTGGTGGACCTGCTCCCCGACCCCAGCCTGCGTATCCAGCGGCTCATCGCCGCCGCCGTGATCCTCACCCAGGGCGGCATCGCCGTCACCGGCGCCATCGTCCGCGTCACCGCGTCGGGGCTGGGCTGCCCCACCTGGCCGCAGTGCTTTCCGGGCAGCTTCGTTCCGGTGGCCGTCGCCGAGGTGCCGCGGGTCCACCAGGCGGTCGAGTTCGGCAACCGGATGGTCACCTTCGCGGTGGCCATCGCCGCGGCGCTGGCGGTGCTGGCCGTGACCCGGGCGCGCCGGCGCGCCGAGGTGCTCGCCTACGCGTGGCTGATGCCGGTGTCGACGCTGGTGCAGGCGGTGATCGGCGGCATCACCGTGCGCACCGGGCTGCTGTGGTGGACGGTGGCCGTCCACCTGCTCGTGTCGATGACGATGGTGTGGCTTTCGGTGCTGCTCTACGTCAAGGTCGGCGAGCCCGACGACGGGGTGGTGGCCGACCGGGTGGCCGGGCCGCTGCGCGCGCTGACGGCGCTGACCGCGGTGGACCTGGCCGCGGTGCTGGTGACCGGCACGCTGGTGACCGCCGCCGGGCCGCACGCGGGCGACCGCAGCCCCAGCCGGACGGTGCCGCGGCTCGAGGTGGACATCCCGACGCTGGTGCACGCGCACTCGTCGTTGCTGGTCGCCTACCTCGCGCTGCTGGTCGGGCTGGCCTTCGGGCTGCTGGCGGTGCGCGCCGGCCGGGACATCATGCTGCGCCTCGGCGTCCTGCTGGCGCTGGTGTGCGCGCAGGCCGCCGTCGGCACCACGCAATACTTCACCGGGGTGCCCGCCGCGCTGGTCGCCGTCCACGTGGCCGGCGCGGCGGCGTGCACGGCGGCCACCGCCGCCCTATGGGCGTCGATGCGAACCCGGATGCGAGAGCGGGCCCAGCCCGAGGCGCTCGCACGCTGACTCCACGGCCAGCGCGAACTCGCGCTGGGCGAGGTCGCGGGTTTCGGCGTCCAGCCGCAGCCAGCCCAGCGACGGGTCCACCAACGCCAGCTCCAGCAGCTTCGAACCGCTCAAATGTGCTCGCGCATAAAGCAATTCGCTTGTCTGGATGCCGACCCGGTCCGCGGCGGCGGCCAGCGCCGCGGCGCCCACGTCCCAGGCCTCGAAGTCCGGGTCGGCCGGGAATGCGTGCGACGGTTCCCCACCGATGAAGACCAGCACGGTCTCGGGAGCGGGGTCGGCGGGCTGCACCCAGGCGCCCCGACCCAGTTCTGCCGCATAGCCCGCGGCCGCGGCCCGGTCACCGAACCGGCGGGTGCCGGTGCCGACGACCGGGCCGACGAACACGTCGCCGCGGCGCGACAACCGAAGCCGTTCGCCCGGCGCATACGCCTCCCCCGGCACCGTCGGCACCCCGCGGGCCGCCAGGTCGCCCAGATAGCGCCGATCGGCGTTCCAGGCGACGACGGCGGGCGCGTTCAGCAGGTTGGGCACGGCACGGGCCCAGGTCAGGAACTCGTCGAGGCGCCCGGCGTAGTCGCGGGTCGCGCGCAGTATCACCAGGTGCGCGCGGCGGGTTTCGGGATCGTCCCAGGACAGCCACCGCGCATGCAGCCCGCGCCGACGCAACGCGGTGACCAGCCCGGCGTCGTCCCCGTCGCCGGCAGGGTGCTGCGGGCACCCGGCCAGCACGATGCGCGGATGGAAGACATCGGGCCGGGCGAGCTTCATGCCCGGGCATGATAGCCAGATGCACGCAATCGAAGTCAGCCGAATCGGCGGTCCCGAAGTCCTGCGCTACGTCGACATGCCACAGCCCACACCCGGCCCGGGTGAGCTGCTCATCAGGGCCGAGGCCATCGGCGTCAACTTCATCGACACCTACTTCCGCTCGGGGCAGTACCCGCACGAGTTGCCGTTTGTCCTCGGCACCGAGGTGTGCGGCACCGTCGAGGCCCTCGGCGAGGGAGCGGACTTCAGCGTCGGGCAGCGGGTGGTCACCGCGGCGGCCGTCGGTGCCTACGCCGAATTCGCAACTGCGCCAGCGTTTTTGACCGCGGCGGTGCCCGACGGCGTGACCCCCGACGTGGCGGCGTCGGTACTGCTGAAGGGCCTGACCGCGCACTACCTGCTCAAGTCGGTGTATCCGGTGCAAAGCGGCGATGCCGTGCTGGTGCACGCCGGCGCCGGGGGCGTCGGGCTCATCCTCACCCAGTGGGCACGCCTGCTCGGCGCCCGGGTCATCACCACCGTGTCGACACCGGAGAAGGAGCGGATGTCCCGGGAGGCCGGCGCCGACGAGGTGCTCTCCTACCCCGACGACCCGGCACAGTTCGGCGAGCGGATCCGCGCGCTCACCGACGGCGCCGGGGTGGCGGCCGTGTACGACGGCGTCGGCGCCACCACCTTCGACGCCAGCCTGGCCAGCCTGGCCATCCGCGGGACGCTGGCGCTGTTCGGCGCCGCCAGCGGGCCCGTTCCGCCGGTGGATCCGCAGCGGCTGCACGCCGCCGGCTCGGTGTTCCTGACGAGGCCGGGGCTGCCCCATTTCATGCGCACCGCCCAGGAGTTCAGCTGGCGCGCGGAGGAATTGTTCGACGCCGTCGCCGGCGGGGCGATCAGGATCGAGGTCGGCGGACGCTACCCGCTGTCCGACGCGGCCCGCGCCCACGCGGACCTGCAGGGCCGCAAGACCACCGGCTCGATTGTGCTGCTGCCGTAGTGCCGAGCAGACGCAAAAGCACCCATAAACGGTCCGTTTAGGGTGCTTTTGCGTCTGCTCGGCCCCTCAGAACAGGGTCGGCAGGGCGATCACCGAGTCGAGCGCCAGCGCGCAGAACACCACCGCGAGGTAGTTGTTCGACTGCAGGAACAGCCGCAGCGGCTTGATCGGCTCGCCGGCGCGCACTCCGGCGTACAACTGGTGGGCCATCGCCAGGAACCACACCCCGGCGACCAGGGCGACCGCCGCGTACAGCCAGCCGGTGGCCAGCGCCAGCGCCAGCGTCGCCGCCACGGTCAACCAGGTGTAGACCAGGATCTGCTTGGTGACCTGACGCTCGGTCGCCACGGCCGGCAGCATCGGGACCCCGGCCGCGCGGTAGTCGTCCTTGTACCGCATCGCCAGCGCCCAGGTGTGCGGCGGCGTCCAGAAGAAGATGATCGCGAACATCACCAGCGCCGGCCAGGCGATGGTGCCGGTGACGGCCGACCATCCGATCATCACCGGCATGCACCCGGCCGCGCCGCCCCACACGACGTTCTGCGACGTGCGGCGCTTGAGCAACAGCGTGTAGACGAACACATAGAACGCGATGGTGGCGACGGCCAGCAGCCCCGACAGCAGGTTCGTCGTCCACCAGAGCCAGAAGAACGACCCGGCGCTCAGCGCCAGCCCGAGCACCAGCGCGTTTCGCGTCGGCACCGCGGCGCGCGCCAGCGGCCGGCGCGCGGTCCGCTTCATCACCTTGTCGATGTCGGCGTCGGCCACGCAGTTCAGCGTGTTGGCGCCGCCCGCGGCCAGCATCCCGCCGATCAGCGTGTCGAAGATCAGCAGTGGGTTCACGTGGCCGCGGTCGGCCAGCAGCATCGCGGGTATCGCGGTGACCAACAGCAGCTCGATGACCCGCGGCTTGGTCAACGCCAGGTAGGCCAGCACGGTGGGGCGTATCCGGCCCGGCGCGACGCGCCCGCGAACGCTCACGCAATAACTCCTCGGGTCGCACCAGCGCGCAGTATCTACTACGCACGATGGTAGACCGCGCGTCCACAGCTCCCGGCCCGCAGGGTCCAATCACCCAGATTTCCCGATCGCGGGACTGCTTGCAATGCGCCACTGGCCTGCGCGTAATTTTCACAACGGCCGGCGGCGGGTACCCCCAATCCTGCGCTGCAAACGCCGGCGCTCCCGCACTAGGGTGAGGATTGATCAGTCGACCCAAGGATGAGTCTGTGACGACACTCGAAGAGATCTCCACGCTGACCGAACAGCACCTGCCCGACGACTGGACCGAGATCGACTCGGCCGCGGTCGACACCATCCGGGTGCTGGCCGCCGATGCGGTCCAGAAGGTCGGCAACGGACACCCCGGGACCGCGATGAGCCTGGCTCCCTTGGCCTACACACTGTTTCAGCGCACCATGCGCCACGACCCCAGCGACACGCACTGGCTGGGCCGGGACCGGTTCGTGCTGTCGGCCGGGCACAGCAGCCTGACCCTGTACCTGCAGCTCTACCTCGGCGGCTTCGGCCTGGAGCTGTCCGACATCGAGTCGCTGCGAACCTGGGGATCCAAGACGCCCGGGCACCCGGAGTTCCGGCACACCAGGGGCGTCGAGATCACAACCGGCCCGCTCGGGCAGGGCCTGGCATCGGCGGTCGGGATGGCGATGGCGTCGCGCTACGAGCGCGGCCTGTTCGACCCGGACGCCGAACCCGGAACCAGCCCGTTCGACCACCACATCTACGTGATCGCCTCCGACGGCGACATCGAAGAGGGCGTGACCTCGGAGGCGTCGTCGCTGGCCGGTGTGCAGCAGCTGGGCAACCTCATCGTGTTCTACGACCACAACCAGATCTCGATCGAGGACGACACCAACATCGCGCTGTGCGAGGACACCGCCGCCCGCTACCGCGCCTACGGCTGGCACGTGCAGGAGGTGGAGGGCGGCGAGAACGTCGTCGCCATCGAGGAGGCCATCGCCAACGCGCAGGCCGTCACCGACCGGCCGTCGTTCATCTCGCTGCGCACCATCATCGGCTACCCGGCGCCCAACCTGATGAACACCGGCAAGGCGCACGGCGCCGCGCTGGGCGACGACGAGGTCGCCGCCGTCAAGAAGATCCTCGGCTTCGACCCGGACAAGACGTTCGAGGTCCGCGACGACGTCATCGCCCACACCCGCAAGCTGGTGGACCGCGGCAGGGAGGCCCACGAGAAGTGGCAGCCGCAGTTCGACGCGTGGGCGCAGCGCGAACCCGAACGCAAGGCGCTGCTGGACCGGCTGACCGCGCAGCGGCTGCCCGACGGCTGGGACGCCGACATCCCGCACTGGGAACCGGGCTCCAAGGCGCTGGCCACCCGCGCCGCCTCGGGCGAGGTGCTGAGCGCGGTGGGGCCGAAGCTGCCCGAGTTGTGGGGCGGTTCGGCCGACCTGGCGGGCAGCAACAACACCACCATGAAGGGCGTGGATTCCTTTGGCCCGCCGTCGATTTCGACCAAGGACTACACCGCGCACTGGTACGGGCGCACGCTGCATTTCGGTGTTCGCGAACACGCGATGGGCGCCATCCTGTCCGGCATCGTGCTGCACGGGCCGACCCGGGCCTACGGCGGCACCTTCCTGCAGTTCTCCGACTACATGCGCCCGGCGGTGCGGCTCGCTTCGCTGATGAACATCGACACGATCTACGTGTGGACCCACGACTCGATCGGGCTCGGCGAGGACGGCCCGACCCATCAGCCGATCGAACACCTTTCGGCGCTGCGGGCGATCCCGCACCTGTCGGTCGTGCGTCCCGCCGACGCCAACGAAACGGCCTACGCGTGGCGCTCGATCCTGGCCCGCGGCAACGGCAGCGGCCCGGTCGGCCTGATCCTGACCCGGCAGGGCGTGCCCGTGCTGGAGGGCACCAACTTCGAGGGCGTCGAGCGCGGCGGCTACATCCTGGGCGACGACGGCTCCGCGGACGGCGAGGAGCCCGACGTCGTGCTGATCGCCACCGGCTCGGAGGTCCAGCTCGCGGTGGAGGCGCAGAAGTTGTTGGCGGACAAGGACATCGTCGCGCGGGTGGTGTCGATGCCGTGCGTGGAGTGGTTCGAGTCGCAGCCGTCGGACTACCGCGACAGCGTGCTGCCGCCGTCGGTGTCGGCCAGGGTCGCCGTCGAGGCCGGGGTCGCGCAGTCCTGGCACAAGCTGGTCGGCGACACCGGGAAGATCGTGTCGATCGAGCACTACGGGGAATCCGCGGACTACAAGACTTTGTTCCGTGAATATGGCTTCACCGCCGAAGCCGTTGCGGCCGCAGCGGAACAGGTAGTGGACAACTGAGGAAGGGTGATTCACATGACCAGTCAGAACCCTAACCTTGCGGCGCTGTCCGCCGCGGGGGTGTCCGTTTGGCTGGACGACCTGTCGCGCGAGCGGCTGCAGTCGGGCAACCTGCAGGAGCTGATCGACACCAAGTGCGTCGTCGGCGTGACGACCAACCCATCCATCTTCCAGAAGGCGTTCGCCGAGGGCCACGCCTACGACGAACAGATCGCCGAGCTGGCCGAGCGCGGCGCCGACGTCGACGCCACCATCCGCACCATCACCACCGACGACGTGCGCAGCGGTTGCGACGTGCTGACGCGGGAGTGGGAAGCCTCCGACGGCGTCGACGGCCGGGTGTCCATCGAGGTCGACCCGCGGCTGGCCAACGACACCGACAAGACCATCGCGCAGGCCGTCGAGCTGTGGAAGATCGTCGACCGGCCGAACCTGTTCATCAAGATCCCGGCCACCAAGGCCGGCCTGCCCGCCATCACCGCCGTTCTGGCGGAAGGCATTTCGGTCAACGTCACCCTCATCTTCTCCGTGGAACGACACCGCGAGGTGATGGACGCCTACCTGGCCGGGATGGAGAAGGCCCGCGAGGCCGGGCACGACCTGTCCAAGATCCATTCGGTGGCATCGTTTTTCGTGTCCAGGGTGGACACCGAGGTGGACAAGCGGCTGGAAAAGATCGGCTCCCCCGACGCGCTCGCGTTGCGCGGCCAGGCCGGCGTCGCCAATGCCCGGCTGGCCTACGCCGCCTACCAGGAAGTGTTCGAGGGCGGCGAGCGCTACCGGGCGCTCAGGGCCGACGGCGCCCGTGTGCAGCGTCCGCTGTGGGCGTCCACCGGGGTCAAGAACCCCGACTACTCCGACACGCTGTACGTGACCGAGCTGGTCGCGCCGAACACGGTGAACACCATGCCGGAGAAGACGATTGACGCGGTCGCCGACCATGGCGTCATCCAGGGTGACACCGTCACCGGCACCGCAGCGGCCGCCCAGCAGGTGTTCGACAAGCTGGCGGCGGTCGGAGTCGACCTGCCCGACGTGTTCGTGGTCCTGGAGAACGAGGGCGTGGAGAAGTTCGTGGATTCCTGGACCCAGCTGGCGGAGGAAACACAGAAACAACTCAGTTCCGCCGCTAAATGAGCCGGGCCGCTGCCGCCGCGCAGTGGCGTAATCCGCTGCGGGACAAGGAAGACAAGCGACTGCCCCGCATCGCGGGCCCATGCGCCATGGTGCTCTTCGGCGTCACCGGCGACCTGGCCCACAAGAAGGTGGTGCCGGCGATCTACGACCTGGCCAACCGTGGCCTGCTGCCGCCCACCTTCTCGCTGGTCGGCTTCGGCCGCCGCGATTGGGATCACGACGCCTTCGCCCAGGTGATCCACGACGACGTCAAGCAGTACTGCCGGACCCCGTTCCGCCAGGCGATCTGGGAGCGGCTGGCCGACGGATTGCGGTTCGTGCGGGGCGACTTCGACGACCAGGCCGCGTTCGGGCGCCTGGCCGAGACGCTGGAGAAGCTCGACGCCGAGCGCGGCATCGGCGGCAATCACGCCTTCTACCTGGCGATTCCGCCCAAGGCGTTCCCGGTGGTGTGCGAGCAGCTGCACTCCTCCGGGCTGGCCCGCCCGCAGGACGACCGGTGGAGCCGGGTGGTCATCGAGAAGCCGTTCGGCCACGATCTGCAGAGCGCGCGCGAACTCAACCACGTGGTCAACTCTGTCTTCCCCGAGGAGTCGGTGTTCCGCATCGACCACTACCTGGGCAAGGAGACCGTCCAGAACATCCTGGCGCTGCGGTTCGCCAACCAGCTGTGGGACCCGATCTGGAACGCGCACTACGTCGACCACGTGCAGATCACCATGGCCGAGGACATCGGGCTGGGCGGGCGGGCCGGCTACTACGACGGCATCGGCGCCGCCCGCGACGTCATCCAGAACCACCTGATGCAGCTGTTGGCGCTGACCGCGATGGAGGAACCGGTCAGCTTCAAACCGTCGGCGTTGCAGGCCGAGAAGATCAAGGTCTTGTCGGCCACCCAGCTCGCGCAGCCGCTCGACGAGACCAGCAGCCGCGGCCAATACGCCGCCGGCTGGCAGGGCGGGGAGAAGGTGGTCGGCCTGCTCGACGAGGAGGGCTTCGCCTCCGACTCCACCACCGAGACCTTCGCCGCCATCACGCTCGAGGTGGACACCCGCCGCTGGGCCGGCGTGCCGTTTTACCTGCGAACGGGAAAACGGTTGGGCCGCAGGGTGACCGAGATCGCCTTGGTGTTCAAGCGGGCCCCACATCTGCCGTTCGACGCCACCATGACCGACGAACTCGGCACCAACGCCATAGTCATCCGGGTCCAGCCCGACGAGGGGATCACCCTGCGGTTCGGTTCCAAGGTGCCGGGCAGCGCGATGGAGGTCCGCGACGTCAACATGGATTTCTCCTACGGCTCGGCGTTCGTGGAAGATTCCCCCGAGGCGTATGAGCGATTGATCCTGGACGTGCTGCTCGGCGAGCCGTCGCTGTTCCCGGTCAACGAGGAGGTCGAATTGGCTTGGGAGATACTGGATCCCGTTCTCGACTATTGGGCGACGCACGGCAGGCCCGAGCCGTATGAGGCGGGCACCTGGGGCCCGGCGTCGGCGTTCGAGATGCTGCGCCGGACCGGCCGGGAATGGCGGCGGCCGTGATTATCGATCTGCTGGACACCAGCACCACCGCGGTCAACAAGAAGCTCGACGAGCTGCGCGAGAAGGCCGGCGTGGTCACGATGGGCCGGGTGGGAACGCTGATCATCAAGTCGGACAACGACACCATGCTCGAGGAGTCGATCGAGGCCGCCAACGCCGCCAGCCACGAGCACCCCAGCCGGGTCCTCGTCGTGACGACCGGCGACGCCGACGCCGCCGAGGCCCGGTTGGATGCCCAGGTTCGGGTCGGCGGCGATGCCGGCGCCGGGGAGGTCGTGGTGCTGACCCTTTCGGGGCCGCTGGCCGGTCACGCCGAGAGCGTCGTCATTCCTTTCCTGCTGCCCGACATCCCGGTGGTGGCGTGGTGGCCCGACATCGCCCCGGCCGTTCCCGCCCAAGACCCGTTGGGCAAGTTGGCGATTCGGCGCATCACCGACGCGACCAACAGCGACGATCCCCTGTCGGCGATCCGCAGCCGGCTGCCCGGGTACACCGCCGGCGACACGGATCTGTCCTGGGCCCGCATCACCTACTGGCGGGCGTTGCTCACCACCGCCGTCGACCAGAAGCCCCACGAGGAGATCGAGTCGGCCCTGGTTTCCGGTTTGCGCACCGAGCCCGCGCTCGACGTGCTGGCGGGCTGGCTGGCCAGCCGGATCGACGGACCGGTGCGCCGGGTGGTCGGCGACCTCAAGGTCGAGCTGGAACGCAGAACCGAAGCCATCACCCTGAGCCGGCCGCAGGAGGGCACCACCGCGACCCTGAGCCGCACCGGCCGGCCGGACGCGCTGGTGCCGTTGGCGCGCAGGGAAACCCGTGAGTGCCTCGCCGAGGACATGCGCCGGCTGGATCCCGACGAGATCTACTTCGCCGCGCTCGAAGGCATCGACAAGGTGCACTACGCATGAGCACGGTCATCGACATCGTCCCCGACGGCGAGGCCGTGGTCCAGGCCGCCGGCAGCCGGCTGGTCACCACCATCCAGGGCGCCGTCGCGGCCCGCGGCCGGGCGCTGATCGTGCTGACCGGCGGCGGCAACGGCATCGGCCTGCTGAGATACCTGGGCGACCAGGGGCAGCACGTCGACTGGTCGAAGGTGCATCTGTTCTGGGGCGACGAGCGCTACGTCCCCGAGAACGACGACGAGCGCAACGAAAAGCAGGCCCGGGAGGCGTTGCTCGATCACATCGACATCCCGCCGAGCCAGGTGCATCCGATGCCCGCCAGTGACGGCGAATTCGGCGACGACCTGGCCGCCGCGGCGCTGGCCTACGAGCAGCTGCTGGCCGCCAACGCGGCACCCGGCGCGCCGCTGCCGAACTTCGACGTCCACCTGCTCGGGATGGGGCCCGAGGGCCACATCAACTCCCTGTTCCCGGACACCCCCGCCGTCTTGGAGACCAGCCGCCTGGTCGTCGGGGTCGAGGACTCCCCCAAACCCCCGCCGCGGCGAATCACCTTGACACTGCCCGCCATTCGGCAGTCCCGGGAGGTGTGGCTGATGGTCTCCGGGGCGGGCAAAGCCGACGCGGCGGCCGCCGCCATCGGCGGTGCGCAACCGGTTTCGGTGCCGGCCGCCGGGGCCGTCGGGCAGGAGACCACGCTGTGGCTGCTCGACGAGGCGGCCGCGGCCAAGCTTCCCGACCGGGGGCGGCCGGGTTAACCGCGAGCCCGCTCGGCCTGCCGATCCGCGTATCCGGCCGCGTAGTCGCCGGCCCGCCGGGCGATGTCGGCGCCGTCGGGGCGGCCGCGCAACCGGACCCGCCAGTCGGCGTCACAGCGTCGTCGTCGCACACCCGGTTAGATCCGCGGTGGTCTCCCCCGGTTCCGTCGGGGTCATAATTGCGTGCATGACAGACAAAACCGTGCGCAGCGGGCCCGAGCGGAGCCGGATCAAGACCCTCACCCAGGCGGCCCTGAACGCGGACAAGACCGTGGAACAGGTCGAAGACGTCCTCGACGGCCTGAGCAGAACCATGGTCGAGTTGAACAGTTCGCTGGCGGCCTTGAATGCCACGGTCGAACGCCTGGAGGGGGGCCTGGATCATCTGGAGGGCACGCTGCATCACCTGGATGATCTCGCCAAGCGGCTGATCACGCTTGTCGAGCCGGTGGAGGCCATCGTCCAGCGAATCGACTACATGGTCGGGGTCGGCGAAACGGTGATGTCGCCGTTGTCTGTCACCGAGCACGCGGTGCGCGGCGTGCTGGACCGGCTGCGCAACCGGACGGCACATTGACGACGGCGGGGCCGCTGCCTCAGCCGCTGTTGCGTAGCGCGCTGGCCAGGCCGTTCATGGTCAGCAGGATGCCGCGCTGCACCAACTCGTCGTCGTCGCCCGAGCGGTAGCGGCGCAGCAGTTCCACCTGAAGGTGGTTCAGGGGCTCCAGGTACGGGAATCGGTTGAACACCGAACGCGCCAGCGCCGGGTTGTCGGCGAGCAGGTCGTCGTGACCGGTGATGAGTTTGTGCATGGCGGTGGTGCGCCGGTGCTCGTCGACGATCTTGTCGAACACCCTGTGCCGCAAGGATTCATCGGGCACCAGCTCGGCGTAGCGGGCCGCCAGGCCCAGGTCGCTCTTGGCCAGCACCTGCGCCATGTTGGACAGCACGCTGGCGAAGAACGGCCACCGCTCATACAGGTCACGCAGCGTCGCCACCCGATCGGCTTCGCTGTCCGGGCCCGCCGCGATCCACCGCTCGAACGCCGATCCGGTGCCGTACCAACCGGGCAGCATCACCCGCGACTGGCTCCAGGCCAGCACCCATGGGATGGCACGCAGGCCCGCGATCGACTCGGTGGGCTTGCGCGAGGCGGGCCGGCTGCCGATGTTCAGCGAACCGATCTCGCTGACCGGTGTGGAGGCCTTGAAGTATTCGACGAAACCCGGTGTGTCGTGCACCAATTCGGCGTAGGCGCGTTGCGCCAGGGAGGCCACCTCGTCGAGCACGGCGTAGGCCGGTTCCGCGGTGTCGCCCAGCCCCTCGACGTCCAGCAGCGTCGACTCCAGGGTCGCGGCCACCAGGCTCTCCAGGTTGCGCCGCGCCAGCTGGGGTTCGGCGTACTTGGCCGCGATCACCTCGCCCTGCTCGGTCAGGCGCAGCGAGCCGTTCACCGCTCCGGGTGGCTGCGCCAGGATCGCTTGATAGCTGGGGCCGCCGCCGCGGCCGACGGTGCCGCCACGACCGTGGAAGAACCGCAGTCGAATTCCGGTTTTGCGGGCGGTGTCGACCAGGTCGAGCTCGGCTCGGTAGACCGCCCAGTTGGCGGCCAGATACCCGCCGTCCTTGTTGGAGTCGGAGTAGCCCAGCATCACCTCCTGGCAGCCGCCCCGCGCGTCGACCAGCGAGCGATACAGCGGCAGTTCCAGCATGGCCTGCAGGATCGCTGCGCCGTTGTGCAGATCGTCGATCGTCTCGAACAGCGGGGAAATGCCCACCGGGCAATACGGTTCCGGCCCCGACACATCCAGCAGACCGGCCTCCTTGAGCAGGATCGCGGCCTCCAGGACGTCCGACACCGACCGGCACATCGAGATGACGTAGTTGGGCACGGCGGCCGTTCCGTAGCGCCGGACGGCGTGGGCCGCGGCGCCCAGCACGCCCAACTCCGTGCGCGCCAGGTCGGACAGCTGCGCGCGGTCTCCGACCAGCGGACGGCGGGTGGCCAGTTCGGCTGCCAGCAGCTCGACGCGTTGGGGTTCGGGCAGCGCCCCGTAGTCGGGGTGCACGCCCGCCCACGCCAGTAGCTCTGCGACGACCTCCTCGTGCACGTCGGAGTTTTGCCGCATGTCCAGGCCACACAGATGAAAACCGAAGGCCTCCACGGCTTCTCGCAGCAAGGCCAGCCGGTCGTCGGCGAGCAGCGCACTGCCGTGGCTGCGCAACGAGGCGTCGACGGTGTCGAGATCGGCCCGCAATTCGGCCGCCGTGGCGTACCGGGCCAGGCCCAGGTCGAGCTCGTGCTGCGGCGCCCGGTCCAGGATTTCGGCGGCGGCCGCGGTGAGCCGACCGCGGATCAACCGCACGGCGCGCCGGTACGGCTCGTCGGCCCGGGTATCCTCCGGGCAGGCCGCGGCCAGCTCGGCCAGGCCCGGGGTGACGCCGACCAGTCGCGCCGACATCGAGAGCTCCTGCTCGAGGTGGGTGAGCTCGGCCAGGTAGTGCGTCAGCGCGGTGAACGCAGCGCTGCCGGTGGCCCGCCGGACCACGTCGGCGGTGACGTTCGGGTTGCCGTCGCGGTCACCGCCGATCCAGGAGCCGGGTCGCAGAATCGGCGCCGAGAGCAGCTCGGCATCGGGCCAGCGGGCCCGCAGCGCATCGCGAACCTCGGCGTTCACCTGCGGAATCACCTCGAACAACGCGGCCGGGTAGTAGCGCAGGCCGACGTCGATCTCGTCGGTGATCTGCAGCCTGGAGAGCCGGATCAGCGCGGTCTGCCACAGCGTGAGGACCTGGCGGCGCAATTCCAGTTCGATGTCGCGGCCGTCGTCGGTCTGGGTGTGGCCCTCCGCGTGCAGCCGCATCAAACCGGTGATCCGGTGCTGGGTGACGAAGACGGTGCGCCGCCGGGTCTCTGTGGGATGAGCGGTGATGACCGGGGAAACCAGGGCGCCCTTCAGGGCCTCGGCGACCGTCGCTGAATCCAGTTCTGCCCGATCGAGTTTCGCGTAGGTTGCGGCCAGGCTGCTGTCCTGCGGGGGTTCGCCGGCCTCGACGTGGATGGCGCGCCGGCGTTCACGGTGGATGTCTTCGGCCACGTTGGCCAGCAGCGCGAAATGGCTGAACGCCCGGATGACCGGGATCGCGAGGTGGATGTCGAGGCCGGCGAACATGGCCGCCATCTCGGCCCGATCGATCTCCGAGCGCCGCACCCGGAAGGATTCCACCCGGGCGCGTTCCACGAGGTCGAACACCTCGTCACCGTTCTGCTCGCGCACGGTGTCGCCGAGGATGGCGCCGAGCAACCTGATGTCGGCGCGCATCGGCTCGGTGGCCTCGCGCCCGGTCGCGGTCCGCTGGACCGCACCGATCGGCGCCAGCGCGGCGTCGGGCGCGGTCTCGGAGGCCCCAACCATGCATCCCAGTATCGACGCCGACGACGTGGTCCGCCCGGCGAGAGGTCACCTATGGCGGCCGAAAGTGAAGCGCACGACGCATCGTCGGCGTGTCGCGTCGTGGATTTCACGCTCGGCGCCGCGACGACTCAGCCTCGGCGCACCACCTGACACTCCGAATTTCGAGGAGCCGCCCTTCCGAGCTTCCGATAGTCTCCATGTCTGCGCTGCTCTGGGCCGCACTACTGGCGGCGTCGCCGAGGCAGCACGAAAAGGAAGGGAATCGAATGCCCTCACCTCGCTGGCTGGTCAGATCGACCGTCTTCCTGGTGGCCGGCGCTGCCCTGGTGGGCAGCGCTGCGATTGCGACAGCCAATCCCGCTGATGACGCGTACCTTGCAAAGCTGCGCGCCGTGGGCCTCACTTGGCCGCCCCAGACCGAAGAGGCACTCATCGGGGAGGCACACCTCATCTGCTACGACCTCACCTGGGGTTGGACGCCGCAACAGATTGCCGACGACATCCACGCCCACTTGGACAAGAGGGGCGTTACGTTGCTGGACGTCGGAACCATGGTCAACGCCGCCCACTCGGTCTATTGCCCCGGCAATGTGTGCGACGCCCCCTCCCTGTGCACCTGACAGCGTGAGCCGCGCCGGGATCTGAATTGTAAAGTCGCGCATTACGGTTGACGACAAGGCCGCATTCCTGCCGGCGGTCAATTCGTGATAGTGACATTTTTAGCATTGGAATCCGTTGCGCCCCAAGCACTTTCTTTGGCATTCCCTACCGATTGGCGTGGACCTCTACGAACCCCGCCGCCGCGAAGTCTTGGTCGAAGGCTAGGGCTTCGCGCAGCCGTCGGTCTCGCATGACACGAAAGCTCGTCGCGTCCACGTAGGAATACACTCGTTCATCGTGTTTGCGGAGCCAGTCCCAAGCCGCGGTTTGTTGGTCTTCTGTAACGCGGTGTACGACGAGGCGCTCGGCTTGGCTAAGGGTTTCGAGCCTGTCGAGAAAGGCCAGCGCTGTACGGTGGCTGTCCTTGCGGCGCAGAAAGGTCCAGGTCTCGCCCGCAACAAGGTTGGTCGTGAGAATCTGCTCCGTGCGTCCAAGAGCGCCTAGCATGGCCAATGCGTCGTCGTGCCGAGCATCCCCGGGCAACGCCCACGCCACCCACCAACCGGTGTCGGCGAACTTCACTGGCCGTAGACGGTGTCGTCGACCTCGCCAGGTTCCACCGAGACATCGCCCGACCCGAACCCGGCCAGGGAGCGCCAGAGGTCATCTTCGGACTCGCCGAGCGGCGGGGTAAGAACGGTGCCGAGTCCGAGGCGGATCAACTCGGACTTGGAAATGCCGCGACGGCGCGCCTCCGCGGCAGCGAGCACGTCGAGCTCGTCGGGGATCGTGATCGTGATCGTCTTCACGGCTTAAGTATACATATTGACCGCTACACTGACTACATATCGGGCCGACACCGGCGATGCCCTGACCCGTCGCAGCTCGCCCAAACCGTCACCGCTCCCCTCCGCGGGAACTCGCACCTCATCGACACGCACAGTTACCAGTTACACTGATACGAGTTGCATTGTGGCGCAACATACCTCGCCGTTATCCGACCTGTCAGGCGCCGCCTATGGTTCCCAAGTCGTGGTGGCCGGTAACCCACGACCTATGGCCGTAGGGTCTGCTGTGTGCGGGCGGTCTGGATCGGACATCTCGCGGCGCCTGCGGATGCCCGCTCGGCCGCCGCGCGTTTGGCACGGACCAAGGCGTCGTGTGTTTGCGGCTCGCGCGGAATCCATCACCGGGCCGGTGCCGGCGCGAACGGCGACTGCACTGCACCCGATATCATCGATGTGATATCGGAGGTGGCGATGGAACAAATCCTGATCCGCAATCTACCCGCGGGCACCAAGGCTGCATTGCGGGCGCGTGCGGAACGGCACCACCACTCGGTCGAGGCCGAAGCCCGCGCGATCCTCACCGCTGGGGTGTCGGGTGAAGAGGTCACGATCGTCGACCTGCTCGCCGACGACAGCCCCGACAGCGACTTCGACTTCGAGCCGGAGCGTCTCCCCCTGACAGCCCGCACACCTGAGCTGTGAGCTATCTGCTGGACACCAACGTGGTGGCGGCCCTGCGGAAGCCGGAACGCAACCCTGAGGTACGGGCGTGGGCGGTGTCGGTCCGACTGGCGGAGCTGTTCGTGACGGCGAGCACTATCGCTGAGATCGAGCGTGGTGTCATCGCCAGGGAACGAACGGACCCACAGCAGGGCGAGGCCCTGCGTGGCTGGTTTGAGGACCGCGTGCTGCCCACCTTCGATGGGCGGGTGCTGTCCTTCGATCTGGCCGCCGCGCGCATCCTGGCCACCTACCGGGTGCCCGAACACGCCCCGTACGCCGACGCCCTCGTCGCTGCGGTGGCGGACGCTACCGGCAAGGTGGTCGTGACCCGAAACACCCGGCACTTCCAGCCTCTCGGCGTGCGATGCCTGGACCCGTGGAAGCGGCGACGCTGAAGTTCGCGGGCGAAATCAGTGTAGAAACGTCAGCGGTACTTGATCAGCAGGGCCATGCCGATGATGCACACCAGCCAGATGCCGGTGATGAACATCGTCAGCCGGTCCAGGTTCTTCTCCACCACGGTCGACCCGGACAGGCTCGACTGCACGCCCCCGCCGAACAGCGTCGACAGGCCGCCACCCTTGGCGCGGTGCAGCAGCACCAGCAACACCACCAGGATGCTGGTGACGACCAGGGTGATCTGCAAGGCCAACTGCATGACGTGCAGCCTACCGGTTGTGGGGTGCCGTCACGGCAACGGCCCGCCGGCGGCGATGGCCGCCAGCGTCGCGAACTGCTCGCCGTCCAGCGACGCGCCCCCGACGAGGCCGCCGTCGACGTCGTTCTGGGCGACGATCTCGCCGATGTTCTTCGCGTTCACCGAGCCGCCGTAGAGCACCCGCACGGTCTCGGCGATCCCCGGTGAGGCGAGGGACCCCAACTCGTTCCGGATCGCTGCGCACACCTCCTGAGCATCGGACGCGCTGGCCACCCGCCCGGTTCCAATCGCCCAGACCGGCTCGTAGGCGATGACGACCTTGCCGATCTGCTCGGCCGACAGCCCGGCCAGCGAGCCCCGCAGCTGCTTCTCGCAGTGGCTGACGTGTTCGCCCGCCTCCCGGACCTCCAGGTGCTCGCCGATGCACACGATCGGGGTCAGCTCGTTCTTCAGGGCCGCGGCCGCCTTGGCGGCCACCAGCGCGTCGTCCTCGTTGTGGTAGGTGCGCCGCTCGGAGTGGCCCACGATGACGAAGGTGCAGCCCAGCTTGGCCAGGAAGGTGCCGCTGATGTCGCCGGTGTAGGCGCCCGACTCGTGCGGCGACAGGTCCTGGGCCCCGTAGGTCAGCCGCAGCTTGTCGCCGTCGACCAGGGTTTGCACGCTGCGCAGGTCGGTGAACGGCGGGATCACAGTGACGTCGACCTTGTCGTAGTACTTGTCCGGCAGCGCGAACGCGATTTTTTGCACCAGCGCGATCGCCTCGAAGTGATTGAGGTTCATCTTCCAGTTGCCGGCGATCAGTGGCTTGCGGCTCACGCGGCGCCTCCAGTCGGTTGCGGACGTTCCAGTACCTCGATGCCGGGCAGCGCCTTGCCCTCCAGGTATTCCAGCGACGCGCCGCCGCCGGTGGAGATGTGCGAGAAGGCGCCCTCGGGGATGCCGAGCGCGCGCACCGCCGCCGCGGAGTCGCCGCCGCCGACCACGCTGAACGCGCCCTTGGCGGTCGCGGCGGCGATCGCCTCGGCGACGCCCTTGGTGCCGGCGGCGAACGCGGGGAACTCGAAGACGCCCATCGGGCCGTTCCAGAAGATGGTCTCGGCGTTGGACAGCAGCGTGGCGAACCGCCGCACCGACTCCGGTCCGACGTCCAGGCCCATCTTGCCGTCCGGGATCGCGTCCGCGGCCACGGTCTGCGGCGGCGAATCGGCGGCGAAGCGCTCCGCCACCACGATGTCCACCGGAAGGCGCAGCACGTCGGCGTGGGTCTCGCACAGCCTGCGGCAGGTGTCGACCATCTCGTTCTCCAGCAGCGACGTGCCAACCGAAAGGCCTTGCGCGGCAAGGAAAGTGAAGCACATGCCGCCGCCGATCACGATGCTGTCGGCCTTGGTCGCCAGCGACTCGATGACGCCGAGCTTGTCGGACACCTTCGCCCCGCCGAGCACCACCGCGTACGGGCGCTTGGTCGAGGCCGTCAGCTGCTCGAGCACCCGGATCTCCTCGGCCACCAGCGTGCCGGCATAGTGCGGCAGCAATGTGGCGACGTCGTACACCGAGGCCTGCTTGCGGTGCACCACCCCGAAGCCGTCGGAGACGAAAGCGCCTCCGGGCGAGACCAATTCGGCCAGCTGCTTGGCCAACGCGAGGCGCTCACCGTCGTCCTTGCTGGTCTCCCGCGCGTCGAAACGGACGTTCTCCAGCAGCAGGACGTCGCCGTCGGTCAACCCCTCGGCGCGGGCCAGCGCGTCGGCGCCGACCACGTCGCCGGCCAACTGCACGTGCCGGCCCAGTTGCTCGCCGAGCGCGGCGGCCACCGGCGCCAGCGACAGCGCGGGATCGGGCCCGCCCTTGGGGCGGCCCAGGTGCGCGCTGACCACCACCTTGGCGCCGGCCTCGACCAGCGCCTGCAGCGTCGGCACCGACGCGCTGATGCGGCCCGGGTCGGTGATGGATCCCCCGTCCAGCGGCACGTTCAGGTCGGAGCGCACCAGCACGGGACGACCCGAAACACCTTCCGCCAGAAGGTCCGACAGGGTTGGGAGCGAACCTGACACGGTCTACAGCGACTTGCCGACCAGCGCGACCAGGTCGATCAGCCGGTTGGAGTAGCCCCACTCGTTGTCGTACCAGGACACCACCTTGGCCTGGTTGTCGATCACCTTGGTCAGACCGGAGTCGAAGATCGAGCTGTGCGGGTCGGTGACGATGTCGGTGGACACGATCGGCGCGTCGTAGTACTTGAGGATGCCCTTGAGCCTGCCGTCGGCGGCGGCCTTGAACGCCGCGTTGATCTCCTCCGCCCCTGCGGACTTGGACAACTCCGCGGTCAGGTCGGTGGCCGAGCCGGTGGGAATCGGCACCCGCAGCGCATAACCGTCGAGCTTGCCCTTCAGCTCCGGCATCACCAGCCCGATGGCCTTGGCCGCGCCGGTGGAGGTGGGCACGATGTTCAGCGCGGCGGCGCGGGCGCGACGCAGATCCTTGTGCGGCCCGTCCTGCAGGTTCTGGTCCTGGGTGTAGGCGTGGATGGTGGTCATCAAGCCCCTGACGATCCCGAACTCGTCGTGCAGCACTTTGGCAAGCGGCGCAAGGCAGTTCGTGGTGCACGACGCGTTCGAGATGATGTTCTGGCTGCCGTCGTACTTGTCGTCGTTGACACCCAGCACGATGGTGATGTCCGGGTCGGTGGCGGGCGCCGAGATGATCACCTTCCTGGCGCCGGCGTCCAGGTGGCCCTTGGCCTTGGCCGCGTTGGTGAACAGCCCGGTGGACTCCACCACGACGTCCACGCCGAGATCGCCCCACGGCATCGCCGCCGGGCCCTCCCTGACCTCGAGCGCCTTGATCTTGTGGTTGCCGACGACGATGGTGTCCTCGCCCTCGAGGCTGACGTCGTGGGGCAGCCGGCCGAGGATCGAGTCGAATTTGAGCAGGTGCGCCAGCGTGGCGTTGTCGGTGATGTCGTTGACGGCGATCACCTCCACGTCGGCGATGCCCTGCTCCTGCTGGGCCAGCAAGGCCCGATAGAAGTTGCGTCCGATTCGGCCGAAGCCGTTGATGCCCACTCGGACCGTCACTTGTCTCTCCCTGTCTCCTCGCTGATAAACCGCTCGCCGTCAGCCTAGATCAGCAGCGACGGCGGTTGCTGGGCCGGTGACGGTCGCGGGTGTTTACCCCGCTAGAAGGGCACGTGAGCCGGCGCTACCGGTGCAGGCGCCGCAGCGCCGCGGTCGCGGCGTGGTAGCCGCACAGGCCGTGGATGCCCGCCCCCGGCGGCGCGGACTGCGAGCACAGGTAGACCCCGTCAACGCCGGTCGCGTACGGGTTGACGGCGGCGCGCGGGCGCAGGATGACCTGCAGCCCGTCGTTGGCGCCGCCGATGATGTCGCCGCCGACGAAGTTCGGGTTGTAGGCCTGCAGCTCGGCGGCGCTCTTGCTGACGGTTGCTGTGATGCGGTCGCGGAATCCGGGGGCGAACCGCTCGATCTGGTCGATCACGGCGCCGGTGGCGTCGCCGGTGTAGCCGAACGGCACGTGCGCGTAAGCCCAGATCGGGTTGAGGTTGCCCGCCGACCGCGACGGGTCGGCCAGGTACTGCTGCCCGACGAGCACGAACGGCCGCTGCACCATCTTGCCTTGTGCGCGTTGACGTTCCGTGTCCGCGATCTCGGCGAACGTGCCGCCGAGGTGGACGGTGCCGGCGCGGCCGCAGTCGGGGTTCGTCCACGGGATGTCGCCCTCGATGGCGAAGTCGACCTTGAACGCCGACGCCCCCTCCCGAAACCGCCGGTAGGCCCGCCTGATCCGGCCCGGCATCACGTCGCCGTAGATCGACAGCACCGCCGCCGGGCTCAGGTCCAGCATGACGATGTCGGCGTCCGGGATGTCCCTGCGGCTGGCCACGGCCACCCCGGTGGTCACGTTGCCGCCGTGCGCGGACAGGGCGGCGGCCAGGGCCGCGGTGATGGAACCCGATCCGCCCTCGGCGACCGGCCACCCGTAGCGGTGGCCGCTGGCCAGGATCATCAGCCCCAGCGACGCGGTCAGCGGCCGGTCCAGCCGGGTGTACACGTGCGCGGCCGCGCCACCGAACAGCGCCCGCGCCCGCTCGGTGCGAAACCAGCGCGCCATCACCGTGGCCGGCAGCACCGCGCGGGGGCCGAACGCCGCGAGACGCACCGGGTGGCGCGGGACGTTGATCACCGGGCGCAGCAGGTCCCGGGCCAGCTCGTCGAATCCGGCCGCGAGGTCGCCGACGGCGCGCTGCCACCGGGTGCCGTCGGGTCCCAGGCCGGCCGTCGTCGCCTCGATCGACCGGTACAGCACCCCGGCGGTGCCGTCGTCGAGCGGGTGGGCGCAGTCGATCTCCGGCCACTTCCACACCAGCCCGTAGTGCTGCAGGTCGATCTCCTGCCAGAACGGCGAGCCCACGGCCAACGGGTGAAAGGCCGAGCAGTGGTCGTGGATGACCCCGGGCACCGTCAGCTCGCCCGAGCGCGCTCCCCCGCCGATCGTGTCGCGCGCCTCCAGCACCTGCACGTCGACGCCGTGGCGGGCCAGCTGGATCGCGGCGGCCAGGCCGTTGGGCCCGGCGCCGACGACCACCGCGGTGGTCATGACTCGCCGTGCACGACCGGTTGCGTGGTGAGGTGGACCGGAAACTCGTCGCCGGGCTCGGGCCACGGCTGGCGGGCCAGCATGTCCTCGACGTTCACGTAACCGGACTCGATCAGGCCGGTCTTGGCGTCGAGGATGCGGTACCACTGCTTTTGGATGTGAATCGGCTGACCCTCCAGCACGATGACGCGGAGGTCGCCCTCGTCGAAGTGGCAGCGCCGCTGCACCGCCTCCAGCAGCTGCTCGTTGTGCAGGTGGCCCTCGCCGAAGTTCCACCCCACCAGGGGGCCGGCGACGATCTCGCCCTCGCGCACCTTGTAGTCGGCTTCGTCGTCGATCGCGCGGGGCAGCAGCCCGTTGAGCGCGCGGCCGTGGGTGTGCATCGCGCGGAACGCGGCCACCTTGTCGGCCATGATCTCGGCCGTCGCCGCGTCGTACATGATGGCCAGCTGATTGACCACCAGCGCAGAGCTTTTCACGATGTCGGCCTCTATCTTGTCCTCCGCGCCGTCGCGGAAACACCAGATGCTGGTGGCCCAGTTGCCGGCGTAGTAGCGCATGGCGGGCAGGAACGAAATCTTTTCGGGGAACATGTTTCCCGCGATCACCACGGCCACCACGACGGCCACCATGGCCAGCAGCAGCGGCGAGCGAAGGTCGGTGGCGCGGATCGCGCCGTAATGCCCGAACAAGTAGAACAGCGAGAAGATGAAGAACACGTTCCACTCCAACGGAACTCCCATCGGGAGGTTGGACAGGATGTTGAGGTGGAAGATCACCATGAACCCGATCAGGAACCACCGCCAGGGTTGATCGCCGGCGACGAACACCAGGAGCGTCGGGACGATGAATTCCGCCGTGGTGCCGCCGACATGGGCCATGACCTTCGGCAGCCAGGTGGGCCGCAGGTCGTTGACGTGGTCGCGGTAGAGCAGGTGCTTGAACGGGTTGAACAGCCTGGGCCGCAGCAGGGCGTTGTTGCTCGTCATCACCGACACCACGTACGGGAAGTGGTGGTTGAGCTTGGAGGTGGCCGCACCCCACCAGAGGCACAGCATGATGATCTTGTAGGCCGCGATCTGATCGGTGAACGGGAAGAAGAACACGAACAGCTTGAGCCAGTAGTGTTCGCCGCGCGCCGCCAGGAAGATGGTCTTGTCCCGCAGGCCCAGCACCGCCAGGGCGACGATCGTCGGGATCACCAGGACCGGGTCGATCAGGCCGACATCGCCGGCGGCGGTGACCGGCCCGCCCCGGCCGGGCGACAGCAGCGCCCACACGCCGCCGGCCAATACGACGGCATAGAGCGCGACGTCGACGACGGTGCGGGTGTCACCCTTGGTGAGCGGAACCTTGTCCGGCCAGGCGGGCAGCCGAATCGTGTTGGGCCGCAACCAATACAGGAATCCCCCGATCGGCGGCATGAACCGCCCCGTCAGCGGGCCGGATCCGCAGCCGAGGCCCAGGACCTCGAACAGCAGCGTGAAAACGATGACTTTCTGGTACACGATCGGCTGCGTCCACCAGTCGCCGATGCGGCCCAGGCCGCCCAGGCCCGGGGTCAGCGAGATGATGGCGGCCGGGGCGGCGACGTACAGGGCGATCTTGATCAGGTACAGCAGGTACACCGCGTAGGGCGTGCCGAAGCCGTGCTCGGCCCAGTGTCGCGTCACGATCTGCAGCCGCGTTGCCCGGGGCAGCGTGGGCCAGGTCTGGGGGTCGACGTCCGGTAGTTCCGGTGACATGAATCCCATGGGCGGCCTCGTTCCTGTCGGATGTGAAACAGTGGCCAATACAATCTATCGGCATCGCGGCGGGATGGGCCGAACTTTTTGTGCGCCGACTGCCGCCCCGATGTTGGTTGCCGAAAACGGCTGCGGCAGGCTCTATTTCACCGCGCTATTTCAGCTAGATGGCCCGGCGCGGTGTCCGCGCCGGCCGCGAACCGCCGGCGCAGCCCTTCGATCAGGCCGTCGAGGGTCTGCCGGTCCTGCTCTTCGCTGCACACCATGCGCCGGAACTGTGCGGCGCCGTCGGCGTCGCCGTTGGACTCCGAGGCGGCGATCGCCCGGCGGTATTGGTCGATGCGATGCTCGCTGAGCCGGCGGCGCTGGGCGAGCATTTGCACGAAGTAGTCGGCCTGCCGGTGATCGGCCGGCGCGGGCCGGCCCGCAACCGGGCGGGTGCCGGGGGCGTCAGACAAACCGGTGAAGTCCATCTGTTCTCTCAGCTGGGGGTGGGGGGCGCGGTGGGGCGCAGTCACCATACCGGGCGAAACGCCACGCGGTCCATACGCCGGCCACCGGCTCGCTACCATCTAGCTACCTCGAGCTACCTCGGCGTGGCCACCTGGCGCGGCAACGAGGCCCCAACGAGGCCCCAAGGAGAAAAGGTGAGCGACACCGACAGCGCGGACAGCGACGACATCGGCAAATTCGACCCCGGCACCACCAAGCGGTTGGTGAGCGCGATGCGCCCGGTTCTGAAGACGTACTTCCGGTCCGAGGTGCGGGGCCTGGAGTCCTTCCCGCCCGGCGGGACGCTGGTGGTGGCGAACCACTCCGGCGGCATGTTCCCGATGGACGTCCCGATGTTCAGCGTAGATTTCTACGAGAGGTTCGGCTACGACCGGCCGGTCTACACGCTCAGCCACGACATCCTGTTCATGGGCCCGACGGCGCCGCTGTTCCGGCGGGCCGGCTACATCCGGGCCAACCGCGAGAACGCGGCCAAGGCGCTGCGGTCCGGCGGCGTGGTGGTCGTCTTCCCCGGCGGTGACTACGACGCCTACCGGCCCACGCTGTCGGAGAACGTCATCGACTTCAACGGCCGCAAGGGCTACGTCAGCACCGCGATCGAGGCCGGTGTGCCCATCGTGCCGGCGGTGTCCGTCGGCGGGCAGGAGACCCAGCTGTATCTGTCCCGCGGCACCTGGCTGGCCGAGCGGCTGGGCATCAAGCGCCTGCTGCGCAGCGCCATCATGCCGGTCTCGTTCGGCTTTCCGTTCGGGTTCTCCGCCGTCATCCCGCCCAACCTGCCGCTGCCCAGCAAGCTCGTGACGCAGGTGCTGGAACCGATCGACATCGCCGCGCAGTTCGGCGAGGACCCGGACGTCGACGAGGTCGACGAGTACGTCCGGTCGGTGATGCAGGAGGGCCTCACCAAGCTCGCCGCCGGCCGCCGTTTCCCGATCCTGGGCTGAGCCATGGCATCTCGTCTCGGTCAGGCCCTCGGCGTCATCACCACGCTGCGGCGCGCCGGAATGATCGCGCCGATGCGGCCCGACCGCTACCTGAAGATCGCCGCCGCCATGCGCCGCGAGGGCATGGGCATGACGGTGGGCTTCGCCGGCGCGGCGCAGCGCTGCCCGGACCGTCCCGGCCTGGTCGACGAGCTCGGCACGCTGACCTGGCGGCAGCTCGACGAGCGGATCAACGCGTTCGCCGCGGCGCTGCAGGCCCTACCGGGTGGCGCACCCAGGGTCGTCGGGATCATGTGCCGCAATCACCGCGGCTTCGTCGAGGCGGTGGTGGCCACCAACCGGATCGGCTCCGACGTCGTGTTGCTCAACACATCGTTCGCCGGGCCGGCGCTGGCCGAGGTGGTGGACCGCGAAGGCGTCGACGCCGTCGTCTACGACGAGGAGTTCACCGCGATGGTGGACCGCGCGCTGGCCGGCAAGCCGGACGCCGCCCGCATCGTGGCCTGGACAGACGACGGCCACGAGTTGACCGTCGAGAAACTCATCGCCGACCATGCCGGCCGGTCGTTCGAGCGCACCGGACGCAAGGGCAGGATGATCCTGTTGACCTCCGGCACCACCGGAACACCCAAGGGCGCCAACCAGATCGGTGGCAGCGCCGGGCTGGGCACGCTCAAGGCGATCCTGGACCGCACGCCGTGGCGGGTGGAGGAGACGATCGCGATTGTGGCGCCGATGTTCCACGCCTGGGGCTTTTCGCAGTTGATCTTCGCCGCGTCGATGGCGTGCACGGTGGTCACCCGGCGCAAGTTCGACCCGGAGGCCACGCTGGACCTCATCGACCGGCACCAGGCCACGGGCCTGGCGGTGGTCCCGGTGATGTTCGATCGCATCATGGAGCTGCCCGCCGAGGTGCGAAACCGGTACAGCTGCAAGTCATTGCGGTTCGCCGCGGCGTCCGGATCGCGTATGCGGCCCGACGTCGTCACCGCGTTCATGGACCAGTTCGGCGACGTGATCTACAACAACTACAACGCGACCGAGGCCGGCATGATCGCCACCGCCACGCCGGCGGACCTGCGCGCCGCGCCGGACACCGCGGGCCGGCCCGCGGGCGGGACCGAAATCCGCATCCTGGACCAGGAATTCAACGAGCTGCCCACCGGCGAGGTCGGAAGCATCTACGTCCGCAACGACACCCAGTTCGAGGGCTACACGTCGGGCACCACGAAGGACTTCCACGCCGGGTTCATGTCGTCGGGCGACGTCGGCTACCTGGACGAGGCGGGACGGCTGTTCGTCGTCGGCCGCGACGACGAGATGATCGTCTCCGGCGGCGAGAACGTCTACCCGATCGAGGTGGAGAAGGCCCTGGCGGCGCACCCCGACGTGGCCGAGGCGGCGGTGATCGGCGTCGACGACGAGCAGTACGGCCAGCGGCTGGCGGCGTTCGTGGTGCTGACGCCGGGCGCGGCGGCGACCGTCGACGCGCTCAAGCAACACGTTAGAGAGAACCTGGCCAACTACAAGGTTCCCCGCGAGATCGCCGTCCTCGACGAGCTGCCGCGCGGCAGCACCGGCAAGATCCTGCGCAACGAACTCCGAGCACGGGTCGACGGCTGATGCGGCTGCGGATCAGAAAACCCAGACCGCTGACGCGCGCCGTGGCGGAATTGATCAACGCCGCCAACGGATTACACCCGCTCGCCCGCAATGGCTACAGCACCGTCCTGGTGTTCTGGTTCGGTTGGCCGACCTCGGAGGTGCCGGGCCTGTACGCCACCGCCTCCATTCTGGACGCGGTGCGCCGCGGCCGCCGGGGCGATTTCGCCGGGCGCAAGGGAAAGCTGGCGCTGGCCCTGACCGCTGCGTCCTGGTCGATCCTGGGAATGATCCGCTACCGCGCCGCGACGACGCCGGGCCCGGTGCTGGAAACCGGGCTGACCGAGCAGCTCGGACCCGATTACACCGACGAACTGGCCAAGCTGCCGACCGAGCCGGCCCCCCGAAAGGGCAGGGGCCGGATCAATCCGCCGTTGCGCACCACCGTGGCCCGGCGGCGCTTCGTCGACAAGCAGAACATCGTGTCCTACGGCCCGCACGGGCGCGCCAACCTGGCCGACATCTGGCGCCGCAGCGACCTGCCGCGCGACGGCAAGGCGCCGGTCCTGTTGCAGGTGCCCGGCGGCGCGTGGATGATCGGATGGCGCCGCCCGCAGGCGTATCCGCTGATGAGCCACCTGGTTTCGCGCGGCTGGGTGTGCGTGTCGATGAACTACCGGGTTTCGCCGTGGCACACCTGGCCCGACCACATCGTCGACGTCAAGCGGGCATTGACGTGGGTCAAGGAGAACATCGCGGACTACGGCGGAGACCCGAATTTCGTTGCGATCAGCGGTGGTTCGGCCGGCGGTCATCTGTCCGCGTTGGCCGCCCTGAGCGCGGGCGACCCCAAGTTCCAGCCGGGCTTCGAAGAGGCCGACACGTCGGTGGCGGCGGCCGTCCCGTACTACGGGCGCTACGACTGGTACTCCACCGAGGCCGACGGGCGCGCCGAGTTCGTCGAGGTGCTCGAAAAGCTGGTGGTCAAGCGCAAACTCAGCACGCACCGGCACATCTATCTCGACGCCTCGCCGATCCAGTACATACGGCCGGACGCACCACCGTTTTTCGTCCTGCACGGAAGCGACGATTCCCTGATCCCGGTCATCGAGGCGCGAGAGTTCGTCGAGCAACTTCGGGCGGTGTCGAAGTTTCCCGTGGTCTACGCCGAATTGCCTTACGCGCAGCACGCTTTCGACATCTTCGGATCGCCGCGGGCGAATCAATCCGCGGAGGCGGTGGCCCGCTTCTTGTCGTGGGTCTACGCGACGAACTATCTCAACCGCGAGTAGGGCCCCGTCGCCGAGCGTGAAACTGTTGCGACAGTGAGCGCTGATTTTCGCAACAGTTTCACGTTCGGCGCAGCAGAAGGCTAACCGGGAGCGGCGAAGTCAGCCCAGGGCCGCGGCCTTCTCGAGTTCGGTCAGCGCCGGATCGATGGCATCGGCCATGTCGTCGATGTCGTTGGCCACCTCGGGCGTCGTCACGAAGCCGAAGTCCAGGTAGTCCTGGTAGGAGAAGCAGGTGATGTTCAGGGCGATGTCCATCACCGGCGGCCCCAGCGGCACCAGCGAGTCCAGCTTGGCCCCCGCCATGTACAGCGGGAACTTCGGACCGGGGACATTGGAGACAACCAGATTGATGGGAGCCAGGTTTCGCGACAGGCCGGTGGCCGTGTAGGCGCGCGCGGCCAGGTGCAGCAGCCCCGGCGGGGTGGTCTCGGTCAGGCCCATGATCTGGTGCGCCGACAACGCCTTCGCCATTCCCTTGGCGCTCTGCGTGCTTTCGTGGATGGCCCGCAGCCGCTCGCCGGGATCCTCGATGTCGGTGGCAAGCGACGCCGTCATCGAGCTGATCTTGTTGCCGATCTCGTCCTTGTTCGCGTCGGTTCGGGTGGAGACCGGGATCTGCGCGATGAGCGGCTTGGTGGGCAGTTCGCCGCGTTTCTGCAGGTATTCGCGGGCCGCGCCGGCCACCAGGGCCAGCACGACGTCGTTGAGCTTGACGTCGAACGCGTCCTTGACGGCTTTGGCCCGGGCGAGCTCGACGCGGCAGCCGGTGATCCGCCGGTGCGGCGACACCGGCGCGTTGAACCGGGTCTTGGGAGCGTCGAAGTAGCGCGGCGGCCTGCTGGCGACGCCCAGCGCGGCGACCTGCTGGCGCACCGTCTGCTCGACCAGCCGGGCGATGCGGAAGGGCGTCTTGACGCCGAGGTTGATCAGTGCGCCCACCGCGCGCCGCTCCAGGCCGGGCAGCTGGAGTCCCACCAGCGATCCGACCGTCTCGGTTTGCGCGGGCCGGGGTTCCGGGGTGACGTCCAACAGGATTTCGCCCAGCCCGGCGCCGGAGACCCCGTCGACGATGGCGTGGTGCATCTTGGTCAGCGTGGCCATCCGGCCGCCCTCGACGCCCTCGATCACCCACAGTTCCCACAGCGGCCGGGAGCGGTCCAGCTTGTAGGACATCAGCCGGCCCACCAGCTCCTCGAGCTCGCGGCGCCCGCCGGGTGCGGGCACCCCGATGCGGCGGACGTGGAAGTCGATGTCGAGTTCGGAGTCCTCGACGAACCACGGCCGGTCCAGCCCGAGCGGCGCACCGGTGACCCGCCACCGCAGCTGCGGAATCTCGGGCAGCCGCTCGATGACCAGTTCGCGCAGGCGCTGAAAGCTGTAGCCGGGCGCGTCGCCGATATCGCAGATCGCCAGCGCGCCCACATGCATGTGCCAGCCCGAAGTTTCGGCCGACCAGAACGCCGCATCAACACTCGAAAGCCGCTTCATGCGATGACCGTAGCCCCTCCCCCACCCCTTGCGCCCGGAATCAGCCGGCGAATTAGGCGTCCTCTAAAAGGTCCGGCGTAACCGCCGACTCGGTGTCGGGGATGCCCTCGACCTTGGCCTTACGGTCGGCCATCGACAGCAACCGCCGAATGCGGCCCGCCACAGCGTCTTTCGTCATCGGGGGATCGGCCAGCCGGCCGAGTTCCTCGAGGGAGGCCTGCCGATGCTCGACGCGCAGCTTGCCGGCCGACGCCAGATGGTCGGGGACGCTGTCGCCGAGTATCTCCAGCGCCCGCTCCACCCGGGCCGCCGCCGCGACCGCGGCCCGCGCCGAGCGGCGCAGGTTGGCGTCGTCGAAGTTGGCGAGCCGGTTGGCCGTCGCCCGCACCTCGCGGCGCATCCGGCGTTCCTCCCAGATCAGCCGGGTGTCCTGGGCCCCCATCCGGGTCAGCAGCGCGCCGATGGCCTCACCGTCGCGCACCACCACCCGATCGGCGCCGCGCACCTCGCGGGCCTTCGCGCTGACGCCGAGCCGGCGGGCCGCACCCACCAGGGCCAGCGCGGCCTCCGGGCCGGGGCAGCTGACCTCCAGCGCCGACGAGCGTCCCGGCTCGGTCAGCGACCCGTGCGCCAGGAAGGCTCCGCGCCACGCCGCCTCGGCGTCGGCGATGCTGCCGCCGACCACCTGCGCCGGCAGGCCCCGCACCGGACGCCCCCGCATGTCGAGCAGGCCGGTCTGGCGTGCCAGCGCCTCGCCGTCGTTGGCCACCCGCAGCACGTACCGCGTGCTCTTGCGAATTCCGCTGGCGGACAACACATGCACGACGGCGTTGTAGCCGTACAGATCGAAGATGTCCTTGCGCAGCCGTCGCGCGATGTTGCCCAGGTCCACCTCGGCCTCGACCACCACCCGGCCGCCCACGATGTGCAGCCCCCCGGCGAACCTCAGCAGGGACGTGACCTCCGCCCGGCGCGCGCTGACCGACTTCACCACCAGGCGGCTCAGCTCGTCCTTGACTTCGGTCGTCATCGCCACGCGTCGTCACCCCTCGGTCGCCTGCCGGCCGGCCCATTCACGCCGGGTTGCGGACTTTCGCCGTCGACCCGAATCTCCGCGGTGGCCGTGGCCGAAGGCACCCCCGAGGCCTTGGGGCCCGCTCGGACCCCGTCCAGGGCCGCCGCGAGCTTGCCCGGGTCATGTAAAGGTGTACCAGGTCTGGCCACGTCGGCGAAGTGGACCTCGGCCTGCAGCACCGTCGCGGTGCGGCGCAGTTGGTCGCGTTCGCGCTCGCTCGGCACCCGTTCGGCGTCGATGATGATGTCGTGCACGGTGAACCCCGGGGCGTGCTGGGCCAGCACGTGCAGGTGGCGCTCCACCGAGAATCCCGCCGTCTCCCCCGGCTCGGCGACCAGGTTGAGCACCAGGGCGCGGCGGGCGCTCGTGGCCCTCAGCGCCGCGGCCAGCTCCGGCACCAACACATGCGGGATCACGCTGGTGAACCACGACCCGGGACCCAGCACCACCAGGTCGGCGGCCATGATGGCGTCCACCGCCTGCCGGGTCGCCGGCGGGTCGGGGGGAAGCAGCCGCACCCGGCGCACCTTGCCGGGCGTGGTCGCGATCGCCACCTGGCCGCGGATCAGCCGGAACATCCGCGGGTCGGACTCCAGGCCCGAGACGTCGGCCTCGATCTGCAGCGCGATAGGGCACATCGGCAACACCCGGCCCTTGACCCCCAGGATGCGGCCCAGCTCGTCGAGGGCGGCGACCGGATCGGCCAGCACCTCGTTGAGGCCGGCCAGCATCAGGTTGCCGATAGGGTGCCCGGCCAGCGCCCCGCTGCCGCCGAACCGGTGCTGCAGGATGGTCGCCCACAGTTGACCGTACGGGCTGTCGGATGCCAACGCCGCCAACGCCATTCGCAGATCACCGGGTGGGATGACGTCCAGTTCGTTGCGCAGCCGGCCGGACGAGCCGCCGTCGTCGGCGACGGTCACCACCGCGGTGACGTACGGGGTCAGCCGGCGGGCCGCGGACAGCGTCGCATAAAGGCCGTGTCCGCCCCCCAGGGCGACGATGCCCTCGCGGTTCGGTGCGCTCATTCGCGACCCAGATCCCGGTGCAGCACCCGCACCGACAGTTGCGCCTCGTCCTGCTGGCCGCCCAGCAGCTGCATCAGCGCCTCGGCGATCGCGACGCTGCGATGCTTACCGCCGGTGCAGCCGATGGCGACCGTCATGTATCGCTTGCCCTCCCGGCGGTAGCCGTCGACGACCAGGGTCAGCAATCGATGGTAGGCGTCCAGGAACTCGGCCGCGCCGGGCTGGCCCAGCACGTAATCGCGCACCGCCGGGTGCTGCCCGGTGAGCGGGCGCAACTCGTCGACCCAGTGCGGGTTGGGCAGGAACCGCACGTCCATCACCATGTCGGCGTCCATCGGCAGGCCGTACTTGAAGCCGAACGACTCGACGGTGACGCTGGTGGTCGCGGTGCCGTCGCCGCCGAAGGCCCGCTCGATGCTCTCCCGCAGGCCCCGCACCGACAGCTTCGACGTGTCGATGATCAGGTCGGCGGTGGCGCGGACCGGGGCCAGCATCCGGCGCTCGGCCGCGATGCCCTCGGCCAGCGTCTGCTCGCCCTGCAACGGGTGGCTGCGGCGGTTCTGCTCGTAGCGGCGGACCAGCATGTCGTCGGACGCCTCCATGAACACCACGCGCGGGGTGATGTTGCGGGTGGCCAGTTCGTTGCGCACCGAGTCCAGGTCGCCGGTGAAGCCCCGCGACCGGACGTCCATCACCACCGCGAGCTGGGTGATGCGAGACCCGGCCGCCAGCCCGAAATCCACCATCCGGGTGATCAACTGGGGCGGCAGGTTGTCGGCGACGTACCAGCCGAGGTCCTCGAGCACCTTGGCGGCCGTGCCGCGCCCGGCCCCGGACAGCCCGGTCACCAGGACCACGTCGATGCCGGCGGCTTGGCTCGTCATCGCGACTCTCGCTCGGGTCGCAGCGCCTCGAGGACGGCCGTGGCGGTTGCCACGCCGATGCCCGGAACGGCGGTGATCTGGTCGACGGTGGCCTCCTTGAGGCGCGCTAACGAGCCGAAATGCGTTACCAGCGCCTTGCGGCGATGTTCTCCCAATCCCGGCACCGAATCCAGCGCCGACGCGGTCATTCGCTTGGACCGCTTGCTGCGATGGTAGGCGATGGCGAACCGGTGCGCCTCGTCGCGCACCCGCTGCAGCAAATAGAGCCCCTCGCTGTTGCGCGGCATGATGATGGGCTCCGGCTCCGACGGCACCCACACCTCCTCCAGCCGCTTGGCCAGGCCGATCACCGCGACGTCGGTGATGCCGAGCTCGTCGAGCACGGCGCTGGCCGCATTGACCTGCGGCGCACCGCCGTCGACGACGTACAGGTTCGGCGGGTAGGCGAATCGGCGCGATTTTCCTTCCGGCGAAAGCGTATTCGGATCGTTCTGCTCGCTGAGGTGCCGCGCGAACCGGCGCCGGGTCACCTCGGCGATGGAGGCGACGTCGTCGGAGCGGCCCTGCCCGGCGGCTTCCCGGATGCCGAAGTGGCGGTAGTCCGATTTGCGTGGCAGACCGTCCTCGAACACCACCAACGAGCCCACCACGTCGGTGCCCTGCACGTGGCTGATGTCGACGCACTCGATCCGCAGCGGCGCGTCGGCCAGGCCGAGGGCGTCCTGAATGTTCTGCAGCGCAGCGGATCTGGCGTTGAAGTCGCCCGCCCGCTTCAGCTTGTGTTGCTGCAGCGCCTCTTTCGCGTTGCGCTGCACGGTTTCGGCCAGCGCGCGTTTGTCCCCGCGGCGCGGCACCCTTATCGCGACGCGCGAACCGCGCAGTCCGGACAGCCAACTCGCCAGTTCGTCGGAGTTCGACGGCAAACACGGCACCAGCACCTCGCGGGGCACCGGGTTGGTGGATTCGTCGGCCGCCCCGTCGAGTTCCGCCTGTTCGCCGTAGAACTGCGTGAGGAACTGCTCCACCAACTGTTCCTGTCCCGAATCGCCTGGGTCCCCGGACTTTTCGACGATCCAGCCGCGCTGACCGCGGACCCGCCCGCCGCGCACGTGGAACACCTGCACCGCCGCCTCGAGGTCGTCGTCGGCGAAGGCCACCACGTCGGCGTCGGTGCCGTCGCCGAGCACCACGGCCTGCTTCTCCATCGCCCGCTTCAGCGCGGACAGGTCGTCGCGCAGCCGCGCGGCGCGTTCGAAGTCGAGTTGCTCGGCGGCGGCGTTCATCCGCTGTTCCAGCTCGCGGGCGAACCGGTCGGTCTTGCCGGACAGGAAGTCGCAGAAGTCCAGCACGATCTGGCGATGCTGCTCGGCGCTGACCCGCCCGACGCACGGCGCCGAACATTTGTCGATGTAGCCCAGCAGGCACGGGCGGTCGATCTGGTTGTGCCGCTTGAACACTCCGGCCGAACAGGTGCGCGCCGGGAAGACTCGGGTGAGCAGGTCGAGGGTTTCCCGGATCGCCCACGCGTGCGAGTACGGCCCGAAATAACGGACGCCCTTGCGCCGCGGCCCGCGATACACCATCAGCCGGGGGAACTCCTCGTTGAGGGTGACGGCCAGCACCGGGTAGGACTTGTCGTCGCGGTAGCGGACGTTGAAGCGCGGATCGAACTCCTTGATCCAGTTGTATTCCAGCTGCAGCGCCTCGACTTCGGTGTTGACCACCGTCCACTCGACCTTGGCCGCGGTGGTCACCATCTGCCGGGTGCGCGGGTGCAGCCCGGCGACGTCGGCGAAGTATGACGTCAGCCGGCTGCGCAGGCTCTTGGCCTTGCCGACGTAGATGACGCGCCCGTGCGGGTCCCGGAACCGGTAGACGCCGGGCTCGACCGGGATGGACCCGGGCGCGGGGCGATACGTGGCGGGATCTGGCACGTATCCAGGCTAGTAGCCGGTTCGGCGGTGTGGGCCCAGGGCGTTGAGCGTGAGTCCACGGCGTCGGGCGTGAGTCCACGGCGTTGACTGTGAGTCCAGGGCGTCGAGCGTGAGTCCACGGCGGAGAAATCGCCGCCCGAACCGCGCCCTGGGCTCACAATGAAAGCCGTCAGTTCACACCCAAAGCCGTCAGTTCACACCGAAAGCAGTCAGCCCACACCGAAAGCCGCCGGTCTACTGTGATGCGTACTCGGTGACGACGAAACCTGGAGGGCCTACCGTCGAGTTCTCGCTGTCCTGGTTGCTGCAACCCCTGACCGTGGACGCCTTCCTGGAGGACATTTGGGAGGCGCGGCCCTACCACATCAAGCGATCCCGCGCGGACTACTTCGACCGCCTGCTGCCCGGCCCCTCGGCCGTCGACGACCTGTTGGAGCATGTGCGGCCCGAGCCGTCGGCGGTGCGGCTGGTGAGAAACGGCGCGGACAAGGATCCCGACACCTACCGGCTCGCCGATGGCAGCCTCGCACTCGCCCGCGTTGCCGACGGCCTCGCCGACGGCTACACAATCGTCCTGAACGGCCTCGAGCGGTACGTCCGCGCGATCGCCTCGCTGTCGCATTCCATCGAGGTCGAGCTGAACTTCCCGACCCGGGTCAACGGCTACGTCACGCCACCCGGATCGACAGGCTTTGTCCCGCACTACGATCCCCACGACGTGCTGGTCCTGCAGATCCACGGATCCAAGACGTGGCATGTGTCCAACGACGCCACCGTGCCACCACACGAGATGGAGCGCCGCAAGGGAGTGGGTCCGGCCGGGTCCGCGCCGCCGACCGACGTGCGCCTGGAAGCCGGCGACGTGCTGTATCTGCCACGCGGCCAAGTGCATTCGGCCGAAACGCATGCGGAGCCGTCGGTCCATCTGACCGTCGGGATCCACGCGCCCACCGTGCTGACGCTCACGACCCATTTGCTCTATGCGCTGAGCCTGCGGGATCCCCGCGTCCATGACCGGCTGCCGCCGCGGCACCTCGACGACGCGAACGTGCGCGCGGGCCTCGGCGACCTCGTGCGCGACACGCTTCGCACCGTCGGGGACCCGAGCGTCGTCGCGGACGGCCTCGCCGCCATGGAGGACGTCCTGGTCCGGCGGGGGCGATGCCCGCCGGTCGGATCGGTCTCGGACACCGTCGGCATCGACGGACAAACCCGGGTGGCGAAGCACCAACCGCTGTATTCGCGGGTGCGCCGCGTCGCCGATGGCGTCGTCCTGCAGTTCGCCCAGTTGTCGGTGCGAGCCGGCCCCGACCACGAAGCCGCGCTGCTGTTCCTGTCGAGCAGCAGCGCACCCTTCCGGGTGGGCGACCTGCCCGGGCTGAGCGCGGCGCAGCAGGCGGATCTGGCCCGGACGCTGATCCTGAACGGGTTCCTCGTCCGGCTGTCCGACGACTGAGAGCTTGCTTCGCATTTCCGGTGAAAATCCGAGATTTTAACCGTATGTGCGGTTGAATTCGTAGGCTTCATTGCATTCGGTCCACGGGGCGCCTTGGCCGGGACCGCGAGTTCGCATCCTTTGAAGTGAGGGTCGCCGACGATGACCATGCCGATCTGGGCCGCCTTTCCGCCCGAGGTGCATTCCGCGGCCCTCTCCAGCGGCCCCGGGCCCGGATCGCTGCTGGCGGCGGAGGCGGCGTGGCAGGCGCTGGCCGCCGAATACGACACGGCGGCGCAGCAACTCAGCGAGTTGCTGGCGGCGGTGCAGGCCGGGACGTGGCAGGGCCCCAGCGCGGAGGCGTACGTGGCCGCGCACGTGCCGTATCTGGCGTGGCTCCTGCAGAACAGCGCCGACAGCTCGGCGGCGGCCCGCGAGGCCGAGACCGTGGCCGCGGCCTATACCGCCGCACTGTCGGCCATGCCGACGCTGGAAGAGCTGGAAACCAACCACGCCGTCTTCGCAGAATTGGTGGCGACGAATTTCCTTGGCGTGAACACGATTCCGATCGCGCTCAACGAAATGGACTACTTGCGGATGTGGCTGCAGGCGGCCACCACGATGGCGATCTATGAAGCGGTGTCGCAGACCGCGCTCACGTGGACGCCGCCGACCGCGCCGCCGCCGCCGATCCAGCTGGCCAACCCCCCCAACCAGGATGCGGGCGGCGGGGCGGATCAGCTGAGCTGGTGGGTGACTCGCGTGCAGGAAGTCGCCCACGAACTCGACGCGGACCTGAGTCAGTCCGGATCCAACCCGTCCACGGTCCTCAACACCCTGATGGGCGACCCGTTGCTGGCCGCCAAAGTTCCGCACTGGGCGGGCGAGGCGCTCTACACGTTCATTCCCCAAGTGCCGCAGCTGACGCAGGTCTCCTACGGCCTGATCGCCCCCGCCCTCCCCGCGGTGGCCGCGGGAGGCCTGGCGGGGCTGACCGGGTTGGCCGGGCTGGGCGGCGCGCCGCAACCCGCCCCACCCCCGATGCCCGCCGCGGCGCACGCCCCGGCCCCATCCGACACCGGAGCCCCCGCCGCGCTGGGCGCCGCCGCCCCCGCGCCCGCCCGCGGCGCCGGGGCTGCCGAC
>NZ_JAPJAV010000013.1:0-147817 GCF_035616495.1 Mycobacterium sp. 663a-19 | reverse complement strand
ACCCCCGCCCAACGACTCGCCCAACTCCTCGACCAAGCCGCCTGAGCAGTTGTTGCACTAACCGATTGACAATGCCCCGGGCGGCGTCGCAGCCGATTAAGTCTCGACGAAACCTGCGCCGCCGATCGCGACGTCCTACGGCCATGAACGACGCATTCCTGGGCAGCGAAGCGCTGCGGCAGCGGAAACTGACGCCATACCAGTTGCGCACCGGGTTTCGCACCGTGTTTCCCGACGTATACCTGCCGGTCGGTGCGCCGGTGACGCTGCGAACGAGTTCGGAGGCGGCGTGGCTATGGTCGCGCCGACGCGGTGTCCTGGCCGGACTGGCCGCCGCGGCGCTGCACGGCTCGAACTGGGTCGACGACGACGCGCCGATCGAGTTGATCTGGCGCAACCCGCACGCGCCGGCCGGCGTGATCACCCGCAACCAGCGACTCGAGAGCGACGAGGTCACCCGGGTCGTGGGCCTCCCGGTGACCACGTCCGCGCGGACCGCTTTCGATCTGGCGCGGCTGCTGCCTGCGAGCGACGCCGTGGCCCGCCTCGATGCGCTCGCCCGGGCCAAGCCGTTCTGCGCCGAGGACGTGTTGCTTCTCGCCAAGCGTCACCCGGGTGCGCGCGGCCTGCGGCAACTTCGGGCCGTGCTGCCCCGGGTCGACCCGGGCGCAGAGTCCCCCAAAGAGACGTGGCTGCGACTACTACTGGTCGACGCCGGATTACCGGTTCCCACAACGCAAATCCCGGTGCAAGAGAACTGGCGCCTGGTTGGCCTGCTGGACATGGGCTGGGAGCGCTACAAGGTGGCTGTCGAGTACGACGGCGATCAGCACCGGACCAGCAGGCGGCAGTACGTCCACGACATGCGCCGGCTGAAAATGCTGCAAAGGCTTGGCTGGATCGTCATGCGGGTCATCGCCGAAGATCGACCCGACGACGTCGTGCGCGAGGTCCGCGAGGCTCTTCGCCGTCAGGGCTGCCGCGACATTTAAGCTACGCACACGACACGCCGGACGGTGTCGCAGTCGTTTAAGTTTCGGCGACGGCATGGCTCGGTAAGGGAGCAACCTCATGCTCGAGGTGATCGACAAGGGAAGCTGCACCGACGCGAACCCGGTGCCGCTGCTTTTCGTGCACGGCGGCTGGCACGGCGCGTGGTGCTGGGAGAACTTCCTGGACTTCTTCGCCGACGCCGGCTACCGCGCGGTCGCGATGAGCCTGCGCGGGCACGGCGCCAGCCCCACCGACAAGCCGCTGCACAAGGTGTCCATCGCCGACTACATCGACGACGTCCGCGCGGTCGCCGGTGACCTGGGTGGCGCGCCGGTGCTGATCGGGCATTCCCTGGGCGGCTACGTGATCCAGCGCTACCTCGAGGACCGCGCCGCCCCGGCCGCGGTGCTGGTGGGTTCGCTTCCGCCGCACGGCGTGCTCGCGGCGGCGCTCCGCGTCTGGCGCCGCCGCCCATGGATGACCGTGCACTCGTTCAACGACCCCACGCTGGTCAAGTTCTTGCGCACCCCGGCGCTGGCCCGCGGATATCTGTTCTGCGCCGACACGCCCCAGGCCATCGTCGAATCCTGCTTCGAACGCGTCGGGCCCGAGAGCATCCGCGCGGCGATGACCGATCCGATGTTCCGCCGGGTCGACACCCGGCGGGTCACCACCCCGATGCTGGTGCTCGGCGCCGTGCACGACGGCTTCGTCAGCATGCGCTCGGTGCGCGCCACCGCACGCGCGTATGCGACCGAGCCGGCGTTCTTCGACATGGGCCACAACATGATGCTCGAACCGGGCTGGCCCGACGTGGCCAAACGGATCGACGCGTGGCTTGGCAGCCGCGACCTGCCCAGCGCGCTCTAGCCGGGCTCGAGTCGCTGCTGCGCCGAAAAGCGTTGGCATGCTACATTTCACACCCGCGCGCGCGGCGTCTAGTGGGGGGAGCGGTGTCGATGCGGCTGGGCAGCGACACCGGCTCGCCATTGCGCGGCTGGCAGCGCCGCGCGCTGGTGAAATATCTGACGGCCCAGCCGCGCGACTTCCTCGCAGTGGCCACCCCCGGTTCCGGCAAGACGACGTTCGCGCTGCGGGTGGCGGCCGAGCTGCTCGCCCAGCGCGCCGTCGAGCAGATCACCGTCGTGGTGCCCACCGAGCACCTGAAGGTCCAGTGGGCCAACGCCGCCGCGCGGCACGGCCTCGCGCTGGACCCGCGATTCTCGAACACCAGCCCGCGGACCTCACCGGAGTATCACGGCGTGCTGGTCACCTACGCCCAGGTCGCCTCGCACCCGACGCTGCACCGGGTGCGCACCGAGCAGCGCAAGACCCTGGTCGTCTTCGACGAGATCCATCACGGCGGCGACGCCAAGACGTGGGGCGACGCCATCCGCGAGGCCTTCGGCGACGCCACCCGCCGACTTGCCTTGACGGGCACGCCCTTTCGTAGCGACGACAGCCCGATCCCGTTCGTCACGTATGCGTCGGGCGCCGACGGGGTGCTGCGTTCGCAGGCCGACCACACCTACGGCTACGCCGAGGCGCTGGCCGACGGCGTGGTCCGGCCGGTGGTGTTCCTCGCCTACTCCGGGCAGGCGCGCTGGCGGGACAGCGCCGGCGAGGAGCATGCGGCGCGACTCGGCGAGCCGCTGTCCGCCGAGCAGACCGCGCGTGCGTGGCGCACGGCCCTGGACCCCGCCGGCGAGTGGATGCCGGCGGTGATCGCCGCCGCCGATGAGCGGCTGCGGCAAAAGCGGGCACACGTGCCCGACGCCGGCGGCATGATCTTCGCCTCCGACCAAACCGCGGCGCGCGCGTACGCCGCCCTGCTGACGAGGCTGACCTCCGAGGCGCCGACGGTGGTGCTGTCCGACGACCCCGGGTCGTCGGCGCGCATCAGCCAGTTCGCCGAGGGCACCGGCCGGTGGCTGGTCGCGGTGCGCATGGTCTCCGAAGGCGTTGACGTGCCCCGGCTTTCGGTCGGGATCTACGCCACCAGCGCGTCGACGCCGCTGTTCTTCGCGCAGGCCGTCGGGCGGTTCGTGCGGTCTCGGCGGCCCGGGGAATCGGCGAGCATCTTCCTGCCGTCGGTGCCCAGCCTGCTGCAGCTGGCCAGTGAGCTGGAGGCCCAGCGCGACCACGTGCTCGGCCGGCCGCACCGCGAGACCGGCGACCCCCTCGACCGGGATCCCGCCGCACGTCGGCAGACCGAAAAGACCGACGCGGACCAGGGTTTCACGTCGCTGGGCGCCGACGCCGAACTCGACCAGGTCATCTTCGACGGCTCCTCGTTCGGCACCGCCGCCCCGGCCGGCAGCGACGAGGAGGCCGACTACCTCGGCATCCCCGGCCTGCTCGACGCCGAGCAGATGCGCGCCCTGCTGCACCGCCGCCAAGACGAGCAGCTGCAGCGGCGGGCGGCCGCCAATCAGGGCGCGCCGGTGCCGTCGGCGACCGTGCACGGCCAACTGCGCGAACTGCGCAGCGAACTCAACACGCTGGTGTCGATAGCCCATCACCGCACCGGGAAACCGCACGGGTGGATCCACAACGAACTGCGCCGCCGCTGCGGGGGCCCGCCGATAGCAGCCGCGACCCGCGAGCAGCTCAAGGCGCGCATCGCCGCTGCGCGGCAACTGAATTCGGAGCGCGCGTGATCGCGGGCTAGCCGACCGCCACGTCCCCCGGGGGGCCCAGCACGGCCAGCAGGTGCTTTTGCACCTCGGCGCGCGCGGTGTGGTCGCCGCCCGGCTCGGCCCCCGGCGGCAGCACCACGCAGAACACGTCGGCGGCGGTCGACCCGAACGTGTTGACCTTCGCCCAGACGATGTCCGCGCCCGCGCGTTCCAGCGCCCGGGTCAGCAGGGCGAGCAAGCCCGGGCGGTCCATCGCGCGCACCTCGAGGACCAGCTGGCCCTCGGCGGCGGTGTCGAGCCACACGATGCGCGGCGGCGCGGTGGAACGCGTGACGGGCACGCCCGCCTGCACCTCGCCCGCCCGGGACGACGCCGAACCGGCGGACTCGGCGTCGCGTTTCTCCACCATGGCGAGGACGTCGATGTCGCCGGCCAGGGCGCCGACGAACTGCTGGCGCAACAGCTCGGCCGCGGCCGGCGAGCCGAAGTGGGGTGACACCAGGAACTCGGTGATCGCGACGCCCTCGTGGCTGTTCACCGTCGCCGAATGAACCCCCAGCGAGTTCAGCGCCAGCACGGCCGCCGCCTTGGACGTCAACCCCCGCTGGTCGGGCGCGACCATCACGACGCGGTAGGCGCGCGACCCGTCGGCCGGCGCGATCTCCACGTGCACGCCGCGGTCGGCCGCAAGCGAAAGATAGTGGGGCGCAGTCGGTTCGGCCTGCGGGAGGGGTTCGCCCGCCATCACCATCCGGCAGCGATTCACCAGATCGTCGACCAGCAGGGCCTTCCATTCGCTCCACACCCCGGGCCCGGTGGCCTTCGAGTCCGCCTCCGTCAGCGCGTGCAGCACCTCGAGCAGTTGCGGGTCCCCGCCGAGCGCGTCCGACACGCCCTCGATGGTTGCGGGGTCGTTCAGGTCGCTGCGGGTGGCCACGACCGGCAGCAGCAGGTGGTGGCGGACCAGTTTGGCCAGCAATTCGCTGTCGGGGCGCGATATCCCGAGCCTGGCCCCGATCTGCAGCGTCATCTCGGCCCCGAGCTCGCTGTGGTCGACGCCGCGGCCCTTGCCGATGTCGTGCAGCAGCGCGCCGAGCGCAAGCAGGTCGGGCCGCGCCACGCGGGTGGACAGGGGCGCCGCGTGGACGGCGGTTTCGACCACGTGACGATCGACGGTCCATTTGTGCGCGACGTCGCGGGGCGGAAGGTCGCGGATCGGGCCCCATTCCGGCAGCAACCGGTCCCACACCCCGGTGCGGTCCAGCGCCTCGATCGTCGTCACCGTGGTGGGCCCGGCGGAGAGCACGACCAGCAGGTCGTCCAGCGCCTCGCGCGGCCAGGGCGTCGGCATCTCGGGGGCGTTGGCCGCGAGGCGATTCAGCGTGGCCGCGCCGATGGGCAACCCGGTGTCGGCCGCCGCGGCCGCCACCCGCAGCACCAGGCCGGGGTCGGTCTCGGGCCGGGCATCGCGGGCGAGCACGATCTCGCCGGCGTACTCGACGACGCCCTCGTCCAGCGGGCGCCGCTTGGGCCGCCGCACCAGGGCCGACACGCCGCGGCGCGGCAGCGCGTTTTCCGCTGTGCGCAAACCACTTTCGGCGTGGTAGGCGATGGTGCGGGCGGCGTCGGAAAGCTTGCGCGCCAAGTCGAACCGGTCCCCGATGTGCAGGGCGGCGCTGATCTCGTCGGCGTACTGGGCCAGCAGCTGATCGCGCCCGCGGCCGGACACCCGGTGCAGCTCGGTGCGCACGTCGAGCAGCGTCAGGTAGGCGTCGTCCAGGGAGCCTCCCGGGGTTTCGGGCCGGCCCATGCCGTGGCGGTCGATCAGCTGGGCCACCCCCAGCGCGTCGAGCAGTTGCACGTCGCGCAGGCCGCCGCGGCCCGACTTCAGATCCGGCTCGGCGCGCTGCGATATCCGGCCGCAACGCTGCCATCGGGCTTGCGTTATCTCGACCAGCTCGTCCATCCGGGAGCGAATTGCGCTGCGCCACTGGCTTCTTGCGCCGGCGATCAACTCGTCGGACAGCCGGGCGTCGCCGACGATGTGGCGGGCGTCCAGCATGCCCAGCGCCGCGATCAGATCCGAATTTGCGACGCCCAGCGTCTGGGAGACGGTTCGCACGCTGTGGTCGAGCCGAACGTTGGCGTCCCACAACGGATACCACAGCTTGTCGGCGACCCGAGCCAGCACGTCGGCGGGCTTGTCGTCGTGCAACAACATCAGGTCCAGATCGGAGTACGGCAGCAGCTCGTGGCGGCCGATCCCGCCGATCCCGACGATCGCGAAGCCGCTGGTGTCGGTGATCCCGATCTCGCCGGCCTTGGCGGTCAGCCACGACTCGTGCAGGTCCAGCCACGCGTGCCGCAGCTCGGCCGCGTGCAGCCGACTGCCATCCGCCAGCAGGTTGCGCCGCGCGGCCGCCAAATCGCCCGCCTCGCAGGCGTTTTCCGTTTCCGTGTCGTCCGGTTCCGATGGCCCGGGCGGGTCGGGACGGTTCGTGTTCATGCCGTCGGCGCCCGCCCGGGTCGGGTCAGCAATTCCCGATCAGGGTCATAGAGCATCGGTTCCGCGTTCACCAGTGCGCACCCGCACAATGGTTTCCACGGGACTGACCCAGACTTTGCCGTCGCCGATCTTGCCGGTGCGCGCCGCCCGGACGATGCTGTCCACGACCTTGTCGACGATGGAGTCGTCGACGACGACCTCGATCCGGACCTTCGGCACGAAGTCGACCGAGTATTCGGCACCGCGATAGACCTCGGTGTGGCCCTTCTGGCGCCCGTAGCCCTGAATCTCGCTGACCGTCATCCCCAGGACGCCCGCGTCCTCGAGGCTGGTCTTGACGTCGTCGAGGGTGAACGGCTTGACGATCGCGGTGATGAGCTTCATTTGGGCTCTACCTCTACTCTCTCGTTCACTCGCCCCTCCAGGCCATTCCGAGTGTCCTCCACGTTGAGGCGGGGCGGAAGCACCGAACCGGTGACCACAGCGAAATCGTATCCGCTCTCGGCGTGCTCGGCCTCGTCGATGCCCGACGACTCCGCCTCTGGGTTGAGGCGCAGCCCGATCGTGTATTTCAGGACCAACGCGATGATAAGCGTTACCACACCGGAGTAGATCAGCACGCTGAACGCGCCGATCGCCTGGCGTTCCAGCTGGGCCCAGCCGCCGCCGTAGAACAACCCCTTTGACACCCCGGCCACGCCGTTGATCGCCGGGCTCTCCGGCGCCGCGAGCAGACCCACCAGCAGCGTGCCCGCCATTCCACCGACCAGGTGGACGCCGACCACGTCGAGCGAATCGTCGAAGCCCAGCTTGAATTTCAGCCCGACCGCCAGCGCGCAGACCACGCCGGCGACCAGCCCGACCACCAGCGCGCCGAGGACGTTGACCGACGAGCACGACGGCGTGATGGCGACCAGCCCGGCGACGATGCCCGACGCCGCGCCCAGCGTCGTGGCCTTGCCGTCGCGGATGCGCTCGGTGAGCATCCAGGCGAGCATGGCGGTGGCGGTCGCGACCGTGGTGGTCATGAACGTCGATCCGGCCGCGCCGTTGGAGCTGGTCGCCGATCCGGCGTTGAACCCGTACCAGCCGAACCACAGCAGGCCCGCGCCGAGCATCACGAACGGCAGGTTGTGCGGGCGGAACAGCGTGGTGGGCCAGCCGCGGCGCTTACCCAGCACGATCGCCAGCATCAGGCCCGCCACACCGGAGTTGATGTGCACGGCGGTGCCGCCGGCGAAGTCGATTGCATGCAGCTTGTTGGCTATCCAGCCGCCGTGCGCGGAGGCGAACTTGTCGAACGCGAACACCCAGTGCGCAACCGGGAAGTAGACGAACGTCGCCCACAGCCCGGCGAACACCAGCCAGGCGCTGAACTTCAGCCGGTCGGACACGGCGCCGGAGATCAGCGCGACCGTGATGATCGCGAACATCAGCTGGAACGCCACGAACACGGTGGCGGGCAGGGTGCCGGCCAGGGGGATGTTCACCGCGGTGGTTCCCGTGCTGGGATCGGCGGCCACGGCGTTGACGCCGATCAGGCCCTTCAGACCCCAGTATTCGGTCGGCTTGCCCATGACGTTGCCGACGTCGTCGCCGAAGGCGACCGAGTAGCCGTACAGCACCCACAGCACGGTCACCACGCCCATGGCGCTGATGCTCATCATGAGCATGTTGAGCACGCTTCGGGCCCGCACCATGCCGCCGTAGAAGAACGCCAGGCCAGGCGTCATCAACAGCACCAATGCGGAACTCGCCAACATCCAGGCGGTGTCGCCGGTATTGGGCTGGCCAAGTATCGGGAATTGGTCCACTCGCTATCACCTCCGGTCGGCCCTGAAATGGCCGTCAGACACGCCTGATGACCTGATCCAGAACCTTGCGCAATGGTTGTTTCGGCAATGGAGCAACCATGTTTCGTCAGGATTAACGTCGCGGTTGCGACGTAAGCGGTTTCAGCCGAGCAACGCGTCGACGAACGCGGCGGGCTCGAACGGCGCCAGGTCGTCGGGCCCCTCGCCGAGGCCGACCAGCTTCACCGGCACGCCGAGTTCCTGCTGAACGCGGAAAACGATGCCGCCCTTGGCCGTTCCGTCCAGCTTCGTCAGCACCGCGCCGGTGATCTCCACGACCTCGGCGAAAACCCGGGCCTGCGCCAGCCCGTTCTGCCCGATGGTGGCGTCGAGCACCAGCAACACCTCGTCGACGGCCGCGCGCCGGCCTACCACCCGCTTGACCTTGTCGAGTTCGTCCATCAGCCCGACCTTGGTGTGCAGCCGCCCCGCCGTGTCGATGACGACGACGTCGGCGCCCGCGGCGATGCCCTTGTCCACCGCGTCGAAGGCCACCGACGCCGGGTCGGCGCCCTCCGGGCCGCGCACCACCTCGGCCCCCACCCGGGCCGCCCAGGTCTGCAGCTGATCGGCGGCCGCGGCGCGGAACGTGTCGGCGGCGCCCAGCACGACGCGGCGCCCGTCGGCGACCAGCACCCGCGCCAGCTTGCCGACGGTGGTGGTCTTTCCCGTCCCGTTGACGCCGACGACCAGCAGCACCGACGGGTGGTCGGCGTGCGGCAGGGCGCGGATCGAGCGGTCCATCGCGGGCTGCAGCTCGTTTATCAGGACGTCGCGCAGCACGGCCTTCGCGTCGGCCTCGGTGCGCACGTTGCCGCTGGCCAGCCGGCTGCGCAGCTGGGAGACCACCGAATCGGTGACCACCGGGCCCAGGTCGGCGACCAGCAGGGTGTCCTCGACGTCCTGCCACGAGTCCTCGTCCAGATCGCCGCCGCCGATCAGGCCCAGCAGGCCGCGGCCCAGCGTGTTCTGCGACCTCGCCAGCCTTCCCCGGAGCCGTTCCAGCCGGCCCTCGGGCGGCGCGATGGCCTCGATCTCGGCGACGGGCGGGGCCGGCTCGGGGAGATGGACGTCTTCGATCGTGCGTTTGGGCGCATCGCGCGGGATGGTCGCGTCGTCGCCCACGGCCGGCAGTCCGCTGGTGTCGATCGTCGGCGTCTGGCTCGGCGTCTGGCTGAACGTGATGCCCGACGACGCGGTGTAGCCCCCCGAGCGGTCGATCGCGCCCGGCTCAGGCCGGGCCGTCAGGCTGATGCGGCGCCGGCGGTAGCGCAGCAGGCCGAAGACCAGCGCGGCGATGACGGCCAGAACAGCGACGACCGCGATGGCGATCCAAAGTCCTTGCGACACGCTGACATTCTTTCAGGGGCCTCGTCACCTACCCGCGCGGGCATTGACTCTGCGCTGACGGCGCACCCTACTCGCACTTCTGCGCCATAGCCGCAGAGTCAACGTCTGGGGCCTAGGGGGCGCTCGAGACCAACTCCACCTGCTGACCGCGCATGCGCTGCGAGATCACCGCGGTGATCCCGTCGTTCTGCATGGTCACGCCGTACAGCGCGTCGGCGACCTCCATCGTCGGCTTCTGGTGCGTGATGATGATGATCTGCGACTGGGCGCGCAGCTGCTCGAACAGGCCGATCAGGCGGTGCAGGTTCACGTCGTCGAGCGCGGCCTCCACCTCGTCCATGATGTAGAACGGCGACGGGCGGGCGCGGAAGATCGCGACCAGCATCGCCACCGCGGTCAGCGCCTTCTCGCCGCCGGACAGCAGCGACAGCCGGGTGATCTTCTTGCCGGGCGGACGCGCCTCCACCTCGATGCCGGTGGCGAGCATGTCGTCGGGGTCGGTCAGCCGCAGCCTGCCCTCGCCGCCGGGGAACAGCGCGGCGAACACGTCGCGGAATTCGCGCTCGACGTCGGCGAAGGCCTCGGTGAACACCTGCAGGATGCGGGCGTCGACGTCGGCGACGACGTCCAGCAGGTCCTTGCGCGCCGCCTTGACGTCCTCGAGCTGGGTGGACAGGAAGTTGTAGCGCTCCTCCAGCGCGGCGAACTCCTCCAGCGCCAGCGGGTTGACCCGGCCCAGCTCGGCCAGGTCGCGCTCGGCGCGCTTGGCCCGCCGCTCCTGGGTGGCCCGGTCGTAGGGCACCGGGGCGGGCGCGGTCACCTGCTCGCCGCGCTCGCGGGCCAGCTCGAACTCGGCCATCTCCAGCTCCGACGGCGGCAGCGCGACATCGGGGCCGTACTCGGCGATCAGATCGGCCGGGGCCATGCCGAACTGCTCCAGCACCATCTGCTCGAGCTGCTCGATGCGCATCGCCGCCTGGGCATCGGCCACCTCGTCGCGGTGCAGCGAATCGGTCAGGGTCGCCACCCGGGCGCCCAGCTGGTGCACCTCGTCGCGGACCGCCGCCATCGCCGCTGACCGCTCCTGCCGCTCGGCGACCAGGGCGTCGCGCATCCGCGACGCGGCGTCGACCACCCGGTCCAGCCGTTCGGCCAGCAGCCGCCCGGCGTCGGCCACCGCGGCCGCCACCGCGGCCGCGCGCAACCGCGCCGCGTGCGCCTGCTGGGCCCGCACCCGCGCCTCGCGTTCGGCGGCGGCCGCCCGGCGCAACGAATCCGCCCGCCCGCGCACCGCGTTGGCCCGTTCCTCGGCGGTGCGCACCGCCAGCCGCGCCTCCACCTCGACGCCGCGCGCGCTCTCGGCCGCGGCCGCGATCCGCTGCCGGGCCTCCGCGTGATCGGGCCCCGCCACGTGCACGTGCTGCGTCTCCTGCGCATTGCGCAGCCGGGTCTCGAGTTCGGTGACCTCCTCGACGGTCTGCGCGCGACTGGCTTCCAGCTCCTCGCGCTGGTGCAGCAGCCGCTTCCACTCCTCTTCGGCGGTGCGGGCCTCCTGCCCGAGCCGGCCGAGCTGCTCGTACATCGCCGAGATCGCGGTGTCGGATTCGTTGAGCGCGGCCAGCGCCTGCTCGGCGGAGTCCTGGCGGGCGGTCTGCTCGGTCAGCGCGCCCGACAGCGCCGCGGTCAGCTGCGCCACCTGCGCCTCCGTGGCGGCCAGCTCGCCGCCGGCCTTGTCGATCTCCGAGGTGACCTCCAGCGTGGACAGCTTGCGGTCGGAACCGCCGCTCACCCAGCCGGCGCCCACCAGGTCGCCGTCGACGGTGACCGCGCGCAGCTGCGGGCGGGCCGCCACCAGATCCAGCGCCTGGCCGAGGTCGCCGACCACCGCGACACCGGAGAGCATCGCCACCATCGCGCCGCGCAGCCGCTGCGGCGCCTCGATCAGGTCGAGCGCCCACAGCGCGCCGGCGGGCAGCTCGCCGGCCGGTCGGGAATCGCCGACGGGCCAGTCACCCAGGACCAGCGCCGCGCGGCCCCCGTCGGCTTGCTTCAGCGCGGCGACCGCCGCACGGGCCGCGCCGAAGCCCTCGACGGCCAGCGCGTCGGCGGCCGACCCGAGCACGGCGGCCAACGCCGTCTCGTACCCGGAACGGACCTTCACCAGCTTGGCGATCGGACCGAAAAGCCCTGCGACGCTATGGTTTTGGGTGAGCCACGCCGCGCCGTCCTTGCGGTCGAGGCCCACCGAGAGCGCGTCGATGCGGGCCCGCAGCGACGCGACCCGGCGCTCGGCGTCGCGCTCGGCGGCCTGCAGCTCGGCGACGCGTTCGTCGGCCAACCGCAGCGCGGCCACGGTGCGTTCGTGGTGCTCGTCCAGGCCGACCTCGCCCTGATCCAGTTCGCCGACGCGGCCCTGCACGGTCTCGAACTCGGCCTTGGTCTGCTGCGCGCGGGCGGCGGCGTGTTCGATGCGTTCGCTCAGGCGCGCGACGCTGTCGTCGATCGATTCGACGCGCGCCCGCATGGTCTCCACCTGGCCGGCCAGCCGCGCCAGGCCCTCGCGCCGGTCCGCCTCGGCCCGGACGGCGGCCAGGTGGGCCCGGTCGGCCTCGGCGGCCTCGCGCTCGCGGTCGGCCAGCTCCGCGCGGGCGGCATCCAGCCGGGTGCGCGCCGCGGCCAGCTCCGCCAGCAGCCGCTGCTCGGCGGCCGCCACCTGCTCGGCCTCGGCCTCCAGCGCGTCGGGGTCGGTGTCGCCGCTCGCCACGGGCTCGGCGTCGAGGTGCTGCGCGCGCTCGTTGGCGATGCGCACCGTGGCGCCCACCCGTTCGGCCAGGGCGGACAGCGAAAACCAGGTGTGCTGGACGGATTCGGCGCGCACCGACAGCTCGGCCAGCGCGGTTTCGTGCGCGGTCAGCTCCTCGGACGCCACGGCGAGGCGGGCGGCGGCCTCGTCGTGCTCGCGGCGCATGGCCGCCTCGGCCTCGAGGATCGCGTCCCGCTCCACCTGCCGGTTGACCAGGTCGTCGGCGGCCAGCCGCAGCCGGGCGTCGCGCAGGTCGGCCTGGATGGTCGCCGCGCGTCGGGCGACCTCGGCCTGGCGGCCCAGTGGTTTGAGCTGGCGGCGCAGTTCGGTGGTCAGGTCGGTGAGCCGGGCCAGGTTGGCCGACATCGCTTCGAGCTTGCGAAGCGCCTTTTCCTTGCGCTTGCGGTGCTTGAGCACGCCGGCGGCTTCCTCGATGAACGCGCGACGATCCTCGGGGCGCGACTGCAGGATCTCGTCGAGCTTGCCCTGCCCGACGATCACGTGCATCTCCCGGCCGATGCCGGAGTCGCTCAGCAGCTCCTGCACATCCATCAAACGGCAACTGGCGCCGTTGATTTCGTACTCGCTGGCGCCGTCGCGGAACATCCGCCGGGTGATCGACACCTCCGAGTACTCGATCGGCAGTGCGTTGTCGGAGTTGTCGATGGTGACGGTGACCTCGGCGCGGCCCAGCGGCGCTCGCGACGAGGTGCCGGCGAAGATGACGTCCTCCATCTTCCCGCCGCGCAGGGTCTTTGCCCCCTGCTCCCCCATCACCCACGCCAGCGCGTCGACCACGTTGGACTTGCCGGATCCGTTGGGCCCGACGACCGCCGTGATGCCCGGCTCGAAGCGCAGAGTCGTTGGCGATGCGAAGGACTTGAAGCCCTTCAGCGTCAGACTCTTGAGGTACACGGCTCGCCAGACTACCGGTCAAATCGCCCCAGTCGCCGCCACCAAGTGGGTGTCGCCAGGCCCCAAATTCGGCCGTCGCCCACAGACCGACGCACCGGCCACAGGAGCCACTTCAGTCACTTGACCAGCGCTCGACGAAGCCGTCGAACCGCTCGGCCGGTTGCGACCAATCGGCGACCACCTTCTCGACGCGCCCGGGCGTCCCGCCGCCTTCCAGGAGCTGCAGCAGCTTCTCGGCCGCCGCGCGCGGTCCCTGGGCGACCACCCGCACCCGGCCGTCGTCCTGGTTCGCCGCGTACCCCGCCAGCCCCAACTCCAGCGCCCGGCAGCGGGTCCACCAGCGAAAACCCACCCCCTGGACCATGCCGTGCACCCAGGCGGTGAGCCGGACGTCAGGATCCGACATCCGCGACCCCGAAGTTGACCGTCGTGCCCGACTTCAGCGTCCGGCCCACCGTGCAGACCAGGTCGATGGCCCGGTTGACCACCACCAGCAGGCGCTGCTTCTCGTCGTCGGACAGCCCCGACAGGTCGAGCTCGAGCGTCTCCTCGAGCAGCGGATAGCGTTCCTGCTCGCGGTCGGCCGGGCCGGACACCCTGACCACCGCGTTGTAGTCGTCGCCGAGCCGGCGGGCCAGCGGCTCGTCGCTGGCCATCCCGCTGCACGCCGCGAGGGCGATCTTGAGCAGCTCGCCCGGGGTGAACACGCCGTCGACGTCCACGGAGCCGACGAGTACCCGCGCGCCCCGCGAGCTGTGTCCGGTGTAGCGGCGCGACCCGGTGCGCTCGACCCACAGTTCGGTCATGCCTTCTTTCTACCGGCCTGCCAGGCCGGCGGGCATACTGCCTTCCATGGCCACCGTCGTCGCGTTCCACGCGCACCCGGACGACAAGGTGATCCTCACCGGCGGCACGCTCGCGCGGGCGGCGGCAGACGGGCATCGCGTGGTTCTGGTCACGGCGACCGACGGGCGCGTGCACGACGACGATCCCCTGCGGTTACACGAATTACATTCGAGCGCAAGCATTCTCGGGGCACACCGGGTCGAGTGTCTGGGCTACGCCGACAGCGGCTACGGTCCCGACTTCTACCCCGATCCGCCCGGACGGGTCGGGTTCGCGCGAGCGGACGTCGACGAGGCGGCGCAGCGGCTGACCGACATACTTCGCGACGAAGGCGCGGACCTGCTGCTGAGCTACGAGCCCAACGGCGGCTACGGCCATCGGGATCATGTGCAGGTGCATCACGTCGGCAAGCGGGCCGCGGAGCTGGCAGCGACCCCGCGAGTGCTCGAGGCGACAATGCCGCGCGAATTGCTGTGCCGCACCAGCGATCTGGCACACCTGCTACGGCTACCGGCACCGTACGAGCCGGACATCGTGCCCACCGCGTACGCGCCGCGGGCGACCATCACCCACCGCATCAACGTCTTTCGTTTCGCGCGTCAGAAGCGTGACGCGTTTGCCGCCCACCGATCGCAGATCGGCAACTCCGGCCTGGCCGCGCACCTGTTCGGCGTACTGCTTCGGCTGCCGCCCCACGTCTTCGGCCTGATATTTCCGTGCGAGTGGTTCGTGGACCCGGCCGCACCCGCGGGGACCGCCCGCCGGGACATCTTCGATTGACTGCCGCCGCGGGGCCTCCGCCGATTGGCGCGAGAGTGCGGTTAGCGACGCGTTTCGCGAGAAGAGGCGTCGGTAGGTGCACTCTCGCGGGGACTACCGCGCGGCCGTGGCTGGCATCGCGGGCAGTAGAACGACGAGCGATTCATGAACCTCTCCCGGCACATGACCGCGCCGCACCGCCGGCAGGCCTGGCCCTCGCGGCCGTAGGCGTCCAGCGAGCGGTCGAAGTAGCCCGACTCGCCGTTGACGTTGACGTACAGCGAATCGAACGACGTCCCGCCCTCGGCCAGCGCCTCGCGCATCACCTCGGCGGCAGCGTCCAGGACGCCGCCGAGCTGGCGGCGCGTCAGCGTGGCGGCGACCCGCGAACCGTGCACCCCGGCCCGCCACAGCGCCTCGTCGGCGTAGATGTTGCCGATGCCCGACACTACCTGCTGATCGAGGAGCTGCCGCTTGATCTCGGAATGCTTGCGCCGCAACACCTTTACCACGGCGTCGGCATCGAATAAGGGGTCCAGCGGGTCGCGCGCCAGGTGGGCGACGGGCTGCGGCACCACGCTGCCGTCCACGGTCACCAGATCGGCGAGCATCCATCCGCCGAAGGTCCGCTGGTCGGCGAAGCTCAGCACAGTCCCGTCGTCGAGCAGCGCGGAGATGCGCACATGGTCGGCGCGCGGGACGGCGCCCAGCAGCATCTGCCCGCTCATGCCGAGGTGCACGACGAGCGCCGCATCCGGGCCGTCGAGCAGCAGCCACAGGTACTTGCCGCGCCGGTCGGTTCCGGTGATCCGCGCGTCGAGCAGCCGGGCGGTCAGGTCGGCGGGCCCGGCCTCGTGGCGGCGCACGGCGCGGGGATGGTGGACCCGGACAGCCGTGATCGTCTTGCCCACCACATGGGCCTGCAAGCCGCGACGCACCACCTCGACTTCGGGCAGTTCGGGCATTCAGGCGGACGCCATCTAGTTGGACGCCGCGGTGTCCAGCGCTTCCAGCGCCTTCCAGGTCGCGGCGGCGGCCTTTTGCTCCGCCTCCTTCTTGGACCGGCCCACGCCCGACCCGTATTCGGTCTCCATCACGACCACGACGGCGGTGAATTCCTTGTCGTGATCCGGGCCGGTGGACGTGACCACATAGGACGGAGCTCCCATGCCGCGGGCGGCGGTCAGCTCCTGCAAGCTGGTCTTCCAGTCCAGGCCGGCGCCCAGCGTGGGCGCGGCGTCCAGCAGCGGGCCGAACAGCCGCAGGATCACGGCGCGCGCGGTTTCGATCCCGTGCTGCAAATAGATGGCGCCCAGCAGCGATTCCATGCCGTCGGCAAGGATGCTGGACTTGTCGGCCCCGCCGGTGTTCGCCTCGCCGCGCCCCAGCAGCAGGTGCGCCCCGAGCCCGCCCTCGGCCAGGTTCCGCGCCACGTCGGCCAGCGCCTGGGTGTTGACCACGCTCGCCCGCAGTTTGGCCAGGTCGCCTTCCGTGCGGTCGGGGTGACGGTGGTAGAGCTCGTCGGTGACGGTCAGCCCCAGGACGGCGTCGCCGAGGAACTCCAGCCGCTCGTTGGTCGGCAGCCCGCCGTGCTCGTAGGCGTAGCTGCGGTGGGTCAGCGCCAGCGAGAGCAGCTCGTCGGGCAGCTCGACGCCGAGCGCGTCGAGCAGGACTTGCCGAGAGGTCACCGCTCGCCCCGCCCGGGGTCCAGCTTCCCCGCCAGCTTGGCCCACCGCGGGTCGATGCGGTCGTGATGATGGCCCGGCTCGGCGGCCAGCGGAATGCCGCAGTCGGGACACAGTCCCGGGCAATCCGGCCTGCACACGGGCGCGAACGGAAGCTCCAGGCCGACGGCGTCGATGATGGGCTGCTCGAGGTCGATGATGTCGTCGACGATGTGGCCGACCTCGTCCTCCTCGGTGGTCGCCTCGGTCGTGCTGTCCGGGTACGCGAAGAGTTCGGTCAACCCGACCTGCACGCGCCCGCTGACCTCGGTCAGGCAGCGCGCGCACTCGCCGACCGTCGGACCGGCCACCGTCCCGGTGACCAGCACTCCCTCCGACACCGACTCGACCCGCAGGTCAAGTTCCAGCGGGGCGCCGCGTTCGATCGCGATCAGGTCCAGCCCGATGCGCAACGGGCTGGCCACGGTGTCGCGCAGGGTGACCATCGCCCCCGGACGTCGCCCCAGCCGGGTGATGTCGACCCTCATCGGCGACGTCGGATGGTGGTGCTTTTGGTGCTGCGTCGTGGTGCCGTGCTGCCGCGCCATAGGAGAAATCCTACGGCGCGCCCGGCATGACGCGAGGGCCTAACGCGTCGCGTAGTCGTGCGTCCCGGCCGCCGTGCGCAGCTGGTGGCGACCGCGGCCCACGGAACGCAGGGTGCCGTTGAGGAACTCCTCGAACTCGGCGAGTTTGTTGTCGACGTAGATGTCGCACTCGCCGCGCAGCCGGTCGGCCTCCGCGTGGGCCATGTCGACGAGGCGGGTGGCCTCGGCGTTGGCCGCCTCCACCACGCTGTTCTGCGAGACCAGGCGCTGCTGTTCCTTGATGCCCTCCTGCACGGCCTTCTCGTAGGAGATGTTGCCGTTCTCGATCAGCCGGTCGGCTTCGGCCTGGGCCCGGCCGACGCTGGCTTCGTACTCGCGCTTGGCCGCCGTGGCGATGCGGATCGACTCCTCGCGAGCCTCTCCGACCATCCGCTCGCTGTGCTGGCGGGCCTCGTTCACCATGCGGTCTGCCTGCGCCTTCGCGTCGGAAAGGATGCGGTCGGCCTCCGCGCGGGCGTGGTTGAGCATCGACTCCGACTCGGTGGTCGCCGAGGACACCATGGACTCCGCGTGCGTCTTGGCGTCGTGCAGCATCGAATCGCGCGCGTCGAGCACATCCTGGGCGTCGTCCAGCTCGCCGGGGATCGCGTCCTTGATGTCGTCGATCAGCTCCAACACGTCACCGCGGGGCACCACACAGCCGGCCGTCATCGGCACGCCGCGGGCTTCCTCGACGATGGCGCCCAATTCGTCCAGCGCTTCAAACACTCGATACACGGCCATGCCTCCTGGCTTTTTACAAGGATCCTGTTGTTACCAGTGTGCCTGGTGTTACGTCTGTGACAGCGGTGGCGAGACGGGTGTGTCGGGTTCGCCGGCCGAGGGAACCGAGAAGCCCCAGCATATGGGAGGTTTACCCGCTCGTTATGTCCATATTTGCGGCGGCGCCGGAGGTGGCGAAGGCCGGTTATTTTGCGGCCAGTATAGGGGCCCTTGCCGGGGTCGATCCGTTCGCTGCGGCGCCGCGGCGGACGGCCACCTATCGTTTGCCCCAGTCCCATCGCGGCGTTGTCAGCAGGCTCTGGCCGGTGATGCGGGTCTCGCCGAAGTCCTTGTACAGCTCGATGCCGACCGCCGCGTCCTGCAGGAATCCCAGCAGCGAACGCGAATGCGTGACGACTACCACCTGGGTCTGCGACGCCGCCGCGCGGATCAGCGACGCCAGCGGACCCACCAGGCTCGGGTGCAGGGAGGTTTCGGGCTCGTTGAGCACCATCAGCGACGGCGCCTGCGGGCTCAGCAGGGCGGCGGCCCACAGGAGAAACCGCAGGGTCCCGTCGGACAACTCGGCCGCCCGCAGCGGGCGCAGCATGCCGCGCTGGCGCAGCTGGAGGTCGAACAGCCCGTCGTTGACGACGACCGAGACCGACGCGCCGTCGAACGTGTCGGCGACGATGCGGCTCAAGTCATCGATTTCCGCCTCGATGATCGTCTGGATGGCGGCGGCCAGATCATGGCCGTCATCGGAGAGCACCGGTTTGCGGGTACCCACCTGCGGGCGCCGCGCGGGTGCCTCGGCGTCGACCCGGAAGCCGTCGTAGAAGCGCCAGCCGCGCAGCCGCTCACGCACGGCGGCGAGTTCCGGAAGCGCTTGCGGGTTGGCGTATTCCGCCAGCATGCTGCGATACGACGGCAGCGTTCGGCAGAGCTCGTCGAAACCACTGCCCGATCGCGCGCTGACTTCGGCGAAATCGCGTGTCCTGCGCACCAGCGTGGTCGCCGCCCGCAATACCGGGCCGACGAACAACGCCTCTCGCTTGATCTCGGGGTCACGCGCGAAGGCCGAACGGGCCCGGCCGGTCGACTGCGGAAGCCCGAGATCGACGAGGTAGCCGAAATCGTCTGCGGCGAAGCCGAGTTCGAGTGACACGGGCCGGTTGTTGTGTGCGGTTCCTTGCGCCTTTCCCGTCCGACGGGCGGCGCCGAGTTGTTCGGGCCCGGCCCACAGCACGGATTGCAGGCCGCCCTCGCGGGCCAGCGATCCGATCACCTCGCCGCGACCACAATCGGCCAGCAGTCGCAGCGCGCGATACAGCGACGACTTCCCGACGCCGTTTTCGCCCGTGATGATCGACAGCGGGCCCAGTGGCAGGATTACTTCCCGCAGTGAGCGGTACCCGCGGATCGCCACCGTTTGCAACACGCGCCCGACTCTAACTTCGCCGGCCGACAGCACGCGGGATATACCCTGATATACCCCTGCCGGGTATGATCACCCGGAGCATCGCCGCACGACGAACCGGAGCGGAGGACCAGTGAACAGGTTGCTACCGGCGATCGGACACGCGTTGCAGCTCGCGGGATCGATGACGTGGGAGATCACCTGGGCGCTGATCCTGGGGTTTGCGCTGTCGGCCGTGGTCCAGGCCGTGGTGCGCCGTTCGACGATCGTGGGCCTGCTGGGCGACGACCGGCCCCGCACGCTGGCGGTGGCGGCGGGGCTGGGGGCCGCGTCGTCGTCATGCTCCTATGCCGCGGTGGCCCTGGCCCGATCGCTGTTCCGCAAGGGCGCCAACTTCACCGCCGCCATGGCGTTCGAGATCGGTTCCACCAACCTCGTGGTGGAGCTGGGCATCATCCTGGCCCTGCTGATGGGATGGCAGTTCACCGCGGCGGAGTTCGTCGGCGGCCCGCTGATGATCGTCGTGCTGGCCGTGCTGTTCCGGCTGTTCGTGCGGTCGGGCCTGATCGACGCCGCGCGCGAGCAGGCCGAGCGGGGAGTCGCCGGCTCGATGGAAGGCCATGCCGCCATGGACATGTCGATCAAGGGGGACGGCTCGTTCTGGCGGCGGCTGCTCTCCGCGCGGGGCTTCACCTCGGTTTCGCATGTGTTCGTCATGGAGTGGCTGGCGATCCTGCGTGACCTCGTGCTGGGCCTGTTGATCGCTGGCGCCATCGCGGCGTGGGTTCCCGAAAGCTTTTGGCAGAGCTTCTTTTTGGCCAGTCATCCCGGCTGGGCGGCGTTGTGGGGCCCGATCGTGGGGCCCGTCGTGGCGATCGTGTCATTCGTCTGTTCGATCGGCAATGTGCCTCTGGCCGCGGTGCTTTGGAACGGGGGCATCAGCTTCGGCGGCGTCATCGCGTTCATCTTCGCCGACCTGATCATCCTGCCGATCCTGAACATCTACCGGAAGTACTACGGTGTCAAGATGGCGCTGGCGCTGCTGGGAACCTTCTACCTCGCGATGGTCGCGGCCGGATACCTGGTCGAATTGCTTTTCGGCACAGCCAATCTCATCCCCGGATCGCGCAACGCCACCGTCGTGGAGGCGCAGATCTCGTGGAACTACACCACCTGGCTCAACATCGCCTTCCTCGTCGGCGCGGCAATCCTGGTCGTGCGGTTCATCACCTCGGGCGGGCTTCCGATGGTGCGCATGATGGGCGGCTCCCCCGAGCCGGATCAACGCGATCACAGCTGTCACTAGCTGCGGGCGTACGTCAGCCCCGGCCGCCGGAGAGCTTCTCGCGGAATCGCCGGTTGACCGGTTCGGGCAGCAGCTCCGACACGTCACCGCCGAGCATCGCGACCTCCTTGGCCAGCGACGACGACACGAACGAATACCGCGGCGCGGTCGCCACGAAGAAGGTGTCGACACCGGCGATGTGCTTGTTCATCTGTGCCATCTGCAGCTCGTACTCGAAGTCGGTGCCGGTGCGCAAACCCTTGACGATCGCCGTCATCCCGCGCGACCTGACGAAGTCGACGACCAGGCCCTGCCCGACCTCGACCCGCAGGTTCGGCAGGTGCGTGGTGGACTCCTGGATCATCGCGACGCGCTCGTCGATGCCGAACATGCCCTCCTTGGCGGGGTTGGTCAGGATCGCGACCACCACCTCGTCGAACTGGGAACAGGCGCGTTCGAAGACGTCGATGTGGCCCAGCGTCACCGGGTCGAACGATCCGGGACATACAGCGCCGCTCATGACCCGCGCCGGCGACGATGCAGACGATGGGGAGGAGCGGCGCGCATGACCACTGACGGTACACGCCGGCTCACAACCGCTCGGCCAGCTCCAGACGGGTGTCGCCATAGACCCGCGAGGGCCACGACGACCAGCCGGCCGGCCAGTTCAGCGGTGGGCCCCCGGCCGCGCGCTCGACGACCGCGACCGTCCCCTCGCGCACCCAGCCGTGCGTGGCCAGCGCGGCCAGGACGGCCTCGACCTCGGCGGGCCGGAAGTCGTAGGGCGGGTCGGCCAGCACCAGGTCCACCGGGCCGGGGCTGCCGGCCGCCAGCACCGCGGCGACCGGTCCTCGCCGCAGGGTCGCTCCCGGCAGGCCCAACGTCTCGATGTTGCGCGCGATGACGGCGGCGCTGCGCGGGTCGGACTCGACGAAAAGCGCCGACGCCGCGCCGCGGGACAGCGCCTCGAGCCCCAGCGCCCCCGAACCGGCGTAGAGGTCCAGCACCGCCAACCCGCTCAGGTCGCGCCGCGCGGTCACGATGTTGAACAGCGACTCCCGCACCCGATCGGTGGTCGGCCGGGTCCCCCGCGGCGGGACGGCGATGCGCCGCCCCCCGGCGCTGCCGCCGATGATCCGGGTCACGCGCGGGCGTTCACCACAGCGTCGACCAGTAATTCCAGAACCGCACCATGATCAGCAGGAAAACCGCGGTGAACCACAGCGCGGCGATCGACCATCGCCATTCGAACAACACCCGCGCCGCGCCGCCGTCCCGAAGCGCCGGGCGAAAGACGATCGACCCGACCACCACCAGCAGCGAGATGGTGGCCGCCCAGACCACCATGCAGTACGGGCACAACGCCCCGATTCGGTACAGGCTCTGGAAGATCAGCCAGTGCACGAACACCGCGCCGACGAACGTCCCGATGCCCAGCCCCACCCAATACCATTGGGGCAACGACACTTTCGCCACCGCGAGCACGCCGGTGACCACGACCACCGTGAAGCCCCCGATGCCCAGCAGCGGGTTGGGGAAACCCAGCAGGGATGCCTGCGGGGTGACCATCACCGATCCGCACGACAGGATCGGGTTGATGTTGCACGACGGCACGTACGACGGGTTGAGCAGCAGGTCGATCTTCTCCACCGTCAGCGTCACTGAGGCCAGCAGGCCGATCGCGCCGGAGATCAGCACCCACCACGCGCTGAGCACCGGCACCGGCGGCGCGGCGGGCTCGGCTGACACCGCGACCGTCGCTACGCGGCGGCGGGGGCGACGGCGGTGTCTATGCCCGGCACGTCGCCCACGATGGTTTTGATCTTGGCGACCAGCGCCTCCGGTGTCGACCACTCATAGTTCTCGCCGTTGATCTTGATCGTCGGGGTTGCGGTGATGTTTGCCGCCGCGGCCTCACCGGTGACCTTGGAGAGATACTTTCCGCTGTTGATGCAGTCCGGGACCTTGCCCACCACACCGGCTTCGCGGGCCAGTTCGATCAGTTTCGCGTTGTCGGGAAAGCTGCTGCCGCGCTCGTCGGGCTGGATGCGGCTGGTGAACAGCGCCGTGTGGAAACGGCGGAACGCATCCGTGGACTCGTCGGCGACGCACAGCGCGGCCGCGCCCGCCCGCGACGAATAGTTGTGGTTCTTCTGGCTGTCGAGGATGGCGACCATTGAGTAGTCGGCCGCGATCGCGCCGGCGTCGATGAGCTTGGACACCGTTGGTCCGAAGGTGCGCTCGAAGTTACCGCAGGCCGGGCACAGGAAGTCCTCGTAGAAGGACACCACGGCCTTGGGGTTGGAGGTTCCGGGCTGGGTCACCAGCTTGCTCGACGTCACCCGCACGGTGTCGCCCTGGCCGGTGGCGCCACCCTTCTTGTTGTTGTGCGTCATGACGATGTAGGCCACGATCGCGACCAGCAGGATCACGACGAAGGCGGTGCCGCCGATCTGGAACAGCCGGCCGGATTTGCCGCTGCCGGACTTCATGTCGAGTCGGGGGGGACGGTTGGGTTTGTCGGCCACTGGTTCGCTGATCCTTCGGTGCGGGCGGGTGCGCGTGTCGGGCGACGGCGCCTCTACCTTACCGGCGGGACATTACCGGCGGTCGGGCGATCAGGCCCGGCTCAGGTGGGCGCGCAGCGCCGAGATCAGTTCGCTGGTCGCCACGGCGCTGCCGCCGCCGAGCGGGAACAGGTTGGCGAAGCCGTGGGTCAGCGAACGCATGCACCGCAGGTCCACCGCGGTCCCGGCGGAGCGCAGCGCCGCCGCGTAGCTCTCGCCCTCGTCCCGCAGCGGGTCGAAGCCCGCGACCGCGATCAGCGCCGGCGCCAGCCCCGACAGCGACTCGGCCAGCAGCGGCGACACCCGCGGATCCGTCCGGTCGAGCGGCGAGCGCCGCAGGTATTGCGACTCGAACCAGTCCATGTCGCGCTTGGTCAGCAGGAAGCCGCGGGCGAACAGGCTCAGTGACCGGGTCTGCGCGGTGAAATCGGTCCGCGGATAGAGCAGCCACTGCAGCACGGGTGCGGGGCCGCCCTCGTCGCGCGCCAGCTGGCACACGACGGCGGCGAGGTTGCCGCCGGCGCTGTCCCCGCCCACCGCGACGCGCCCGGGAATCGCACCGAGTTCGCCGGCGTGCTCGCAGGCCCAGCGGAAGGCGGCGTGGGCGTCCTCGACCGCTGCCGGCGCCGCGTGCTCGGGAGCCAGCCGGTAGTCGACCGACAACACGTGGATGCCGGCGTCGCGGGAGGTCAGCCGGCACAGCGCGTCGTGGGTGTCCAGGTCGCCGATCGACCAGCCCCCACCGTGATAGAAGACCAGCAGGGGCGTGGCCGCGCCGTTGGGTGGACGGTAGTGCCGGGCCGCGATCTCACCACCGGGCCCGGGCAGCTTGATCTCGTCGACCTCGACGTGGATCTGCGGACCGGGAAAGCTCATGGTCGTCTCGCGTATCTGGGCGCGGGAGGCGGCCGGGTCGTCGTCGATCACCAGGCCGTCGATGCCGGCGAGGCGCTGGCCCGTCAGCATCAGCTGCAGCGTGGGATCCAGCGTGTTGCCGTCGATCATGACCCGGCGGCCACGGACCAGCATCCGCTGGGCGGCCGTCGGGATCCACGGGATGACCTTGACGCCGGCGGTGGTGATCACGCCCTGCATGCGGCTGGTCCATCCGGTCGCCGGACGTTTCGCTCCGGGATCCAGGTTCCGCGCGCCTGGCAGACTTTGTGTCATGGCAGCTCCCTTGGTGACGCTGAATGACGGTAACTCGATCCCCGCCGTCGGGCTCGGAGTCTTCCAGATACCGCCGGCAGACACCGAACAGGCGGTGAGCGCCGCCCTGCGTGCCGGTTACCGACATATCGACACGGCCGCGGCTTACCGCAACGAGCGGGAGACCGGGCGCGCGGTTGCCGACTCCGATGTGCCGCGCGACCAACTGTACGTGGTGACCAAGTTGGCGAATCCGGACCAGGGCTACGACAGCACGCTGAGGGCGTTCGACGCCAGCATGGACCGGCTCGGCCTCGACTATCTCGACCTCTACCTGATCCACTGGCCGCAGCCCGCGCTGAACAAGTTCGTCGACACCTTCAAGGCGTTCGCCCACCTGCGCGACCAGGGCCGGATCCGCTCCATCGGGGTCAGCAATTTCGAGCCCGAGCACCTCACCGTTCTCATCGATGCCACCGGCATCGTTCCGGCGGTCAACCAGATCGAATTGCATCCCCGATTCACGCAAAAGGAATTGCGCGAGGTGCACGCCCAGCGCGGCATCGCAACCGTGGCGTGGGCGCCGCTGGGCCAGGGAGCGCTGCTGACCCACCCGATGATCACCGCCGTCGCCGCGGAATGCGGACGCACGGCCGCCCAGGTGCTGATTCGATGGCATCTGCAACTCGGTAATATCGTTATCCCCAAGTCGGTCAACCCCTCACGGATAGCGAGCAACATCGACGTGTTCGATTTCGAACTCAGCGCCAATGAAATGGCGACGATCTCCTCGCTCGACGACGGAACCCGACTTGGTCCGAATCCACGAACCTTCAATTTCGCAGGTAGGTGAATCACGTTGACTGGCGAGTCGGGCACCGCCATACCCTCGATAGCTCTCAATGACGAGAACACCATGCCGGTGCTCGGCCTGGGCGTCGCCGATCTATCCGACGACGAGGCCGAACGCGCCGTGTCGGCGGCGCTGCAGATGGGCTGCCGGCTCATCGACACCGCCGCGGCCTACGGCAACGAGGCCGGAGTCGGCCGCGCGATCGCGGCCTCCGGGATTCCGCGCGCCGAACTGTTCGTCACCACCAAGCTGGCCACCGCCGACCAGGGTATGAAGGCGGCGATGGACGCCTGCAGCGCCAGCCTGGAGCGGCTCGGCCTGGACTACGTCGACCTGTACCTGATTCACTGGCCGGCCCCGTCACTGGGCAACTATGTGAACTCCTTCGGCGGCATGATCCAGTCCCGCGGCGACGGCCAGGCCCGTTCGATCGGCGTCTCCAATTTCACCGAGGAGTACCTGACGACGGTCATCGACCTCAGCTTTGTCACCCCGGCCGTCAACCAGATCGAGCTGCACCCGCTGCTCAACCAGGACGCGCTGCGCAAGGTCAACGCGCAGCACAACGTCGTCACCCAGTCCTACACGCCGCTGGCCCTGGGCAAGTTGCTGGACAACCCGACGGTCACCTCGGTCGCCGGCGAGTACGGCAAGACGCCCGCGCAGGTGCTGCTGCGGTGGAACGTGCAACTGGGCAACTCGGTCGTCTTCCGCTCCACCAAACCCGAGCACATCGCCGGCAACCTGGACATCTTCGACTTCGAGTTGGCCGCCGAGCACATGAACGCCATCAACGGCCTCAACGACGGCACCCGCCTGCGCCCGGACCCGGACACCTACGACGGCTCCTGATCGTCACCCCGCCGGGCAGGTGGCGGCGGCCCGGCGTAGCACGTCCGACGACGGCTGATCGACCGGCAGCTGGTAGCCGCGCAGCACGGCGATGAACTGCATGGCGTACTGGCAATGGAATGCGGCGTTCGGCGGCATCCACTGCGCCGGCGGTGAGTCGCCCTTGTCCTGGTTGGCCTGGCCCTCGACGGCCAGCAGATTGGCCGGGTCGTTGGCAAACCGCACCCGCTCGGGCTCCGGCCAGCCGAAGGCCCCCATGTCCCAGGCGTAGGCGAGCGGCACGATGTGGTCGATCTGCACCGATTCGCCGACCTTGGCGCCGCGCTGGAACGCGATCGTGGTGTTGGTGTACGGGTCGTGCAGCGTCCCGGTGGCCACCGCGTCCGGGCAACGCTTGATCGACACATACGTCTTGTCGACGAGATCGCGGTCGAGGATGTCGTCGCGGGTGTCGCACCCGTTGTGCCCGAGCGGGGCATCGTTGTCGTCCGTCCAGGCGTCCCCGAACGCGGCCCGGCGGTAGTCGTAGCGGTGGGCCCGCTGCGGCAGCACGGCGATGCCCGCCAGCACGTCGGCGCCGGGCGCCACCGTCGGAACGTCTGCGCGGGCGGCGATCTCGGCGCGCCGGTCCGCCGACGACCCCAGCGTCTGGTAGGCGACCAGCACCGCGAGCACCGCCGCGACCGACAACCACAGCAGCACCCTCCGGTTCATGACTTGTCCAAATATTCGATGCGGTCGGTGTCGGTGAATCGTGCTGCAAGCAAAGCCAATTCGGGGTTCGACGGATCCCGTTCGTAGCTCTGGGCGCAGATGTCGCGGGCGGCCTCGATGTAGGTTCCGTGCTCCGCCAGCGACAGCAGCCGCAGCGTCACCGCCCGGCCGGATTGGTTGCGGCCCAGCACATCTCCTTCGCGGCGCTCCTTGAGATCCAGCTCGGCGAGGGCGAACCCGTCCATGGTCGCGGCGACGGCGCGCAGCCGCCGGCCGGCCTGCGAGTCCGCGGAAACCCAGCTGGCCAGCAGGCACAGGCTCGGATGCTCGCCGCGGCCGATGCGCCCGCGCAGCTGATGCAGCTGGCTGATACCGAACCGGTCGGCGTCCATCACCAGCATCACCGTGGCGTTGGGAACGTCGACGCCGACCTCGATGACGGTGGTGCACACCAGCACATCGACGGACCCCGCGCGAAAGGCGGCCATCGCGGCATCCTTCTCGTCGGCCGACAACCGACCGTGCATCAGCGCCAGCCGCAGGTCGGCCAGCTCGTGCGAGCGCAGCCGGTCGAAGAGTCCCACCGCCGTCGCCGAAGGCCTGCGGCCCTCCTCGTTGTTTTCGGTGTCGTCGGTCTCGTCGATCCGGGGTGCCACCACATAAACCTGGCGGCCCGCCGAGACCTCCTCGACGATGCGATGCCACGCACGGCCGAGCCACGCGGGTTTGTCGCCGACGAAGATGACGTTGGTGGCGATCGGCTGGCGCCCCCGCGGAAGCTCGCGCAGCGTCGAGGTCTCCAGGTCGCCGTACACCGTGAGCGCCACGGTGCGCGGGATCGGCGTCGCGGTCATCACCAGCAGATGCGGGGTGGTGCCCGCACGAGCCTTGGCGCGCAATTGATCTCGCTGTTCGACACCGAACCGATGCTGTTCGTCCACCACCACCATGCCGAGGTTGTGAAAGTCCACCGCGTCCTGCAGTAGCGCGTGGGTGCCGACGACGATGCCGGCCCGGCCGCCGGCCACCTCGTCGCGCACCCCCTTTTTCTGCGCGGCGCTCATCGAGCCGGTCAGCAGCGCCACCCGGGTCGCGTTGTCCGCCCCGCCCAGCTGGCCCGCCATCGCCAACTCGCCCAGGACGTCGCAGATCGAGCGGAGATGTTGCGCCGCAAGCACTTCCGTTGGGGCGAGCAACGCGCACTGGTAACCCGCGTCGACCATCTGCAGCATCGCCAGCACCGCGACGATGGTCTTGCCGGAGCCGACCTCACCCTGCAGCAGACGGTTCATCGGGCGGGTCGCCGCCAACCCGTCGGACAGCACGTCGAGCACCTCACGCTGTCCCCCCGTCAGCTCGAAGGGCAACCGCCGCAACAACTCCGCCTTCAGCCCGTCCTGCCGCGGCGGCGCCGGCGGGCCCGACTCGGACAGCTCACCGTGGCGACGGGCGACCAGCGCCCATTGCAGCCCGACCGCCTCGTCGAACGTCAACCGCTCACGGGCCCTTTGCCGTTCGCGCTCGTCCTCGGAGAGATGGATCGCGCGCAGCGCCTCGTCCTCGGGGATCAGGCCGAGCCGGGCGCGCAGTTCCGCGGGCAGCGGATCGGGCACCGGGTCGAGGACGTCGAGCACCTGGCGCATGCACGCGAAGATGTCCCAGCTCTGCAGCCTCGCGCTGGCCGGATAGATCGGGAAGAAGCGGCCCTCGTACGCCGAGGTCACCTCCTCGCTGCTGACGGCGTGCGACGCGGTGGCGATCTTTTTCAGCGAGCGCGTGCCGTAACTCTTGCCGCCCGGCGACTCGAGGATGAGAAACGCCGGATGGGTCAGTTGCATCGCCCCGTGGTAATAACCGATCTCCCCGGAGAGCATCACCTTCGCCTCTTTGACGAGGTCCTTCTTGAGGTAGTTCGCGTTGAAGAACGTCGCGGTCACCTTGGCGCGGCCGGAGCCGACGGTGATGCGGTGACACATCCGCTTGCGGTCTCTCTTCATCGGGAACGTCTCCGTCGCGGTGATCGTGTCGACGATGGTGATGTGCTGGCCCTCTTCCGGCCGCTCGTCACCGGCGCCCCAGCGCGCCGCGCCCTCGGTGTAGCTGCGCGGGTAGTGGCGCAGCAGGTCGTCGACGGTGCGGATGCCGAACACCTCGTCGAGCAGGGGCACGATCTTGCCGCCCACGACGTAGTCAAGCCGGTCGGACAGCGACGCCACGGCTACTCGACCCCGATCAGCAGGACGTCGCCGCGGTGGCCGGTCCGGTAGGTCATCAGCTCGGTGCCCGGGTGATGGTCGTGCACATGGTCCTGCAGGATGTCGCCCACGGCGACGGCGTCGATCCCGGCGCCTATCAGCACCGTCACCAGGTCGCCGCCCGACGCCAGCAGCAGGTCCAGCAGGCCGATCGCCGCCCCGGCCACGTCGGGGGCCACGAACAGCACCTCGTCGCCCGCGATGCCCAGGCCGTCACCGGGCTGGCAGCGACCGGCCCAGGTCAGCGCGCTTTCGGTCGCGACGCGCACCGACCCGTGCCGGGCGGCCCCGGCGGCGCGGGCCATGGTGTAGCCGTCGTCGACGGCCTGCCGGCCCGATTCGTGCACGGCCAGCGCCGCCAGCCCCTGCACCATCGACCCGGTCGGTATCGGCACCACGTCGATGCCCCACCCGATCGCGGTCGTGCAGCCGGCGACCAGCTCCTCGGCGGCCACATAGCCGTTGGGCAGCACCATCACCTGCGCGGCGCCGGTGTCGACCACGGCCCGCACCAGCCGGTGGGCGCTGACGTCGCCGGCCGGGTCGCCCGCCTCGGGATCCGGTCGCAGCACGCAGGCGCCCTCCGCGGCGAACAGCTCGGCGGCGCCGTCGCCGTCGACCACGGCCAGGACCGCCCTCTCCCGGGTCCAGCTCCCCGCCGGCAGGCCGGTGACGCCCGAGCTCAGGGCCGAGACGACGATCCGGCTCGGCCGCCCGGCCGCCAGGCCCGCCTCCACCGCGGCGCCCGCGTCGTCGGTGTGCACGTGCACCGAGTAGGTGCCGTGGGTCGTCGCGGGCGCGATGGCCACCGAATCGCCCAATTCGCCGAGGCGGTCGCGCAGCGCGTCCGCCCGGGCGGGATCGCAGGCGTCCAGCCGGTACATCACCTCGAACTGCGGCGCGGGACGTTCGGTGGGGGCCTGCGGCTGCGGCGCGCGCGGCGCCAGCTCGTACACCGTGCGGGCGGGCGCCTGCCCGCTGATGGTCGAGCGCAGCGCGTCCAGCAGGACCAGCAGGCCCCGCCCGCCGGCGTCGACCGCGCCGGCGTCGGCGAGCACGTCGAGCTGTTCGGTGGTTTTCTCCAGCGCGATCACCGCCGCGTCGCCGGCGGCGGTGACCGCCTGGGCCAGCCCGTCGCCCGCACACTCCTCGACCGCCTCGGCGGCGGCCCGCAACACCGAGACGATGGTTCCCGGGATCTCTTGCCCGCCCATCGAGGCGATCACCAGGCCGACGCCGCGGTGCAGCGCGGCCGCCAGGGTCGCGGCGTCCATCTCGGGCAACTCGCCGCCGGACTCGGCGGCCGCGGCGGCGGCGACGTCGGCGATGCCGCGCAGGATCTGGGAGAGGATCACGCCGGAATTGCCGCGGGCGCCGTTGAGCGCGCCGGCCGACAGCGCGCCCGCGACCCGCGCGATGCAGCCGGGGCCCCCGTCGGCGCGCGCGTTGGCCTCCGCCAGGGCGGAGCGCATGGTGAACAGCATGTTGGCGCCGGTGTCGGCGTCGGCGACCGGGAACACGTTGAGCCGGTTGATCTCGTCGATGTGGGTGATCAGGTCGCCGACGGCGGTGTGCGCCCAGTCGCGCAGGGTCACCGCGTCCAACACACGAGTGCTCAGGTGACCCACCTCCTCGGAGCCTCGTTCGGGCCCGCTCCCGAACGGCGCCAGCGTAGCCCGCCGGCGAGGCCGGACCGCCCCATTGAGCCTAGCCAGCGGGGACGACAGTGCCGGTCGGCGCCGTCGGGCGCGTTTTGGTGGTTGCGCGCAGGAGTCGGTATCCTGGGCGGGCCCGGTCAGCCCGGGCGTTCCGGCCCGTACAGATCGATCCCGAGTGCCGGACCCCGAAATTTGAGGAGCTTGAACAATGGCCGCTGTGTGCGATATCTGCGGGAAAGGCCCCGGCTTCGGCAAGTCGGTGTCGCACTCCCACCGCCGCACCAGCCGCCGGTGGGACCCCAACGTCCAGACCGTGCACGTCGTGACCCGCCCGGGCGGTAACAAGCAGCGCATCAACGCCTGCACGTCCTGCATCAAGGCCGGCAAGGTCGTCCGCGGCTAACAGCCGGTCAGGGCAGCCGCCAATCGACCGGCTCGGCGCCCATGCCGGCGAGCAGTTCGTTGGCGCGGCTGAAGGGACGCGAACCGAAGAACCCCCGCGACGCCGACAGCGGCGAGGGGTGCGGCGACTCGATTGCCACGCAACTTCCCTCGGCCAGTATCGGTTTGAGCGTCGACGCGTCGCGGCCCCACAGGATGGCCACCAGCGGCCGCGACCGCGCCGCCAGCGCGCGGATCGCGCATTCGGTGACCTCCTCCCAGCCCTTGCCCCGATGCGACGCCGGATTGCTGGGGCGCACCGTGAGCACCCTGTTCAACAGCAGCACACCGCGCTGCGCCCAGGGCGTGAGGTCGCCGCACGACGGCTGGGGATACCCCAGGTCGTTGGTGTACTCCTCGAAGATGTTGGCCAGGCTCCGCGGCAGCGGACGCACCTCGGGCGCCACCGAAAAGCTCAGGCCCACAGCGTGTCCCGGCGTCGGGTAGGGGTCCTGCCCGACGATCAGCACCCGGACCTCGTCGAACGGAAAGGTGAAGGCGCGCAACACGTTCGGGCCGGCCGGCAGGTATCTGCGCCCCGCGGCGATCTCGGCCCGCAGGAACTGCCCCATGCGGGCCACCTGCTCGGCCACCGGCTCCAGCGCGGCCGCCCAGCCCTTTTCCACGAGCTCGTGCAGCGGTCGCGCGCTCACGCCAGCCCCTGCACCAGCAGCACCACCGTGTCGGCGCCGGTGAATCTCAGCTGGGCGATGGCGTAGACGGTCACCGCGCCACACTAATACGATTCCCAGCCCGCGTAGCCACGCCACTCGGCGCCGTCGACGAGCACCCGGGCCGGCCCGTCGAGCACCCGCCCGATGACGCGCCACCCGCCCGGCGCCGGGCCGGCGAAACAGGCTGCCAGGGCGTGGTCTTCGCCGCCGGCCAGCACCCACGCCCATGCGTCGGCGTCCAGCACGGCCGCCGCCGCGGTCAGCGCGTCGTGGTCGGCGGCCAGCGCCGCGGTCGACACGTCGATCCCCACCCCGGACGCCTCGGCGACGTGGCGCAGGTCGGCCACCAGGCCGTCGGACACGTCGATCATCGCCACCGCGCCCGCGGCCGCGGCAACCGCACCCGCGCCGTAGGGCGGCTCGGGCACCAGGTGCCGGCGCCGCAGCTCGTCGAAGCCGTCAATGCCGTTGTGCCACAACGCATATCCGGCCGCCGAGCGGCCCAGCTCACCGGCGACGGCGAGCACCGAGCCGGCTTCGGCCCCGGACCGCAGCACCGGCGGGCGCCCGTCCAGCTCGCCCAGCGCGGTTACCGACACCACCCACTGCGGGCAGCTGACCAGGTCGCCACCCGCGATGCCCGCGCCGATTCGCGCCGCCTCGTCCCACATCCCGTCGACCAGCGCGTCCACGTCCGCCGCCCGGGTGTCGCCGGGCGCGCCGAAGCCGACCACGAACGCCGTGGCCCGCGCGCCCATCGCCTCGAGGTCGGCGGCGTTCTGGGCGATCGCCTTGCGGCCGACGTCGTGGGGCGTCGACCAGTCCAGCCGGAAGTGCCGATCCTGCACGAGCACGTCGGTCGACACCACGGTGCGACCGTCCGCGGCCGACACCACCGCCGCGTCGTCGCCCGGCCCGAGCAGCACCGCGGCCGGCTGCCGACGGCCGCGCGCGACCCGGTCGATCACCGCGAACTCGCCCAGCTGCCGCAGCGTCGGGGACTGTTCCGCCGCCCCGGACGTATCGTCGCGCACGCCGCCTCCTCCGGGTCCCGACCTGCGGTAAGTTAACTCCCAGCCCGCGCCAGTGTATGAGACAGGAGGTGCGCTGGCGGTGACGACCGACCCTGGTTCGGCTATCGATCTCGGCGGGCCCCCGCGGGCCGCGATGATCGCCGCGGTCGCGCTGGGCGTCGCGGTCATCGGGGCGATCCTGGTCATCGCGGCGAACCGCGAGGCGCCGCCACAGCCGGTGGCCGTTCCCGCCGTCGCCGCGCCGCAGGCCAGCAGCGCCGCATGCCGCGCGCTGACGGACGCGCTGCCGCAGCGGCTGGGCAACTATCAGCGCGCGGCCGTCGCGCAACCGGCTCCGCCGGGCACCGCCGCGTGGCGGTCGGGACCCGGCGGCCAGGCCGTGGTGCTGCGCTGCGGGCTCGACCGCCCGGCCGACTTCGTAATGGGGTCCCCGATCCAGGTCGTCGACCGGGTGCAGTGGTTCGAGGTGGCGGCCCCACCGCAATCCGCCGGCCCCCCATCGACTAATGCGGGGCGGTCCACCTGGTACACGGTGGACCGGCCGGTGTATGTGGCGTTGACGCTGCCGTCGGGATCGGGGCCGACGCCCATCCAGCAGCTCTCCGAGGTCATCGACCGCACCATCGCGGCGGTGCCCATCGACCCGGCCCGGCCGGGTTAGCGGCCGTCAGCGCAGGCCCACGCCGCGGGCCACCGCGGTCTCCACGATGATCGACAGCAGGGTGGGATAGTCGACGCCACTGGCCGCCCACATCCTCGGGAACATCGAGATCGTGGTGAATCCCGGCATCGTGTTGAGCTCGTTGACGATCGGTCCGTCCTCGGTGAGGAAGAAGTCGACCCGGGCCAGCCCCCGGCAGTCGATGGCCTTGAACGCCCGGATCGCCAATCGGCGCACCGCGTCAGCGATCTCGTCGTCGACCTTGGCCGGAACGTCCAATTCGGCTGCCTCGTCGAGGTATTTGGTCGCGAAGTCGTAGAACGAGTCCTCGCGGCCGCGCACCCCGGCCACCCGGATCTCCCCCAGCGTGCTGGCTTCGACTGTGCCGTCGGGCATTTCGAGCACACCGCACTCCAGCTCACGGCCGTTGATCGCGGCCTCGACGATCACCTTCGGATCGTGCCGGCGCGCGTTGGCGACCGCTGCGGGCAGCTCGTCCCAACTCGGCACCCGGCTCACGCCGATCGAGGAACCGCCGCGCGCGGGCTTGACGAACACCGGCAGTCCCAACCGCTCGCGCTCGTCGAGACTCAGCTCCGCCTCCGACGCGCGCAGCACCGCGTGCGGTCCCACCGGAAGCCCCGCGGCGGCAAGCAGCTTCTTGGTGAATTCCTTGTCCATCCCGACGGAGCTGGCCAGCACGCCGGCGCCGACGTAGGGCACACCGGCGAGTTCGAGCAGCCCCTGGATCGTGCCGTCCTCCCCGTACGGCCCGTGCAGCACCGGAAACACCACGTCGACCGACGCCAGGACCTCACCGGCGCCGGGCGCAAGCGACACCAGTTGGCCGCGCCGCCGCGGGTCGGCCGGCAGCGCCAGCTCGGTGCCCGAGCTCGAGGTCACCCCGGGCAGCTCCCGGTCGGTGATCGCCAGCGCGTCCGGGTCGCCGTCGGTGAGCACCCACGATCCCTCCGGGGTGATGCCGATCGCGACCACCTCGAATCGCCGCGGGTCGAGGTTGCGCAGGATGCTGCCGGCGGACACGCACGAGATGGCGTGCTCGTTGCTCCGTCCGCCGAAGACGACGGCGACCCGCACCCGGTCGCTGGCACTCACAACCTGGAGAGGCTACCGGGTGGCGTGCTCATTCGGGCTTCGTGCGGCGCCCCAGCAGCAGGGCCATCGCCTCGTCCACCGAGAGCCCCCGGTGGCAGACCCGGTGCACCGCGTCGGTCAGCGGCATCTCGACGTCGTAGCTGGAGGCCAGCGCCAGCACCGACTCGCACGACGTCACTCCCTCCACGACGTGGCCCTCGCCCGCGTGCATCGCCGACTCCATCGTCCCGCCGCGGCCCAGGCGTTCGCCCATCGAGCGGTTGCGCGAATGCGGGGAGGTGCAGGTGGCCACCAGGTCACCCACCCCCGCCAGGCCGGCCAGCGTCGCGCCCTTGGCGCCCAGCGCGATCCCCAGCCGCATGATCTCCGCCAGGCCACGGGTGATGATCGCCGCCGCGGTGTTCTCGCCGAGGCCGACGCCGGCCGCCATCCCGCACGCGAGCGCGATGACGTTCTTGCACGCCCCGCCGATCTCGGTGCCCACCACGTCGCTGTTGGTGTACGGGCGGAAGTACCCGCTGTTGAGCATGCGCTGCACGGCGACCGCGCGCCCGGAGTCGCTGCACGCGACGACGGTGGCCGCGGGCTGACATTCGGCGATCTCGCTGGCCAGGTTCGGCCCCGAGATCACGCCGACCTGCGACGGGTCCACGCCGGTCACCGACACGATGACCTGGCTCATCCGCATCAGGGTGCCCAGCTCGATGCCCTTGGCCAGGCTGACCAGTGTCGCGCCGTCGGGCAGCAGCGGCGCCCACCGCTCGAGGTTGGCCCGCATGTGCTGCGCGGGCACCGCCAGCAGCACCGTCGACGCGCCGGCCAGCGCCTGTTGCGCGTCGGCGGTGGCGCGGATGCCGCCGGGCAGCAACGTGCCGGGCAGGTAGGCGGGGTTGTATCGGGTGGCGTTGATCTGCTCGGCGATGTCGGGCCGGCGGGCCCACAGCGTGACCTGTGCAGCCCCGGCGTCGACGAGCACCTTGGCCAGCGCCGTGCCCCACGCGCCGGCGCCCATCACCGCGACGGCGCCCTCCGAACCGGCTACCGTGCTGACCATTCACCGTCCCGTCTGTCTGTACTTGATTCTTATTGCGCTATTGCGTTGCCGGCGCTTCAGATTAGCCCGAAGCGGCGAAGGACGGCGCGGCGCTGGCAGGATGAGCCCATGAGCGGCACACGCGCCGACCCAGCGGGCGAAACCGCGGCCGACGTCGCGCTGATCGTCGCCGTCAAGCGGTTGGCCGCCGCCAAGACCAGGCTGGCCCCGGTGTTCTCGGCGTCCACCCGGGAGAACGTGGTACTCGCCATGCTGATCGACACCCTGACCGCCGCGGCGGGCGTCGCATCGGTGGGGTCGATCACCGTCATCACCCCCGACGAGGCCGCCGCGGCCGCGGCCGCCGAGCTGGGGGCCGACGTGCTGGCCGACCCGACGCCCGACGGCCACGACGACCCGCTCAACAACGCCATCGCCGCCGGTGAACGCGCCGTCGCCGAGTCGTTCCCGAATGTCGTTGTGCTGCAAGGCGATCTGCCCGCGTTGCAGACCCAGGAGCTGGCGGAGGCGATCGCCGCCGCACGCCAGTACCGGCGCAGCTTCGTCGCCGACCGGCTGGCCACCGGGACGGCGGCGCTCTGCGCGTTCGGCACCTTCCTCGAGCCGCAGTTCGGGCCGGATTCCTGCGCGCGGCACCGCCGTTCGGGTGCGATCGAGTTGACCGGCGCGTGGCCCGGCCTGCGCTGCGACGTCGACACCCCCGCCGACCTGGCGGCCGCCCGGCGCCTCGGCGTCGGCGCCGCGACCGCCCGGGCCATCGCGCGGCATTGAGCAAGCGGCATTGAGCAATCCGGGTCGGGCGCTGGCAGCATCGGCCGGTGATGCGGGATGATCGCAGGGTGACCGAAACCGAAGCCGAGGCTCGCGTCGAACAAACGGGATGGCAACCGGATGGCTCGGCGCTGGCGGCGCCGCCGGCCGCGACCCCCGCGGCGATCACCGACGCGCTGCCGGAGGACCGTTACCTCAACCGGGAGCTGAGCTGGCTGGACTTCAACGCGCGCGTGCTCGCGCTGGCCGACGACAACTCCCTGCCGCTGCTGGAGCGGGCCAAGTTCCTGGCGATCTTCGCGTCGAATCTCGACGAGTTCTACATGGTCCGGGTGGCCGGCCTCAAGCGCCGCGACGAGATGGGGCTGTCCGTTCGCTCCGCGGACGGCCTGACCCCGCGTGAGCAGCTGGCCCGCATCGGCGAGCAGACGCAGCGGATCGCGACGCGGCACGCCCGGGTGTTCCTCGACTCGGTGCGACCGGCGCTGGCCGAGGAGGGCATCTACATCGTCACGTGGTCCGATCTCGATCAGGCCGAGCGCGACGAGTTGTCGACGTATTTCAACGAGCAGGTCTTCCCCGTCCTGACGCCGCTCGCCGTCGACCCCGCGCACCCGTTCCCGTTCGTCAGCGGACTCAGCCTGAATCTGGCCGTCACGGTCAAACAACCCGAGGACGGTGGCCAGCACTTCGCCCGAGTCAAGGTGCCCGACAACGTCGATCGCTTCGTCGAACTCAAAAGCCGCGACGGCGCCGACGGCGACAGGCACGCCATGATCCGGTATCTGCCGATGGAGGAACTGATCGCGGCCTTTCTCCCGGTGCTGTTCCCGGGGATGGAGGTCGTCGAACATCACGCGTTCCGCATCACCCGCAACGCCGACTTCGAGGTCGAGGAGGACCGCGACGAGGACCTGCTGCAGGCGCTGGAGCGGGAATTGGCGCGCAGGCGGTTCGGTTCGCCGGTGCGGCTCGAGATCGCCGACGACATGACCGAGAGCATGCTGGAGCTGCTGCTGCGCGAACTCGACGTCAATCCCAGCGATGTCATCGAGGTGCCCGGGCTGCTCGACCTGTCGTCGTTGTGGCAGATCTACGGCATCGACCGGCCGGCGCTGAAGGACCGGACGTTCGTTCCGGCCACCCATCCCGCCTTCGCCGATCGCGAGACGCCGCGCAGCATCTTCGCGACGCTGCGCGAAGGCGATGTGCTGGTTCATCATCCGTACGACTCGTTCTCCACCAGCGTGCAGCGATTCATCGAGCAGGCCGCCGCCGACCCCAACGTGCTGGCGATCAAGCAGACGCTGTACCGCACGTCCGGTGATTCGCCGATCGTGCGGGCGCTCATCGCCGCCGCCGAGGCCGGAAAGCAAGTGGTGGCAATGGTGGAGATCAAGGCGCGCTTCGACGAGCAGGCCAACATCCGCTGGGCGCGCACGCTCGAGCAGGCGGGCGTGCACGTGGTCTACGGGTTCGTCGGGCTCAAGACGCACTGCAAGACGTGTTTGGTGGTGCGCCGCGAGGGGTCGACGATCCGGCGCTATTGCCATGTGGGAACCGGCAACTACAACGGCAAGACGGCGCGGCTGTATGAGGATGTCGGTCTGCTCACGGCCTCCCCCGAGATCGGCGCCGACCTGACCGACTTGTTCAATTCGCTCACCGGCTACTCGCGCAAGGTCTCCTACCGCAACCTGCTGGTGTCGCCGCACAGCATCCGCACCGGCATCATCGAACGCGTCGAGCGCGAAATCGAAGCGCACCGCGAAAGCGGCGGTGGGCGCATCCGGCTCAAGATGAACGCTCTCGTCGACGAACAGGTCATCGACGCGCTCTATCGCGCGTCGCGGGCGGGGGTGCGCGTCGAGGTCGTGGTGCGCGGCATCTGCGCGCTGCGCCCCGCGGCGGAAGGTTTCTCGGAAAACATTTCGGTCCGCTCGATTCTGGGCCGATTCCTGGAACACTCGCGGATCATCCACTTCGATCGCGTCAACGAGTTCTGGATCGGCAGCGCCGACATGATGCACCGCAATCTCGACCGGCGCGTCGAGGTGATGGTTCAGGTCAAGGACCCCAGGCTCACCGCATATCTGGACGACTTGTTCGAGTCCGCGCTGGACCCGTCCACCCGCTGTTGGGAGCTCGGCTCCGACGGGCAGTGGACGGCGTCGCCGCACGAGGGTCACAGCGTGCGCGATCACCAGGAGTCGCTGATGGAGCTGCACCGTAGCCCCTGATGCATGTGGTACGTTTCCACGTCACGCCCGAGGCCGGAGCGAGCTTGGCCGAATTGACCTGCAGGAGTGAGGTGTCGGACCAGAACTCGTCCGCCGGCCGGGGCTCGGGGACCCGGATCGTCTACGCCGCCGGCGCGGTGTTGTGGCGCCAAGTCGGCGCCGATTCGGCCAAGCCGGAATTGCAGATCGCCGTCATCCACCGCCCTCGCTACGACGACTGGTCGCTGCCCAAGGGCAAGGTGGACCCCGGCGAGACGGCGCCCGTCGCCGCGGCGCGGGAAGTTCTCGAGGAGACCGGATACCGCTGCGTCCTCGGCAGGCGGCTGGCCACCGTGAGTTACCCGATCGAGGCGGGCGTCAAAAAGGTGTACTACTGGGCGGCCCGCGCCACCGGCGGGGAATTCTGCGCGGGCAGCGAGGTCGACGAGCTGATCTGGCTGCCCGTCGCCGCCGCGATGAAGAAACTCGGCTACCCGCAGGATCGAAAAGTATTGCGCCGCTTTGCAAAACAGCCGGCGGACACGCACACGGTATTGGTGGTCCGGCACGGCACGGCCGGCCGCAAATCCCGGTTCTCCGGAGACGACACCAAGCGCCCGCTGGACAAGCGGGGGCGCGCGCAGGCCGAGGCACTCGTTCCCCAGCTGATGGCCTTCGGGGCCACCGACGTCTACGCGGCCGACCGGCTGCGCTGCCACCAGACGGTGGAACCGCTCGCGGCCGAGCTCGGTGTGGCGATCAAAAACGAGCCCGCCCTCACCGAGGAGTCCTACGCAAAGAACCCCAAGCGCGGCCGGCGCCGGGTGATGGACATCGCCGCGCGGGGCGGCACGCCGGTGATCTGCACGCAGGGCAAGGTGATTCCGGACCTGATCGCTTGGTGGTGCGAACGCGACGGGGTGCGCCCGGACAAGTCGCGCAACCACAAGGGCAGCACGTGGGTGCTGTCGCTGGCGGACGGCAGGCTAGTGGCGGCCAACCACATCGGCGGCTCGTTGTCCGCCAACGTGCGGGCCTGACACGCGAATACCCTTTGGGGGCACCGCTGCCCCCAAAGGGTATCTGCGTCGGAAATTGGGTTTGGGGCTTACCGGCGGCCGCGCCGCGCGGTGGCCTTCTTGGCCGGAGCCCTCTTGGCGGCTTTCTTGGCCGGCGCCCTCTTGGTCGCGGCCTTCTTGGCAACCGTCCGCTTGGTCGCGGCCTTCTTGGCCACCGTCCGCTTGGTCGCCTTCTTGGCTGCGGTCCGCTTGGTCGCGGCCTTCTTGGCCACCGTCCGCTTGGTTGCGGCCTTCTTGGCCGGCGCCCTCTTGGTCGCCTTCTTGGCGGCGGCCTTCTTGGCCGGAGCCTTCTTTGCAGCCTTCTTGGCCGCGGTCTTCTTGGCCGGAGCCTTCTTGGCGGCCTTCTTGGCCGCACCCGCCACTACACCACGCTTCACTGCTGGTCCTTCCGCTGGGAGGCGCTGTGCGCCAGAGACAACCGCTTTGAATTGAGCACCCGGACGAAACGCCGGAACAGACGTCGGCTTGACCTTCACCGTCTCGCCGGTGCGCGGATTGCGTGCCACGCGCGCTGCGCGGCGGCGCTGTTCGAACACACCGAAGCCGGTAATGGTTACGCTGTCGCCCTTGTGCACCGCGCGCACAATGGTGTCGACAACATTCTCGACAGCAGCAGTCGCTTGCCGACGGTCCGAGCCCAATTTCTGCGTGAGCACGTCAATGAGCTCTGCTTTGTTCATCCAAACCCTCCGAAGCCAGTGGTCCTCGTTTGTGAACCAACTAGCGAACACGGTAAACCCTCACCTGGCAAATTTCCAAGCGCCACGCGCAATTTCAAGGCCCGGCGATAGAGATTTTCGCAATCCGGTTGCCGCCCTTGACCGGTGGCGCGCCCCCGAATTCGGCCCGGATAGTTAGGCGAGCGAGAGGAAATTGCGCTCCCGATCGCCCCGTCAGGAGGTGGGCAGTGTGCGCGGTTTCCACTCCGGCCGGGCGGTCTCAAAGGATTCGATTTCCTGAAGTTTCCGCAGCGTGAGGGCTATATCGTCGAGTCCTTCGAGCAGTCGCCAAGCGGTGTGATCGTCAATCTTGAACGGCAGCACCGTCGTTCCCGCGGTGATATTTCGATCTTGAAGATTGGCAGTGATTTCCAAGCCCGGGCTTGCCTCGATGAGCTTCCAAAGAAGTTCCACGCCGTCCTGGCTGACTTCGGCCGCAAGCAGGCCCGCCTTGCCCGCGTTGCCCCGAAAAATGTCACCGAATCGAGACGAGATGACCACTCGGAACCCGTAGTCCATGAGCGCCCACACCGCGTGCTCGCGCGACGACCCAGTGCCGAAATCGGGTCCCGCGACCAGAACCGAGCCTCGGTCAAAGGGGCTGAGGTTTAGCACGAATGACGGATCCGACCGCCACGTCGCGAACAAGCCATCCTCGAAACCGGTTCGGGTGACGCGCTTCAAATACACCGCGGGAATGATCTGATCGGTGTCGACATTGGAGCGTCGCAGCGGCACCCCGATGCCGGTGTGGGTGTGAAAGGCTTCCATGGTCTTACTCGGTCTTCCTCGGTCTTCCTCTGTTTGAAGTTGAATTCAGTTCAGGTCGGCCGGCGCGCACAGCGTGCCGCGGACCGCGGTTGCCGCGGCAACCGCCGGCGATACAAGATGCGTGCGGCCGCCTTTGCCCTGCCGCCCTTCGAAGTTGCGGTTCGACGTCGCCGCGCAGCGCTCCCCCGGCGCGAGCTGATCGGGATTCATGCCCAGGCACATCGAGCAGCCCGCCTGTCGCCATTCGGCACCCGCGGCGGTGAACACCTCGCCGAGTCCCTCGGCTTCGGCCTGAGCGCGCACCCGCATCGAGCCCGGGACAACGAGCATCCGCACGCCGGGGGCCACCTTGCGGCCGCGCAATATCTCGGCCACCGCCCGTAGGTCTTCGATGCGGCCGTTGGTACAGGAGCCGACGAACACGGCGTCGACGGCGATGTCGCGCATCGGCATGCCCGGTCGAAGGTCCATGTACGCCAAGGCTTTCTCGGCGGCCTGCCGCTCGCCCTCGTCGGTCATCAGCTCGGGATCCGGAACGCTCGCGGCCAACGGCACGCCCTGCCCGGGATTCGTTCCCCAGGTGACGAAGGGACTCAGCGACGTCGCGTCGAGGTAGACCTCGGTGTCGAACACGGCACCAGGGTCGGTGCGCAGCTGCTGCCAATATCGCATCGCGGCGTCCCACTGCGCGCCGCGCGGCGCGTGCGGACGATCGCGCAAAAACTCGTACGTGGTCTCGTCCGGCGCCACCATGCCGGCCCGCGCGCCCGCTTCGATGCTCATGTTGCAGATCGTCATGCGCCCCTCCATGGACAGCGATTCGATGGCGCTGCCCCGGTATTCGATGACGTGGCCCTGCCCGCCGCCGGTCCCGATCTTGGCGATCAACGCGAGGATGATGTCCTTGGCCGTCACGCCGGCGGGCAATTGCCCGTCGACGTTGACCGCCATCGTCTTGAACGGCCGCAGCGGCAACGTCTGCGTCGCCAGCACATGCTCGACCTCGGAAGTGCCGATGCCCATCGCCAGCGCGCCGAACGCGCCATGCGTGGACGTGTGACTGTCGCCACAAACGATCGTCATCCCCGGCTGCGTCAGCCCCAGCTGCGGCCCGACGACATGCACGATGCCCTGCTCGATGTCGCCCATTGGATAAAGCCGGACACCGAACTCGGCGCAGTTTCGCCGCAACGTCTCGACCTGGGTGCGCGAGACCGGGTCGGCGATCGGCTTGTCGATGTCGATGGTGGGCACGTTGTGATCCTCGGTGGCCAGCGTCAGGTCGGGCCGGCGCGCCGGGCGCCCGGCCAGGCGCAGGCCGTCGAACGCCTGCGGGCTGGTGACCTCGTGCACCAGATGCAGATCGATGTAGATCAGGTCGGGCGAATCACCACCTCCGGAGACCACAACGTGGTCGTCCCAAACCTTTTCGGCCAGTGTGCGCGGGTTCGACATCTGTTTCTCTCGCTGGATGCTATCTCAGAATATGAGACGTTAATATCTTGATATGAGACAGCATAGCGGAATCGGCGTCCTCGACAAAAGCGTGGGGCTGCTGCACACGGTCGCGGAATCTCCCTGCGGATTGGCCGAACTGTGCGAGCGGACCGGGTTGCCGCGGGCCACGGCGTACCGGCTGGCGGCGGCCCTCGAGCTGCATCGCCTGCTGGCGCGCGACGACGATGGGCGTTGGCGGCTCGGACCCGCGCTCACCGAACTCGCGGCCCGCGTCAACGATCCGCTGCTGGCCGCCGGCGCGGCGGTGCTGCCGCAGCTGCGCGAAACCACCGGCGAAAGCGTGCAGCTCTACCGCCGCGAGGGCACGTCGCGGGTCTGCGTGGCCGCCCTGGAACCGGCTGCGGGCCTTCGCGATACGGTTCCCGTCGGGGCGCGCCTGCCGATGACCGCGGGCTCGGGGGCCAAGGTGCTGCTGGCCCACAGTGACGCCGCCACCCAGAAGGCCGTGCTGCCCGCGGCGAAATTCACCGAACGCGCACTGGCCGAGGTGCGCCGGCGCGGTTGGGCGCAAAGCGTGGCCGAGCGCGAGCCGGGGGTGGCCAGCGTGTCGGCGCCGGTGCGCGACGGCCGCGGGGTCGTCATCGCCGCGATCTCGGTGTCCGGGCCGATCGACCGGATCGGGCGGCGCCCGGGGGCGCGCTGGGCCGCCGATCTGTTGTCCGCGGCCGACGCGCTCACCCGTCGGCTGTGAACCGCGAGCAGACGCAAAAGTCCCCATTCCGAGCCGAAATGAGGGCCTTTTGCGTCTGCTCGCGGGTGGCTTGACACACTGTCGCCATGGGAACCAATCAGCGCGCGAGCATCGTCATGTCCGAGGACGAGATCGCCGAGTTCGTCGTCAAGAGTCGCACCGGGACGTTGGCCACCGTCGGCCCCGACGGGCAGCCGCACCTGACCGCCATGTGGTACGCCGTGGTCGACGGCGAGATCTGGCTGGAGACCAAGGCCAAGTCGCAGAAGGCGGTCAACCTCAAGCGGGATCCGCGGGTGAGCTTTCTGATCGAGGACGGCGACACCTACGACACGCTGCGCGGGGTGTCCTTCGAGGGCGTCGCGGAGATCGTCGACGATCCCGACGTCTCGCACCGGGTCGGGGTCAGCGTGTTCGAGCGCTACACCGGCCCCTACAGCGACGAGATGAAACCGATCGTCGAGCAGATGATGAACAAGCGGGTCTGCGTGCGCATCGTGGCGCGGCGCGCGCGTTCCTGGGATCACCGCAAGCTCGGCCTGCCGCACATGCCGGTGGGCGGATCGACCGCGCCGGCTGTGCTCGGTTAGACGCGCGAGCAGACGCAAAGGCACCCATTTCGGTACGAAATTGGGTGCTTTTGCGTCTGCTCGCCAGTAAAAAGTAGCCCCGATGGGATTCGAACCCACGCTACCGCCGTGAGAGGGCGGCGTCCTAGGCCGCTAGACGACGGGGCCTGAACCGATCCGAGCTGCCAGCATAGCTCACCGGCATACCGCCACCTAATCGCTTGTGGTGGACAGATTTTGCTGGGGTACCAGGACTCGAACCTAGAATGGCTGAACCAGAATCAGCTGTGTTGCCAATTACACCATACCCCATTGGCTGCCTATAACCGCTGGTCAGAGCGCATTCCGCGGAACAAACGCGTGTCCCCGGACCGCCGTCGGCAGCCGTCGTCGGCCTTTGCAAACCGCTGTGCAGACTACCAAAAACTCTAGGCCGCGCCGTCGCGGGCGGCCCGCAGCCGCCGCAGGCTGCGGTCGCGGCCCAGCAGTTCCAGCGATTCGAACAGCGGCGGGCTGACCGTTGTTCCCGTCGCGGCGACGCGGATCGGGCCGAACGCCTTGCGAGGTTTGAGCGCCAGACCGTCGACGAGCGCGGCCTTCAGCGCGGCCTCGATCCGCTCCGCGGTCCACTCCGTCACGCCGTCCAGCGCGGCCAGCGCCGCGTCCAGCACCGGCGCCCCCGCCGGGCCGAGCTCCTTGGCGGCGGCCTTCGGGTCGATCGCGTACTCGTCGTCGTTGAGAAACCTCAGCAGCTCCCACGCGTCCCCGAGCACCACGATGCGCGTCTGCACCAGCGCGGCGGCGGCGGCGAACGCGGCGTCGTCCAGCCCGACGCGATGGCCGTGCGCGTCGAAGTACCCGCGCAGTCGGGCGGTGAAGTCGTCGGCGCCGAGCATCCGGATGTGCTCGGCGTTGATCGCGTCGGCCTTCTTCTGGTCGAACCGGGCGGGGTTGGGGTTGACGTCACGGACGTCGAACGCCGCGACCATCTCGTCGGTGCTGAACACGTCGCGGTCACCGGCGATCGCCCAGCCGAGCAACGCGAGATAATTCAGCAGTCCCTCGGGGATGAAGCCCCGGTCGCGGTGGGCGAACAGATTCGACTGCGGGTCCCGCTTGGAAAGCTTCTTGGTGCCCTCGCCCAATACCGTTGGCAGGTGGGCGAATTCGGGGATGCGCTCGGCGACCCCGATCCGGATCAGCGCCCGGTACAGCGCCAGCTGACGCGGGGTCGACGGCAGCAGGTCCTCGCCGCGCAGCACATGCGTGATCCTCATCAGCGCGTCGTCGCACGGGTTGACCAAGGTGTATAAGGGATCTCCGCTCGCCCGGGTCAACGCGAAGTCGGGCACGCTGCCCGCCGTGAACGTGGTCGGCCCGCGCACCAGGTCGTCCCAGTGGAGGTCGTCGTCGGGCATCCGCAGCCGCACCACCGGCTTGCGGCCCTCGGCGAGGAACGCCGAGCGCTGCGCCTCGGTCAGCTCGCGGTCGAAGTTGTCGTAGCCCAGCTTCGGGTTGCGGCCGGCGGCGATGTGACGGGCCTCGACCTCCTCCGGCGTCGAAAAGGCATGGTAGGCCTCGCCGGACGCGAGCAGCTTGGCCACCACCTCCTGGTAGATGTCGCCGCGCTGCGACTGCCGGTACGGGCCGTACGGCCCGCCGACCTCGGGCCCCTCGTCCCAGTCCAGGCCGAGCCAGCGCAGCGCGTCGAGCAGCGCCAGATAGCTTTCCTCGGTGTCGCGGGCGGCGTCGGTGTCCTCGATGCGAAAGACGAAGGTGCCGCCGGTGTGCCGCGCGTAGGCCCAGTTGAACAGCGCGGTGCGCACCATGCCGACGTGCGGCGTGCCGGTGGGCGACGGGCAGAACCGGACTCGTACTGTCACGGCTTTCCTTTGCGGACTACGGGATTGGTGAGGGTGCCGATTCCCTCGACGCTGACCGAGACGATGTCGCCGTGCTCGATGGGGCCGACACCGGCCGGCGTTCCCGTCAGGATCAGGTCGCCCGGCAGCAGCGTCATCACGGCCGAGATGAATTCCACGATGGCGCCGACGTCGTGGATCATCAGCGAGGTCCGGCTGCGCTGCTTGACCTGGCCGTCGACCTCGGTGCGCAGTTCGAGGTCGCTCGGGTCCAGGTCGGTGACGATCCAGGGGCCGACCGGGCAGAAGGTGTCGTGGCCCTTGGCCCGGGTCCATTGGCCGTCGGCCCGCTGCTGGTCGCGCGCCGACACATCGTTGGCGATGGTGTAGCCGAGAATGTTGGCGGCGGCCTGCGCGGCCGGGACGTCCTTGCACGGACGGCCGATCACCACCGCCAGCTCGCCCTCGAAGTGGACCGGTGAGGCGTTGGCGGGCAACCGAATCGGCACGTTGGGGCCGATGATGGCGGTGTTGGGCTTGAGGAATATCACCGGACCTTCCGGTGCCGGGCCCGTTTGGCCGCCCATCTCCGCGATGTGGTCGGCGTAGTTCTTCCCGACGCAGACCACCTTGCCGGCCAGCATCGGGGCCAGCAGTCTGATGTCGGGCACCGGCCACGATCGGCCGGTGAAGGTCGGCGTGCCGAACGGGTGCTCGGCGATCTCGCGGGCGACCATCGCGGTGGGATCGTCCAGCTCGCCCTCGATGCTGACGAAGGCGACCCCGTCCGGGCTGGCGATTCGTCCAAGGCGCATTCGGGTCAGCCTAGTGAAATGGCAACTGACCCCTCGAACCGGTGTGCGGCTCCTCAGGTTGTTGTGGGTAGTTTGACCTGCAGTCCGCCGAGGCAGAGGTAGATCATCGAGGTCAGTGTTTGGGCGGAGTGGTGGCCGTAGCCGCGGGCATTGATGAGTCGGATCTTGGCGTTGATGCCTTCGATGAGTGCGTTGGAGATGCCTAGCTCGATCGCGGTGATGGCTTCGTGGAAGTAGACCTGCAGCCGCTTGGCGAGGTGAACGAAGGCGTTGATGCGGCTGCGTTTGGCCGCGGTGATCCACCGGCGCAGATACTGTGGAGCGCCGCCGGGTGGATGGTCGAGGCGGTAGATGTCGCGCAGCTGTTCTTTGAGCGTCCAGGCTCGGCCGATGCGTCGGTTGGTGCGGGAGATCTGGTTGACTAGTGCGCGTTTGTCGTCGGTGAGCTTGTTTTCCCCGGTGCGCAGCGCCCAGCGGGTGGCCTTCCAGTCTGGGGTGCTCATCGCGGCCCGTCCCGGCCCGGTGGCGGCCTCGGCATAGACCCGGTCCAGGGCGCGGTTGACCCATTGCATGATGTGGAACGGGTCATAACAGATGGTGGCCTGCGGGGCATGGGCGCGGGTGGCGCCGGTGTAGGCCTTGGAGACGTCCATGCTGACCACCTCGATGCCCGATACGATCGAATCCGGTTGGCTTTCATAGAAATTCGCTAGTGACTGCTCGCTGCGTCCGGGCTGGATGTCGATGACGGTGCCGGTGTCGTGATCACCGACGACGGTTAGATAGCGGTGGGGGGGTTGGGGTGGCGATAGCACACCTCATCGACACCGATCCGATACAGCGTCTCAAGACGACGCGCATCGAGCAGCTCGGCCACTCCGCGGTTGATGATCGCGGTGACGGTTTCCCAGCCGCAACGCATCAGGGTGGCCACCGAAGTGCGGTCGGTGCGCTGAGCCAGCCACAGCACCATGTCTTCGAAATCGCGGGTATGCCGCGCCGCCGGGCGCGCCCAGGGCAGCTCCTCGGTGCGCACCCCACAGTCCGGGCACTCCACCCGGCGAATCTCATAGACCAGCCACAGCCGGCATCGACCCAAGTCCAGGTGTCGCCAGGGGCGCCGCCGCCGGTCATAGACCGCGGAGCACACCATCCCGCACGGGCAGTGCAGCAGCCGGGCTTTGGGACGCAGGGTGACCTCGACGTCGCCCTCCGCGATGGCCACATCGGCCACCCACGCCCCGGGGATCTGCAATAGACGGTTAAATGCAGTAGAGACGCGCACGCGGATCGTCCTCCGGGTTGAGGTTGGTGTGGTAACCCCGAAACCTAGAGCCAGATCCCGTGCGCGTCCCTCATTTCACCCGCGAAACACCGATGACGTTGGGCCACAATCAAAAACGGCCCTGACCAGCACAAAGGCGCCCACGAAAACCCGTGGAGCGCCACCGGTGTGCGAGCATGGGCGAATGCCGACCGACCCGAACGCGGCGGGCCAACTCAGCACCGGGGCGCGCTGGTCGATCATGGTCGTCTCGCTGGGGGTGACGGCAAGTTCCTTCCTCTTCATCAACGGCGTCGCCTTCTTGATCCCCTCGCTGCAGTCCAGGCGCGGCATCCCGCTGGCCGAGGCCGGCCTGTTGTCGTCGATGCCGAGTTGGGGCATGGTCGTCACGCTCATCGGATGGGGCTACGTGCTGGATCGCGTCGGCGAGCGCATCGTGATGACCGCGGGCTCGGCGCTCACCGCGGCGGCGGCGTATGCGGCGGCGTCGGTGCAGTCGATGGTGTGGGTCGGGGTCTACCTGTTCCTCGGCGGCATGGCCGCGGCGAGTTGCAACACCGCCGGCGGCAGGCTGGTGTCCGGCTGGTTCCCGCCGAAGCAACGCGGCCTGGCGATGGGCATCCGGCAGACGGCGCAACCGCTGGGAATCGCGTTGGGGGCGCTGGTGATACCCGAGTTGGCCGAACGCGGTCCGCGTGCCGGGCTGATGTTGCCGGCCCTGGTGTGCACGGTGGCGACGGTGGCCAGCGCGGTCGGCGTCGTCAACCCGCCGGGGAAGTCCCGGAAGACGGCCACCGTGGCGGAGCTGGCCAACCCGTATCGGGGGTCGTTGGTGCTGTGGCGAATTCACGCGGTGGCGGGCCTGCTGATGATGCCGCAGACGGTGACCGTGACGTTCATGCTGGTGTGGCTGATGAACCACCACGGCTGGTCGGTCGGGGCCGCCGGCGTTTTGGTGACGCTGGCGCAGCTGCTCGGCGCGCTGGGCCGCGTCGCGGTCGGACGCTGGTCGGACCGGGTCGGCTCGCGAATGTGGCCGGTGCTCGTCATCGCCGCCGCCGCGGCCGTCACCCTGTTCCTGCTCGCGCTCAGCGACCGGGTGAATTCGCGATTCGACGTGCCCCTCATGATCGCCATCTCGGTGATCGCGGTGCTCGACAACGGCCTGGAGGCAACCGCGATAACCGAATTCGCCGGGCCGTTCTGGAGCGGCCGCGCGCTCGGCGTGCAGAACACCACGCAACGGCTGATGGCCGCGGCGGGCCCGCCGCTCTTCGGTGCGTTGATCGCGGCGGCCAAATACCCGACCGCGTGGGCGCTTTGCGGGTTGTTCCCGTTGCTGGCGATCCCGCTGGTGCCGACGCGGGTGCTCCCGCCCGGGCTGGAAACTACAGCGCGGCTGCGATCCGTTCGCCGACTTCGCTGGTGGAGAGGCGTCCTTGCGGGCGATTCGCCAGGTAGGCCGCGACCGCCCGGTCCACCCGGCCGGCGGCGTCGTCGTGGCCGAGATGGGCGAGCAGCAGCGCCACCGACATGATCGCCGCGGTCGGATCCGCGACGCCCTGGCCGGCGATGTCGGGCGCGCTGCCGTGCACGGGCTCGAACATCGAAGGGTTGGTCCGGGTGGCATCGATATTTCCACTGGCGGCCAAGCCAATTCCGCCGCACACCGCCGCGGCCAGGTCGGTGATGATGTCGCCGAACAGGTTGTCGGTGACGATCACGTCGAAGCGTCCCGGGTCGGTGACCATGAAGATGGTCGCGGCGTCGACGTGCTGATAGGCCACCTCGACCTCGGGGTATTCCTCACCGACCTCCGCGACGATCCGCGACCACAGCTTGCCCGCGAACGTCAGCACATTGTTCTTGTGCACCAGCGTCAGGTGTTTGCGGCGCAGCATCGCCCGCTCGAACGCGTAGCGCACCACCCGGCGCACACCGAACGCGGTGTTGACGCTGACCTCCGTGGCCACTTCGTTGGGCGTGCCCGCGCGGATCGCCCCGCCGGTGCCGGTGTAGGGGCCCTCGGTGCCCTCGCGCACCACCACGAAGTCGATGTCGGGGTTCCCGGCGAGCGGGCTGCTCACCCCCGGATACAGCCGGCCGGGTCGCAGGTTGATGTGGTGATCGAGCTCAAAACGCAGGCGTAACAACAGGCCTCGCTCCAGCACGCCGCTGGGCACCGACGGATCCCCCACCGCGCCGAGCAGGATGGCGTCGTGCTCGCGCAGCTCGGCCAGCACGGAGTCCGGCAGGAGTTCACCGGTGGCGTGGAAGCGGCGCGCACCCAGGTCGTAGTCCGTCTTCTGCACGCCCGGCAGCACCGCGTCGAGGACTTTGACCGCCTCGGCCACCACCTCGGGGCCGATGCCGTCGCCGCCGATCACCGCCAGTTTCACGACAGGTCAACGACTTCGAGCTTGTTGGCGCCCACCGCCTCCGCGATCGCCGACCGGACGTCGCCGGGCACGTCCTGGTCGAGCCGCAACAGGATCATCGCGAACGGGCCCTCGACATCCTCGGACAGCTGCGCCGCGTGGATGTTCACCCCGGCGCCGCCCAGTAACGTGCCGATCTTGCCCAACGCTCCGGGCTGGTCGACGTAATGGACGATCAGGTTGGTGCCCTCGGCGCGCAGGTCGAAGTGGCGGCCGTTGATCTGCACGATCTTGTGCACCTGCAGCGGCCCGGCCAGCGTGCCGGCGACGTTGACGGACGAACCGTCGGATCCGACCGCCCGTACGTCGACGACGCTGCGATAGTTGGGGCTTTCCGAGGCGGTGGTCAGTTCGGTGGTGACGCCGCGTTCGGCGGCCAGGGAAGGCGCGTTGACGAACGTGACCGGACCGTCGATGACCGCCGAGAACAACCCGCGCAGCGCCGAAAGCTTCAGCACCTCAACATCTTCGGAGGCCAGCTCGCCGCGCACCTCCACCGACAACGACACCGGCGGCGCGTCGGACAGCGTCGCGACCAGCACCCCGAGCTTGCGCGCCAGATCCAGCCAGGGCGCCACCTCCTCGTTGACCACGCCGCCGCCGACATTGACCGCATCGGGAACGAACTCCCCGGCCAGCGCCAGCCGCACGCTTTCGGCCACGTCGGTGCCGGCGCGGTCCTGCGCCTCGGCGGTGGAGGCCCCCAGGTGCGGGGTCACGACCACCTGCGGAAGCTCGAAAAGCGGGCTGTCGGTGCAGGGCTCGGTGGAGAACACGTCCAGGCCGGCGGCGCGGACGTGCCCGCTGCTCACCGCCTCGGCCAGCGCCGCCTCGTCCACCAGGCCGCCGCGCGCGGCGTTGACGATGATGACACCCGGCTTGGTCTTGGCCAGCGCCTCCTTGTCGATCAGGCCGGCCGTCTCGGGCGTCTTGGGCAGGTGCACCGAGATGAAGTCGGCGCGGGCCAGCACGTCGTCGAGGTCGAGCAGTTCGATGCCGAGCTGCGCGGCGCGCGCCGGCGCCACGTACGGGTCGTAGGCGATGACGTGGGTGCCGAAGGCCGCGATCCGCTGGGCGACCAGCTGGCCGATCCGGCCCAGCCCGACCACGCCGACGGTCTTGCCGAAGATCTCGGTGCCCGAGAACGACGAGCGCTTCCAGGTGTGTTCGCGCAGCGTGGCGTCGGCCGCCGCGATCTGTCGGGCCGCGGCCAGCAGCAGCGCGATCGCGTGCTCGGCGGCGCTGTGGATGTTCGAGGTCGGGGCGTTGACGACCAGCACGCCGCGCTCGGTGGCGGCGTCCACGTCGACGTTGTCCAGCCCGACGCCGGCGCGGGCGACGATCTTGAGCTTGGGCGCCGCGGCGAGCACCTCGGCGTCGACGGTGGTGGCCGACCGCACCAGCAGCGCGTCGGCCTCGCGCACCGCGGCCAGCAGCTTCTCCCGGTCGGGACCGTCGACCCAGCGCACCTCGACCTGGTCCCCCAGGGCGACGACGGTTGACTGGGCGAGTTTGTCGGCGATCAATACAACAGGCAAGTTCACCCGCCCAGGCTATAGGCCGGGGTATCGGCTCTAATTGACCGGTGGACGTCACCGTCGTCGGCAGCGGGCCCAACGGGCTGACAGCGGCCGTGATCTGCGCCCGCGCGGGGCTCAAGGTGCAGGTCGTCGAGGCCCAGCCGACCACTGGCGGGGGCGCGCGCACCGCGGCCGACCCGGAATTTCCCGGAGTCTCACACGACATCTGCTCGGCGGTTCACCCGCTGGCTCTGGCGTCGCCGTTTTTCGGTGAGTTCGACCTGCCCGGCCGCGGCGTGCGGCTGGCGGTGCCCGAGATCGCGTACGCCAACCCGCTGCCGGGCCGGCCCGCGGTGATCGCCTACCGCGACCTGGAGCGCACCTGCGCCGAGTTGACCGACGGCGCGTCGTGGCGGCGCCTGCTCGGGCCGTTGGTGGCCGACTCGTCCGCCGTGGTCGGATTGCTGCTCGGCGACAAGCGTTCGGTCCCGTCCTCGCCGCCGGCGGCGTTGCGCCTGGGCCTGCGGATGCTGGCCCAGGGCACCCCGGCGTGGGGGTCGCGGGCCGGGTTTCTGACCGGAGAGGACGCCCGCACGTTGTTCACCGGCGTTGCGGCCCATGTGATTTCGCGGATGCCCTCGATGACGGCGGCCGCCGCGGGGTTGATGCTCGCGACGCTCGCCCATTCGGTCGGCTGGCCGATTCCGGTGGGCGGCAGCCAGGCGATCAGCGATGCGCTGATCGCCGACCTGCGCGCGCACGGCGGCGAGCTGACCGTCGGCGCTGAAGTCACTTCTCCGCCAACCGGTGTCGTCGCGTTCGACACGGCGCCGACCGCGCTGCTGCGGATATACGGTGACGCGCTGCCCGCTCGGTACGCTAAGGCGTTGCACCGCTACAGCTTTGGGCCGGGCGTGGCCAAGGTCGACTTCGTGCTCGGCGACGAGATCCCGTGGTCGGACCCGCGGCTGCGGGACGCGCCGACGCTTCATCTCGGCGGCACCCGCGAGCAGATGGCACGGGCCGAGGCCGAGATCGCCGCCGGTCGCCACGCCCAGTGGCCGATGGTGCTGGCCGCCTCGCCGCACGTCGCCGACCCGGGCCGCATCGACGGCCGGGGCCGGCGCCCGTTCTGGACGTACGCCCACGTGCCGGCGGGCTCCACCGTCGATGCGACCGAGGCCGTGACCGAAGTGGTCGAGCGGTTCGCGCCCGGCTTCCGCGACATCGTGCTGGCGGCGCGTGCGGTGCCCGCCGCGCGGATGTCGGAGCACAACGCCAACTACGTCGGCGGTGACATCGGGATGGGCGGAAATTCGGCGTGGCGCGCGATCGCCGGCCCCACGCCGCGGCTGAACCCTTGGCGCACACCGATTCCCAAGGTGTACCTGTGTTCCGCGGCCACCCCGCCCGGCGGCGGCGTGCACGGCATGGCCGGCTACTACGCCGCGCGCACGTTGTTGCGCCGTGAATTCGGCTTGGGGATGCCGCCGTTGGGGCCCACCTAATCCGCCGAAAGTGAAACTGTTTCGAGATCTGGCCGAAAGATTCGCAACAGCTTCACGCTCGGCGCGAAGAGGCGAAGGCGCAAAGGGGATAACGGGGTTAGGCCGTTTCGGTGATCGGGCGGTCCACCCAGCTCATCAGGTCGCGCAGCTTCTTGCCGGTGACCTCGATGGGATGCTCGGCGTTCTCCTTGCGCAGCGCTTCGAGTTGCTTGTTGCCGCCGTCGACGTTGGCGACCAGCTTCTTGACGAAGCTGCCGTCCTGGATGTCGCGCAGGATCTCCCGCATCCGCTCCTTGGTGCCGGCGTCGATGACGCGCGGCCCCGACAGGTAGCCGCCGAACTCGGCGGTGTCGGACACCGAGTAGTTCATCCGGGCGATGCCGCCCTCGTACATCAGGTCGACAATCAGCTTGAGCTCGTGCAGCACCTCGAAGTACGCCATCTCCGGCGGGTAGCCGGCCTCGACCATCACGTCGAAGCCCGCCTTCACCAATTCCTCTGTGCCACCGCACAGTACGGCCTGCTCACCGAACAGGTCGGTCTCGGTCTCGTCCTTGAACGTGGTCTTGATGACCCCGGCCCGGGTGCCGCCGATGGCCTTGGCGTAGGACAACGCCAGCGCCTGGCCGTTGCCGGTGGGGTCCTGCTCGACGGCGATCAGGCAGGGCACGCCCTTGCCGTCGACGAACTGGCGGCGCACCAGGTGCCCGGGGCCCTTGGGGGCGACCATCGCGATCGTGACGTCGGCGGGCGGCTTGATCAAGCCGAAGTGGATGTTGAGCCCGTGGCCGAAAAACAGTGCGTCGCCGGCCTTCAGGTTGGGCTCGATGTCGTTCTTGAAGATGTCGGCCTGCGCGGTGTCGGGCGCCAGCAGCATGATCACGTCGGCCCACTTGGCGACCTCGGCGGGGGTGTCGACGTCCAGGCCCTGCTCGGACACCTTGGCCCGCGACTTCGAGCCCTCCTTCAGCCCTACGCGCACCTGCACGCCCGAGTCGCGCAGGCTCAGCGAGTGCGCGTGCCCCTGGCTGCCGTATCCGATGACGCCGACCTTGCGGCCCTGGATGATCGACAGGTCTGCGTCGTCGTCGTAAAACATCTCTAATGCCACTGCTGGACTTCTCCTTGTCTGCTATTTGGCGGACCCGATGCCGCGCGAACCGCGCGACATCGAGACCATCCCGGACTGCACGATTTCACGGATGCCGAATGGTTCCAGGACCCCCAACAGCGCGTCGATCTTGCCGCGATCGCCGGTGGCCTCGATGGTCAGCGCCTCCGGTGACACGTCAACCACCTTGGCGCGGAACAGGTTTACGGCCTCGATCACCTGACTGCGGGTGCCGGCGTCGGCGCGCACCTTGATCAATGCCAGCTCCCGGGACACCGAGTTCTGCTCGTCCTGCTCGATGATCTTGATCACGTTGATCAGCTTGTTGAGCTGCTTGGTGACCTGCTCGAGCGGGGTCTCCTCGGCGGAGACCACGATGGTCATCCGCGACATGTCCTTCTGCTCGGTGGCCCCGACCGCCAACGACTCGATGTTGAACCCGCGCCGCGAGAACAGCGCCGCCACCCTCGCGAGCGCACCGGGTTTGTCCTCGACCAGCACCGACAACGTGTGCGTCTTCGACACGCCACTCATGCGTGCCCTTCGCTTTCGTCGTCGAACAGCGGCCGGATGCCCCGGGCCGCCTGGATCTCGTCGTTGCTGGTGCCGGCGGCCACCATCGGCCACACCTGCGCATCGGCGCCCACGATGAAGTCGATCACCACCGGGCGGTCGTTGATCGCGCGCGCCTGGTTGATCACGTCGACGACGTCTTCGGAACGCTCGCAACGCAATCCGACACACCCCAGCGCCTCGGCCAGCTTCACGAAGTCCGGAATGCGATGCGAGTGCGTCGCCAAATCGGTTTGCGAGTAGCGCTCCTCGTAGAACAGGCTCTGCCACTGCCGCACCATGCCCAGGTTGCCGTTGTTGATCAGCGCCACCTTGATCGGCGCGCCCTCGATCGCGCAGGTGGCCAACTCCTGGTTGGTCATCTGGAAGCAGCCGTCGCCGTCGATCGCCCAGACCTCCGCGTCGGGGCGGGCGATCTTGGCGCCCATGGCCGCCGGGATCGCGAACCCCATGGTGCCCAGGCCGCCGGAATTGAGCCAGGTGCGCGGCTTTTCGTAGCGGATGAACTGGGCGGCCCACATCTGGTGCTGCCCGACGCCGGCGACGTAGACGGCGTCCGGACCGGCGATCTCGCCCAGCTTCTCGATGACGTACTCCGGGCTCAGGCTGCCGTCGCTCTGCGGCCCGTAGCTCAGCGGATAGGTGGACTGCACCTCCTGCAGGTATCGCCACCAGTCGGTCATGTCGAGCTTGCCGGGAATCTCGTAGTGCCGCAGCATCGCGATGAGCTCGGTGATGACGGCCTTGACGTCGCCGACGATCGGCACGTCGGCGTGCCGGTTCTTGCCGATCTCGGCCGGGTCGATGTCGGCGTGGATGACCTTGGCCTCGGGCGCGAACGAGTCGAGCTTTCCGGTGACCCGATCGTCGAAGCGGGTGCCCAGCGCGATCAGCAGGTCGCTGCGCTGCAGCGCGGCCACCGCGGCGACGGTGCCGTGCATGCCGGGCATGCCCAGGTTCTGCCGATGGCTGTCCGGGAAGGCGCCGCGCGCCATCAGCGTGGTGACGACGGGAATGCCGGTCAGCTCGGCCAGGTCCCGCAGCTGCTCGGTCGCCTCGCCGCGGATCACACCGCCGCCGACGTAGAGCACCGGCTTGCTCGCGGCGCCGATCAGCTTCGCGGCCTCGCGGATCTGCCGGCTGTGCGGTTTGGTGTTGGGCTTGTAGCCGGGCAGGTCCATGCGCGGCGGCCAGCTGAACGTGCACTGCCCCTGCAGCACGTCCTTGGGGATGTCGACGAGCACGGCGCCCGGGCGCCCCGAGGACGCGATGTGGAACGCCTCGGCCAGCACCCGGGGAATGTCGTCGCCGGAGCGGACCAGGAAGTTGTGCTTGGTGATCGGCATCGTGATGCCCGAGATGTCGGCCTCCTGGAACGCGTCGGTGCCGATCAGCCCGCGACCGACCTGCCCGGTGATGGCGACGACGGGAATCGAGTCCATCTGCGCGTCGGCCAGCGCGGTCACCAGGTTGGTGGCCCCCGGACCCGACGTGGCCATGCAGACCCCGACCCGCCCGGTCGCGTGCGCGTAACCGCTGGCGGCGTGGCCGGCGCCCTGCTCGTGGCGCACCAGCACGTGGCGCAGCTTCTTCGAGTCGAACAGCGGGTCGTAGACGGGCAGCACCGCGCCGCCCGGAATGCCGAAGATGACGTCGACGTCGAGCTCCTCCAGCGACCGGATCACCGACTGGGCGCCGGTCATCTGCTCCGGTGCGACGCGCTTCGACTGCGCGGCTTTTGCGGGTGGTTTCGGCGCGCCGTTGGCCGCTTCCTGCGACCCGGCGTGTGGCCTCGTGGGTGCGCTCACTCTCGTCCTCTTAATCCTCGTTCATCGGATGTCTCGCCCTGGGCAACAAAAAACCCCCGTCAGCTCGGCCGCTGTACGAGGGTGCGTTGGTGCTGGATCGCTTCAAATGCCGAAGTACTAGTCAGCCACCAACGCGCCGACTGATTACTACGAGCATCCCGGTATCCATAGCGTCCGACGGTAGCCTTCGCACTGCTCAGCCGTCAAATCCGGTGCGTGAAATGATGCTCGGGTGGCCACCGGTTCGCAGCCCCCGGCACCCCCGCCCGTCGTGATCAAGATTTCACCGATGGCGCACATCGCCGTCGGGTTCTTGACCCTCGGGTTGTTGATCCCGGTCCTGGCCTGGCCGCCGTCCGCGCCGCTGCTCGCCATCCCGGTGGTGTTGTCGGCGATGGTCTTCCGGCTGCGGACGGTCGCCGACGACCGGGGCGTGACGGTGCGGACCCTGCTGGGCAGCCGGGCCGTGCCCTGGGACGACATCGACGGGCTGCGCTTTCACCGGGGATCCTGGGCGCGAGCCCGCCTCAAGAGCGGGGCGGAGCTGCGGCTGCCCGCGGTCACGTTCGCGACGCTGCCGCTGCTGACCCAGGCCAGCTCGGGACGGGTGCCCAACCCCTACCGGTAACGGATCGTCTCAGGCCAGCGGGTTGACCCCGTTGAGCATCACCCACACGGCGACACCGCCGGCGATGCCGGCGAGCAGGGCCACGAACGACCCGATGAAGGGTCGATGCGCCCAGCCCCGGCGGGCGTCGAGGCCGTAGCGGCCCGGGCCGGTCAGGATCACCGCGACCGCGAGGACGATCAGGGTGATCTGGTACTCGTGGCCGTCCGGCAGGAAGTAGGAGAACGCGTGCGAACGCGGCTTCGCCGAGATGGTGGCGAGCAGGCCGTTGATCAAGAACGCCAGCGCGCCGGCCGCGGCGATCGGGGTGAACAGCCCCAGCACCAGCAGCGCGGCCGCGACGAGCTCGCCGCCGGCACTGGCGTAGGCCAGGATGTCGGCGTGCTGGTAGCCGGCGTCGGACAGCGAGTTCTTGAACCCGGTCACCCCCGAGCCGCCCCACCACCCGAACAGCTTCTGCAGCGCGTGGGCGCCCAACACCACTCCGAGCCCGACCCGCAACACCAGCAAACCGAGATGCTGGGTGCCACGCTTGCCGACCACCGGGTGCCGCTCGTCGTCCTCGGCCGCATCGATCTCGGCGGGCTCGGCCGCCGCGCTGCCCGACGCCGGCTGCGGCTGCACGTAAGGCAGCGGTTCCTGCTGGTCGAGCAGGTGATACGACGAGCCGCCCGCCGGGCCCGGGTCCTGGTAGGGGATCACGGTGGTGGTTCCGAAGTCGCCCGGGTAGCCGACCGGGGTCAGGTCGTCTTCCGGGTCGACCACCCGCGCCGTGGCGGGGCGCGCCGGGATCGGCTCTTGGCCTTCGTCGGGCCGTTCCCAATGTCCGTCATCAGGTTGACTGGTCACGGGTGTCAGGGTAAGGGCAGTTGCCCCCGAATTGGGGATTTGAGCGGCGCTTTCGCCGAGGAATCGGCGCAAACCGTGCCAAATCGGCCCGGTTTGTCACCAATCGGTCTCGGCGCCGTTCCGAAACGGTGAACTCCCGCCCGAGCCGGCCCCGGCGGGCACGTCCGTGGCGGCGTGTGGCGTTCAAGCCCGCAATGTCCGTAGCCTGTCGATCATGCGAGTGGGGCGATCACGGCGGGCGGTTCGGTGCGGGCTCGCCGCGCTGTCCGCGGTGATCCTGGTTTCGAGCGGCTGCGCAAAGTTCAACGACGCCCAGTCGCAGCCGTTCACCACCAACCCCGAGCTCAAGCCCCAGCCCAGCTCGACGCCTCCCCCGCCGCCGCCGCTGCCGCCCACACCGTTCCCCAAGGCGTGCCCCGCGCCCGGGGTGATGCAGGGCTGCCTGGAGAGCACCAGCGGCCTCATCATGGGGCCCGACAGCAAAACCGCCCTGGTCGCCGAGCGCACCACCGGGGCGGTCAAGGAGATCGCCGTCAACGCCGAGCCGAAGGTCAAGATGGTGATCCCGGTCGACCCGTCCGGCGACGGCGGCCTGATGGACATCGTGCAGTCGCCCACCTACCAGCAGGACCGGCTGATGTACGCCTACATCAGCACGCCATCGGACAACCGGGTGATCCGCATCGCCGACGGCGACATCCCGAAGGACATCCTGACCGGGATTCCCAAGGGCGCCACCGGAAACACCGGGGCCCTGATCTTCACCAGCCCGACCACGCTGGTGGTGCTGACCGGCGACGCGGGCAACCCGGCCATGGCCGCCGACCCCAAGTCGCTGGCCGGCAAGGTGCTGCGCATCGAGCAGCCCACCACCATCGGCCAGGCACCGCCGACGACGGCGCTGTCCGGCGTCGGCGCCGGCGGCGGCCTGTGCACCGACCCCGTCGACGGCTCGCTGTATGTCGCCGACCGCACCCCCACCGCCGACCGGTTGCAGCGCATCACCAAGACCTCCGAGGTCTCCACGGTGTGGACGTGGCCGGACAAGCCCGGCGTGGCCGGGTGCGCGGCCATGGACGGGACGGTGCTGGTCAACCTGATCAACACCAAGCTGACGGTCGCGGTGCGGCTGGCGCCGAACACGGGCGCGGTGACCGGTGAGCCCGACGTCGTCCGCAAGGACACCCACGCCCACGCGTGGGCGCTGCGGATGTCGCCGGACGGCAACGTCTGGGGCGCCACCGTCAACAAGACCGCCGGCGACGCCGAGAAGCTCGACGACGTCGTGTTCCCGTTGTTCCCGCAGGGCGGCGGCTTCCCGCGCAACAACGACGACAAGACCTAGTCGCGCTAGCCCTGACCGCAGGCCGACAGGACCAGCTCGCGCACCCGCGCCGCGTCGGCCTGCCCGCGGGTGGCCTTCATCACCGCACCGACGATCGCGCCCGCCGCGGCGACCTTGCCGCCGCGAATCTTCTCCGCCACATCGGGATTGGCGGCCAGCGCCTCGTCGACGGCGGCCTGGGTCACCGAGTCGTCGCGCACCAGCTCCAGGCCGCGCGCGGTCACCACCTGCTCGGGCTCGCCCTCCCCCGCCAGCACGCCCTCCACCACCTCGCGGGCCAGCTTGTTGGACAGCTTCCCCTCGTCGACCAGTGCGATCACCTTCGCGACCTGGGCCGGGGTGATGGGCAGTTCGTCCAACGCGATGTTGGCCTCATTGGCCTTCTGCACCAAGAAGTTTCCCCACCAGGAGCGGGCCTCCTTGCTGGACGCGCCCTGCGCAACGGTCGCGGCGACCAGTTCGACGGCGCCCGCGTTGACCAGGTCGCGCATCACCTCGTCGGATACGCCCCACTCCTGCTGAATCCGCTTGCGGCTCAACCATGGTAGCTCGGGAATGGTCTGCCGCAGCCGCTCGACGAGCTCGCGGCTGGGCGCGACGGGCTCCAGGTCGGGCTCGGGGAAATAGCGGTAATCCTCGGCGGTCTCCTTGACGCGGCCCGGGCTGGTGTAGCCGGACTCGTGAAAGTGCCTGGTTTCCTGGATGATTCGGCCACCCGACGCCAAAACGGCGCCCTGGCGCTGCATCTCGTAACGCACGGCGACCTCGACACTCTTCAGCGAGTTGACGTTCTTGGTCTCGGTCCGGGTGCCGAACTCGGCCGTCCCGACCGGCTTCAGCGACACGTTGGCGTCGCATCGCATCGAGCCCTGGTCCATCCGGACATCGGAAACGCCCAACGCGCGCAACAGGTCTCGCAGCGCCGTCACATAGGAGCGGGCGATCTGCGGGGCCCGCGCCCCGGCCCCGACGATGGGCTTGGTGACGATCTCGATCAGCGGCACCCCGGCCCGGTTGTAGTCGATCAGCGACGTCGTCGCGCCGTGGATGCGGCCCGTCTCGCTGCCGATGTGGGTGAGCTTGCCGGTGTCCTCCTCCATGTGGGCGCGCTCGATTTCCACCCGCCAGGTGCTGCCGTCTTCCAGGGGCGCGTCGAGGTGGCCGTCGATGGCGATCGGCTCGTCGTACTGCGAAATCTGGTAGTTCTTCGGCATGTCCGGATAGAAGTAGTTCTTCCGGGCGAAGCGGCACCAGGGCACGATCTCGCAGTTGAGCGCGAGCCCGATCCGGATCGCCGACTCCACCGCGGCCTGGTTGAGCACCGGCAGCGAACCGGGCAGGCCCAGGCACACCGGGCACACCTGCGTGTTGGGCTCGGCGCCGAATGTGGTGGCGCAGCCGCAGAACATCTTGGTCGCGGTGGACAGCTCGACGTGCACCTCGAGGCCCAGCACCGGGTCGAAGCGCGCGACGACGTCGTCGTAATCCAGCAGGTCAGCGCCCGAAGCCCGGGGCGCGCCGGCGGCAACAGTCATGGGGTCGATCCTAGTGGTGATCGCGAGGGCGGCAGGGCCGGGCGGCTATCCGCGGGCCCGCTCGATGCGCCTGCCCGGGGCCATGCCGGCCAGCGCGGCCGCCAGCTCCAGGTAGGCACGCCGGCTTTCCCTGCTCAACCGGTCCAGCCCGATCTCCTTGCCCTCGTGCACGTGCCGATCGAACGGCAACTCCACGGTGGTGGCGACCCGGGCGGACAACTCCTCGAGTTCCTTGAACGCCACCGCATCCGGCTTGGCCGGCTCGATGTGGTTGATCGCGAGCACCGTCGACTTCATCAGCCGCGGATATCCGTTGTGGCACAACCACTCCAGCGTCGTCCGGGTCTTGCGCACGGCGTCGATGGAGGTGCTGGTGACCAGCACCAGCGCCCGCGACTCCGGCAGCACGGCGTCCATCACGGCCGAGTTGACCGCCTTGACGCAGTCGATCAGCATCACCGAATACTGGTTGCGCAGAATCGAGAACGCCTTGACCACGTCGGGGCGATCCAGTCGCCAGTCGGTGCGCGCATAGTCCGGCAGCCCGAGCACTTCCAGCCCGAAGCTGTTCATGTGGGTGTGCGCCCGGATGTCCCGGTACTGCGTTGGCGAATCGTCCAGCAGCAGGTCGGCCATGCTGAGCGGGTTCCGCCGGCCATGCCGGTCGGCCAGGTCCCCGCCGTCGAGGTCGACGGCGATCACCCGGTCGTCGCGCACCCGGGCGAACGTCGAGCCGAGCGCCTCGACCACCGCGGTCTTGCCGACGCCGCCCTTGAAGTTGAGGACCGCGATGGGAAACACCCCGCCCAGCACCGTGCGCCGGATGCGCTCCTCCAGCTCGTGCTCGTACGTCGTCGCCTTGCCCGGACCCAGATCGATTCCGGTGACGCGGCGGATCAGGTCTCGCCAGCTGAACCCGGCCGAATCCGCTTCGTCAAGCCGGTTGAGGCCGTCGAGCGCGGTCCCGCCGCGCAGCAGCTCGGGGCGAAACCACGGCGGGGGCACCCGCCGCGGCGGGGCGGGCGCGGTCGGCGGCGCCGGCTGGGCCGGTCCGGATAGCTGTCGGCGCTCGGCCGCGCCGCGACGGTAGGGTTCCGGCGCGGTGACCGCCGTCGGGTCGGCGTCGGCGCGCCTGGAAGCTGCAGGTGACGGGCGCCCTCGCGGGCCCGCTCCCCCCGCCGGTCCGGCGGATTGCTGAACCATTCCGCGAACCGAACCGCGGTTGCTCATAGCCCCGGTATAGCCCCTTGGGACCCGCGGTTAAACCACGAAAATGTGCCCGGCCACCGGGACCGGGCACTTCGGCGGGCAAATTCAGCCAATCGTCAGGCCGGTGCTACCCGATGTTTGCCCGATCCAGCTCGCTCAACCGACCATCACCCGAAGAACGCGGCGGCGTCGTCGTAGCGGCTCTCGGGCACCAGCTTGAGCTGGCGCACGGCGTCGGCCAGCGGCACCCGGCCGATGTCCTGGCCCCGCAGCGACACCATCTGGCCGTACTCGCCGGCGTGCGCCGCGTCGGCGGCGTTCACGCCGAACCGGGTGGCCAGCACCCGGTCGTAGGCCGTCGGGGTGCCGCCCCGCTGGACGTGGCCCAGCACGGTCACCCGGACCTCCTTGTTGATCCGCTTCTCCACCTCGGCGCCCAGCTGGGCGGCCACGCCGGTGAAACGCTCGTGGCCGAACTCGTCAATTCCGCCCTCGCGCAACGAGATCGAGCCGGGGATCGGCTTGGCGCCCTCGGCGACCACGCAGATGAAGTGCGAATCCCCGCGCTGGAAGCGCCTTTTGACGAGCCGGCACACCTCCTCGACGTCGAAGGGCTGTTCGGGGATCAGCGTCATGTGCGCGCCGGAGGCCAGCCCGGAGTTGAGCGCGATCCATCCGGCGTGCCGGCCCATCACCTCCACCAGCATCACGCGCTGGTGCGATTCCGCGGTGCTGTGCAACCGGTCGATCGCTTCGGTGGCCACCGTCAGGGCGGTGTCGTGGCCGAAAGTCACGTCGGTGCAATCGATGTCGTTGTCGATGGTTTTCGGCACGCCGACGACTGGCACGTTCTCCTCGGACAGCCAGTGCGCGGCGGTCAGCGTGCCCTCACCGCCGATGGGGATGAGCACGTCGATGCCGTTGTCGTCCAGGGTCTGTTTGATCTGGTTCAGCCCGGCCCGCAGCTTGTCGGGGTGCACGCGGGCGGTGCCCAGCATCGTCCCGCCCTTGGCCAGCAGCCGGTCGTTGCGGTCGTCGTTGGCCAGCTGCATGCGCCGGTTCTCCAGCAACCCGCGCCACCCGTCCTGAAATCCCACCACCGACGAGCCGTATCGGGAGTCGCAGGTGCGCACCACCGCCCGGATGACGGCGTTGAGGCCCGGGCAGTCGCCGCCCCCGGTGAGAATTCCGATCCGCATGCCCTTATCTTGCCCTGCCGCCAGTTAGTGGCGCGAGCAGACGCAAAAGCACCCAAAACGGGCCGTTTTGGGTGCTTTTGTGTCTGCTCGGCGCTAAATTGCCGACGGCAGGGGGCCGCGGGCCGCCTCGTAGGCCGCGCCCACCTTGTACAGCCGATCGTCGGCCAGCGCGGGCGCCATGATCTGCAGCCCCACCGGCAGGCCGTCGTCTTCGGACAGTCCCGACGGCACCGACATGCCGCAGTGCCCGGCCAGGTTCAGCGGCAGCGTGCACAGGTCGAACAGGTACATGGCCAGCGGGTCGTCGACCTTTTCGCCCAGGCCGAACGCGGTCGTCGGCGTCGCCGGCGACACCAGGACATCGACGGACCGGTAGGCCTCGTCCAGGTCGCGGGCGATCAGCGTGCGCACCTTCTGCGCCTGGTTGTAGTAGGCGTCGTAGTATCCGGCCGAGAGCGCGTAGGTGCCGATCATGATGCGCCGCTTGACCTCCGGGCCGAAACCGGCCGCCCTCGTCAGCGCCATCACCTCCTCGGCGCTGTGCGTGCCGTCGTCGCCGACCCGCAGCCCGTAACGCATCGCATCGAACCGCGCCAGGTTGCTGGACACCTCCGACGGCAGGATCAGGTAGTAGGCCGCCAGCGCGTGATCGAAGTGCGGGCAGTCGACCTCGCTGACCTCGGCGCCCAGGGCGGTCAACTGCTTCACGGCACCCTCGAACGACGACAGCACGCCCGGCTGGTAGCCCTCGCCGCGCAGCTGCTTGACCACGCCGACGCGCACGCCGCGCAGGTCGCCGTCCGCACCGGCCCTGGCGGCGCCGACGACGTCGGGCACCTCGGCGTCGACGGATGTCGAGTCGCGGGCGTCGTGCCCGGCGATCACCCGGTGCAGCAGCGCGGTGTCGAGCACGGTGCGCGCGCACGGGCCGCCCTGGTCGAGCGACGACGCGCAGGCCACCAGGCCGTAGCGGGACACCGTGCCGTAGGTGGGTTTGACACCGACCGTCGCTGTCAGCGCGGCCGGCTGGCGGATCGAGCCGCCAGTGTCGGATCCGATGGCCAGCGGCGCCTGGAACGCCGCCAGCGCCGCCGCGCTGCCGCCGCCGGAGCCGCCGGGCACCCGCTCGACGTTCCAGGGATTGCGCGTCGGGCCGTAGGCGGAGTTCTCGGTCGAGGAGCCCATCGCGAACTCGTCCATGTTGGTCTTGCCCAGGATCGGGATGCCGGCGGCGCGCAACCGGGCGGTGAGGGTGGCGTCATACGGCGAGCGCCAGCCCTCGAGGATCTTGGACCCGCAGGTCGTGGGCATGTCGGTGGTGGTGAACACGTCCTTGAGCGCCAGCGGCACCCCGGCCAGCGCCGACGGCGGCCGATCGCCCGCGGCCAGCGCCTTGTCGACGGCCGCCGCGGCGCTCAGCGCCTGGTCGGCCGCCACATGCAGGAACGCGTGGTAGCGATCGTCGGTGTCCTCGATCTGCTGCAGGCAAGCCCGCGTGACCTCGACCGACGACAGCTCCCCGGCGGCGATCTTGGCCGCCAGCGTCGCGGCGTCGGACCGGATGATTTCGGTCACTCCTCGTCCCCCAGGATCTGGGGGACGGCGAAGCGGCCGTCGACGGCCTCGGGCGCGGCGGCCAGCGCCTCGGCCTGCGTCAGGCACGGCGTCGTCTCGTCGGGCCGGGTGACGTTGACGTCCTTGAGCGGGTTGTCGGTCGGCTCGACGCCGGTGACGTCGACCGCCTGGACCTGGCTGACGTGGGTCAGGATGGCGTCGAGTTGGCCGGCGAAGCTGTCCAGCTCGGCGTCGGTCAACGCCAGCCGGGCCAGCCTGGCGAGGTGCGCCACCTCGTCGCGGGAGATCTGGGACACGAGCGAAAAGCCTACCCACGGGCTGGTGTGCGGCCGAAATGCCGGGGACGCCCCGCTGTGCAACAGTGGGCGCGTGCCGTCGTATCTGTTGCGCATCGAGCTGCTGGACCGCCCGGGAAGCCTGGGCTCGCTGGCGGTCGCGCTCGGTTCGGTGGGCGCCGACATCCTGTCGCTCGACGTGGTGGAGCGCCGCTCCGGTTATGCGACCGACGATCTCGTGATCGACCTGCCGCCGGGGGCGATGCCCGACACGTTGATCACCGCCGCCGAATCGCTGCACGGGGTCCGGGTGGACAGCGTGCGTCCGCACACCGGGCTGCTGGAGGCGCACCGCGAGCTGGAGCTGCTCGACCATGTCGCGGCGGCCGACGACAACGCGTCGCGGCTGCGGGTCCTGGTCGACGAGGCGCCGCGGGTGCTGCGGGTGAGCTGGTGTGCGGTGCTGCGCGGCTCGGGCGGGGAGCTGCACCGCCTGGCCGCCAGCCCGGGCGCCCCGGAAACCAAGGCGGACTCGGCGCCGTGGCTGCCGATCGAGCAGGCCGTCGCGCTGGACGGTTCCGCCGAGTGGGTGCCGCAGGCTTGGCGCAACATGGACATCACGATGGTCGCCGCGCCGTTGGGCGATGCGCACACGGCGGTGGTGCTGGGCCGCCCGGGCCCGGAATTCCGGCCGTCGGAGGTGGCGCGGCTGGGTTATCTGGCGGGGATCGTGGCCACCATGTTGCGCTGACCGCAGCGACTAGAGGTCTACCCCCACCGTCTAGGGAGACCATAGTTCGAGATGCAGCCTCAACGCCTCATCGATCTCTCGCATAAAGGCCCCAGGGACTCGTCCGATCCGGCTGAGTAATCGCTCGGTTGCCACCGATCTGATTTGCTCAACCTGCGCCTTTGAATCGACGGCGAGACCCGTCGCCGCAGCGGGCAACAGAACCTGAAACGCGTAGACCTTGGCGATGTTGCTTGTTACGGGTACTACCGTCACGACTCCTCGCCCAAGACGCGTTGCCGTTGCGTTGGCGCGGTCATTACTGACCACCACCGCCGGCCGCTGCTTGTTCGCTTCGTTGCCCCGGGCGGGATCGAGGTCGACGTGCCAGATCTCACCGCGCAGCATCGCCGAATCCGTCGCCGACCGTCGCCTCCCAAGTTGCCTCCTCGCCGCCTGCCGACCACTCCGACCAGGCGTCGGCGTAGTCGTCTTCCAGCGACGGATAGGGCAGCATGCGAATCGCTCGCTGTACGCCAGCGGAGCGCGACGGCAGGCCCGCTCGCTCGACGTATTCGTCGAGCAGCGCGACTTCTTCCTGCGACAGACTTACGCTCAGCTTCACGAGGTAATGCTACCACAATGCTACCTTGGTAGTACTGATCGGAGTCTGTCTAGGCAGCTTTGCCGACGTTCCGCATGTTTATTGGGCTGCAATGGGTCCCGGACTGCAGCCTCAACGGTTCACGCGAAAACGCTTGATCCGCGATCCGCCTCCGGATACCAATTCGACTCGGCTTCTTGGCAATTGAAGGTGGGCCGCCAGTAGCCGAGCGACCGCGTCGTTGGCCTTGCCGTCAACCGGTCGCTCGCGGACGTAGATCGTCAACTCTCCGTTGGGACCGACCTCGACAAGGGGCCCTTTGCGACTGCCGGGCTTTACGGCGACGACGACGGAGTCGATCATGCCGTGCAAGGCTACCGTCCGGACTCGCTCGCTGTCTCCTCAGCCCGCGCCCCCATGCGGACTGCGAGGACGACGCAAACCAGTATGTATGGCCCCTACTGCCTTGTGCCCCAACAGGATTATGTGAATTGGACCCCGCTTTGCTACAGGTCCAGCACAAGCCGCAAGGCGGCATCAACGCGGCGCATCTCTTCGAGACTGAGATAACCCGCACTGTTGCCTAGCCGGCTGGGATCCACTGCCGCGGCTTGTTCAGCCACCACGCGCGTCATGCGGCCGTCGATCTCGACCTCGGGCCGAAGGCTGGCGGGCCTGGCTGAGGTGGATGTGGGCGCGACGAGCCGTGTCGATTGCGGCAGGTCGTCGGATTGAACCACGACGGAGCGTGAAGACGTCACCACGCACGCAGCGTTGCCATGTCGCGAAGCACACGAATCGCCTCGGCGCGGTCCGCCTCGTCAGCGGCGAGCTCCTCCGCCTCGGCGCGAATCGCTGCGGCGGCCTTTCGGCGTGCGGCGTCGACGAGCGCCGCCCGAACCGCCGCTGATATCGATGTCCCGTCCCTGGTCAGGACCGCAAGCGCCCGCGATGCATCCTCATCGGGCCGAAAGGTGATGGTGTCAGCCATGACGCCATTGTGCGACAGACTGCGAGGCAGCGAATTCGCGCAACGATGCCAGATCACCCAGCGGCCGAGCGTGATTTGGGAGCCGCTGGGTCGCCGTCCTCCCACAGCAGCAACTGACGCACCGCCGCGCGCGGGCCGTAGGGCCGCAGCATCGTGCTGGCCGGCCGCGGGCGCACCCGCTGCGGCCACCAGAACCACCGACCCAAAAGCGTTGCGACGGAGGGCGTCATGAAGGAACGCACGATCAATGTGTCGAACAAAAGGCCGAGGCCGATCGTGGTCCCGATCTGACCGAGGACCTGAAAGCCGCTGAACACGAACGCGCACATGGTGACGGCGAAAACGATGCCGGCCGAAGTGACCACCGACCCCGAGCCCGCCATCGCCCGGATGATCCCGGTCTTCAATCCGGCATGGATCTCCTCCTTGAATCGCGAGATCAACAGCAGGTTGTAGTCGGATCCGACTGCCAGCAACAGGATCACGGCCAGCGCGAGCACCACCCAATACAGCTGGACCCCAAAGATGTACTGCCACACCAGCACCGAAAGCCCGAAGGAGGCGCCCAGCGAAAGCGCAACCGTGCCGACAATGACCAGCGCCGCAACCAGGCTCCGCGTGATGATCATCATGATCAGCAGGATCAGGCTCAGGGCCGCGAGGGCCACGATCATCAGGTCGTACTTGGCGCCGTCCTGGATGTCCTTGTACGTGGCCGCGGTTCCGCCCACGTAGATCTTCGCGGCGGCCATGGGCGTGCCCTTCAGGGCCTCGTGCGCGGCCTTGGTGATCGGGTCGATGTGTGAGATGCCTTCCGGCGTCGCGGGGTCGCCGTCATGGGTGACGATCATGCGGGCGGCCTTGCCGTCGGGCGACAGGAACAGTTTCAGGCCACGCTTGAAGTCGGGATTATCGAATACCTCGGGAGGCAGGTAGAAGCTGTCATCGTTCTTTGCGGCATCGAACGCGCGCCCCAGCGCCGTCGCGTTGTCGATCGCTTCCTGCGTCTGGGCGTTGATACCCGACTGGGTGGCGTGGCTCGCCAAGGTCAATGCGCGATTGGTCTCCTGGCTATCGATCTGAGGCGGAATGAGCGCCACTAGTTTAGGCTGCAGCTCGTCGAGCTTATCCAAAGTGGCCGTGAGATTTTCGAATTTTTCGGTGAGCTGGTCGATGCCGTCCAGGGCGTCCAGAACGGACCTGATCGCCCAGCACGCGGGGATGTCGAAGCAATGCTTTTCCCAATAGAAATAGCTACGGATCGGCCTGAAGAAGTCGTCGAAATCGGCGATCTTGTCGCGCAGGTCCCTGATCGTGTCGACCGTGTCGTGAAAGCTTTGCGTTTCGCTGTGGGTGGCGGCGGCCAGCTGCTGCTGCAGCACGTACTGCTGCCTCAAAATGCTGATCGTCTTCGATAATTCACCGGCCTGCTTGAGTAGGTCGTCCGCTCGCTCTCGCTGGTACGTCAGGTTTTGCCGCTGGGCCGCGCTCTGATTGCTGACCACGAAGGCGAGCGAGCTATGGTCGATCGGCGTCCCCAACGGCCGGGTGATGGTCTGGACCTGCGCGACGCCGGGCACGTGGAACACCGCCTTGGCCACCCGGTCCAGGATGAGCATGTCGGCCGGGTTACGCATGTCATGATCCGTTTCGACCATGAGCAATTCGGGCTCCAGCCGAGCGCGCGAAAAATGCCGCTCGGCGGCGGTGTAACCGACATTGGCCGGTGCGCTTTGGGGCATGTAGGGGCGGGTGTCGTAACTCGTCTTGTATCCAGGCAACGCGAGCAGACCCACCAGGGCCAGCGCGCACGCCGCTGTGAGGACGGGAGCGGGCCACCGAACGATGGCGGTGCCGATCCGCCGCCATCCCCGGGTTCTCATCGCGCGCTTCGGCTCGAAGATGCCCACCAGGGCGCCCAGGGTGAGTACGGCCGGTCCGAGGGTAAGCGAGGCGACGAGCGCGACGAGGATGCCCAGCGCAGCCGGGATTCCCAGACTTTGGAAATAGGGCAGCCGGGTGAAGCTGAGGCAAAACACGGCGCCGGCGACGGTCAGGCCCGAACCCAAGACGATGTGGGCCGTTCCGCGATACATCGTGTGGTACGCGGTTTCCTTGTCCTCGCCTGACCCGCGCGCTTCTTGGTAGCGGCCGACGAAGAAGATCGCGTAATCCGTTCCGGCGGCGATCACCAGCAACGTCAGCAGATTCGTCGCGTATGTCGACAGCCCGATTATTCCCTCATTCCCGAGGAACGCGACGAGCCCGCGGGCCGCGGACATCTCGATGAGGACGGTGAAGAGAACGAGGAGCGTCGTGAGGACGGAGCGATATACGAAGAACAGCATCAGCGCGATCACCCCGATGGTGATCGCGGTGACCTTTGCGGTGCCCTTGCTGCCGACGTCGAACTGATCGGAGATCAGTGGCGCCGCGCCGGTGACATAGGCTTTGACGCCCGGCGGTGGTTGCATGTGCTCGACGATGTCGCGAACCGCGCCCACGCCCTCATTGGCCAATGCCGAGCCTTGGTTGCCCGCGAGAAACAGCTGGACGTAGGCGGCCTTGCCGTCCGTGCTCTGGGATCCGGCCGCGGTCAGGGTGTCTCCCCAGAAGTCCTGGACGTGCTCGACGTGCTTGCGGTCTCGCTCGAGCTTGCGGATCATCGCGTCATAGAACTGGTGGGCGTCCGCGCCGAGCGGCTTGTCGCCTTCCAGGACGATCATCGCCGAGCTGTCGGTGTCGAACTCGTGGAACGCTTGGCCGATGCGCTTGATCGCCTTCAGTGATGGCGCGTCGGGCGAGTTCAGCGCCACATTGTGTGTTTTGCCAACGTCTTCCAGCTGCGGCACCGCAACGTTCGTGATGGCGGCCAGCGCCACCCAGAACAACAGGATCGGCAGCGCGAGCCGGCGGATAGTGTGCGGCACCCGGGGCCGCGACTGTTGATGGTTGCTCATCCAGACTTATCCAGACTTATCCAGGCAGAAGGTGTAGGCATCGACTTTGTTGACCGTGCGTTCGGCTTTGACCTCGCCGTTGACGGTGATGCGGCACCCGAGGGTGTCGCCATTTCCCTGTGCCACAACGTTGCCCACGACCGCGGGCTCGGTCGTGGTGATCGTGTACGACCATGGCAGCGGCGCGTTCTTGACTTCCTGCGGCTGGGCGTTGACATCAAGGTAGTTGATGGTGGCCACCGCGCCCGGCGAGCCGAAGACCTCCAGAACCACCTGCTTGGGATTGAACGGGACGATCTCGTTGGCAAGCCCGCTATTGGCCGACGTGTTGTAATGCGAGCCGAAGATTCCGTGCAGGCGATCGATCGCGAATCCCACAAGGGCGATCACCAGCGCCGCGACCAGCACCATCCAGCCTCGTCGGACGATGGTCGCAATCGAAATCCCCTTCACCCGCTAGCCTTTCGATCATCGGGCGATGCGGTCAACCTCGATGGGAGGGCGGCTGCCGGCGCTTCAGCGGTTGATCGCTTGGTCTGACAGTACGGTACTGAACCGTACTGCACAAGAGACGCGAGCGTACACATTCATCGTCGGGATCGGGTGAGGCCGGGGATGATGACGTCGTCGACGAGAACCTGCACGGTGCGACGGGTGGGCGGCCGGCCCGGGATGATGGACCGGAAGATGAGATAGCCGGGCAGCAGGTCCCAGAGTTCGTCGGTGATGTCCTCCTGGTTGATCTCGCCACGAGCAACGGCCTGTTGCAGCACGTGCCGTATGAGAGCCTTGCGCTGATCGATGAATTGACGTTGCATCACCTCGTTGAGTGCCGGGTTGCGCGACACCTCGACCATCACCGCGCGGATCGTGCTGGCGAGCTGGCGTGTCTCCTGACAGCAGACCTCGCCCAGCCGTAGCAAGTCGCCCCGCAATGTGCCGGTCTCCGGCGCGACCGCGACCTGACGGATGCCCTCGATGAAGGCGGCCAACACCAGTTCGGCCTTCGAGGGCCAGCGCCGGTACACGGTTGCCTTGCTGGCGCGGGCGGCGCTGGCCACCTCGTCCACAGTCAACCGGTCATAGCCGTGTTCCTGCAGCAGCCGCAGAGTCACCGCCAGCAACTCGGCTTCGCGGGGCGACCACGGTGATGCCTCCCCACACCGATCGGCAGTCTGGGTCATAGCGCACACAATAGGCCCGGCGGGGCTGTACGGTCCAGTACCGTACTCGTCATTCCGCCGATTCGGCGGCGTCCGCGTCGTCGGGCGGTCCCTCCTCGAGCAGCCGACGAAACCCGTCCTCGTCGAGGATCGGCACGCCCAGCTCGACGGCCTTGTCGTACTTGGATCCCGGCGAGTCGCCGGCGACGACGTAGTCGGTCTTCTTCGACACCGAACCGGCGGCCTTGCCGCCGCGCGCCACGATCGCCTCCTTGGCGTCGTCACGCGAGAAGCCCGCCAGCGAGCCGGTGACCACGATGGTCAGCCCGGACAGGGTGCGCGGCACGATTTCGTCGCGCTCGTCGGCCATCCGCACCCCGGCGGCCCGCCACTTGTCGACGATCGCGCGATGCCAGTCCACGGTGAACCACTCGGCGAGCGACTCGGCGATCGTCGGGCCCACGCCCTCCACCGCGGCCAGCTGTTCGGTGGACGCCGAGGTGATGGCGTCCAGGCTGCCGAACTCGGTCGCCAGCGCGCGGGCCGCGGTGGGGCCGACGTGCCGGATGGACAACGCCACCAGCACCCGCCACAGCGGCACCTCCTTGGCCTTGTCGAGGTTGGCCAGCAGCCGCTTGCCGTTGGCCGACACCGCACCGCTCTTGGTGGTGAACAGCTCGGTGCGCAACAGGTCGTCCTCGGTGAGCGAGAACAGATCCCCCTCGTCGCCGATCACCTGAGCCTGCAACAGCGCGATGGCGGCCTCGTAACCCAGCCCCTCGATGTCGAACGCGCCGCGGCCGGCGACGTGAAAAACCCGCTCCCGCAACTGCGCCGGGCAGGAGCGCGCGTTGGGGCAACGGATGTCGGCGTCACCCTCCTTGGCGGGGGCCAACTTGGTGCCGCACTCGGGACACTTGGTGGGCATCACGAATTCGCGTTCGGAGCCGTCGCGCAGGTCGACGATGGGGCCCAGCACCTCGGGAATGACGTCGCCGGCCTTGCGGATCATCACGGTGTCGCCGATCAGCACGCCCTTGCGCTTGACCTCACTGGCGTTGTGCAGCGTGGCCAGCCCCACCGTGGATCCGGCGACCTTCACCGGCGTCATGAACGCGAACGGCGTGACGCGCCCGGTGCGCCCGACGTTGACCCGGATGTCGAGCAGCTTGGTCTGCACCTCCTGCGGCGGGTACTTGTAGGCGATCGCCCACCGCGGCGCCCGCGACGTGGACCCGAGCCTGCGCTGCAGCGTCACATCGTCGACTTTGACTACCACACCGTCGATTTCGTGATCCACGTCGTGGCGGTGCTCGCCCCAGTAGGCGATGCGCTCGTGCACGCCGGCCACGTTTTCCACCCGGGTGGTGTGTTCGGAGACGGGCAGTCCCCAGACCCCCAGCGCGAGGTACGCGTCGTGCAGGGTGGCGGGCCGGAATCCCTCGGCGTGGCCCACCCCGTGGCAGATCATCCGCAGCTTGCGGCGCGCGGTCACCGCGGGGTCCTTTTGGCGCAGTGAGCCCGCGGCGCTGTTGCGCGGGTTGGCGAATGGCGTCTTGCCGTCCTCGACCAGCGCGGCGTTCAGCGCCTCGAAATCGGCGAGCCGGAAGAACACCTCGCCGCGCACCTCGAGGACATCGGGTATCGGGTAGCCGTCGCCGGCGGTCAGCCGCTCCGGGACGTCGTCGATGGTGCGCGCGTTCAGCGTGACGTCCTCGCCGGTGCGCCCGTCGCCGCGGGTGGCCGCCCGGACGAGGCGCCCGTCGCGATACACCAGTGACAGGGCGACCCCGTCGATCTTGAGCTCACACAGGTACGGCACGTCCTTCCCGACCTCGGCGCGCACCCGCGCGGCCCACTGGTCCAACTCCTCGGTGCTGAACACGTTGTCCAGGGACAGCATCCGTTCCAGGTGCTCGGCCGGCATGAAGTCCGTCGCGAAGCCCGCACCGCCGACGAGCTGGGTGGGCGAGTCGGGCGTGCGCAGCTCGGGATGCTGCTCCTCGAGCTCGCCGAGTTGCCGCAGCAGCTCGTCGAATTCGGCGTCGGAGATGATCGGCGCGTCGCGCACGTAGTAGCGGAACTGGTGTTCGCGCACCTCGTCGGCCAGCTCCCGCCACCGGCGCCGCACCTCGGCCGGGACGGGATCATCCTCTGGCGAACTCACCTTCGCAGGCTATCGAAGGACGCCGACACCTCACTGCTCGACATCTTCTTCTACAAAAGCCCGCAACCGCTCCACCGCGGCGTCCCACCGCCGCGACAACTGGGTCAGGTAGTCGCTGGCCCGGGCCAGCGGTTCGGTCCGCACCGTCCAGATGCGTTCCCGCCCGCGCCGGCTGCTGGTGACCAGACCCGCGGCCTGCAGCTGCTGCAGGTGCTTGCTGGCCGCCTGCCGGGTGACCGGGACGACGGCGGTGACCTGCGACGTCGAGCACGGCCCGGCGTCGCACAGGCGCACGATGATGCGCAGCCGGTTGGGGTCGCCGAGCGCGTCGAACAGCGGCGCACCGACCGCGCCGGCCGCGCTCACACCCGGGCGCCCTCGACGTAGCGGCGCACGAGGTCGGCCTGGATGGCCCAGCCCTCGCTGTTGGCGTCGAACGCGGAAGCGCGGCGCGCCGCCGGGATGGCGTCGAAACCGGATTCGGTGATGGTGAGCAGCACCCCGTCGTCGGCCTCCGCCAGGGTGAACTCGACCAGCGTGGTGGGCTCCTGGTCGACGTCCGGCTCGCCCGCGCACGGATGCCAGCGGTAGGCGAAGCGCCGCCGCGGTTCGATCGCGACGATCTGCCAGGTGCTGCGCACCCCGGCGTGCGGCTCCTGCCGCTTGGCGACCTCGTCGTCGACGGTGGTCGGGGTGATCACCGCGCCGACGGAGGCACCCTCGACGAAGGGCCCGTCGAAGCGGACACCGAACCAGCGGCCGAACTCCTCGGCGTCGCTGATGGCCCGCCACACCCGGTCCAGCGGGGCGCGCAACAGTGCTTGCTTCTCGATGCGATCAGTACTCATATGCAACCTCCTGGTTGCCTTTCAGCCAAGCACGCCATCGCGCGATATGCAACCAATTGGTTGCCTATGTGATGGCGTCCGGGTCGTCGGCGAACGCGTCGGCGGCCCGCCGCGCGAGCCCGATCGCGGCGCGGGCCCACTGCGGCGTGGCCGTCGCCAGGCCGCACGCCGGGGTGACGCCGATGCGACCGCGCAGCGCCGAGCGGCCGAACCCGAGCCGGTCGGTCACCGCGACGACCGCGCCGGCCACCTCCTCCGCCGACGGCGTCTTGTCCGGGGCGCTCGGGGGCACCACGCCGAGCACGACGGCGCGGCCGGACTCGACGAACGCCGCCACACCATCCAGGTCCGCCGCGCACAGCGCGCCGGCGTCCACCGATACCCCACTAATAGCGCTGCGCCGCAACAGATCCCACGGCAAACCCGGGGCGCAGCTGTGCACCAGCACCTCGGCGCCCGCCGCCGCGACGCAGGTGTCGAGCAGCGCGCCGGCCACCGCCTCGTCGAGCGCGGCGACCGGGCTCAGCGCGGTCACCCCGGTCAGCTCCCCGCCCAGGGCGGCCGGCAGCGACGGCTCGTCGAACTGGACCACCACCGTGGTGTCGAGCCGGCGGGCCAGCGCCGCGCGATGCGCGGCGACCCCCTCGGCGAGCGAGGCCGCCAGGTCGCGCGCCGCGCCGGAATCGGTGATCGCCCGGTGGCCGTTGGCCAGCTCGAGCCCGGCGGCCAGCGTGATCGGCCCGGGCGCCTGCACCTTGACCACGCGACCAGCGCCGCGCAGGCCCGCCGACTCCCAGGCCTCCTCCAGGGCGTCGCAGTCCTCGTCGAGCAGGCTGACCGCCCTGCGCGTCACCGCGCCGGGCCGGGCGGCGACGCGATAGCCGCGCGGCACCGTGTCGATGGCCACGTCGATCAGCAATGCGCCCGCGCGGCCGAGCAGGTCGGCGCCGACGCCCCGGGCCGGCAGCTCGACGATGTGCGCCAGCGCGTCCGCCAGCTCGCCGACGACGACCTCGGCGGCCCGCCGCGGGGCGGTGCCGGGCCACGACCCGACGCCGCTGGCCGTCGCGAAGACGTTGGCGAAAACACTCACCGGGCAACCGTATTCGACCTCCCGCCGCGCAACGCTCGCCAGGGGTGTCTGCCGCGGGGTCGGGCGGGTAGGTTCGAGCCGAGAAGGGTGCAAACGTGTCGCTGACGGGGAGACTGGCGCGGCCGCTGATGTTGTGCGGCGCGGCGCTGCTGGCGGCGGCGTGCACCCGGGTGGTGGGCGGCGCGGCGGTCCCGGCGTTCGGCGGGGCCCACCGGGGCGTGCAGGGGGTCAACGTCGACGCGATCCTGCTGGACCAGCCGCGGATGCAGGCCATCACCGGCGCCGGCCAGCACCTGACGATCATCCCCACGATGGACGACACCAGGCCGGTGGACGTCGACGCGCTGGCGGATCACACCCCGCGGGAGTGCCGGTTCCTGTTCGCCGAGACGGCGACGTTCGGGCCCGACGTCGCGGAGTTCCACAAGACCACCTTTCAAGACCCGCCCGACGGCGCGCTGATCTCCGAGGGCGCCGCAGCCTATCCGGATGCGGCAACCGCGCGGCGCGCCTTCGGCGCGCTGGTGAGCACCGTCGGGACCTGCGCGGACGGCTCGGACGGCCAGCTGTTCGTCGGCGATTGGAAGGCCGACGGAAGTTCGCTGCACATGCGGCCCGGCGGCTGCGGCCGCGACTACCGGGTGCTGTCGGTGGCCCTGCTGGAGGTCACGTTCTGCGGCTTCCCGCAAACGGTGTCCGACATCGTGATGACGAACATCGTCGCCAACGTGCCGGGCTAGCGCCGGCGGCCGGTGCGGGCGATGGTGGCGCTGCCCAACACCTCGTCGCCGTCGGCGTCCGGGCGATACAACACCAGCGTCTGGCCGGGCGCCACCCCGCGCAGCGGGCTGCGCAACCGCACGTCGAGCTCGTCGCCGACCAATTCGGCCACCGCACTGGCGGTTTCACCGTGCGCGCGGACCTGAACCTCGCACTCGACGGGACCCGAGAACGCAGCCCCCGCGGTGAAGACCGGCGCCCGCCCCCGCAGCGCGAACACGTCGAGATCTGCCGCCTCGCCCACGTGCACGGTCGCGGTGTCGGCGTCGATCGCCGTCACGTAGCGGGGGCGGCCATCGGGCCCCGGCCCGGCGATGCCAAGCCCCTTGCGCTGCCCGACGGTGAAGCCGTGCACCCCGTCGTGGGTGGCCAGCACCGCGCCGTGCGCGTCGACCACCGCGCCCCGGCGCACACCGATGCGCTCACCCAGAAACGCGCGGGTGTTGCCGGACGGGATGAAGCAGATGTCGTGGCTGTCCGGCTTCGCGGCCACCGCCAGGCCGCGGCGGGCGGCCTCGGCGCGGATCTGCAGCTTGCGGGTGTCCCCGATCGGGAATGCGGCGTGGCGCAACTGCTCTGCGGTCAACACGGCCAGCACGTAGGACTGGTCCTTGTCCCGGTCGACGGCGCGGCGCAGCCGCCCGGCGGACAACCGGGCGTAGTGCCCGGTGGCCACCGTGTCGAAGCCCAGCGCGAGCGCCCTCGCCGACAGCGCCGCGAACTTGATGCGCTGATTGCACCGCACGCAGGGGTTGGGGGTTTCCCCACGGGCGTAGGACGATACGAAATCGTCGATCACGTCTTCTTTGAAGCGCTCTGCGAAATCCCAGACGTAGAACGGGATTCCGAGCACGTCGGCGACGCGGCGGGCGTCGGACGCGTCCTCCTTGGAGCAACAGCCCCGCGAGCCGGTGCGCAGCGCGCCGGGCGCACTCGACAGCGCCAGGTGGACGCCGACCACGTCGTGGCCGGCGTCGACCATCCGGGCGGCGGCGACCGACGAGTCGACGCCACCGCTCATCGCAGCGAGGACCCTCACCGGGCCGCTCCCGCCGCGGCCAGGGCCGCGCGCCGGGCGCGCTCCACCGCGCCGGGCAGCACCTCCAGCACGGCGTCGATGTCGGCGTCAACGCTGGTGTGGCCCAGGGAAAGCCGCAGCGATCCGCGGGCGCTGGCCGGGTCGACGCCCATCGCGATCAGCACGTGCGACGGCTGCGCCACGCCGGCGGTGCAGGCCGACCCAGTGGAGCACTCGATTCCGTTGGCGTCCAACAACATCAGCAGCGCGTCGCCCTCGCAGCCGCGGAAGGTGAAGTGCGCGTTGCCGGGAAGCCGCAGCGGGTCGGCGGCGCCGTTGAGGATGACGTCGTCGATGCCGGTGAGCACGCCCTCGACCAGGCGGTCGCGCAACGCCCGCAGCCGCGCGCCGTTGGCCGCAAGCCCGTCCACCGCGACCCGCGCCGCCGCCGCCATTCCGACGGCGCCGGCGACATCGGGTGTGCCGGAGCGGATGTCGCGCTCCTGCCCGCCGCCGTGCGACAGCGGCGCGCACGCGACGTCGCGGCGCAGCAGCAGCGCCCCCACGGCCGGCGGGCCGCCGAACTTGTGCGCGGCCACGCTCATCGCCGACAGCCCGCTGGCGGTGAAGTCGACGGGCAGCTGCCCCACCGCCTGGATGGCGTCGCTGTGCATGGGAACACCGAATTCGGCTGCGACGGCTGCCAATTCGGCGACCGGCAGCACCGTGCCGACTTCGTTGTTGGCCCACATCACCGACACCAGCGCGACGTCGTCGTGGCGGGTCAGCACCTCGCGCAGCGCGGCCGCCGACACCGACCCGTCGGCCGCGGTGGGCAGCCAGGTCACCTGCGCGCCCTCGTGTTCGGCGAGCCAGTTCACCGAGTCCAGCACCGCGTGGTGTTCCACCTCGCTGGTCACGATGCGGCGGTGGCGCGGCTCGGCGTCGCGGCGCGCCCAGTAGATCCCCTTGACGGCCAGGTTGTCGCTCTCGGTGCCGCCCGCGGTGAAGATCACCTCCGAGGGACGCGCGCCCAGCTTCTCGGCGATCAGCTCCCGCGATTCCTCGATGCGCCGCCGCGCCGCGCGGCCGCTGGTGTGCAGCGAGGAGGCGTTGCCGACGGTGCCCAGCGCGGCCGTCATCGCCTCGATGGCGGCGGGGTGCATCGGGGTGGTGGCGGCGTGATCCAGGTAGACCATGACGCGCCCCACGATACCGGCAGGTCCGGGGGCTCAGGCCACCAGCACGTGGCGCCGGCCCGGACGCTGCGGCGCGCCGGCGCCCACGGCCGACTGGCAGCGCCGCGCCAGCGATCGCCGGTCGACGCCCGGCAGCTGCAGGGATTCCACGCGAACGTGCGCCAGCGTGCGACGCACGGTGAGCAGCCGGCCGATCGAGCGCAGCAATGTGTCGTCGCCCACAAACGCCGGGGCGGTCGAGACGCTGCCGTCGACGTGGTGGTAGGTCAGCCGAAGCGGCTGCACCGGGCGGCCGGCATCGATCGCGGCCTGGAACATCGCGGGGTAGAAGGAACCGCGCGCCACGCCGCACCAGGTGGTGCCCTCCGGGAAGCACACCACGGTCTGGCCGGCCCGCAGCCGGCGGGCGACGATGTCCACCACGCCCGGCAACCGCCGCAGGCTGGCCCGCTCGATGGGGATGACCCTGAGCAGGCGCCCGAGCGGCCCGGCGAACAGGTCGGCCCGGGCGACGAACGCCCCGGGCAACACCGACCCGATGGCGAAGGCATCCAGCCAGGACGTGTGCGGGCCGACCACCAGGACGCCGGGCAAGTTCCGAATCGGGTTGCCCGACACCGTGATACGCACACCGAAGCAGCGCAGCACCGCGCGGCAATAGAAGCGCTGCACCCGCACCTGCCCCGGCACCGGCACCGCCAGCAGCGGCGCGCCCGGCGCCAGCAGCAGCGCGAACATGACGCGAAGCGTCACCCGCAGCACCACCCGCCACCGCGAGGACGCGGGGCCGACACCGACGCAGCCACCGTCGCACGTCGCGCGGGGCAGCCAGGAGTGCCCGGCGGCGGTCATCGGCCGCCCGCCATCGCGCCGGCCATTCGGGAGGCCGCCGACACCGACCGCAGCCGTCTGAGGTAGCGGGTATCGGCCCGTTGCTTGTTCAGCAGCACGCAGAAGTCGCCGACCCCAAAGTCCGGGTCGTGCGCGGGCTCGCCGCAGACCTGCGCGCCGAGCCTCAGGTAGCCGCGCAGCAGCGGCGGAACCGTGGGCCGCGGCGGCGGCGGGATCTCGTCGAGGGACCGCCCGCCGACCCGCACCGGGAGGTGGGGGCGCACCCGGTACGCCGGGGGCGCGGCGTGCCGGCTCAGGATGAAGTCCCGGACCCCGCGCAGCAGGCTGCCCGGCGGTTCGGGTCCCGATTCGCCGATCGGCACCGACACGCACCCGGTCACGTGGTCGTAGCCGTAGCGGTCCAGGTAGGCCAGGATACCCGCCCACATCAGCAGCACGACGCCGCCGTTGCGGTGGCCGTCGCGCACCACGGCGCGCCCCATCTCCACCAGCGACGGCCGCAGCGGATCGAACGCGCGGACGTCGAACTCCGTCGCCGTATACAGTCCCCCGGCGGCGATGGCGCCCGCCGGGGCCAGCATCCGGTAGCACCCCACCAGCTCGCCGGTGTCGTCGTCGCGGACCAGCAGGTGGTCGCAGTACTCGTCGAACCGGTCCCGGTCGAGGCCGTCGGCGTCCCCCGGCGGGGCGAAGCCGGGGGTGCCGCTGAACACCTCGTGCCGGAGCCGCTGCGCCGCCTCGATCAGGGTCGGATCGGTGGACAGCAACAGCGAATAGCGCGGTCCGGGCGGACCGATCGCCTCTGGCTTGTCGCTGGGTATCAGGACGGAAGCGATGCTCATGCCATCCAACGTGGCGCAGCCGATCAGCGAGTCGGCATCGCCGCCGTGACATGTCGGTGCACGTCAGATGACGAGATACGTTCGGCCCAGCAGACGCAAAAGCCCCCGACACGCCGAGGCGGTGGGGGCCTTTACGTCTGTTCGCGCGGGAACCGCGGGAACTCAGCCCTTGCGGGCCTTGATCGCGTCGGTGAGTTGGGGAGCGACCTTGAACAGGTCGCCCACCACGCCGTAGTCGGCGATCTCGAAGATGGGCGCCTCTTCGTCCTTGTTGACCGCGACGATCGTCTTCGAGGTCTGCATGCCCGCGCGGTGCTGGATCGCGCCGGAGATGCCCAGCGCGATGTAGAGCTGCGGCGACACCGTCTTGCCGGTCTGGCCGACCTGGAACTGGCCCGGGTAGTAGCCCGAGTCGACGGCGGCGCGCGACGCGCCCACGGCCGCACCCAGCGAGTCGGCCAGCGCCTCGACCACGCTGAAGTTCTCCGCGCTGCCGACGCCCCGGCCGCCGGAGACCACGATGGTGGCCTCGGTCAGCTCCGGGCGGTCACCGGCGACCGCGGGCTCGCGGGACGTGACCTTGGTGGCGTTCTCGGCGGGGGCGGGCACCTCGACGGTGACCTGCTCACCGGCGCCCGCGACCGGCTCGGCGTCGATGGCGCCGGCCCGCACCGTGATCACCGGGGTGTCGCCGTTGGCCTGCGCCTCGACGGTGAACGCGCCACCGAAGATGGAGTGCGTCGCCTTGGCGCCCTCCTTCACCTCGACCACGTCGACGAGCAGCCCGGAGCCGATCCGGGCGGCCAGCCGGCCGGCGATCTCCTTGCCGTCGGCGTTGGCGGCCAGCAGCACGGCGGCGGGCGCGTTGGACTCGGCCAGCGCGGCCAGCACGTCGACGGCGGGGGTGATCAGGTACTTGTCGACGACGTCGGACTCGGCGACGTAGATCTTGGCGGCGCCGGCCTCCTTCAGCCCGTCGACCAGCGGCGCGGCCGTGCCCGGCGTGCCGACCACGACGGCGGCCGGCTCGCCCAGCACGCGGGCGGCGGTGATCAGTTCGGCGGTCACCTTTTTCAGGGCGCCTTCGGCGTGCTCGACGAGCACCAGTACTTCAGCCATGGGTTATGTCGCTCTTCTCGTGAGTCTCGTGATGGGACGGCTAGATGATCTTCTGGGCGACCAGGTACTGGGCGACCTGGTTGCCGCCCTCGCCCTCGTCGGTGACCTTTTCACCCGCGGTCTTGGGCGGCTTCGGCGTGGACGACAGCACCGTCGACCCGGCGTTGGCCAGCCCGACCTCGTCGCTCTCCACCCCGATGTCGGCCAGGGTCAGCACCGTGACTTCCTTCTTCTTGGCGGCCATGATGCCCTTGAACGACGGGAAGCGCGGCTCGTTGATCTTCTCGTTGACGCTCACCACCGCGGGCAGCGAGGCCTCCAGGGTGAACACGCCGTCATCGGTCTCGCGCTCGCCGATCACCTTGCCGCCCTCGAGCGAGAGCTTGCGCAGGTGGGTGAGCTGCGGCAGGCCGAGGTACTCGGCGATGATGGCCGGCACCGCGCCGCCGACGCCGTCGGTGGCCTCGTTACCGGCGATGACCAGCTCGGTGCCCTCGATGGTGCCCAGCGCGCGCGCCAGCGCCCACCCGGTCTGGATCACGTCCGACCCGTGCATGCCGTCGTCCTTGAGGTGGACGGCCTTGTCGGCGCCCATGGACAGGGCCTTGCGGATCGCCTCGGTGGCGCGCTCGGGCCCCGCGGTCAGCACGGTCACCGACCCCTCGACGCCGTCGGCGGCCTCCTTCTCCCGGATCTGCAGCGCCTCCTCGACGGCGCGCTCGTTGATCTCGTCCAGCACCGCGTCGGCGGCCTCGCGGTCCAGCGTGAAATCGCCGTCGGTGAGCTTGCGCTCCGACCAGGTGTCTGGGACCTGCTTGATCAGGACCACGATGTTCGTCATGAGTGTGGTTCGTCCTCCTCGAAGGGAGCCCCCGCAGTGCGCGACTGCGAGAACTCGGTAGCGTCTTAGCAACGCACGGCGGTACTACTACCCGGCAAGTTTGTGCGGTCTGCTCTCACACCATAGCGGGTCGTAGTGCAGGTTCCCTCGGCCCGGTTCGCGAAACGGACACTTCGCGTTAGCCTGCCTATGCAATGAGCGCATTCGTCCCCGACGTCCCGCAACGCCTCCCCGGCGACACCTCGCCGGCGGTCGACGTGGTATTGACGCTGACAGGCGAGCGCACCATCCCCGGTCTGGACATCGAGAACTATTGGTTTCGCCGGCACGAGGTGGTGTACCGGTGGCTGGCCCCGCGGTGCGCGGGCCGCGACGTGCTCGAGGCCGGATGTGGCGAAGGTTACGGCGCCGACCTGATCGCCGGCGTCGCCCGCCGGGTCGTCGCGGTCGACTACGACGAGGCCGCCGTGGCGCACGTCCGCGGCCGCTACCCCGGGGTGGAAGTCATGCGGGCAAACCTGGCCGAGCTGCCGTTGCCCGACGCGTCGGTGGACGTCGTGGTGAACCTCCAGGTGATCGAGCACCTGTGGGACCAGCCCCGGTTCGTGGCCGAATGCGCACGGGTGCTGCGGCCGTCCGGGCGGTTGATGATGTCGACGCCCAACCGAATCACCTTCTCCCCGGGCCGCGACACCCCGGTCAACCCGTTTCACACCCGCGAACTGAACGCCGACGAGATGACCGAGTTGCTGGTCGACGGCGGTTTCGCCGACGTGGTCACGTACGGGCTGTTCCACGGCCCGCGGCTGTGCGAGATGGACACAAGACACGGCGGCTCGATCATCGACGCGCAGATCGCCCGCGCGGTGGCCGACGCGCCCTGGCCGCCCGGGCTGGCCGCCGACGTCGCCGCCGTCACCACCGACGACTTCGACCTGATCGCGGCGGGCGACCGCGACATCGACGACAGCCTCGATCTCATCGCGATCGCGGTGCGCCCGTGACCGCTGCGACTTCCGGGGGCGACCGGGTGCCCGGGCTGTTCACCCTGGTGCTGCACACCCACCTGCCGTGGCTGGCGCACCACGGGCGCTGGCCGGTCGGCGAGGAATGGCTCTACCAGTCCTGGGCCGCGTCCTACCTCCCGCTGCTGCGGGTGCTGCGCACGCTGGCCGACGAGGATCGGCACAACCTGCTCACCCTGGGCGTCACCCCGGTGGTCAACGCGCAGCTCGACGACCCGTACTGCCTGGACGGCATGCACCACTGGCTGGCCAACTGGCGGCTGCGGGCGGCCGAGGCGGCCAGCGTGCGCTCCGCTCCCCGGTCCAAGTCGGCCGGCTACCAGTCCTGCGCGCCGGAGGCGTTGCGGGCCTTCGGGATTCGCGAATGCGCCGAGGCCGACCGGGCGCTGGACGATTTCGCCACACTGTGGCGGCACGGCGGCAGCCCGCTGCTGCGCGGCCTGCTCGACGCCGGCACCGTCGAGCTGCTCGGCGGGCCGCTGGCCCACCCGTTCCAGCCGCTGCTCGCGCCGCGGCTGCGCGAGTTCGCGCTGCGCGAGGGCCTGGCCGACGCGGCCCTGCGGCTGGCCCACACCCCGGGCGGCATCTGGGCGCCCGAATGCGCCTACGCCCCGGGCCTGGAAACCGAGTACGCGGCTGCCGGCATTTCCCACTTCATGGTCGACGGCCCGTCGCTGCACGGCGACACCGCGCTGGGCCGGCCCGTCGGCGACACCGGCGTGGTCGCGTTCGGGCGCGACCTGCAGGTCAGCTACCGGGTGTGGTCGCCGAAGTCCGGCTACCCCGGCCACGCCGCCTACCGCGACTTCCACACCTACGACCACCTCACCGGGCTCAAGCCGGCCCGGGTCACCGGCCGCAACGTGTCCTCGGAGGCCAAGGCGCCGTACGACCCCGAGCGGGCCGACCGCGCCGTCGACGTCCACGTCGCCGACTTCGTCGATGTGGTCCGCAACCGGCTGCTATCCGAGTCCGAGCGCATCGGGCGGCCCGCCCACGTGGTCGCCGCGTTCGACACCGAGCTGTTCGGCCACTGGTGGTACGAGGGCCCGACGTGGCTGCAGCGGGTGCTGCGCGCCCTGCCCGCCGCCGGGGTTCGGGTGGGTACGCTGCGCGACGCGCTGGCCGGCGGGTTCGTCGGCGATCCGGTCGCCCTGCCGCCGAGCTCGTGGGGCTCGGGCAAGGACTGGCAGGTGTGGGCCGGGGAGAAGGTGGCCGACCTGGTCCAGCTCAATACCGAGGTGGTCGACACCGCGCTGAGCACCGTGGACAAGGCGCTATCCCAGACGGCGTCGCTGGACGGGCCGCTGCCCCGCGATCGCGTCGCCGATCAGATCCTGCGCGAGACCCTGCTCACCGTGTCCAGCGACTGGCCGTTCATGGTGAGCAAGGACTCGGCCGCCGACTATGCCCGTTACCGCGCCCACCTGCACGCGCACGCCACCCGCGAGATCGCCGGGGCTATGGCGTCGGGCCGGCGCGAGACCGCCGAGCGGCTGGCCGACGGCTGGAACCGCGCCGACGGCCTGTTCGGCGCCCTGGATGCCCGGCGGCTGCCGAGATGAGGCTTCGTTTCCGCGAGCGTCCTCATATGTACGTCGAAACGCCTGTATTCGCGGCATTTTGGGGACACTGGCGGGCCCGCAAATGAAGGTCCTGATGGTGTCGTGGGAGTACCCGCCGGTGGTGATCGGCGGGCTGGGCCGGCACGTGCATCACCTGTCGACCGCGCTGGCCGCGGCCGGTCACGACGTCGTCGTGCTGTCGCGGCGGCCGTCCGGCACCGATCCCAGCACGCACCCGTCGTCCGACGAATTCAGCGAGGGCGTCCGGGTCATCGCGGCCGCACAGGATCCGCACGAGTTCAGCTTCGGCGCCGACATGATGGCCTGGACCCTGGCGATGGGCCACGCGATGGTCCGCGCCGGCCTGCGGTTGAAGAAATACGGCACCGACCGGCCCTGGCGGCCCGACGTGGTGCACGCCCACGACTGGCTGGTCGCCCATCCCGCCATCGCGCTCGCCGAACACTACGACGTGCCAATGGTTTCCACGATCCACGCGACGGAGGCCGGGCGCCATTCGGGCTGGGTTTCCGGATCGATCAGCCGCCAGGTGCACGCGGTCGAGTCGTGGCTGGTGCGTGAATCCGATTCGCTGATCACCTGTTCGGCGTCGATGGCCGACGAGATCACCGAGTTGTTCGGTCCCGGTTTGGCAGAGACGACGGTGATCCGCAACGGCATAGACGCCGCGCGCTGGCCTTTCGCGCCACGCCGCCCGCGCACCGGACCCGCCGAGCTGCTGTATGTCGGGCGCCTGGAGTACGAGAAGGGTGTGCACGACGTGATCGCCGCGCTGCCGCGGATCAGGCGCACGCATCCGGGCACCACGCTGACCGTCGCCGGCGACGGCACCCAGCAGGACTGGCTCGTCGAGCGGGCCCGGAAACACCGGGTGCTCAAGGCAACTCGGTTCGTCGGGCATTGCGATCACGACCAACTGCTCGCGCTGCTGCACCGGGCCGACGCCGCGGTGCTGCCCAGCCACTACGAGCCCTTCGGCCTCGCCGCCCTCGAGGCCGCCGCGGCCGGCACCCCGCTGGTGACGTCGAACATCGGCGGTCTCGGCGAAGCGGTGATCGACGGCCAGACCGGCGTGTCGTGCCCGCCCCGCGATGTGGCCGGGCTGGCCGCGGCGGTGCGCACGGTGCTGGACGACCCGCACGGCGCCCAGCGGCGCGCCCGCGCCGCCCGCGAACGGCTCACCTCCGACTTCGACTGGCGGACCGTGGCCAACGAGACGGCCCAGGTGTATCTGGCGGCCAAACGCCGTGAGCGGCAACCGCAGCCGCGGCTGCCGATCGTCGAGCACGCCCTGCCCGACCGATAGCGGGCATGCCCAAGCGTTGCCGGTGTCCCTGGCCGCGTGTCGGTAAGCAAACACGTCAGTGCGGGACGGCGCCCAGCTCGCCCTGGAAGCGCCGCATGGCGGCGATCAGCGCGGTGAAGACGCGGTGCGCGGCCGCCAGGTCGGCGTCGGGCAGGTCGCTCATCGCGTCGCGGGTATGCGCTCCAAGCGGGTTGAAGAACGAGCGGGCGGTGCCGAGTCCCGGGTCCGAGTAGCGCAGGATGACCTTGCGCCGGTCGTCCGGGTGCGAATCGCGGCGGATGTGGCCGGATTCGATCAGGCGGTCCACCAGATAGGTGATCCCGGCCCCGGACAGGCCCATCCGCTCGGTCAGCTCACCCGACGTCATCGGCTTGCCCGCGGTTTCGGCGACCATGATGTGCAGCAACGCGCGGAAATCGGTGGGCCGCAGCCGCTGTGACACCGCGAACAACCGGCCGATCTGGTCGGATTCGGTCGACATCTCCCGCAGGTCGGCCGACATCAGCGACTCCAGCGCCTCCCGGCCGACGGGCGGCTCGCCAGAGTCCAGAGCGTCCATAGCGCTGTGCAGCATATCCGCATCCGGCCCTTCATTTCAGTTGATTAATGTTTAATTCGCTGAAATGCTGGCGGCCGTGGTGTGGCAGGGGCTGGCTCGCGCCGTGACGGACCGGCGTTCGTGGCTGCTGGCGCTGGGCCTCGTCGCGTTGGGCCTCGGCCTCACGGTCTTGATCGGTGGCAACGCGTCGGCGGGCCAGGCGCCGCTGACCGTGCCCACCGGCTCGGACTCCGCCAAGGTGCAGGACCTGGCCCGGCAATTCCCCGGGGGCGACCGGGTCGCGCTCATCCTGGTGGTCAGCCGCGTCGACGGCGCCGGGCTGGGCCCCGCCGATGTCAGCGCCGCCCAGGCGGCCGGCGACCGCATGCGGGCGCTCACCCATCCGTTCGGCGCGATCGGGCCGGGCCCGCCGATGGTGTCGGCCGATGGCAAGGCGGCCATCGGCGCGGTTCTCATCAGGTCCGACCTGTCGGGGTTGGCGCTGAGCGACGGGGTCACCGCGCTGCGCGCCGCCGCGACGACCGGCTTGCCCGCGGGACTGCAGGCCCACGTCACCGGGGGCCCGGCGTTCGGCGCCGACATCGCCAGCGCGTTCACCCACGCCAACGTCACCCTGCTCGCGGTGACGGCGTCGGTGGTGGCGCTGCTGCTGATCGCCACCTACCGCTCGCCGGTGTTGTGGCTGGTGCCGCTGCTGGTGATCGGGTTCGCCGATCGGGTCGCGGCGGCGGCGGGCACCGCGGTGGCGTCGCTGACCGGGCTGAGCTTCGACGGCGCCACCTCCGGCATCACCAGCGTGCTGGTGTTCGGGGCGGGCACCAACTACGCGCTGCTGCTGATCTCGCGCTACCGGCAAGAACTTCGGAGCCAGCGCGAACACCGCGACGCCCTGCGCCGCGCCGTGCGGATGGCCGGGCCCACCATCGTCGCCAGCAACGCGACCGTGGTCCTGGCATTGCTCACCCTGCTGTGCGCTTCGACGCCGAGCACGCGCAGCCTCGGCGCCCTGGCGGCGTGCGGGCTGGTCGTCGCCGCGGTATCGGTTTTGCTGGTGCTGCCGCCGCTGTTGGCGCTGTGCGGCCGACGGTTGTTCTGGCCCTTCGTCCCCCGGCCCGACGCCGGGGCCCCCCTCGATTCCGGCGCCTGGCACCGGGTCGCCGAGCGGGTGGCGCGCCGGCCGGCGGTGGTCGCGGCGGCCGCGATCGCGGTTCTGGCGGTCCTCGCCACCGGACTGCTGGGCACCCGAATCGGCCTGACGCAGACCGAGCAGTTCCGGGTGCAGGCCGATTCGGTGTCGGGTTACCGCGTTGTGGCCGCGCATTTTCCGGCGGGGCTGACCAACCCCACCCTGGTCGTCGCCCCCACGGCCCCGGCGCCCCAGGTGCAGCGGGCGATCCGCGCCACCCCCGGTGTGGTCTCGGCGACCGAGGACAAGCAATCCCCGTCCGGCCTGACGCAGTGGTCGGTGGTGCTGGACGCCAGCCCCTCATCCGACGGTGCCTTCAAAACGATTGCGGCGCTGCGGCATTCGGTCAGCACGATCGCCGGAGTGCTGGTGGGTGGGCCCGACGCGCAGGCGGTCGACGTTCGTGACGGCGCCGCGCATGACCGGCTGGTGCTGATCCCGTCGATCCTGGCGGTGATCCTGGTCGTCCTCTACGCGTTGCTGCGGTCGGCGCTCGCGCCGCCCACGCTGTTGGCGGCGACCATTCTGGGCGCGCTGGCGGCACTGGGCCTCGGCGGGTGGGCCGGCATGCACGTCTTCGGTTTCCCGGCCCTCGACGACAGCACGCCCCTGTTCGCCTTCCTGTTCCTGGCGGCCCTGGGCGTGGACTACACCATCTTCCTGGTCACCCGCGCCCGTGAAGAAGCGGCGCGGCGCGGCGCGCGCGCCGGCATGATCCGCGCGGTGTCGGCCACCGGTGGGGTAATCACCAGCGCCGGAATCGTTTTGGCCGCGGTCTTCTGCGTGCTCGGGGTGTTGCCGCTGATCGTGCTGACCCAACTGGGCATCATCGTCGGCCTCGGCATCCTGCTCGACACCTTCGTCGTGCGCACGCTCGTCATCCCCGCGCTGTTCGCCCTGATCGGCGACCGCATCTGGTGGCCCGCGACCAACGCCAAACCCGTTGAGCAGCAAGCGGACCCGGCTGAACACGAACGGAGCGCACTTTGAGCAGATCGACATTGGCCGCGACGACCCTGGCCGTAGCCGCGGCGGCCGGCGCGGGAAGCATCGCCAGCCCAAGGCGCGTCCCCGCCTGGTATTCCCGGCTTCGCAAACCGCCGTACCAGCCGCCCGGTGTCGCCTTTCCCGTCGTCTGGACCGCCCTCTACGGCGACATCGCCGCCACGTCGGCGGCGGCGATCGACGGGTTCCGCCGGGCGGGGCGGGACGATGAGGCGCGCCGCTACGCGGCCGCGTTGAGCGTCAACCTGCTGCTGAACGCCGGATGGAGTTGGCTTTTCTTCCGGTGTCACAGGCTCGGAGCATCCGCGCTGGGCGCGGCCGCGCTGACGGCCAGCAGCGCCGACCTCGCCCGTCGGGCCGCTCAGGCCAAACCGCGGGCGGGACTGGCGCTTTCGCCATACGCGGTGTGGTGCGGCTTCGCCACCGTTCTGTCCGCCCACATCTGGTGGCTCAACCGGCGCGACACCGGCTGAATCTCAGCCGGGCAGCCTGGCCTTGACCGCGCCGTCCTGTCGCCGCGCGACCCCGAGCGCGTAGTCGGCGGGCACGACATCGCCCGGCGCGCCGTCGAATTCCAGCGTGACGAACGCCCTGCCCTCGGTGAACAGCAGCACGGTCACGCCCTGCGTCTTGTCCGGCGACGTGCCCGACACCATCGTGCCGCCATCGCCCACCGAAATCGGCTGTGCGTCACCGTCGGTCACCGTGTTGCCCAGCGACGCGACCGACGCGCTCATCGCGTTCGTCGCGGCCCCCGCGTCGGTCAGCACCAGGACCGTGTCGCCGATCCGGCTGCTGTCGTCGGAGTTCTTGAACACCACCGCCGCCCCGGGCGCCGCGTTGGGATTCTGGACCGGCGGGTCCGCCGGCGTGAAAACGTTCGGCGGCTCCGAGCTGACGTCGCCGCCCTGAAGCAACAGACCGGTGTAGTCGGTGGGAGCCGCAGACGTCGGAGTGCCCGACGTTATACCGGAAGGCGAGGCCGTGATGGACGTAGAGCCGCACGCCGCGACGACCGTGCCGGCGAGCACCACAACCGCGATCGTCCGGGTCGTCATCCGCGGCACCCCCCAGTGCTGTTGTGTCCCAGGTACGGTAACGAACCGCCGCGCGGCCGCGCCAGCAAAGCCGAGGGTTCAAGATCGCTGTTTGACGCATGTTTACCAAAACCGCCCACCCGTGGCCGTCCGGCGTGCGATCATCAGCCGATTCACCGTCAGCCCTCGGGAGGCGCCATGGCTCGGATCGTTCGGACGCTAGTGATGTCGGGGGCCGCGGCCAGCCTGCTGGCCCTCGTCGGCGCGTGTTCGTGCTCGACCGGAACGTCAACCGTCGGCAAAAAAGATGTCGCAAGCCAGATCACGGCGAAGATGACCGACGCCGCCGGCAACAAGCCCGACTCGGTGAACTGTCCGGGCGACCTGCCGGCGAAGGTCGGGGCGCAACTGAACTGCGAGATGAAGGTCAAGAATCAGACCTTCAACGTCAACGTGACGGTGACCAGCGTCAACGGGCGTGATGTCAAGTTCGACATGGTGGAGACCGTCGACAAGAACCAGGTCGCCAGCCAGATCAGCGACAACGTGACTCAGCAGGTGGGGACAAAGCCCGATTCGGTGACATGTCCGGACAACTTGAAGGGCGTCGAGGGCGCGACGCTGCGGTGCCAACTCACCAGCGGTGGCCAGAAGTACGGGGTGTCGGTGACCGTCACCAGCGTCGACGCCGGCGATGTCAACTTCAACTTCAAGGTCGACGACCAGCCCTCGTAGCACCCGAAATCGGTTAGCGGGCCGCCTTTTTGCGTTCGATGTCGGCCAGCGCGGCCGCCAGCTCCGCGCGCTGCGCGGCCGAGCTCTCCCAGGACAGCTGCCGGTTCTTGACCACCTTGGCCGGCGCACCCACCGCGATCGAGTAGTCGGGGACGACGCCGCGAACCACCGCGTGCGACCCCAGCACGCAGCCGCGGCCGATGGTGGTGCCGCGCAGCACGGTCACCTTCACCCCGACCCAGGTGTCCGGCCCGATCCGGACCGGCGACTTGACGATGCCCTGGTCCTTGATCGGCATGGTGATGTCGTCCATGCGGTGGTCGAAGTCGCAGACGTAGCACCAGTCGGACATCAGCACCGAGTCCCCGAGCTCGATGTCGAGGTAGCAGTTGATGACGTTGTCGCGGCCCAGCACCACCTTGTCGCCGAACCGCAGCGAGCCCTCGTGCGCGCGGATGGTGTTCTTGTCGCCGATGTGCACCCAGCGGCCGATCTCCATTTGCGCCAGCTCCGGCGTGCAGTGAATCTCGACGTCCTTGCCTAGGAACACCATTCCGCGCGTGATGATGTGCGGGTTGGCCAGCTTGAACTTCAGCAGCCGCCAGTAGCGCACCAGGTACCACGGGGTGTACGCGCGGTTGGCCAGCACCCACTTCAGCGAGGCCAGCGTGAGGAACCTGGCCTGCCGTGGGTCGCGCAACGTCGATCCACGCCAACGGCGATGCAGCGGAGCATTCCACATGCTCGTCATGGCCGGAAAGCCTATCGGAGCCGCCGCGGGTTACCCTCACCTGGACTCGATCGCTGCGCTGGAAACAAGCCGAACGGCCGCGGAAGGATTTGGGAAACCGAGGTGCTCGCCCGACAACTCCTCCGAGGCCTTCGGCGTTGCTCATCGGTGGCGCTGGCGGCCGCGCTCACGCCCGCGCTCGGCGGTTGCGGCAACACCGACTCGTGGGTGCAGGCCTCGCCGTCGCAGGGCTGGCCCGCGCAATACGCCGACGCGGCCAACAGCAGCTACACCGCCACCGGCGGCGCCACGAGGCTCTCGCTGCAGTGGACGCGCTCTGTCAAGGGAAGCCTGGCGGCCGGGCCGGCGCTGAGCGCGCGCGGCTATCTCGCGCTCAATGCGCAGACCCCGGGCGGGTGTTCGCTCATGGAATGGGAGAACAACGACAACGGACGGCAACGCTGGTGCGTGCGTGTGGTCCAGGGCGGCGGCTTCGCGGGTCCGCTGTTCGACGGCTTCGACAACCTCTACGTGGGCCAGCCGGGGGCGTTCCTGTCCTTTCCGGTGACGCAGTGGACGCGGTGGCGCCAGCCGGTGATCGGGATGCCCACCACGCCGCGGTTCCTGGGCGGGGGTCAGCTGCTGGTAGCCACGCACCTGGGACAGGTGCTGGCGTTCGACGCCCACCGCGGCGCCGTGGTGGGCGCTCCGCTGGACCTGGTCGACGGCGTCGACCCGACCGATGCCACGCGCGGGCTGGCCGACTGCGCACCGGCCCGGCCGGGGTGTCCGGTCGCGGCGGCGCCCGCCTTCTCGCCGGCCAGCCAGACGGCGGTGATCGGCGTCTGGCAGCCCGGCGCCGCCGCCGCCGGTCTGGTCGGGCTGAAATACCACCCGGGCCAGACGCCGCTGCTCACCCGCGAGTGGGCCAGCGACGCCGTCGGCGCCGGCGTGATCGCCAGCCCGGCGCTGTCCGCCGACGGATCGACCGTCTACGTCAACGGCCGCGACCAACGCCTGTGGGCGCTGCACGCCGCCGACGGGAAGGTGAAATGGTCGGTGCCGCTGGGCTTTCTGGCGCAGACGCCGCCCGCGGTGAACCCGCAGGGGCTGATCGTGTCCGGCGGCGGACCCGACACAAAGCTGGCGGCCTTCAAGGATGCCGGTGATCACGCCGAGCAGGCCTGGCGGCGCGACGACGTCGCGCCGCTGTCGTCGTCGAGCCTGGCCGGCGCCGGCGTCGGCTACGCGGTGGTCAGCGGCCCGCCCGCGCAGGGCGCGCCCGGCATGTCGTTGCTGGCCTTCGATCCTGGCAACGGCCACACCCTCAACAGCTATCCGCTGCCCGCGGCCACCGGATATCCCGTCGGGGTCGCGATCGGCGTCGACCGCCGCGTGGTGGCGGCCACCAGCGACGGCCAGGTCTACGGCTTCGGGCGGGCATGAGCGCCCGCAGCCGGCCCGGTGCACTAGATCGCCAGCGGCGGGATCGCGTTGCGCGGCACCTGAGCCTGCGCGGGCCCGGCGACCGCGGGCAGCATCTCGCCCGGGGCGAAGTAGAAGATCAGCTGGTCGTCGGTGATCGCGAAGTTCTGGTAGTGCGAAGGATCCAGCCCGGTCGACGGCAGGATGGCGGCACCCAACGCGCTCTGGTGTTCCAGGTCCCGCTGCACCAGCGGGAAGATGGTGTCCAGCGGCGTCGTCCCTGGCGCGAACAGGTTGTCGAAGGTGATGGGCTGCTTGGTCCCCAGGTTGTAGTTGAACGCCTTGTACCAGATGGACGGGTGCGACCCGCCGAGGTCCTGAAAGAACTTGAGCACCACGCTGCGCGTGTTGTGGGGCGGCTGGCCGGAGGTGCGCTGGTCGGTGCTGGCCTCCATTTGATAGGGGTGGTCGCGCGCCCCGGACGTCTGCGCGACGTTGACGAAACCGTCGCGGTTCTGGGAGATGTAGTCGGTCAGCGCCTGCTCGTCGGGGTAGTCGGCGGGAAACGTCATGGTGATCGCGTAGGTGGGGCCGGTGGCGCTCACGTGGCACATCTGGGCGCTGTCGACGGTGCCGCCCAGGCCGGCGCACGACGACGGCGCGGCGGCCGCCGGCCCGCCCAGCAAGGCCACGGCGGCCAGCGCCGTACTCGCTATCAGGTAACGCATCGTTTCGTCCTCGCAAACTACGGGCGCCTGGCAAACCGACGCAGCCAGCGTACCGGGCGCTATCGGGAGGCAGTGCACACGAAGGCCGTCGCCCGACCGGCGGACCCGGAACCGACGCGGGTGATGATCACGGACAGGGGCCGGGCGCCGCGCGGGCGCAGCCGGCGCCGCAGCGCGTCGGGGTCCACCCGCACGCCGCGGACCAGGATCTCCAGCGCGCCGCAGTCCAGCGCGGCCAGTGCCCACCGCAGCCGGCGCTCGTCGAACCCCAGCTGCTCGAGCACCTCGAAGCCCCGCACCCCCGGCGGCAACCGGTCGCCGGACAGGTAGGCGATGTCGGGATCGAGCTGCCACAGCCCGTGCCGCGCGGCGTAGTGGCGCACCAGCCCGGCCCGGACGACGGCGCCGTCGGGGTCGACGATGAATCGTCCGGCGGGCCGCACCGCGCAGTCGCCGGGCTCGGCATCGTTGATCTGCTCGCCGCGATCCAGGACGCTGGCGCGGCGGCGCACGCCCGGTTCGGCCAGTCCGGCCGGCCAGAGGCACGCCTCCCGCACCGAACCGCGGTACGACGAAACCTCGATCTCCCCGTCGAACCCGAGGCGCCGCACGGCATCGAAATCTATTCCGGGAGCACACTTTACGACGAGATCGCGGCCGCGGTAGGCGTCCAGCAACGGCCCCAGGCCCGGCCGGTAGTCGTCGGGGTGCCAGCGACGCCGCTCGCCAACGCGCCGCGCCGGGTCGGCGAGGACCACCGCATCCCGGGTCACCGGGCGCAGCGCGTCGGCCCGGCACAGGGCGGCGCCGGGTCCCAGGTTGTGGCGCGCCATCGCCAGCCGGACCGGGTCGATGTCGCTGCCCACCGCCTCGGCCCCCGCGGCGCGCAGCGCGACCAGTTCGGTGCCGATCGAACAGGTCGCGTCGTGCACCAGACGGCCTGCTAGCCGCCGGGTCCGGTGCAGGGCCACCGGCGCCGCGGTGGCCTGCTGCAGCGCCTCGTCGGTGAACAGCCAGCCGGAGACGCCCAACTCCCCCAGCTTCTCCACGGCGCGCCGACGCAGCAGCGTCGTCTCCACCAGTACCGGCGCCCGGTCGCCGAACCGGGCGCGCACCGCGGCGACGTCGGCGACCCGGGTGCGGTCGGTCAGCTCGAGGCCGGCGACGGCGGCAAGCGCCTCGGCGCCCGGTTCCGACCGCAGGTAGTCGACGTCGTCGGTGCTGAAGCGCACCACCTCAGGACGGTTTGACCCCGGTGATCATCACGTTGTAGAACCAGCCCTTCGGCACCACGCGCCGCATCACGTTGGCGTCCACCCAGCTCAGGGTCTTCCAGCTGGTGAACGCGAATTTCGCCCAGCCCCAGCCCAGCTTCCCCGGCGGCACCGCGCACTCGAAGGTGCGCAGCGGCCAGCCCAGCATCGCGGCGGTGAACTCGACGGTGGCGGTCGCGACGTCGACCGCGCCGGCGCTGGCGGCCATCCGCTCCAGGTCTTCGGGCGCGAAGGTGTGCAGGTCGACGAGCGCCTCCAGCGCCGCGGCGCGCGAGGACTCGTCGAGCTCGGCCTGCGGGCGCCGCCACCCGGTCAGGCCGGGCAGCTTGGTGGCGTTGGTGACGACCCGCCAGGTCAGCGTGGACAGGGTGCGGGCATAGACTTCGCCGGCGTTGCTGGGCTCGCCGGCGAACACGAACCGGCCGCCCGGGCGCAGCACCCGGATCGCCTCGCGCAGCGACAGCTCGACGTCGGGAATGTGGTGCAGCACGGCGTGCCCGACGACCAGGTCGAACGTGTCGTCGTCGTACGGGATGCGCTCGGCGTCGGCCACCCGGCCGTCGATGTCCAGCCCGAGCGATTGCCCGTTGCGGGTGGCGACCTTGACCATGCCGGGCGACAGATCGGTGACCGACCCGCGGCGGGCAACGCCGGCCTGGATCAGGTTCAGCAGGAAAAACCCCGTCCCGCAACCCAATTCGAGGGCGCGGTCGTAGGGCAGCTCGCGCAGGACCTCCTCGGGCACGGCGGCGTCGAAGCAGTCCCGGGCGTAGTCGATGCAGCGCTGGTCATACGAGATCGACCATTTCTCGTCGTACGTCTCGGCTTCCCAGTCGTGGTAGAGCACCTGGGCGAGCTTGCTGTCGTGGCGGGCGGCTTCGACCTGCTCGGCGGTGGCGCGAGGGTTGGGAACGGCGTCGGTCGAACTCCTGGTCATGCAGGGCAGCCTAATCGGCCCTCGGTGGCGGTTCGAAGACGGCGTTGATTTGGGCCTTGGCGGCGGCCAGCGCGCGCGGCGGACCGTCGAGGAAGCGGCGCGCCCACGCCGCGGCGGCATCGTAGACGTCGTCGGGGGCGACCATCTCGTCGATCAGGCCCAGCGCCAGGGCCTCCTCGGCGTCGAAGAACCGGCCGCTGAACACCAGGTCCTTGGCCCTGCTCGCCCCCGCGACCCGGGTCAGGCGGGCCATTCCGCCGCCGCCGGGGACCAGGCCGGCCAGGATCTCGGTGGCGCCGAACTTGACGTTGTCCCCGGCCACCCGCCAGTCGGCGGCCAGCGCCAGCGTGAGGCCGGCGCCCAGCGCGTATCCGGTGATCGCGGCGACGGTCGGCTTGGGGATGGCCGCCACGGCGTCGACGGCCCGCCGGCGCACCCGGTCCGCGGTGTCGGCCTCCGCCGGGGTCAGCGTCCCCAGCTCGGGCATGTCGTCGCCCGCGGAGAAGATCTCGTGGCCGCCGAACAGGATGACGGCGGCGACGTCGTCGCGGCGCCCCAGCTCGTCGGCGGCGGCCACGATCTCGCGGTAGACCTGCCGGGTCATCGCGTTGGTGGGCGGCCGGGACAGCAGCAGCATGGCCAGCCCGGCGTCGCGGGAGCCGTCGCTGACCACGACGCTGACGAACTCGCTCAATGCCTCCACCCCATCCCGCCGGCCTCGCGGGCCCGGTGGTAGCGGTCGGAGTCGAAGAACTCGAAAACCCAGTTGTCGCCGTGTATTTCGAGGTGCGGCTGCACCGGGACGATCTGGCGCTCGACGGCGAGCACGTCGGCCACCGTGCGGCCGGCCAGCGAGTCCAGCTGCGTCCAGGTCGGCGGCAGCAGGAAGCAGCGGCCGGCGGCGAAGTCGTCGAGGGCGGCCTGCGGCGTCGTCCAGCCTGCCCGGTCGGATTCGGTGTTCTCGCCGTCGGCGCGCTGGCCCCGCGGCAGCGCGGCCACGAAGAAGTAGGTGTCGTAGCGGCGGGTGCGCTCGGCCTCCGGTGTGACCCAGTTGGCCCACGGCCGCAGCAGGTCGGACCGCAGCTCCAGGTTTTCCCGGCGCAGGAAGTCGGCGAAGGACAGGGTGCCGGAGGCCAGCTCGCGGCGGGCGTCGCGGTACACCGAGGCATCGCCGACGATGCCGTCCGGGTCTCCTGCGGGTCCCGCGAAGAGCACCCCCGACTCCTCGAACGTCTCCCGGGCGGCCGCGCAGACCAGCGCCTCGGCCAGGTCAGGCTCGATGCCGAACCGCTGCGCCCACCACTGCGGCGGCGGCCCGGCCCACGCTATGTCCGCGTTGCGGTCGCGGTCGTCGACGCCGCCGCCCGGAAACACCATCGTCCCCGCGGCGAATTCCATCCGCGCGTGCCGGCGCATCAGGAACACCGCCATGTCGGCGGCGGTGTCGCGGATCAGCATCACGGTCGCGGCCGGCCGCGGAACCAGCGGCGGCTCTTGCGGTGCGGTCATAACGGCCTCCGGTGGGCCGCACGGGTGCGAACGCGCCGGGCGAAGTAGCGCCCGTCGACGACCTCCAGCGCGATCGACTGGCCGAACGCGGCCGACAGGTTTTCGGCGGTCAGCACGTCGGGCAGCAGCCCGGCGGCGACCACCCGGCCCTCCGACAGCAGCATGCAGTGGCTGAAGCCGGGGGGAACCTCCTCGACGTGGTGGGTGACCAGCACCAGCGCGGGTGCGTCGGGGTCGGCGGCCAGGTCGGTGAGCCTGGCCACCAACTCCTCGCGGCCGCCCAGGTCCAGGCCCGCGGCGGGCTCGTCGAGCAGCAGCAGCTCCGGGTCGGTCATCAGGGCGCGCGCGATCTGCACCCGCTTGCGCTCGCCCTCCGACAGGGTGCCGTAGCTGCGGTCCGCGAGGTGCTCGGCGCCCAGGCTCTCCAGCATGTCGATCGCCCGCCGGTAGTCGACGTCCTCGTAGCGCTCCCGCCAGCGGCCCAGCACCGCGTAGCCGGCCGAGACGACGAGGTCGCGCACCACCTCGTCGTCGGGCACCCGCTGCGCCAGGGCCGAGGAACTCAGGCCAATCCGGGCGCGCAGTTCCGAAACGTCGACCCGGCCCAGCCGCTCACCGAGCACGAAGGCGACGCCCGACGACGGGTGCTCGGCGGCCGCCGCGATGCGCAGCAGCGACGTCTTGCCGGCCCCGTTGGGGCCGATGATCACCCAGCGTTCGTCGAGTTCGACCGCCCAGTCCAGCGGCCCGACCAGGGTGCGCCCGGCGCGGCGCAGCGCCACGTCGCGCAGGTCGATCAGCAGATCGGGATCGGCTGGGGCAGCACCGGTGTCGACGGGCACCCGATCATCGTGCCGTACCGCGGCGCCGCCGAGGCTGCCGGGTTGCTCGCCGCGCTCGCCGTTATTCCGAGGGGATCTCCACACGTCGCACCCCGAGATCGCCGGCGTCGGCGGCCTCGATCTCGCCGCGGGTCACGCCGAGCAGGAACAGCACCGTGTCCAGATACGGGTGGCTCAGCGACGCGTCGGCGACCTCGCGCAGCGCCGGCTTGGCGTTGAACGCCACCCCCAGGCCGGCCTCCGCCAGCATGTCGATGTCGTTGGCGCCGTCGCCGACGGCGACGGTCTGCGCCATCGGCACGCCCGCCTGCTGCGCGAAGTCCCGCAGCGCCTTGGCCTTGCCGGCCCGGTCGATGATCGGACCCACGACCCGTCCGGTCAGCGTGCCGTCGACGATCTCGAGCTCGTTGGCGGCGACGAAGTCCAGCATCAGCTCGTCGGCCAGCGGGTCGATGATCCGACGGAATCCCCCGGAGACCACGCCGCAGTGAAAACCCAAGCGCCGCAACGTCCGCAGCGTGGTCCGGGCCCCCGGCATCAGCTCCAGCTGGGCGGCGACCTCGTCGATCACGCTCGCGGGCAGGCCCGCCAGGGTCGCCACCCGCTGCTGCAGCGACTGCGCGAAGTCCAGCTCGCCGCGCATCGCGGCCTCGGTGATCGCGGCGACCGTCCCCTCGGCGCCCGCCCGGGCGGCCAGCATCTCGATGACCTCGCCCTGCACCAGCGTCGAGTCGACGTCGAAGACGATGAGCCGCTTGGCGCGCCGTTCCAGGCTGTAGTCCTCGACCGCCACGTCGACCCGCTCGTCGACGGCGACCCGCGTCAGCGCGTTGCGCAACGGCGCGTCGGCTCCCGGTGGCACCGACACGCGCAGCTCCAGACCCGTCACGGGGTAGTCGGAGACGCCGCGGATGAGGTCGATGTTGACGCCCAGCTCCGCCACCTCGCGGGCCACCGCGCCGAACGCCCGGGCCGTGATCGGGCGGCCCAGAACGAAAATGGTGTGGGTCGACGGTTCCCGGATGATCGGCACGTCGTCGCTGCGTTCGATGCTGACGTCGAGACCCTTTGCGCGGACGGCGGATTCGACGTCGTCACGCAACACGGCGCCGTCGGCGACCTCGGGCGCACAGCACAGCAGCACACCCAGCGTCAGCCGGCCGCGGATCACCACCTGTTCGACGTTGAGGAGCTCGACCCCGTGCCGCGACAGCACCTCGAACAGCGCCGACGTCACACCTGGCTGATCCACGCCGGTGACGGTGATCAGCACCGACACCTTGGGTGGTGAGTTCACTCGCGGCAGCCGCCCATGGAGCCCGTCAGCTTCGCACGTTGACGTCGTCCATCCGGGTGACGTCCTTGTCGGAAGGACCGTGGGCGCGTCCCACATGCGCCTCGGCGCGCAGCCGCTCCACCATGTGCGGGTAGTGCAGCTCGAATGCCGGCCGCTCCGAACGGATTCGGGGCAGCTCGGTGAAGTTGTGCCGCGGCGGCGGGCAGCTGGTCGCCCACTCCAGCGAGTTGCCATAGCCCCACGGGTCGTCCACCGTGACGACCTCGCCGTAGCGCCAGCTCTTGAAGACGTTCCACACGAACGGGAACATCGACGCGCCCAGGATGAACGCCCCGATCGTCGAGACGACGTTGAGGCCCTGGAAGCCGTCGGTGGGCAGGTAGTCGGCGTACCGGCGCGGCATGCCCTGATCACCCAGCCAGTGCTGCACCAGGAACGTGGTGTGGAAACCGATGAACGTCAGCCAGAAGTGCAGCTTGCCCAGCCGCTCGTCGAGCAGCCGGCCGGTCATCTTGGGGAACCAGAAGTAGATGCCCGCGAACGTGGAGAACACGATGGTGCCGAACAGCACGTAGTGGAAGTGCGCGACGACGAAATAGGTGTCGGTCACGTGGAAGTCCAGCGGCGGGCTGGCCAGCAGCACACCGGTCAGGCCGCCCAGCAGGAACGTCACCATGAAGCCCACCGAGAACAGCATCGGCGTCTCGAACGTCAACTGGCCCTTCCACATCGTGCCGATCCAGTTGAAGAACTTGATCCCGGTCGGCACCGCGATCAGATACGTCATGAACGAAAAGAACGGCAGCAGAACGGCTCCGGTGGCGAACATGTGGTGCGCCCACACCGCGACCGACAGCGCGGCGATCGACAGCGTCGCGTACACCAGCGTGGTGTAACCGAAGATCGGCTTGCGCGAGAACACCGGCACGACCTCGGTGATGATGCCGAAGAACGGCAGCGCGATGATGTACACCTCGGGGTGGCCGAAGAACCAGAACAGGTGCTGCCACAACAGGACTCCGCCGTTGGCCGCGTCGTAGACGTGCGCCCCCAGGTGCCGGTCGGCGGCCAGTCCGAACAGCGCGGCGGTCAGCAGCGGGAAGACGATCAGCACCAGGATCGACGTCACCAGGATGTTCCAGGTGAAGATCGGCATCCGGAACATCGTCATCCCGGGCGCGCGCATGCAGACCACCGTGGTGATCATGTTGACCCCGCCCAGGATGGTGCCCAGGCCGGCGACCGCCAGGCCCATGATCCACAGGTCGCCGCCCGCGCCGGGCGAGTGGACGGCGTCGCTCAGCGGCGTGTACGCGGTCCAGCCGAAGTCGGCCGCCCCGCCCGGGACCACGAAGCCCGCCATGGCGATGGTGGCGCCGAACACGAACAGCCAGAACGAGAACGCGTTCAGCCGCGGGAACGCGACGTCGGGCGCGCCGATCTGCAGCGGCAGCACCAGGTTGGCGAAGCCGAACACGATCGGGGTCGCATAGAACAGCAGCATGATCGTGCCGTGCATGGTGAACAGCTGGTTGAACTGCTCGTTCGACAGGAATTGCAGGCCCGGCGCGGCCAGCTCGGTCCGCATCAACAGCGCCAGCAGCCCGCCGATGAAGAAGAAGATGAAGCAGGCGACGCAGTACATGATGCCGATCAGCTTGTGATCGGTGGTGGTGATCAGTTTGTAGATGAGGTTCCCTTTGGGACCCGTTCTGGCCGGGTACGGGCGGACGGCCTCGAGTTCTCCCAACGGGGGCGCTTCAGCTGTCAACAGCTCCTCCAAACATCTCGGACCGGGGCCCAGGACCAATGGTTGGAATCTTAGCCGCCGATCAGGTCGGTGGGAGGCCTGGTCCTACAAACTGTCGTAATCGGCTCCGAACTCGCCGAATGTTAGCGTCGGACGCGTGCAATCGGGGCCGACGCGAGCGATCCTGGCCGCCGCCGCGGCGGCGATGCTGGTGGTGGCGTGCGGCGCCTGCGGGTCCGGATCGGGCCGCAAGGCGTCGACGCGATCGCTGGTCACGCCCACCACCCAGATCGCCGGGGCCGGGGTGCTGGGAAACGACCGCCGGCCCGACGAGTCGTGCGCGCGGGACCCGGCCCCCGCCGACCCGGGGCCGCCGACCCGGGAGGCCCACAACGCGGCCGGGGTCACCCCGGACGTCGTCACGGTGCCCGCCGAGGCGCAGCGCATCGTGGTGCTCTCCGGCGATCAGCTCGACACCCTGTGCGCGCTCGGCCTGCAATCCCGCCTCGTCGCCGCCGCCTTGCCGGACGGCTCCCCGGGCCAGCCGTCCTACCTGGGCAACGCGGTGCACGGCCTGCCCGGCGTCGGGACGCGCAGCAACCCCGACCTGAAGGGCATCGCCGCGGCCCACCCGGACCTGATCCTGGGGTCGCAGGGGTTGACGCCGAAGCTGTACCCGCAGCTGGCGGCGATCGCCCCGACGGTGTTCACCGCGGCACCCGGCGCCGCCTGGCAGGACAACGTGCGCGGCGTCGGCGCCGCCACGGCGCGCGGCGTCGCCGCGGACGGGCTGATCAACGGGTTCACCCAGCGGGCCACGCAGATCGGCGGCAGCCACGACGCGGCCCACTTCCAGGCGTCGATCGTCCAGCTGACCACCACCAGCGTCCGGGTCTACGGGTCCGCCAATTTCCCGGCCAGCGTGCTCGCCGCGGTCGGGGTGGACCGGCCCGCCGCCCAGCGGTTCACCGACAAGCCCTACATCGAGATCGGCGCCACCGACGCCGATCTCGCGAAGGCTCCGGATTTCTCCGCTGCCGACGCCGACGTCGTCTACGTGTCATGCGCCACACCCGCCGCCGCGGACCGCGCCGGAACCGTCCTCGACAGCGACCCGTGGCGCCGGCTGTCCGCCAACCGCGACAACCGCGTTTACGTCGTCAACGACGAGGTATGGCAGACCGGTGAGGGTGTGCTCGCGGCCCGGGGCATCGTCGACGACCTCCGCATGGTCAACGCCCCGATCAACTGAGCGCCCGCCCGGCCGCGGGCCCCGGCGTTGGCCCCGGCGTCGGGCCAGGGCGTTGAGTGTGAATCCTGGGCTTCGCGTGTGAAACCTGGGCGTCGATCCGGCCGGAATCCCGCCGTACGTACACACCGAAAGCCGTGAGTGCACACTCAACACCGCGACACCGTTGAAAGGCACATCACACCCGCCCGGGTTGTTCGAAAACCGTTACCTTAGCTAAACTTTTTCAGGACGACTTCGAAGAGGGATATACATGAGCACTGTTACGGCCTATGCCGCGACGTCGGCGACCGAACCGCTGACCAAGACCACCATCACCCGGCGCGACCCTGGCCCGCACGACGTGGCGATCGACATCAAGTTCGCCGGCATTTGCCACTCGGACATCCACACCGTCAAGGCCGAGTGGGGCGAGCCCACTTACCCGCTGGTTCCGGGCCACGAGATCGCGGGCGTGGTGTCCGCGGTCGGTTCCGAGGTCACCAGGCACAAGGTGGGTGACCGCGTCGGCGTCGGCTGTTTCGTCGACTCGTGCCGCGAGTGCAGCAGCTGTCTGGCCGGCCTGGAGCAGTACTGCAAGCGCGGGTCGACGCCCACGTACAACGGCGTCGGCAAGGACGGTCAGCCGACCCAGGGCGGGTACAGCACCGCGATCGTCGTCGACGAGAACTACGTGCTGCGCATCCCCGACGCGCTGCCGCTGGACAAGGCCGCGCCGCTGCTCTGCGCGGGCGTGACGCTCTACTCCCCGCTGCGGCACTGGAAAGCGGGCAAGACCACCCGGCTGGCGATCATCGGCCTGGGCGGGCTCGGGCACATGGGCGTCAAGCTGGGTACGGCGATGGGCGCCGAGGTGTCGGTGCTGTCGCAGTCGCTGAAGAAGATGGAGGACGGGCTGCGCCTGGGCGCCAGCCATTACTACGCGACCTCTGACCCCAACACCTTCACGGTGCTGCGCGACAACTTCGACCTGATCATCAACACCGTGTCGGCGAACCTGGACCTCGGCCAGTACCTGAAGCTGCTCGACGTCGATGGGACCATGGTCGAGCTGGGTATCCCCGAGCACGCGATGGAGGTGCCGGCGTTCCCGCTGGCGGGCTGGCGGCGCAGCCTGTCCGGTTCGCTGATCGGCGGCATCGCCGAGACGCAGGAGATGCTGGATTTCTGCGCCGAGCACGGCGTGACACCCGAGATCGAGCTCATCGAGCCGGCCTACATCAACGAGGCCTACGAGCGCGTGCTGGCCAGCGACGTGCGCTACCGCTTCGTCATCGACATCTCACGGTTGTGAGGCGGGGGCGCCCTCGGCCACCCCGCGCCCGCTCGCGATCTCCTCGGCGGCCTCGCCGTCCTCGTCGCCGGGAATCACCTCGCTGACGTCGATGCCGGCCAGCGGCCAACCGGCGGCGGCCAGGGTGGCGGCCACCCGCCGGACGTTCTCGGGGCCGGGGTCGCGGTGGGTCAGCCCCGAGATCGTCTCGGCGATCTCGTTGCCGTCGATCACGCCGTCGGCCACCGCGGGCGAACCCTTGGCGGTCAGGTTGCTCACCACCTCTTCGACCTGCTCGGCGGACAGCGGCGTGCTGCGCAGCAGAGCCAGCAGCGGCACCCGATCGGGCCCGGGCACGCCATCGGGGTAGCCGGCCTGCAGCCAACGGATTACCGACCGCAGGAAATGGTGGTGATTGAGTGTGGTCACCGCATCAGTGTCACGGGTTCGCGGTGGCCGGCGCCACCGGGGCGCCGCCGCATCCCGACAATTCATGCCGCGTTCACGATCCGATCAGCACGCCGGTCTCCGCCGCCGGTGACGAGTACAGTCGAGCCATGGCTAGACCGATTGCGAAGAAGCCAACGCCAATCGCGACCATAAACGTTCAGAATCCGGCCGACCTGAAGCCGGTCCGGGCCCTGGAACGCGGCCTGGCCGCCCGGTTGAGGGAGATAGGCCTGCGCGTGCAAACCGAGTCCCTGCGGGAGATGCGTCTCCAGGTGGGCCTCGACATGCAGATCGTGTACTTCAAGCTCCGCGTGCCGATCGGCGACGGGGTCACGCTGCGCCTACCGGTGATGGCGACAATGACGCCGAGGTTCTACTCGCCCACGCGGGCACAGCATCTCGACCGCGCCGAGCACGAGCACTGAGACCTTAGAAGTCCCAGTCCTCGTCCTCGGTGACGACGGCCTTTCCGATCACGTACGACGAACCCGAGCCGGAGAAGAAGTCGTGGTTCTCGTCGGCGTTGGGTGACAGCGCGGACAGGATCGCCGGGTTCACGTCGGTCTCGTCGCGGGGGAACAGCGCCTCGTAGCCGAGGTTCATCAACGCCTTGTTGGCGTTGTAGCGCAAGAACTTCTTGACGTCCTCGGTCAGCCCGACCTCGTCGTAGAGATCCTGGGTGTATTCCACCTCGTTGTCGTAGAGCTCGAAGAGCAATTCGTAGGTGTAGTCCTTGATTTCGGCGCGCTTGACCTCGTCGGCCAGCGCCAGGCCACGCTGGAACTTGTAGCCGATGTAGTAGCCGTGCACCGCCTCGTCGCGGATGATCAGCCGGATCATGTCCGCGGTGTTGGTCAGCTTGGCCCGGCTCGACCAGTACATCGGCAGATAAAACCCGGAGTAGAACAGGAAGCTTTCCAGCAGCGTGGAGGCCACCTTGCGCTTGAGCGGCTCGTCGCCCTTGTAGTACTGCATGACGATCTCGGCCTTGCGCTGCAGGTTGGGGTTCTCCTCCGACCAGCGAAACGCGTCGTCGATCTCGGCCGTCGAGCACAGCGTCGAGAAGATGTTGCTGTAGCTGCGCGCGTGCACCGACTCCATGAACGCGATGTTGGTGTAGACGGCCTCCTCGTGCGGGGTCAGCGCGTCGGGAATCAGGCTGACCGCCCCGACCGTGCCCTGGATGGTGTCCAGCAGCGTCAGGCCGGTGAACACCCGCATGGTCATCTGCTTTTCGTGGGCCGTCAGCGTGCCCCAGGACGGGATGTCGTTGGACACCGGCACCTTCTCGGGCAGCCAGAAATTACCGGTCAGCCGATCCCACACCTCGGCGTCTTTTTCGTCTTGCAGCCGGTTCCAGTTGATCGCGGAGACGCGGTCAATCAGCTTGATTTTGTCGCTCACCAGAACCCCACTTCACCGGACGGTTTGCCTGCGGTACCCAGGCTTCAAACACTACCCCTGGGGTACGACAAGGCGCCGCAACACAACAACTTGTGTTCGTCGTGTCGTAGGCAAAACCACGCAGCTGATGTACCATTTGGTACATGTTTACCGAAGATTCCATCGAGATCGACGCCCCACCGCAGCTGGTGTGGGACGTGTTCAGCGACGTCGAGCACTGGCCCGACTGGACCGCCTCGGTCACCTCCCTGGCCGGGCTCGACGGGCCCGCCCTCGCGGTCGGCAGGCGGTTCGCGATCAAGCAGCCCGGCATGCCGAAGCTGGTCTGGAAGGTCACCGAGGTCGACCCGGGCTCGTCCTGGACGTGGGTGCAGCGCGCCCCCGCCGCGGTGGTGACGGCGCGCCACTACGTCGAGGCCCGGCCGGGCGGCGGCACCCGGGTGCGCCAGCAAATCGACCAGCGCGGCCCGATCGGCGCGCTCGTGGGGCGGCTGATGACCAGGAAGACCAAGTGCTTCCTCGAGCTGGAGGCGCAGGGCCTCAAGGGCCGGTCCGAGCGGCTCAGCCGCGCCGATGGCGCGCACTCCTGACTCGTCACGGCGCCGCCAGCTGCTCGACGCCCTGATCGAGGAGTTCGCCGCGAACGGCATCGGCGACCGGTCCCTGCGCGACGTGGCCGCCGCGGTGGGCACCAGCCACCGAATGCTGTTGCACCACTTCGGTTCTCGGGAGGACCTGCTCCTGGCGATCGTCGCGGAGGTGGAGCGCCGGCAGATGGGCCTGCTGCCCGATCTGCCCGCCGATCCGGCCGACAGCTTCGCCGCCATGTGGGCCGACGTTCGCCGGCCGGAGCTGCGGAACCTGGAACGCCTCTTCTACGAGTGCTACGCACGCGCCGCCCAGGGCGAGAAGCCGTTCGCCCGCATGGTGCCCGGCGCGGTCGACGACTGGCTCGCCGAAGCCGAGCACGCCGCCGACGGCCCAATCGATCTCGCCGCGGCGAGGCTTGGACTCGCCGTCATCCGCGGCCTGCTGCTGGATCTCGTCGCCACCGACGACGAAGCCGGCGTGGACGCGGCCGCGAGCGTGTTCGCCGGCCTGCTACGCGGGCACCGCTTGACGCTTGGGGCGTGAGCCCTTGCCCACCCCGAAGAACTGGCTTTAGGAGGAATTGTTCTCGGGGCGCAAAACCATTACCGGAAAGGGCCGCTCAGTCCGTTGCTGATACGCCGCGTACCCGGAATACCCGGTGTTGGCTGCGTTCCAGGCCCGTTCGCGCTCCTCGCCTTCGGCCTCGTGAGCTACGCACGAAACCTCGCCACGGTGCGGAACAAGCAGAGCGCACCGTGGGTGTGCTTTTAGATTGTGGTACCAGGCCGGGTTGCTTTCCAGGCCGCCCTGCGACGCGATCAAAACCCAACCGCCGTCATGGTCAAACGCGAACACCGGAACGTCACGGGTCTTCCCGCTCTGGGCGCCAGTGCAACGCAGCAGCATCGAGCTATCCGCATAGCCAGTGCCGACGGTCATATTCAGCGAGCCGTTCGACCACCGCATCAATCGTTTATCGATCGGATTGACCACATGCAGTACCATCCAGACACCGGCTCGGGTGCGGATAAACCACGTAAGTATGCGGTGGTAGAGGCCCATGGCCGGAGCATATGCAATCTGTCCCCCGTGCGGATCAATTCGCGCCTGTACCTCGCCTCGGCGTGGCTGATGCGGCCTGTGCGGCCCATTTTAGGGACCCTGAACTGGGGTTATGCCTGCCCAGCGGGGCTCAGGTCTTTCTGACGGCGTGAGCCCTTGCCCACCCCGAAGAACTGGTATTCCTCGGGCTTGACCGAACGGGTCGCCATCCAGTACTGCCAGGTGTAGCCGCCCCAGAGCACCGTATTCTTGCCGTGCTCGTCGAGGTACCAGCTGCTGCAGCCGCCGGTGTTCCACACCGAGCCGGCCAGCTTGCGTTGCAGCTCGTCGTTGAAGCGGTCCTGGGCCTCGCGGGTCGGGGCCAGCGCCTGCGCGCCCATCTTGTCGCACTTCGCGATCGCGTCGGCGACGTAGCGGATCTGCGACTCGATCATGAACACCACGGAGTTGTGGCCCAGCCCGGTGTTCGGGCCCAGCAGGAAGAACAGGTTGGGCACGTCGGCGACGGTGATCCCGCGGTGCGCGCCGATGCCCTCGCGGTTCCAGCGGTCGACCAGGTCCTCGCCGTGCTGCCCCTTGATCTGGACGTAGGTGTAGGAGTCGGTGACGTGGAAGCCGGTGGCGTACACGATCACGTCGACCGGGTGTTCGGTGCCGTCGGCGGTGACGATCCCGTCGCGCGTGATGCGGGTGATGCCGTCGGTGATCAGCTTGGTCTTCGGGTTCGCGACCGCCCCATAGTAGGTGGAGGAGTTCAGGATTCGCTTGCACCCGATGCGGTACTTGGGGGTCAGCTTGCGGCGCAGCTCGCGGTCTCGCACCGAGCGCCAGATGTTCCACTTGCAGTACGCCTCAATGAATTTCAGCGCGTTGGGACGCTTGGTCATGCCGAACGCCAGCGCCTCCTGCGCCCAGTAGATCCCCAGGCGCACCACCGCCCGCAGCCCGGGGACGGTTTCCATGGCCGCCCGCAGCGCCGACGGGAGCTCGGGGTTGGAGCGCGGCACCACCCACGGCGGGGTGCGCTGGTAGAGCTGCAGTTCGGCGACCTGACCGACGATCTCGGGCACGATCTGGATCGCGCTGGCGCCCGTCCCGATGATCGCCACCCGCTTGCCGGTCAGGTCGACGCTGTGGTCCCACTCCGCGGAATGGAAAGCGGGACCGGCGAATTCGTCGCGGCCCTCGATCTCGGGGAACGACGGGATGTGCAGCGCGCCGGCGCCCGAGACCAGGAACTGGGCGACGTATTCGCGCCCGTCGGCGGTGAACACGTGCCAGCGGTACTCGTCGTCGTCCCAGTAGCCGCGATCGACCAGGGAGTTGAACTCGATGAAGCGGCGCAGCCCGTACTTGTCGGTCACCCCTTGGAGGTAATCCTGGATCTCGGGCTGATAGGAGAACGGGTTCTTCCAGTCCGGCTTGGGTTCGAAGGAGAACGAGTACAGGTGCGACGGGATGTCGCACGCGCAGCCGGGGTAGGTGTTGTCGCGCCAGGTGCCGCCGATGTCGTCGGCCTTCTCCAGGATGACGAAGTCCACGCTTTGCTTTTGCAGCTCGATGGCCATCCCCAGGCCGGAGAACCCGGTCCCGATGATGACGACGCGGGTGTGGACCGGCTCGCGCGCTTGTTGTGTCGGCTCGGCTTGTGTCATGGCATCGGTCACGGCGGATCGGTCTTTCTGTTGGCTCAACGCAAGTACCCGGTACCCAGGGTATCGGATAGGGCGAATGTTAGCGACGGCCGCGGCGATGTCAAACGCCGCGGGTGGTCAGCTGGCGGCGGGGTTGCTGGGCAGCGCGCTGTGAATCGGCTGGTCGGGATCCATCCTGATGCCGAGCGTGTCGGCGGTGCCGACGATGACGCCCATCATGATGGTGGTCAGGTGCGCGACGAACCGCTCCCGCGGCATGCGTCGCGGGCTGTCCGGGTCGGGGCCCAGCCACCACTCGGTGGCCGACGCGGCCGATCCAAAGGCCGCGTGCGCGGCCAGCTCGATCGCGGCGTGGTCCAGCTCCATCTCGCGGAGCTCGTGGTCGAACATGTCGGCCATCGCCAGCGTGATACCCCGGCCCTCCTCGAGGATCTTCGGGCTGGCGGCGGACCGGCCCTGGATGAACACCCGCAGCACGTTCGGGTGCTGGTCGACGAGGGTGACGTACTCCTCGACGGCGCGCCGGATCACCTCGCGGGCCGAATCGGTCTTCAGGTCGATCGACGGGAAGATCGCCGCCCACAGCATGTCGCGCAGCCGCTCCCCGATCGCCTGGAACAGGTCGGACTTGTCGTGGAAGTGGCGGTAGATCTTCGGCTTGGCGGTGCCGGCCTCCTCGGCGATCTCCCGCACGCTCAGCTCGGGCCCCAGGCGGTCGATGGCGCGGAACGCCGCCTCGACGATCTCGCCGCGCACCTTCTTGCGGTGCTCGCGCCAGCGTTCGCTGCGCGCGTCGACCTTCACCCCGGGCTTCACGCCGGGGTGGGGCCTAGCAGGTCGGGGAATTCTGACCACGTCAAGCACCATACCCCGCTGCGGCCGTTGACCTGGCGTTCCTCACTTCACCGAACGTGAAGTGGTTGCGAAAACCGCGCCGAGAATTCGCAGCAGCTTCACGCTGGGCGCAACGGGTTACAGCATGCAGCTGACACACCCTTCAACTTCTGTGCCCTCCAGTGCCAGCTGGCGCAGCCGGATGTAGTAGAGCGTCTTGATTCCCTTGCGCCAGGCGTAGATCTGCGCCTTGTTCACGTCGCGGGTGGTGGCGGTGTCCTTGAAGAACAACGTCAGGCTCAGACCCTGGTCCACGTGCTGGGTGGCCGCGGCATAGGTGTCGATGATCTTCTCGTAACCGATCTCGTAGGCGTCCTGGTAGTACTCCAGGTTGTCGTTGGTCATGTAGGGCGCCGGATAGTAGACCCGGCCGATCTTGCCCTCCTTGCGGATCTCGACCTTCGACACGATCGGGTGGATCGACGACGTCGAGTGGTTGATGTAGGAGATCGACCCGGTCGGCGGCACCGCCTGCAGATTCTGGTTGTAGATGCCGTGCGCCTGCACCGACTCCTTCAGCCGCTTCCAGTCGTCCTGGGTGGGGATGCGGATGCCGGCATCGGCGAACAGCTGACGCACCTTCTCGGTCGCCGGCTCCCACACCTGGTCGATGTACTTGTCGAAGAACTCCCCCGAGGCGTACTTGGACTTCTCGAAACCCTTGAAGCGCGTGCCGCGTTCGATCGCGATCCGGTTCGACGCGCGCAGCGCGTGATAGAGCACCGCGTAGAAGTAGATGTTGGTGAAGTCGACACCCTCTTCGGAGCCGTAGAAGATGCCCTCGCGGGCCAGGTAGCCGTGCAGGTTCATCTGCCCGAGCCCGATCGCGTGGGAATCGTTGTTGCCCTGCTCGATCGAGGGAACCGAGGTGATGTGCGTCTGGTCGCTGACGGCGGTCAGCGCGCGGATCGCGACCTCGATCGTCTGGGCGAAGTCGGGCGAGTCCATTGTCTTGGCGATGTTGAGCGACCCGAGGTTGCACGAAATGTCCTTGCCCACTTTGGCATACGACAAATCGTCGTTGAACACCGACGGCGTGGACACCTGCAGGATCTCCGAGCACAGGTTGCTGTGGGTGATCTTGCCGTCGATCGGGTTGGCCCGGTTGACGGTGTCCTCGAACATGATGTACGGATAGCCCGACTCGAACTGCAGCTCGGCCAGCGTCTGGAAGAACTCGCGCGCCTTGATCTTGGTCTTGCGGATGCGCGCGTCGTCGACCATCTCGTAGTACTTCTCGGTCACCGAGATGTCGGCGAACGGCAGCCCGTAGACCCGCTCGACGTCGTACGGCGAGAACAGGTACATGTCCTCGTTCTTCTTGGCCAGCTCGAAGGTGATGTCGGGGATCACCACACCGAGCGAGAGCGTCTTGATCCGGATCTTCTCGTCGGCGTTCTCCCGCTTGGTGTCCAGGAAGCGGTAGATGTCGGGGTGGTGCGCGTGCAAGTACACCGCGCCCGCGCCCTGGCGCGCCCCCAGCTGGTTGGCGTAGGAGAAGGAGTCCTCGAGCAGCTTCATGATGGGGATGACGCCCGAGGACTGGTTCTCGATGTTCTTGATCGGCGCGCCGTGCTCGCGAATGTTGCTCAGCAGCAACGCAACTCCCCCACCGCGCTTGGACAGCTGCAGCGCGGAGTTGATCGATCGCCCGATCGACTCCATGTTGTCCTCGATGCGAAGGAGGAAGCACGAGACCGGCTCACCGCGCTGCTTCTTGCCCGAGTTCAAAAACGTCGGGGTGGCCGGCTGGAACCGGCCGTCGATGATCTCGTCGACCAGCTTTTCGGCCAGGCCGGTGTCGCCGGCGGCCAGTGTGAGCGCGACCATCACGACGCGGTCCTCGAAGCGCTCTAGGTAGCGCTTGCCGTCGAACGTCTTCAGCGTGTAGGAGGTGTAGTACTTGAATGCGCCGAGAAACGTCGGGAAGCGGAACTTCTTGGCGTAGGCGCGGTCCAGCAGCGACTTGACGAAGTTGCGTGAGTACTGGTCGAGAACCTCACGCTCGTAATAGTTTTCGCGGATCAGGTAGTCGAGCTTCTCGTCCTGGTTGTGGAAGAACACCGTGTTCTGGTTGACGTGCTGCAGGAAGTACTGCCGCGCCGCGAGAACGTCCTTGTCGAACTGGATCTTGCCGTCCGCGTCATACAGATTCAGCATCGCGTTCAGCGCATGATAGTCCGTTTCGCCCGGCAACGCGTGAGCGCCGGCGGCGGTTACAGGCTCTGCAGCGACGGTTGGTGGCACGTCTGTTCCTTCCAGAAGTCAGCGAGACCGGCGCGGACGGCATCCACGTCGTCCGGGGTTCCCATCAGTTCGAAGCGGTAGAGGTACGGAACGCCGCACTTGCGCGAGACCACGTTGCCCGCGTAGGCGAATTCGGCACCGAAGTTGTTGTTGCCCGCCGCGATGACGCCGCGGATCAACGATCGGTTGCGCTCGTTGTTCAAAAAGGCGATGACCTGTTTGGGCACGTAGCCGCCGTCGTTGATGTTCGGCGTGGCCCGGCCGCCGCCGTACGTGGGCAGTATCAGCACGTAAGGCTGGTCGACCTCGATGCGGCCATGCAGCGGTATCCGCGTGGCGGGAACACCCAGCTTCTGCACGAAGCGGTGGGTGTTCTCCGACACGGACGAGAAATACACCAGGTTGCGCTGCGTGCTATCCATGGCACCGCAACCTCCTCACTTGCCCGATCGTCTGCTGCGCTAGGCGCTCAGCGCGGCACCGGCGAGCGCCTTGATGCGGTCCGGCCGGAAGCCCGACCAGTGGTCGTTGCCCGCCACCACCACGGGGGCCTGCAGGTAGCCCAGCGCCATCACGTAGTCCCGGGACTCGGCGTCCAGGGTGATGTCGACCTTCTCGTAGGCGATGCCCTGCTTGTCCAGCGCCTTGAAGGTGGCGCTGCACTGGACGCATGCCGGCTTGGTGTACACGGTGACGCTCATGGATGCCGCTCCTTTGCGGAAGGTCGGGAACTTATTACGGACTGGCAACTGCTGGGGGTACTACATCTGCGCTGTGTTTCAGCGGCCCGCCAGGGCCCCAGATTCCCGTTCTGCGGATGTCAGGCCGAACGACCTGGCGGTACCGATTCCGGGAGGCGCCCCAAGCCCGGCCAGCTTGGGGATTCTGGGATCTGCCGGTGCTCGAAACACTACACCTAGTGGCTGACAAGATGTCGAGATACAAGATGTTCTGAATAACAATTTTGAAATTCCCTGGTCGTGCGGCCTGTCCCGGGCCCGCGCCCGGCGTGTCGCAGATCACAAATCGCGCCCGGACACCCATGGGCATCGGTATAGCACCGGCCACCGACATCGCCTGGTTTTCGGCGGGCGCGGTCGTCGCGCCAGCGCGCCGCCAGCAAAGCCGTTGACCAACGTCGCTGGTCACCGGAGACCGGCCTGTCGGATACCGCCGAATTCAGCCGACTTCGGCGGCCAGCTTGCCGACGACGTCGCGCACGTTCGCCGACAGCTCGGCGTCGTCCGCGGGGGCCCTGCCCTCCAGGGTTTTGAACGGGACGGACAGTTTGAGCCCCTCGATCACCCGGGCGCCGGCGATGCCGAACGACTTCCGGGTTTCGTCGTGCGCCCACACCCCGCCGTAGCGGCCGAACGAGCCGCCGATCACCGCCAGCGGCTTGCCCTTCAGCGCGCCGTCGCCGAACGGGCGCGAGAGCCAGTCGATCGCGTTCTTGATGACCGCCGGGATGCTGCCGTTGTACTCCGGGGTGACCACCAGCGCGGCGTCCGCACCGGCCGCCGCGGCACGCAGCGCGGCCACCGGATCCAGCGCCGGGGCGCCGGGCGTCATCGCGTCGTCGATCTCCTCGTTGTAGAACGGCAGCTCCGCCAGCCCCTCGAACACCGCGACCGCGACTCCGTCGGGCGCCACCGCCGCCGCCAGCTCCGCGATCTGCCGGTTGATCGACGCCGAGCGCAGGCTGCCCACGAGCGCCAAGACTTTGATGTCGGACATGTACCGTTCCCCTTCGGTCGTTGGTCTACATCTTTGCACGACCGAACCGGACTCTGGTCCGGTTTATTCCTGAGGCATTAAAGTGCAGCTATGAGCGAGCGGTTGCGCGAGTTGCCGGTGTCCGCTCCCCGACAGCCCCCGCCGGAGCGGGGCGACGCGGCGCGCAATCGCGCGCTGTTGCTGGACGCGGCGCGCAGCCTGGTCACCGAACGCGGCGCCGACGCGGTCACCATGGACGACGTCGCCGCCGCCGCCGGGGTCGGCAAGGGCACCGTCTTCCGCCGCTTCGGCAGCCGGGCGGGCCTGATGATGGTGCTGCTCGACGAGGACGAGCGGGCCAGCCAGCAGGCGTTCCTGTTCGGCCCGCCGCCGCTGGGCCCCGACGCTCTGCCGATGGATCGGCTGGTGGCGTTCGGCCGCGAGCGCATCCGCTTCGTGCACACCCACCACGCGCTGTTGTCGGCCGCCAACCGCGACCCGCGCACCCGCTACGGCCCGCCGGCCGCGGTGCTGCGCACGCACGTGCGGCTGCTGCTGGCCGCAGCGCAGACCACCGGCGACCTCGACGCCCAGACCGACGCCCTGCTGGCCCTGCTGGACGCGGATTACGTGGAGCATCAACTGCGCGACGGCGGCCACACCCTGGAGACGATGGGCGACGCGTGGGAGAGCCTGGCGCGCAAGCTCTGTGGGCGATGACAAACTGGGTCCTGCACGTCGACCTCGACCAGTTCCTGGCGTCGGTGGAACTGGGCCGGCACCCCGAGCTGGCCGGGCTGCCGGTCATCGTCGGCGGCAGCGGCGACCCGACCGAACCGCGCAAGGTCGTCACCTGCGCGTCGTATGAGGCCCGCGAGTTCGGTGTGCACGCGGGCATGCCGCTGCGCACCGCGGCCCGCCGCTGTCCCGGCGCCACGTTCCTGCCGTCGGATCCCGCCGCCTACGACGCCGCGTCCGACCGGGTGATGGGATTGCTGCGCGACCTGGGACACCCGGTCGAGGTGTGGGGCTGGGACGAGGCGTACATCGGGCTGGCGGACGACGGCGCCGATCCCACCGAGGTCGCCGAGCAGATCCAGGCCGTCATCGGTTCCGAGACCGGGCTGTCGTGCTCGGTGGGCATCAGCGACAACAAGCAGCGGGCCAAGGTCGCCACCGGCTTCGCGAAGCCGGCCGGCATCTTCGTGCTCACCGACGCGAACTGGATGGACGTGATGGCCGACCGCCCGGTGGACGCGCTGTGGGGCGTGGGGCCCAAGACCGCGAAAAAGCTTGCGGCCCTGGGGATAACGACGGTACGCGAACTCGCCCACGGCGACGCGGAGCTGCTGACGTCCACCTTCGGCCCGCGCACCGGCCTGTGGCTGCTGCTGCTCGCCAAGGGCGGCGGCGACGCCGACGTCAGCGCCGAGCCATGGGTGCCGCGCTCCCGCAGCCACGTCGTGACGTTCCCGCGCGACCTCACCGATCGCGCCGAAATGGATTCGGCGGTAACCGAACTGGCGCGCCGAGCGCTCGGCGAGGTGGTGGCGGCGGGCCGGATCGTCACCCGCGTGGCGGTCACGGTGCGCACCGCGACGTTCTACACCCGCACCAAGATCCGCAAGCTGGCGGCGCCCACCACCGACGCCGACGTCGTCGTCGCCGCCGCCCTGCGCGTCCTTGACCTGTTCGAGCTCGACCGGCCGGTGCGGCTACTCGGGGTGCGCCTCGAGCTGGTCATGCCGGCGTGAGGGCACCGGGGCGGGCCGCAGCGCGCGCGTGAAGATCGCGTTGACCCGGCGCATCGCCACGCTGTAGGGCCACCACGCCAGCCGCTTGAACGCGTACAGCGCCCGGATGTCGGCCGAGGTGTAGATCAGGTATCTGTTCCTTGCGACCCCGGCCAGGATCTTCTCGGCCGCCCTCTCCGGCGACACGGCGTGGCCGCTGAAGCGGTCGATCCACCGGCTGACATTGGGGTCCTCGCGGTCGACGCCGGCGATCTCGACGGTGTTGACCAGCGGGGTCTTCACCGCGCCGGGCACCACGACCGACACCCCGATGCGGTGCCGGGCCAGGTCGAAGCGCAGCACCTCGGACAGGCCGCGCAGCCCGTACTTGCTGGCGCTGTAGGCAGCGTGCCAGGGCAGCGCCACCAGCCCGGCCGCCGACGACACGTTGACCAGGTGCCCGCCCCGGCCGGCGGCCACCATCGGCGGGACGAACGTCTCGATGACGTGGATCGGGCCCATCAGGTTGATCGCGACCATCTTGCTCCACTGCTCGTGGGTCAGCCGGTCGACGGTCCCCCACGCCGACACCCCGGCGATGTTCATCACGACGTCCATGCTCGGGTGCGCGGCGTGGATGCCGGCGGCGAACGCCGCCACCTGGTCGTAGTCGGCGATGTCCAGCGCCCGGTGCTCGGGCACCCGCGCGCCCAGCGCGCGGGCGTCGGCCGCGGTGAGCTCCAGGCCCTCGGCGTTGCGGTCGGTCAGATACAGTTCGGCGCCCTGCGCGGCCAGCCGTAACGCGGTGGCGCGGCCGATGCCGCTCGCCGCGCCGGTGACCAGACACCGCTTCCCCGCGTAATACGCCCTCTGTGCCATGGCCGTGACGATACCTAGGCCGTCGCGGGGTCCCCGCCCCACAGCGAGTTCAGCCACAGCTGCTCGAGCACCCGCACGCCGCGCTCCCGGTCACGGTCGGGTCCGAGGAAGGTGACGTCGCCGGACAGCATCATCGCCGTGGTCGCGCCGAGCATGCGGACCAGGGCGGGCACGTCGTCGCTGATCGGATGCGCTGTGCCGGCGGCGATTTCGTCGTCGACCACGCTGACGATCTGCCCGATCACGATGTCGATCTGGCGGTCCAGGATCTCCCGGATCTTCGCGTCGGTGTTCCGCGCGTCGTTGCACGCGGTCATGATCGGGTCGTTGTGGGCGAACACCGTGGCGGCGCTGCCGACCATGCGCCTCGCGAACGCCGCCGGCGTCTCGCCGGGTGCGCGCGGCGCAAAGTACTGCGTGAGCTCCTCGAGTTCGTGGGTCGCCTCGGCCAGGATGAAGGCGAGCACGTCGTACTTGGAGTCGAAGTAGAAGTAGAAGCCGGAGCGTGCGATGCGGGCCCGCTCGCTGATGGTGCTGACGGACAGGTCCGCGAACGAACCCTCTTGCAGCAACTGTCGCACCGCGCCGACGATCGCCTCCCGCTGAAGGTCGCCGCGGCTACGCCGGGCGGTGGGTGTGGGGTCGGCTGCCATCGTCTGACCTTGTCATCCCGTCAAGGGAAGACCAAAACTTGACAGCCGTCAAGTTTGTCGCGAAGGATATTTCTTACACAGTCCCGGGTCGCAAAGGAGCGTCCATGCCCGCCACCATCAGCACCCCGCACTATCTGCTCGACCAGGCGCGGCGCCGATTTACCCCGTCGATCAACAACTTTCCCGGCATGGGCCTGGTGGAGCGCCGCCTGCTGAACACGCAGTTCCCCGAGCACAAGCTCGCCGATCCGCCGCCGCGCAGCGGGCTGAAACCGGTGCTCGGTGATGCCGGGCTGCCGGTCATCGGGCACATCATCGAGATGCTGCGCGGCGGGCCGGACTACCTGTTGTTCCTCTACCGGACCAAGGGCCCGGTGGTGTTCGGCGACTCGCCGGTGCTGCCGGGGGTGGCCGCGCTCGGCCCGGACGCGGCGCAGGTCATCTACTCCAACCGCAACAAGGACTACTCGCAGCAGGGTTGGGTCCCGGTGATCGGGCCGTTCTTCCACCGCGGGCTCATGCTGCTCGACTTCGACGAGCACATGTTCCACCGGCGGATCATGCAGGAGGCGTTCGTCCGGCCCCGGCTGGTCAGCTATGTCGAGCAGATGGACCGGGTCGTGTCGCAGGTGGTGGCCGACGACTGGGTGGTCAACGACGCCCGCTTCCTGCTCTACCCGGCCATGAAGGAGCTGACCCTCGACATCGCGTCGATGGTGTTCATGGGCCACGAGCCCGGCACCGACCGCGAGCTGGTCACCAAGGTGAACCGGGCGTTCACCGTCACCACCCGCGCGGGCAACGCGATCATCCGCACCAGCGTGCCGCCGTTTACCTGGTGGCGCGGCCTCAAGGCGCGCGAACTGCTGGAGAACTACTTCCGCGAGCGGGTCGCCGAACAACGCGGGAAGAACGGCACCGACCTGCTGTCGGTGTTGTGCGAGACCGAGGACGAGGACGGCAACAAGTTCTCCGACGAGGACGTCGTCAACCACATGATCTTCCTGATGATGGCCGCGCACGACACGTCGACGTCGACCGCGACGACGATGGCCTACCACCTGGCCGCGCACCCGGAATGGCAGCAGCGCTGCCGCGACGAATCCGACCGCCTCGGCGACGGGCCGCTCGACATCGAGTCGCTGGAGAAGCTGGAGTCACTGGACCTGGTGATGGACGAGTCGATTCGGATCGTGACTCCGGTGCAATGGGCGATGCGCCAGACCGTGCGCGACACCGACCTGCTCGGCTACTACATTCCCAAGGGCACCAACGTGATTGCGTACCCCGGGATGAATCACCGGCTGCCGGAGCTGTGGACCGACCCGTTGAAGTTCGACCCGGAGCGGTTCTGCGAGCCGCGCAGCGAGCACAAGCGCCACCGCTACGCGTTCACGCCTTTCGGCGGCGGCGCGCACAAGTGCATCGGGATGACCTTCGGACGGTTGGAGGTCAAGACGATCCTGCACCGGCTGCTGCGCCGCTACCGGCTGGAACTGCCCCGGCCCGGCTACCAGCCGTCCTGGGACTACGGCGGCATGCCGATACCGAAGGACGGCATGCCGATCATGCTGCGCCCGCTGTAATTGCGTTTGGTTGCGCGAGCAGACACAAAAGCCCCCAATTTCGGTGTGAAACGGGAGCTTCTGTGTCTGCTCGGCGGGTTTAGGTGAATAACCGGTTGGCGCAAGCGATTACCGCGCGCAGCGCCGACTGCGTCGGATGCTCGGCCCAGCCCATCGCCCACTCGGAACGGATCCCATTGCTGCCGTAGACGAAGGTGGCGGTGTGTACGCCGGACCGCAGCTGATGGAACTTCAGCGTCTCGATGGTGATCCCGCGCTCGTGCAGCATCGCGGTGAGGGCGGCGATCGGCCCGCTGGCGGACGCGGTCGAGGTGCCGATGCGGTCGCCGACGGCGATCATCGCCCGGAAGTTGCGTGCCTGTGGGCCCAGCCGCCCGGCGGGCCGCTCGGCGTCTGTGCACGCCCAGTGCCCGAATCGCACCGGGCCGGCCGCATGACAGTAGGTCGCGACGAAGTCCTCCCACGGCATGCCCTCCGCCTGGTCCCGCAGCCCCCGCGGCAGCGCCGCGCCGAAGTGGCATCTGAACCATGCGTCGGCGCCAGATCGGCGCGCCGACAAACGAGTTGAATCGGAAACAGGCATTGGGTCGGTCTTCTCTGATCAGCAGGAGCGACCGACGTAGTAGCTTCCGACCCACAGCGGGGGGTCGGTCTGGAATCAGACCCCGCTGCGGGTGCCGGCTACTACGGCACGCTGAAGACGACGCACGAGCGCGAGATTAGATCTCGCGCAGCGATAGTGCAACTTCGTTTCAGCGTGTCGCCGAGTGCGGAGTCCGTCGCGTCAGATGCAGATGGTGCCCACGCAGGTGCCCGTGCCGATGCCCGTGCCGCCGCCGGCGGTGGCCGCCGAACATCCCGTCAAGCCGGACAAAGCTGCCCCCAGCGCCATGGTCGCGGCGGCAGTCTTGATTCCTGACTTTCATGGTCCTCATCGACACGGTCCTTCCATCTGCGAGGGGACGAAAAATTTCTTGCGCTCGCGGATTCGCGCGCTGCCAGGCCAAACGCCCGAATTGCTAGTTTACTTGCGTCAAATACAGGCCGTAACATCTTGCTCAGGTGCTAGCCGCCTAAGGGAACTAGCACCCCGGGTGAAAGGCACGACCTATGAAGGCGAAGGGCAAGAAAACTCTGAAAGTCGCCGCCCTGACCGTTGGGGTGGTCGCCGCGGTATTGCTACCGACGGGATGCACGACGACGCTCGCACCGCCGGTCACAACGGTGCTGGGCGGCTGACGGCCGCCGCACGCTTCATCCCGCCGGCCGCGGGGATGGGTTGAATCGCAGATACGCCTGAATCGTGGTGCCGGTCGTCGTGCTGTGCGTGCGCACCAGATCCGATATCGCGTTCACCAGAAACAGCCCCCTGCTGGCGGGGCCGCTGGGCCCCGGGTTCAGCCGGCCGACCATCGGGTCATCGAGGCGTCCGCTGTCGCGCGCCTCACAGACCAGATGCTCGTCGTGTTTCCAGAAGGCCAGCCGGCACGCGCCGTCGGTGTACATCAAGCTGTTGCTGGCCAGTTCGGTGGCGATCAATTGCAGGTCCTCGGTGCCGTCCCGGGACAGCCCGACCCAGTCGGCGTAATCGACGGCGAAGGCCCGCGCCAGCCGCAGATCCGCTGACTTGCGGACCATGTAGGTGACGGCCCCCGGGTTGACCGGCAGGGGCTGGTTGCAACGGGCGAGCACGTCATCGGGCGCGTATTCGGCGCTGGGACGCAGCGAACCGCAGCTCCACAGCATCGGGTGGGTTGCGCGGGCGTCGGCCAGCACGTCGTCGTCCAGCCGGCTCGCGTCGTAGAGGCACAACCCCGTCACCTGCTGACCGTCGAACGCCTCGTTGACCAGCGCCTCATGCTGCACGCAGGCCAACCGCTCGTGCGCGGTGCGGCCGGGCCAGAGAACCTCGCTGACAATGCGCACCCGCCGGCCGGGGTGTTCCTCGACGAAGGAGCCCGCCATCGTCATGAACCGACTCGGATTGCGGGCGACCGCGGTGATGTCGGCCAGGTGCAATCCGTCCGGCGCCCGCTCGCCGGCACACAGCTCGTCATGCACGAGCGCCATCGTGTCGCCGGGGACAGCGACGAGCACCGGTTCCCCCATCGCCAACCCCTCGATGACGAAGCGCACCACGAAATCCAGGTACTCCCGCTGAGAGTGATAGAGGAGCGCGGAGTGAACGAAGCCCTGATGTTCGGATTCCGTGCCCGTGCTCAATTTCTCGGCGCTCCCGCTTTCCATCACAATGCCAACCCCCTGCTGGACCGGCCGTCCTGCCGCGCTACCTACCCCAGTACCCCGGAGCCGCCTCGGCTATGCAGTTAATCGATCACAAAGCGGGTTCAGCCCGAACGCGGCCCCATCACAGCCACCAGGAGGCGGCGGCATCGAGATGACGCCGGATGCGATGGCGGGCCAGGCTGTCGTCCCCGGCGGAAATCGCCTCGAGAATCCGGACGTGCGCGCGGTCGACGGCGATGACGTCGGCCCCGGTCGGCAGCGACTGCCCGGTGGTGGACCAGTGCCGGCGGAACAACTCGACGATGATCCGCAGGAACAGGTCCAGCAGCGCGTTGCCGGCCAATTGCGCGAGCCCGACGTGGAACCGGAATTCCTCGACGGTGGCCTTGCGCACCTCGTCGGCGGTGTGCAGGTTTTCGCCGAGCGTCGGCCGGGTGCCGAGGAAGGCCGCGACCGCGGATTCGCCGCGGCGCTTGACGACTTTGGCGACGTTGTCGATCTCGATGGCGTCGCGGACGCAACGCAGGTCCTCGCGGCTCGGCTGCCGGTATTGCAGGTAGAGCGCGATGGTGTCGACGCTGGCCTGCGCGTGCGGTTGGGTGACGACGAGCCCGCCCCCCGGCCCGCGGCGCATCCGGGCCACCGAGTGAAATTCGAGCAGCCGCACCGCCTCGCGCAGCACCGCGCGGCTCACCCGGTAGCGCTGCAGCAGCGCCGTCTCGGTCCCGAAGACCGAACCGATCCGCCAGCCGGCGGCGGCGATGTCGTCGCCGATGTTGGCCGCAAGCACCTCGGCCATCTTGCCGCGCGGCGCCTCGGGGTCGAGTCGCCTGCGCGCCCTACTCGCGTGCCGGTCGTTTCCGCTGAGCCCTCCGCCGGGGTGGTGCCGCTGCAGCCAGGCGGTCACCGCTTCCACGTGCCGCTCGGACAGCGTCTTGGCCCGCGCGGAATCACCGGCGGTGACGGCGGCGACGATCTCGGAATGATCGTTGTGCATGTGGTCGACCGCCTCGACGGCCTCGCTCGCCGAGTCGGCCCGCGACTGCAGCGCGTAGCGGGTGGTGAGCCTCATCAGGACATCGATAAACAGTTGCAGGACAGGGTTTTTCGACCGTTCGGCGAGCGCGATGTGGAATTCGTCGCGCGGCGTGGGCAGACCCGGCCTCCACTGTTCCTCCGCGCGCAGAACCGCCCGAAGCCGGTCGATGCCGGCTTCGTCGATCCGCTCCGCGGCAAGCGAGGCGGCCAAGGGCTCGAGCACCAGGCGCGCGTTGAGCAGGTCGGTCAGCGTCGTGCCCAGGTACTCGAGATAGATGACGACGGCGCGGGTCGCCGGGCCCGCATCCGGCTCGCACACGAGCAGCCCGCCGTTGGGCCCACGCCGCATCCGAGCGACCTGATGATGCTCCACCAGCCGGGCAGCCTCCCGCAGCACCGACCGGCTCACGCAAAAGCGTTGCCGCAGAGCGTGTTCAGAGCCCAGCGACTCGCCGACGGGCCAGCCGCGGCGAACGATCTCCGCCTCGATGTCGCGGGCGATCATCGAGGCCAACTTGTCCGCTGTTTGCGGCCGGGCGCTGCTCATCCGCGGCTCAACAGGTGAGCAGCATGCATCCCGCGACCGGGCCACCGCCCACCGAAACCACGCCGACCTCCGGGCGCCGCGACACCTGCCGCTCCTTCGCCTCGCCGCGCAATTGCAGACAGCCCTCGTGCAGCGCCCAGTAGCCGTGCATGCGCCCGGCCGAGAGTTGGCCGCCGTAGGTGTTCAGCGGCAGCGCACCGTCGAGGGCGATCCGCGCGCCGCCCTCGACGAACGTGCCGGCCTCCCCGTCACCGCATATCCCGAGGGCTTCCAGCCACGCCAGGGTGAGATACGTGAAGCCGTCGTACAATTCGGCGAGTTTGACGTCGGTGGGCCTCAGCTCGGTGCGCGACCACATCTGCGCCGCGGCATCCGACATCGCCATCTTGGGGTAGTCGTCGCGGTGGAACCACCCCCCGGCGCCGTCGGATCCGCCGATCGCCTCCACCCGCACCGCGCGGTGCGGGCAGTCGCCGGCATACTCCGCGTTCGACACCACCACCGCGATCGAGCCGTCGATGGGGACATCGCAATCCAGCAGCCCGAACGGCGTCGACACCGGACGCGCGCCCAGGTAGTCGGCCATCGTCATCGGTTCGCGGTACACCGCAAGGGGATTCAGCGCGGCGTTGCGCCTGCCGTTGAGCGCCAGCCAGCCCAGCTGCTCCTTGGTGGTTCCGTACAGCTCCATGTGTCGGCGGCAGTTCAACGCCAGCCAGTTCGCCGCGGAATAGGCCTGGGCCGCAACGAGATCGTTGACGTCGTCCATCGCGCCGACCGCCGGGCGCTCGGCGCCCTCGGGGGTCTCGAACATGCGCGCGAGCGGCGGGGCGGGCGCGTTTTCTTCCTTGTTCACCGGGACCGTGCCACCCAGCATCTGGATGGTCCGGTACACCACCACGTGGTGGGCGCGACGCTCTGCGACCGCCCGGCACGCCGACATCACCGGGCTCAGCAGGCCGCCGGTGCCGAATCCGGAACCGCAGTCGGCCGCCTCGATACCCAGCGCGGCGTTGACCTCCGCAGCCGGGGTGTCACCGAGGGTCGCGATCCCGTCGATGTCGGCGGGCCGCAGCCCCGCGTCCTCGATGGCCGCACGCACCGCCTCCATGGTCAGGTCGAAACCCGGAATCCCGGTGCGACGGCCGATTCGCGAGATGCCGATACCGGACAAGATCGCGTCTTTTTCGAAATACATTTGCACCGCCCGCCAGACCAAACCCCACCGCTCGCAATGGACCAATAGAGTGTACTGTATTGCGCGTGCCAGCCGAGTCCCCGTCCCAGCTGCTTATCGAGCATTGCGACAATTGCGCGCGCTGGGTGCATCCCGCGGCCGGCCGATGCCGCCAATGCGGCGGCGCGCTGGTGGCGCGGCCGGTTTCCGGACGCGGCACGGTTTTCACCTACACGGTCAACTACCACCCGTACAACCCGGAGATCCCGGTTCCCTACGTGATCGCCATCGTCGAGCTCGCCGAGCAGAGCGGTCTGCGTGTGGCAGCCAATATCGTTGGCTGCGAACCGGATTCGGTCGAATGCGGGATGCCGGTCCAGGTGCGGCCGGAGAAGGGCGCCGGCGGCGCGCCGTTGTTCGCGCCCGCCTAGGTGGCGCGAGCAGACGCAAAAGCCCCCAATTTCCGGGCCGAAATGGGGGCTTTTGCGTCTGCTCGCCGGACGAAAACTAGTTGATCAGGGGGTCGCGCGGCATGCCGAGAATCCGCTCGGCGATCTGGTTGCGGGTCACCTCCGAGGTGCCGCCGGCGATCGCCATGCCGCGGGCGCCCATCATCATGCGGCCCACCACCGCGCCGGGCCCGTCGAGCAGCGCGACCTCGGGCCCCAGCAGCGCCGCCGAGATCGCGCCGCCCTCGATCATGTGCTCGGCCAGCTTGAGCTTGGTGACGTTGCCCTCCGGGCCCGGGCCCGCGCCCTCGACGCTGCGGGCGGCGCGGCGCAGGTTCAGCAGCCGCAGCGCGTGATCGTCGGCCAGGAAGTTTCCGACCCGGATTCGCGCGCCCGCCAACCGATCCGACGCCTGAGCCAGCTGCACCAGCTTGGCCGCCAGGCCCTCGTAGTACGACCCGCTCCCGCCGATGCTGACCCGTTCGTTGCCCAGGGTCGCCCGCGCGACCGTCCACCCGGAATTGGGCGCCCCGACGACGTCCTCGTCGGGGACGAACACGTCGTTGAAGAACACCTCGTTGAATTCCGAGCCGCCGGTGATCTGCCGCAGCGGCCGCACCTCGACCCCCGGGGCCTTCATGTCGACGATCACCGTGGTGATGCCGGCGTGCTTGGGCGCGTCGGGGTCGGTGCGCACGGTGGCCAGGCCGCGCGCGCAGTGCTGCGCCCCGCTGGTCCACACCTTCTGCCCGTTGATCTTCCAGCCGCCGTCGGTCCGGGTGGCGCGGGTCTTCACCGAGGCCGCGTCCGACCCGGCCTCGGGCTCGGAGAACAGCTGGCACCAGACCTCTTCCTGACGCAGCGCCTTCTCCACGAATCTTTCGATCTGCCAATCGGTTCCGTGCTGGATCAGGGTCAGGATCACCCACCCGGTGATCGAGTAGTCGGGGCGCTTGATGCCCGCCGCGCGGAACTCTTCCTCGATCACCAACTGTTCCACGGCGTCGGCCGCGCGACCCCACGGCCTGGGCCAGTGCGGCATCACGTAGCCGGTCTCGATCAGCTTGTCGCGCTGCGCCTCCTTGTCCAGGGCGGCGATCTCGGCGGCGTCGGCGCGGATGCGCTTGCGCAGTTCCTCGGCCTCGGGCGGCAGGTCCAGGCTGTTTTCCCGGACGGCGCCGGCCGCGGTGCGATCGAAGACGTCGCCGGCCGGGGCCTGAGGGCCACTGCCGCCGAACAACGCCGAGTTCACCAGCGCCCGGCGCAGATGCAGATGCGCATCGTGTTCCCAGGTGAAGCCGATGCCGCCGTGCACCTGGATGTTGAGTTCGGCGTTGCGCGCGTAGGCCGGGAAGGCCAACGCCGCGGCCACCGCGGCGATGAGGCGGAACTGCGCTTCGTCCTTCGATGAGTCCTCCGCCGCCGCGCGCGAGGCGTCCCACACCGCCGCGGTCGCCGATTCGACGGCCACCAACATGTTCGCGCAATGATGCTTCACCGCTTGGAAAGTCGCGATGGTGCGCCCGAATTGCTGGCGGACCTTGGCGTAGTCGACGGCGGCGTCGACGCAGTCCGACGCCCCACCCACCGCCTCGGCGGCCAGCAGGGTGCGCGCCCGGGCCAGCGCGGACCCCCGCGCCCCCGGCAAGATGTCCGCGGCGGCGACGCTCACGTTCTTCAGGCGCACCCGCCCGGAACGCCGCGTCGGATCCAGGTTGTCGGGCACGTCCACCGAGACGCCGTCGCGGCCGCGGTCCAGCAGCAGCACGTCGTCACCCGCGGCGATCAACAACAGGTCGGCCAGCCCGGCGCCCAACACAATTCCGGCCTCACCGTTAGCCACCCCGTCGTTGACCCGCACCCGGCCGTCCAGGCCGATGCCGGCCGTGCGGGTACCGTCGATCAGCCCGGGCAGCAGCCGCGACTTCTGCTTGGCGCCACCGTCTTTGGCGATCACCGCCGACGCGATCACGGTCGGGACGAATGGTCCCGGCGCGACCGCGCGACCGAGTTCCTCGATCACCACCACGAGTTCGGGCAGCCCGTAGCCCGAGCCGCCGTGTTCCTCGTCGACGTGCAGGCCCAGCCAGCCCAGCTCGACCATGTCCTGCCAGAACCCGGGCCGGTTCTCGTCCGGCGAATCGAGCAGCGAGCGCGCCGCCCAGCGCGCCTTCTGCGAAGTGAGGAACGCGCGGGCCACCTCGGCGAGTTCGCGATGGTCGTCGGTCAGTGCGATACCCATGGGGGCCCTCCTCGCTAGCGGGCTGACTGCCTGCCCCGTTCCGAGGGGGAACGGGGCGGCTGCCTAAAGAGTGTACTGATTGCGGGCAGGGCGCCGCCCGGGGGATCTACTTGGGCGCGAACCGCTGTCCCGCGTCCAGCCGCAGGCACTGGCCGTTGAGCATCGGGTTGTCGACGATGGCGGCGGCCAGCTTCGCGTACTCGATGGGCCGGCCCATCCGCTTGGGGAACGCGGCGTCGCGGGTCAGGGTGGCGGCCATCTCGTCGGGAACCATCGCGGTGAGCCCCGTCAGGAACAGGCTCGGGGCGATCGCCAGCACCCGGATGCCCATCGACCCGAGGTCGCGCGCCATCGTCAGGCACATGCCGGCGATCGCCGCCTTGGCTGCGGTGTAGGCGACCTGCCCGATCTGGCCCTCGAAGGCCGCGATCGACGCGGTGTTGATGATGACGCCGCGCTCCTCGTCCTCGGGCTCGTTCTTGGCCATGTGCGCGGCGGCCAGCCGGCTGATGTTGAAGGTGGCGATCAGGTTGAGGTCGATCACGGACTGGAAGGATTCGAGGTCGTGCGGGCCGGACTTGGTCAGCGTCCGCTTGGCGATGCCGCCGCCGGCGGTGGTCACCACGACGTGCAGGCCGCCGAGCTTGTCGACCGCGGCCTGCAACGTTTCCTCGGTGCCGGTGAAGTCGGTGACGTCGACCGGGTAGAACGAGCCGTTGATGCCCTCGGCAACCTGCTTGCCGTCGGACCCCTCCCGGTCGAGCACGGCGACGTCCGCGCCGCGCTCGGCGAACAGCTCGGCCGTGGCCCGGCCCATCCCCGACGCGCCGCCGATGACGACGGCTTTCTTCCCGTTGATCTCCATCCGGACCTCCCTTTCTAGGCTTTCGTAGGCGTGTCAGAATCCGCGCGATCTGTAACGTTATCTAGGCACGCTAGCGTGTCGGCTCCGCGGGCTTGTCACCGAGCCATGCCAAGTTCGCCCCGGATGGCCCTCGCGGCCGGGTTCAGCGGTGCCAGCGGACCGGTCCAACCCAAAGCGGAGGCCGCCCGTCTCTGGACTGGGTGTCACCGGGGTCGGCGCGGGTGACGGTGATCCGGACCGGGCCGGTTTCGTCGCGGGCGGGGTGAGCGCGGGCGGGGTGAGCGCGGTCGTACTCGGCGCGGCGGGAGGGGTCGCGCAGCAGGGCGTAAGCGGCAAGGATCTGGCGCAGCCGTTCGTCGGCGCCCGGATTCGGCGCCTTGCGACGGGTGTCCGGGTGGTAGTCGCGCAGGTGGCGCCGGTAGGCGTGCGTGATTTCGGCCTGGGTTGCGGTCGGCGAGACACCCAGCACCGTGTACGGGTTGTAGGGGTCTGTCATCGTGGCGCACCCATGCTTTCACCCGCGCCGCCAGTCGTCGGGCGGCGCGCAACCCCCGCGTCACCCGCGGATGTCGACTGCCGGCGGTCGGCGGGAACGGCCCTCCGGCTGCTAGGCGTTGATCGCCGATTTCCGGCCGTCGTGGCTGACCTCGATGCGGCGCGGCTTGGCCTTTTCGGCGATCGGGATCGTCAGCCGCAGCACGCCGTCGTGGTAGCCGGCGTCGATCTTGTCGGTGTCGAGGTTCTCCCCGAGGAACAGCTGGCGGCTGAACACGCCGCGCGGCCGTTCGGCGGAAACCATCTCGCGGCTTTCGTCCAGATTCGGGCGTTCGGCGCGGACCGTGAGCACGTTGCGCTCAACGTCGAGGTCCAGCGAATCCGCCTTCACCCCGGGCAGGTCGAATTCGACGATGAACTTGTCGCCGTCCCGCCACGCGTCCATCGGCATCACCGCGGGGCGGGCCGCGGTGCCGAGAACCTGCTGGGTCCAGCGGTCGAGGTCACGGAACGGATCTGTACGCATCAACACCATGATTTCACCTCCGATCCAGGCAGACTATCTGCGTCTGCAGGCATAGATTTTTGATACCATTCGATGTATAACTTCGCAAGTGGCACCTTGAGGTTTTTCCGAAGGGGAAACGTTGACCGACGATGTGACAGCAGCTCCCTCCGGCCGCGGTGTGTACGGCATCTCGGTGACCTCCGAGCTTTCCGGGATCGCGCCGCAGACGTTGCGGCTCTACGAGCGCCGCGGACTGCTGGCGCCGTCACGCACCGAGGGCGGCACCCGTCGCTACAGCGACGACGACCTGGCGCGCCTGCAGCGGATCTCCGAACTGGTCGATCAGGGCATCAACCTGGCCGGCATCGCCCAGATCCTCGACTTGGAGAGCAAGAACACCCAGCTGCAATCGGACTACACGCGGCTGGAGCTGCTGAACGCCAAGCTCAAGGCCGACCGCAAACGAAGGGAGGGGTTCCGATCATGAACGACATCGTCCTGCCGTACGACGCACCCGAGGCGGACGCGATCCACCAGCGCCTCGTCGTCGACGCCGAGGATGAAATCGGGGGGCTGGACACCACTCACGTCGAGGCACTGGGTGATCGGGACGCCAACGAAGCCGACGTGATCGACCAGGCCATCGTCGTCCCGGTCCCGCGGCACGATCGGCCCTGAACGGCTTGTCACCCAGCCGTGCCAAGCTGACCACCGTGCTCCTTCTCGACGTGGCCGCCACGTCCGTTGACGTCGGCGCCACGCCGTCGCGCCTCGCCAAGGTCGCCCGCATCGCCGACCTGCTCCGCCGCGCCGCGCCCGACCCCGAACTGGTCGCCATCGTCGTGGCGTGGCTCTCGGGCGAGCTGCGGCAACGCCAGATCGGCGTGGGTTGGGCGTCGCTGCGGTCGCGCCCGCCGCCCGCGGCGCACCCGACGCTGACCGTGAGCGGTGTCGACGCCGCGTTCTCCGAGATCGGCGCGGTGGCGGGCAAGGGATCCCAGGCGCGCCGCGCCGAACTCGTCGCGGGCCTGTTCGCCGCCGCCACCGAAACCGAACAGACCTTTCTGCTGCGGCTGATGAGCGGCGAACTGCGCCAGGGCGCGCTGGTCGGGATCATGGCCGACGCCGTGGCCAAGGCGGCCGGCGTCCCCGCCGCCGCGATGCAACGCGCCGCGATGCTGGGCGGGGACCTGCCCGCGGTGGCTGCGGCTTGTTTGAGGGCGGGGCCATCCGGCGGGGCGGCCGCCGTGGAGGCGTTCACCCTGCGCGTGGGCCGGCCCGTCGGGCCGATGCTGGCGCAGACCGCGACCGATGTTGCCGATGCGCTCGAACGCCTTGGCGGCACAGCCGTTTTCGAGGCGAAGCTGGACGGCGCGCGGGTGCAGATCCACCGCGCCGGTGACCAGGTCACGGTGTACACCCGAAGCCTCGACGACGTCACGGCCCGGCTGCCCGAGGTGGTCGACGCCACGCTGGCGCTGCCGGTGCGCGACCTGATCGCCGACGGCGAGGCGATCGCGCTGCGTTCGGACAACCGGCCGCACCGCTTCCAGGTCACCGCGTCCCGGTTCGGCCGATCCGTCGACGTGGCGGCGGCCCTTGCCACGCAACGGCTTTCGGTGTTCTTCTTCGACATCCTGCATTGCGACGGCGTCGACCTGCTCGACGCGCCGACCACCGAACGGCTCGCGGCCCTGGACGCGCTGGTGCCGCCCGGCCAGCGGGTGGACCGGCTGGTGACGTCGGACCCCGCGGCGGCCGCCGGGTTCCTGGACGCGACGCTGTCCGCCGGCCACGAGGGCGTCATGGCCAAGGCGCCGGCGGCGTCGTACCAGGCCGGCCGCCGCGGCGCGGGCTGGCTGAAGGTGAAGCCGGTGCACACGCTCGACCTGGTCGTGCTCGCCGTCGAGTGGGGCTCGGGGCGCCGCCGCGGCAAGCTCTCCAATATCCATCTGGGCGCGCGTGATCCGGCCACCGGCGAATTCGTCATGGTGGGAAAGACTTTCAAGGGCATGACCGACGCCATGCTGGAGTGGCAGACCGCCCGGTTCGGCGAACTCGCCGTCGGCGGAACGGACGGCCACGTCGTCGCGGTGAGGCCCGAGCAGGTGGTGGAGATCGCCTTCGACGGGGTGCAGGCGTCGTCACGCTACCCCGGCGGGCTGGCGCTGCGGTTCGCCCGGGTGGTGCGCTACCGCGACGACAAGGGCCCGGCCGAGGCCGACACCATCGACGCCCTGCGCGCGCTGTACTGATTCTCGCCGGGCGGCGGGCGCCCGGCCGTCGTAGGGTTTGACCGTGGCGGAGCGCATCGCGGAACGGGAAACCGACCCGGGCCGTATCCGCTACGTCCGCACCGACGACGACCTGCCGGCCGTCGCGATCGTCGACCGCTCCCCCATCACCGTCCGGCATCGGGTCGTCTTCGCGGTGATCGCCGTGCTCGGCGCCGTCGCCTGGGCCGTCATCGCGTTCGCCCGCGGCGAGACGGTGAACGCGGTCTGGTTCGTGGTGGCGGCGATCTGCACCTACATCATCGGGTTCCGGTTCTATGCGCGTCTGATCGAGATGAAGATCGTTCGCCCGCGTGACGACCACGCCACGCCGGCCGAGATCCTGGACGACGGAACGGATTTCGTCCCCACCGACCGGCGCGTGCTGTTCGGCCACCATTTCGCGGCCATCGCGGGGGCCGGGCCACTGGTCGGTCCGGTGCTGGCGACCCAGATGGGCTATCTGCCCTGCAGCATCTGGATCATCGTCGGCGCGGTGTTCGCCGGCGCCGTGCAGGACTACCTGGTGCTGTGGATCTCCACCCGGCGCCGCGGCCGCTCCCTGGGCCAGATGGCCCGCGACGAGCTCGGCGCCACCGGCGGTGCCGCCGCGCTGATCGGCGCCTTCGCCATCATGGTGATCATCATCGCGGTGCTGGCGCTCGTGGTAGTGCGCGGCCTGGCGCAGAGCCCCTGGGGCGTGTTCTCCATCGCCATGACCATCCCCATCGCCCTGTGCATGGGCTGCTACCTGCGGTTCCTGCGCCCGGGCCGGGTGGCGGAGGTGTCGATCGTCGGCTTTGTGCTACTCATGCTCGCGGTGGCCGCCGGCAACTGGGTCGCCGAAACGCCTTGGGGCGCAGCATGGTTGAGCCTGTCACCGGTGACCGTGTCGTGGTTGATCGTCATCTACGGCTTCGTCGCGTCGGTGCTGCCGGTGTGGTTGCTGCTCGCGCCGCGCGACTACCTGTCGACGTTCATGAAGGTCGGCGCCATCGCCCTGCTGGCGATCGGCATCTGCGTCGCGCACCCGCTCATGCGGGCGCCCGCCGTGTCGGGGTTCGCCGGCCGCGGCGACGGACCGGTGTTCCCCGGCTCGCTGTTCCCGTTCCTGTTCATCACCATCGCGTGCGGCGCGCTGTCCGGGTTTCACGCGCTGATCTCCTCCGGGACGACGCCGAAGATGCTGGAAAAGGAAAGCCAGATGCGGTTGATCGGCTACGGCGGCATGCTCACCGAATCGTTCGTCGCGGTCATGGCGCTGATCAGCGCGGCGATCCTCGACCAGCACCTCTACTTCGCCCTCAACGCCCCGGCCGCCCAGACCGGCGGAACCGCGGGCACCGCCGCCCACTACGTCAACGGGCTCGGGCTGTCGGGCGCCCCGGCCACCGCGGACCAGCTCACCCAGGCCGCCGCGAGCGTGGGCGAGAAGTCGATCGTGTCGCGCACCGGCGGAGCTCCCACGCTGGCGGTCGGCATGTCGGAAGTGCTGGAGCGGGTCTTCGGCGGCGCGGGCCTCAGGGCGTTCTGGTACCACTTCGCGATCATGTTCGAGGCGCTGTTCATCCTGACCGCCGTCGATGCGGGCACCCGCGTCGCGCGGTTCATGCTGTCCGACGCCCTGGGCAATCTGGGTGGCCCGCTGGCCCGGATGCGAAACCCGAGCTGGCGCCCGGGCGTATGGATCTGCAGCCTGGCCGTGGCCGCGGCATGGGGCAGCATCCTGCTGATGGGGGTGACCGATCCGCTGGGCGGCATCAACACCCTGTTCCCGCTATTCGGCATCGCCAACCAGCTGCTCGCGGCGATCGCGCTGACCGTCATCACCGTGATCGTCGTCAAGAAGGGTCTGCTGAAGTGGGCGTGGATCCCGGGAGTTCCGCTGCTGTGGGACTTGACGGTCACGCTCACCGCGTCGTGGCAGAAGATCTTCTCCGGCGACCCCGCCGTCGGCTACTGGACCCAGCACGCCCGGTATGCGGCGGCGAAGAACGCGGGCAAGACCGTGTTCGGTTCGGCGAAGGACGCGCATCAGCTCGACGAGGTCATCAGGAACACCTTCGTCCAGGGCACCCTGTCGATCCTCTTCGCGCTGGTTGTCGTCATCGTCGTCGTCACCGGAATCATCGTCGCGCTCAGGGCGATTCGCGGCGGTGGCAGGCCACTGACCGAGCACGAGCCGATGCCGTCGAGGTTGTTCGCGCCGTCGGGTCTGATTGCGACGGCCACCGAACGGAAAGTTCAGAAGCAGTGGGACGCCCTGCCGGCCTCGGCTTTGCCGAGCTAGGTAACTTCAGGCGTACGAACAGGTAGTCAACTACTCGTGACTGCGGATGAATGCCGGCCCTACGGTTGCAGCGAACGACCGACTACCCGGTCAACGATGCAAGTAAAGGGGGCGAACGCGATGCTCGCTTCACCAACGAGGCTCACGAGAACAACCGAGCCCGTCGAGAAGACCAAGCCTCAAACGCCACCGGCCGCGCCCCCGGTCGAGGCGCCGCCCACCCGGGTTCTGATCACCACCCAGCAGGTGGCTTTCAGCACCGCAGCCGCTCTGCGCCCGCACCGCGAGAACGTCGGCGCGCGGCTCGTCGCCACCGTGCGGCGGATGTTCGCTGCCTCGGCTGCCTCGACGGATGCGTCGCACCCGCGGTCGCAGTTCTGTCCGAGGCGTTACCAATTCCTCGAGAACGCCCTCATGGCACGCGAAATGGACCGACTATGAACGTGATTACCGCAGTCGCGTGCGCGGTGCTGATGGTGATCGTCGCAGCGGGCATCTACAACCTGCAGTCGTGGCTCGAGCGTAGCGACTATCAACGCCATTTCGAGAATTGACCGCTTGCCGTCCTCAGTCATCCCACCGCGTCAGGTCCCGCGCGCGGATGCCGTTGTCGGCGCAGTGCCGGGTGTAGCGGTCGATGGATGTCTTGTGGTTCTCCTGCCAGAGGAGCTTGTTGTCCCGGTCGAGGAAGAGCAGTTCACCGATCATGTAGAAGAAGATCTCCGAGTCCTCGAAAGCTTCGGGAGTGTGCGAGGACCCGGCAACCTCGTAGAGGGTGTCGCCGGCGCGCGCGACCCAATCGCTTTCCTTGTAGCGCCAGGCTCCGCTAACCGTATGCGCCACAACGATACCGGTGTGGTAATGCGTGCCGAGCTCGACGTTGGCGGGGATTTTCATCGACACGACGATCTCCGCGCGCACCGGGTCGACCTTCCAGTACTTCAGGAAGACCCGGTCGCTCAGCGGGGTGAACGGCACCCAGGGGTTGTCCGCGCCGGCCATGTAGTTGACGTCGAGTTCTTGCAGGGTTTTCACGGAATCCTCCTTGGCTTGGCCGCCTGCGGCGGGTTGGTTCGAGACGCTAGAAGATTGCGCGGCATGTCCGCTCGGGGCGCGGCAACAGAGTTCGGCGACGGGGTTGTGCTGTCGTCACAGTTCGACGCCGTTGCGGGGCGTAGCCCGCGAAGCGCGGGCAGCAGCGCAAGCGCGACCGAGAGGTCGAGGATGTTGGTGTCGATCGGGCGGCCCAGCAGTTCCTCGGCCCGGTGGACCCGATAGCTGACGGTGTTGGGATGCACCGTAAGTCGCTGCGCGGCCTTGGCGGGGCTCCGGTTCTCTTCCAAATACACCGCGAGCGTTGTCGCCACCCGATACGTCGCCTCGTCGTCGGCGGCCAGCGGGCCGAGGACGCGTTTGGCGAAGGCCATCGCGTGCACGCCGTCCGTGCTGGCCAGTGCCGCGACCGCAACGTCGCGGTAGCGGGTTACCACGTCGGCGCGATCCCCGAGCAACGACGCGAATCGATGGGCGTGCGCGGCCTCGGTGTGAGTGCGGCGAAAACCGCCGATCCCCCATCCCGGCTCACCGATCGCCACCCAAACACCCTGCGGCAAGCGGGCCTTGCCGCAAATGTGCGCTCCCTCCAGCCCGGCGGCGGCGAACGGCTGCGGCCGACTGAGCCAGGCCACGAGCGCCATGGAACCTGCCGGGTGGATCAAGTTGCTCTGTGCCGAGACGGCGCCGGCGAGTTGCGTCAGCGCCTCAGTGAGGACCGTTTGTGTGTCGGCGGCGTCGTGGGTCGCGTCCAGCCACATGCTGACGCCGACATGATGGCGATTGATGTCGTAGCGCAGCCGTTTCGACGCCCGCTGGGGATCGTCTTCGCGGTCGGCGAGGATGTCGTCGACCGCGGCGGCACGGGCGGCGGCGGCACCCCGCAGCCACGCCTCGCGTTCGACTTCATAGAGATGTTCAGCCTGAACCAGGAGTGCGTCGCAATAGGCGAACAGCAAGTCGGTCGCCAGGCCGAGCGCCCTGTCACGTTCGCCCGCCTGCGCGGCGGTCACCCGCTCGAACAACCACTGCCAGGTTTGCTGTTGCCCCAGGCGCACGGAACGAACGAGTTCGTTCAGCGCAATGTTTCGTTGCACGCCGGAGCGGGCGACGACGGCGGTTGGCGGCGCGATGTCGAATCCGCGCGGATCGTCGCCGATCTCGATGCACTGAGCAAGTTGGCGAAGAATGGCTTCGACGCTGGCCAGCTGTTCCGCCACAGCGGTGGCGTCGGGAACTATCGTCGGCAGGTCGGCCCGCAACCGCTCGACGATGCGAGCCGCCAATTGCGGTGCGCACGTTTGTAACTGGGCGGCGACCGGCTTCAGCACCCCGTTCCACGCCTTGCGGGCGGTCGGCTCCTGCAGGGGTGGCCACCGGGGCTCCATGTCGGCAGAATCTAATCCGGTTGTGTTCGCGGCACAACGGCCTGGCAAACGTCGGGTGCGCCCATCGGAAGGAACGAATCCCATGCCCACCTGGCTCATCACCGGCTGCTCGAGCGGGCTCGGTCGCGCGCTCGCCGAGGCCGTCGTCGCGGCCGGCCACAATGCCGTCGTCACCGCGCGCGATGTCGCGAAGGTCGCCGACCTGGCCGACGCCGCGCCCGCCCGCGCGCTGCCCGTCGCCCTCGACGTCACCGACCCCGATCAGGTCGCCGCGGCCGTCCGGCAGGCCGATGAGCGGTTCGGCGGCGTCGACGTCCTGGTCAACAACGCCGGCTACGGCTATCGGGCCGCGGTCGAAGAGGGCGACGACGCCGAAGTGCGCACGCTGTTCGAGACGCACTTCTTCGGCACCGTCGCGATGATCAAGGCCGTGCTGCCCGGCATGCGGGCCCGCCGCAGCGGCGCGATCGTGAACATCTCCTCGATCGGCGCCACCGTGACCCCGGTCGGATCCGGCTACTACGCGGCCGCCAAGGCCGCCATCGAGGGGATGAGCGGCGCGCTTCGCGGCGAGCTCGCGCCGCTGGGCGTCTCGGTGATCGTCGTCGAGCCCGGGGCGTTCCGGACCGACTTCGCCGGGCGCTCGCTGGTGCAGTCGGCCGCGGTCATCGACGACTACGCCGATACGGCTGGGCGGCGGCGCAAGGAAAACGACACCATGCACGGCAACCAGGCCGGCGACCCGGCCAAGGCGGCCTCGGCGATCATCGCGGCGGTCGAGTCGGCCGAGCCCCCGGGATTCCTGCTGCTCGGGCCCGACGCCCTGGCGTTTTATCGCCACGTCGCCGACGCACGGGCGGCCGAGATCGCGAAATGGGAGGGGCTGACGAGCGGCACGAACTTCGATTCCTGAATGCCCCGGGGATCGTGTCCGTCCCACGCTTCCGTCGAGTGCACAAAGCGCGCACGATGGGAAGAGTCCGCGCAATTTCACAACACCGACAGAAGGGAGTGGGCGATGAAGGCCAAGGTCGGCGACTTCCTTGTGGTCAAGGGCACGACCACCGAACAGCACGATCAACACGCGGAGATCATCGGGGTGCGCGCCGACGACGGCTCGCCGCCGTACGTCGTGCGCTGGCTGGTGAACGGTCACGAGGCGACGGTCTACCCGGGCTCCGACGCGGTGGTGGTGAGCGCCGCCGAGCACTCGGAGGCCGAGCGCCGCGCCGCCGCGCGGGCCGGTCACTCGTCGGCATAGCCTCATAGCCCCGCGAGAACAGCCTGGCGTTTGGCGGAGAAGGTTATTCTCCCAAGCCGAGAGACACATTACGATCGGTGGTGATCGAAGGGGATTACCGGTTGTCAGGCACGCTGGAACTCGAACGGCCGCGCGACGGTGTCGCGGTTCTGCGCCTGAACCGCCCCGATTCCCTCAACGCGATCAACGCGGCCATGCGGGCCGCATTGCATCGGACGCTGGCGGATGTGGCCGTCGACCGATCCGTGCGCGCGGTCGTGCTGACCGGCGCGGGCCGGGGCTTCTGCGCGGGGATCGACGTCCGCGACTTCGGGCCCGGCGTGCCGGAGGCCACCGCGCCGGCCGCGGACCGAATGCGGTTCCAGGAGGGCATGGCCGGATTGGCCGAGGCCGTCCGTCGGCTGCCGCAGCCCGTCATCGCCGCGGTCAACGGCCCGTGCGTCGGCGCGGGATTCGCGTTGTGCCTTGCCTGCGACATCCGGATCGGTTCGGCGACAGCATCATTCGGCAACGGGGCCATCCTGCTCGGGCTGTCGGGCGCGGAGATGGGCATGAGCTACCACCTGCCCCGCATCGTCGGGACCAGCGTCGCGGCCGACTGGATGCTCACGGGCCGCACCGTGCCGGCCGCCGAGGCCGACCGGCGCGGTCTGGTCAGCGAAGTCGTCGAGCCGGACCGGCTGGGCGACCGCGCTGTGGAGTTGGCGTCGCTGATCGCCGACCTCGCCCCGCTGGGTGTGGAACTGACAAAGCGTGCGCTGCAAGTCAACACCGACGCGGCCGGTTTCTCGTCGGCGCTGGAGCTGGAGAATCGCAACCAGGTGATCGCGCATGCGACCGACGAGGCGGCGGCGCGCCGCCGAAAGTGGTCCCGGTGAACCGCAACCCAGAGAGGACGCCAGATGTCGTGGGACTTTTCCACCGACCCGGAGTGGGCGCAGCAACTCGAATGGGTCGACGACTTCGTCCGCACCGAGTGCGAGCCGATCGACTTGATCGTCAAGGAGTCTCATGACCTGGGCGACCCGGTGCGGCAGGCGCTGATCCCGCCCCTGCAGCAGATCGTCAAGCAGCGCGGCCTGTGGGCCACCCATCTCGGCCCGCACCTGGGCGGACCCGGCTACGGTCAGGTGAAACTGGCTCTGCTCAACGAGATCCTGGGCCGATCGGAGTGCGCGCCGATAGTCTTCGGCTCGCAGGCACCCGATTCCGGCAACAGCGAGATCCTTGCGCACTACGGGACACCCGAGCTCAAGGCGCGCTACCTCGAGCCGCTGCTGGACAACCGCATCGTGTCCTGCTTCTCGATGACCGAACCCCAGGGCGGGGCCGACCCGAAGGTCTTCCGCACCACCGCGGTGGCCGACGGCGATCACTGGATCATCAACGGGGAGAAGTGGTTTTCGTCGTTCGCGTCGATGGCGTCGTTCATCATCGTGATGGCGATGACCGACCCCGATGCGCCGCCGTATCAGCGCTACTCGATGTTCGTCGTCCCCGGCGACACCGAGGGCATCAACGTGATGCGCGACGTCGGGCTGGGATACCAGCCGCCGGGCGGCGGCCGCGAGGGCTACGTGCGCTACGAAAACGTGCGGGTGCCCGCCGATCACATGCTGGGCCCGCGCGGCGGCGCCTTCGTCGTCGCGCAAACCCGGTTGGGCGGCGGGCGCATTCACCACGCGATGCGCACGGTGGGGCTGGTCCGGCGGATCTTCGACATGATCTGCGAGCGGGCGGTGTCGCGCTACACCCAGGGCGAGGTGCTGGCCAACAAGCAGCTCGTCCAGGAGATGGTTGCCGACTCTTGGATGGAGATCGAGGCGTTCCGGCTGCTCACCCTCCAAACCGCTTGGAAGATCGACCAATTCAACGACTATCACGCGGTGCGCGCCGACATCTCGGCCGTCAAGGCGATGATGCAGAAGGTGCTGCACGACGTGTCGTCGCGGGCGCTTCAGCTACACGGGTCGTTGGGTACCACCCATGAGATGCCGTTCGTGCATTACCTGGTGGAGTCTTTCGTGCTCGGCCTTGCCGACGGCCCCACCGAAGTGCACAAGGTGACGCTGGCGCGCCTGTTGCTGAAGGACCGTCGCCCGGCGCCCGACCTGTTCCCCTCCGAGCACCTGCTGCGGTTGCGGGCGGCCGCCGAGGCCAAGTTTGCGGACAAGCTGGCCGGTATCCCGCGCGGTTAGACCGCTTTGGTGACGCCGACGTAGGACAGCACCACGTCGGATTCATCGGTCACGCGGGTCAGGGTCGAGTAGGAGCGGATGAACGACTGGCCCACGCACCCGTCGATCTTGACGTGGAAGTTGCTGACCATGACCCAGGGATCGGAACCCCTGAACTCCTTCTTGGCCACCGGCACCACGATTATCAGCCCGGGCTTGAGCCCCACGCTGAGCACGCCGTTCATCGGCGCGGTAACCAGCGGCACAACACCGGGCACACCGGTGAACAGTCCCGTAAAGCCGAGGCCCGGGCTGAGGCCCTGGCTACCCGCCATCGTGACGCCGTTGGACGTGCTCATGTCGATTCCGCAGCCGATCTCGTAACCCACCTCGAGGACGCCTCGAGCTGGTTCCGGTCCTCTCAGCGAAGCAACGAATGTCCCGCTGGCGAGGTATTCGCGTGACGAGACCGCGGTGGTCAACGGCGCCACGGGAACTTGCGACTCGTCCTTCGCCCCGAGGGTCAAGACCCAGCCGTCGGGGGTGTTGAGGGTTGCCGGCTCGGCCGAGGGGACCTGCCCGTCGGCCGGTTGCGCCTCGGCGGCGGCAGGCTCGACGTCAGGATCCGCGGTTCCCGGGGGCGCCATGGTCACCGACATGACGAAGCAGACGGCGACAACCGCAACGCGGCGGACAACCACAGCGACCGGCCTCACGGGCGACACCGTACGCAGCGTGAGATTCGAGTTGCGAAATTTGCTGGCTAGCCGGACAAAGTTGTTGCACGCTCGTGATCGATATGCGATGTTGCCGCGCCAGAACGTGTACCCTCCTCATTCGCCGAGGGGTAGAATGGCGTCTCTGGTAATCAGTGGTTCGGGCAGACGATCCGAGAGGGCGGCGATGAAACTTCACGCGTGCGCTGCCGGACTATTTGCCGGCGCGGTGTGTGTCGCGAACCTCTTCGGCGCCACCGGCGTGGCCAACGCGGACCCACAAACCGATGGGTCCGGCGGCGCCAACATCGTCATCAACCAGATGATCTCGGGGGCGGCCCCGGCGCTGCGAGTGGATACGCAAGACGAAGGCGGTCCGGGGCAGAATTGGGGTGGCGTCGGCATGTATTGCGAAAATCTATTCGTGCGGTGCCGGTAAACGGCGGGTCAGTTCACGATCGACTCGGCGCGCGCCAACAATCTGGGCAGGCCGGTCGCCATCGCTTCCAAATCGGCTCGCGGAGAGCGCCTTCGGCGGTTGTGCTTGACGATGAGTGACCACGTCGCGGCCGACTTGAAGCAGGCCAACGCGGCGAACCAGGGCAGGTCGGTGACCTCGCGACCCAGCTCGCGTTGATAGATCTCGGCGAGTTCGGTGATCGGCGGTGCCATGCCGGCCGCGGCCGGAACGCGTTGGTAGGTGTCCGGGTCGCAGTTGATCAAGAACCACCCGACGTCGACGCGTGGATCGCCGATCGACCAGATCTCCCAGTCGACCACGGCGTCGATGCGGTCCCCGACGGCGATGAGATTCCCGACCCGGAAGTCGCCGTGCACCACGCTCGGCCCGACACCCGTTGGCGCACTGGCTAATAACGCCTCGCGGACACCCTGCCAGCCGGACACCAACGCTTCGTCGACGGTTTGCAGCGTGTCGCACCACCGCCGGACCTCCGCGACCGGATCGACGACCGGTTCGCCGCCCAGGCCAAGCTCGGGCGGCGACAGGCCGTGCAGGGCGGCCATGACCCGGCTTGCGTTGCGATAGCGGTCGGGCAGATCGGCCGTCGGTGCGCAACCGTCGAACAGCGGCTCCACGCAGTCGCCTTCGACATGGGACATCACGAACAGCGGCGGCGTGAGCGGCGGGTCACCGTCGTCCTCCCACAACACCTCGGGGACCGGAACCCGTGTGGCCGCAAGAACTTTCATGATCCGCGCCTGGCGCAGCACGTCGCGATGCGCGACGGGCTCGACGCCGGGCTGCGCGACCTTGATCACCACCGCCCTGCCGTCCCGCGCCCCGCGAAAGGTGAGGCTGGACGCTCCCCCGGCCAGCGGTTCGACGCCGGTGACCCCCGCACCACCGAGCCGCCGTCGCAAGTCCTGCAGGTCGAGCTCGGTCATTCAGGGGGGGCCGGCTTTGTCCAGCCGACCTCGGCGAGGAAGGCCTGGGTGTGCGCGATGCGACCGGTGAGGGTCTTCGGATCGCCCGTGCACAGGCGGAAGGCGGTCTCGGTGATCAGCTCGATGTCCTCGGTGTCGGTCTTGGCCAGATCGAGGGTGCCGGCCCCGGGCGTCGCGACGGGATTGGACGGCGCGGCGGCGTTGACGGCGATCCCGTCGTCGTAGAGCTCGGCGGCAAGGCTTTTGGTCAGCCGGTTGAGCGCGGCCTTGGCCGTACCGTAGACGCCGAAGCCCGCGGTCCGGTCGAACTCGGAGAACGGCGGCCCGGGCGGCAGGTCCCCGCCCACCGACGTGAGGTTCAGGATCCAGCCCCGCCCGCGGTCGCGCATTGCGGGGATTGCCAACTGGCACAAGTGCAGCGGCCCGAGCACATGCATCTCCATCATCAGCCGGGCGCGCCGCTCGGGAAAGCCGTCCAGGGGCCGCAGGAAGGTCACCGCGGCGTTGTTGACCAGGATGTCGGGCGCGCCGACGGCCTGCACCACCTCGGCGAAAAGCCTTGCCCGCTCGTCGGATTGGGACAGGTCCGCCTGCACCGCGACGGCCCGGCCGCCCGCGGCCGTGATCTCGTCGCGGGTCTGGCTCAGCGAGCCTTGGTACTTGGGGTCGGGGTCCATCGTGCGCGCGGTGAGCGCCACGGTGGCCCCCTCCGCCGCGAGGCGCGCCGCGATCGCCTTGCCCAACCCCCGGCTGCTCCCGGTGACCAGGGCGACCATCCCGTCGCACCGTCGGCCAGCGCCCATCCTCGACCTCCTCACCGTCTGGAAATGGCTTCTCCTGAACAGAGAATGTCATTATCGTCGCGCGATCGGAAGTGCGGCCGTCTGTGGCCGCGGCGTGTCCGTCGTGGCCTAAATCGTGGGCGGCATGGCGTTGTGGCCACTCCCCCCGTCCGCGCGGCGGCCCTAACGTGATTGCTCATGCAGCAAGTCCCCGATCTCGTCGACACCCCCGTCGGGCAGGCCGCTATCGAGTTGGCGCGATCCACCGAGTCGCCATCGGTGTTCAACCACAGCGTGCGCAGCTATTTGTTCGCCGAACTGCTCGCCGCGCCCGAGGGGATGCGCCCGGGCGCCGACTACTCCAGCGAGGCCTTGTTCCTGGGCTGTGTGCTCCACGATCTTGGTGTCGGCGCGGCCGCCGCGGGCAAGGAGCGGTTCGAGGTGGAGGGCGCGGACCTCGCCGCGAACCTGCTGACCGAACACGGCTGCGACCGCGGCGTCGTCGACGCCGTGTGGGAGGCCATCGCGCTGCACACCTCCGGCGGCCTCGCCGAGCGGCGGGGAACGCTGTGCTACCTGGTCCGCACCGGGGTGGGCGTGGACTTCGGCGTCAACGCCGACTTCGTCGACGAGCAGACCGCCGCCGCGATCCACGCGCGCTACCCGCGGCTGGCCATGGCGCGCACGCTGATAGACGCGATCGCCACGCACGCAAAGCGCAGCCCCGGGGCGGCGCCGCCCTATTCATTCCCGGCCTACCTGCTGCGTGAACGCAACACCGACGGCGTCACCCTGCTCGAGCTCGCCGCGTCGCACGGCCGGTGGGGCGACTGAGGTCAGCCCCGGGCGTGGGCTACCGGGCCAGTGGCTTGTAGAAGACCAGGCCGTTGCCCTTGTTGTCGTAGACGACGGCGCGACGTTCGTGTGCGTCGTCGTACGGGCCCTTCACAATGCCGCCTCCGCTGGCCTCGACGGCCTTCGCCGCGCCATCGACGTCGGCCGTCTTGATGCCGACGACGACCTGCCCGGGTATCGGATGGTCCACCGCGGTCGCCAGTGCCAGGGTGATCGGTCCGCCGTCGAGCGCCGCGAAATGAGCTCCGTCGCGGAACTTCAGCGGCATCCCCAGGGTCTCGCTGTAAAACCGGATCGATTCGTCCAGGTCGTCGGTGGACAAGACGACCATCTTTACTTCGTGTTCGCTCACTGTGCCTCCGATGGGTAACGGTGTGCCTATTTAACAGCCCGATCGCGCCGGGTGGTCACTGCAGAGAATCTTCCAAGAATTCGTGGAGGCACCGGCGAGAGCATTTCTGCGGACACCCACCTTGTCACGTCGAACAGGACACCGCATGATCGGCATCGCGACCGCGGCCCGGATCGCCGGCGCCGTCGCGCTGGCCGGTGTCGCCGTGCTGGGATCGGCGACGGGCGAGGCGCAAGGCGCCCCGGGCACGCTCTACGGTGACCCCGCGGCCGCCGCCCCGTTCTGGCGTTACCAGCAATACGACGACGACTGCGTGCCCATGGCGGTCGCCGACGTGGTCGGTGAACTGACCGGCGGCCAGCCCTCCGAGGAGGCCATCATCAGGGTGGCCCAATCGACGCCCAGCACCGTCCACCCCGGGCCGATCTACACCACGCCGAAGAAGCGCAAGCCGGGCAGCGGCACCTCGTTTGCGGATGAACCGGCGCTGCTGGCGCACTACGGCGTCCACGCCGTCGAAACCGACACGCAAAGCGCGGCCAAAACCGGTGTGCCCACGGGCATGCCGGCCCTCGAGCAGGATCTGGCCCAGGGCCGCAAGGTGATCGTCGCCGTCAACGCCGAACTCATCTGGGGCGAACCCGTCGAGGACAAGACCCCCGACGGCAAGCCCGAGGCCAACCACGCCGTGGTGGTGACCGGTGTCGACACCGCGGACGGCGTCGTGCACCTCAACGACAGCGGCAGCGAGGACGGGCGAGACGCCCGGGTGCCGATCGACATCTTCATCCGATCGTGGGCCAGCAGCGACGACGAAATGACCGTCACCGCATAGGCAGAGAGGCATCGCCAGACGAATCCGTCCATCCGGCCTACGATTTCGGCATGCCGATACTTGGAGACGCCACCGTCGTTGTCGCGCGCGTGACGAGGTCGATGTCCAATGCCCTGCGGGTCCAGCTCGCCACGCCCGACGGCGCGGAATTGGCGCACGCCCGACAAAAGGGCGGCGCCGCGGTGTTGTTGGGTTTGAAGAACGGTGGAAATGGCGACCACACGTTGTCCGGCGCCTCGGGCGATGAACTCCGGATCGCGGTGGCAGGAACCACGACCATCACAAGGCGGGACATGCCCGTCGGAAGAATTCTGCCCGCCGACGGAGCCGCACGGTTCGAAGACGGCAGCGGCAACATGCTGGCAACGGTATTGGCGCACGCCGGATCAAAGGCCGACAGCGCCTGGCATCATCGGATACTGTCCCCGGCCGGTCACGACATCGGCGTCCTCACCCTGATGACGGTTCACACCGGGTGGAGCGATATCGAAGCCGAAGCCATTCAATTGCTGACCAACCGCAACGTCGCCGCCTTGAAGGCGCCGTCGGCCGGGGCGCGGCTCAAACTCGACGCGCCGGTCGCTCCAGCGTTGGGCGACGTATTGGCCGCTGCGTGCGTCGACTTTTCGGTGTTACCCCGCGGATACGTGGAGACGACGAAATCACCTGGCGCCAAGTAAGATTCGCTGCGCTCGTCGTCGGCCGGGGCATCTCAATACCACCGCATTCGCGCGCCGGAACCCCGCGCCAATCCAAGTGGCGCGACCCGGACGCCTCGGCGGATGCGCCGTGCCGTCATCAACACGAGCAGGGTGATCGCGAGCCTCCCCAGCGCGATCCGGCTCGTTCGCTTCTTCCAGGTTGACGGCGTCGAACCCATACGCCGGCCGAAGTAGTAGCCGACCCATGCTGCCGCGGCGAGAGCGGCGAGTCCGGCGAGCACCGTCACGATGATCGAGCGTCCTTCGTCATCGTCGCGGTGCGGTCACACGCGGGACACATCTGGGCCAATAAGTCGAAGGTCGTGTACACGGTGGAGTCCAGGGGCCTTCTTCGCGTGACAAAGCCTGATCGTGAACCGCGATTCGCCGCTGGATGCCTTCGCCAAGCCCATCCGCGTGCAGCAAACGCATCGTCGGATCGTCGTCGCATGGTACGAAGGACCGCCCAAGGGCACATCGCCCCAGGTGTGCGGCCGCAAAACCGCATCGAAACCCCCTGGAGCACGGACTTGCGCGGCGCAGGCCCACCGGCGATCGAGATTGCGGACAAAGAGTCTGGTCCGAAGAGGCCCGCGGGGCTGCGCATTTTGATATATAAACCGTGGATCTATCGGCATGGGGCGGACCTATCGACATGGGGCGGATCTATCGATATGGGTTGGATCTCGGCGTGTCCTCGACGTGTGGTTTCGGCTGCACTGCGCTTTGACCTGCACTCTTGGCTGCGCCCAGGGTGTGGAAACTCCCGCTGGTCAACGACGGCCGAACACCGTCGCGATGCATAGCGCCCTGACGCGCTCGAGAAGCGCGCCCGGAGGCGCGGCGCCAGCTCGACACAACTCCATCAGCGGCGCGCGAGGCAGAGCCGCGGTGGGCAGGGCCATGAGGGCCTGAGCGTGTGGGGGGCAGACGCCGGATGAAACTCGACGAACGGGCGCTTCCGCTTACGCGCGCACAGCTGGATATATGGCTTGCGGAGCAAACGGGTCGCTTCGATGCCGGTTCGCAGCTCGGCGTGCTCATGCGAATCGCGGGCCCGGTCGACCCTGCTCTGCTGGAGTCGGCGATCCGTCATGTGCTGCGCGAAGCCGAACCGCTGCGAGCTGTGTTTTTCGAGGTGGACGGCCGAGTTTTCCAGCAGTTGGTCGATAACCCGGAGGTCGAGCTTGCTCGCCACGACCTCAGAGGTTCGACGGATCCTGCGGACGCGGCTTATCGGTTGGCGTCGTCGATCCAACGCACGGTGATGCCGCTTAGTGGCCCGCTGTTCAAATTTGCGTTGTTGCAAACGCGCGCGGACGAATTTTATTGGTTTGCGTGCTGCCATCATATTGTGGTAGATGGCATCGGCCTCGCCTTTGTTCTTCATCGAATCGCAACTGTTTACAACGCACTTGCCTCCGGCGCGTCGCTCCCTCCTAATTTTTTCGGGTCGCTCCGTGATCTTATTGAGTGCGAATTGGACTACGAAGCGTCCGCCGATTATCTCGATGACAAGGCCTATTGGACTAGCAACCTCCCGCCGGAAAGTGAACCGTTTTTTCGGTTGACGCACGACGCGGGCGGGCGTGATCCGGATGAATCGTCCGCACCGGTCCAGGTGGACCCTTTGGCGGTTTCCGGAATCGACGAGTTGGCGCAAGCGCTGGGGATACGCCGATCTTCGGTGATTACCGCGGCATGTGCGCTGCTGGTGCGCGGGTGTGACGGCGGGAGTTCGGATGTCGTGTTCGATTTCCCGGTAAGCAAGCGTGTGCGTCCGGAGTCAAAGCTGGTGCCCGGAATGATTTCCGGGATGGTTCCGCTGGTGTTGAAAGCTTCGCCGCGTGCTACCGTTGCCGGTTTTTGTGAGCATGTCGATGCCCAAATCCGAAAAGCGTTGCAGCATCAGCGGTTCCCGGTGCGCACCATTGCAAACGAGGCGTCTTTCCGCGGCTTCGACCAGGCGTCGAATCGAGTAGTCGTTAATTTCATCCCGACCACACACATGGCGGATCTCGGTGGTTCTGCGGTATCGGCGACCGTGACCCATGATGGCCTCGGGGATCGGTTCAGGCTGGTTTTCTTTAGGGACGGTGACCGGCTGTTTCTCAGCACGCCGGGTGCCGGGCAATTATTTTCCAATTCTGACGTCCACGATTTGGTCAAGCGGTTGCAGCGCGTACTCGTGGCGATGGCCGGCGACCTTGCCCGGCCGGTGTCGGCGATCGACGTGTGTGATGTCGTCGAGCACACCCGGCTGGCCGGGTGGGGCAACCACACCGCGGTGGCCAGCGCACCCGCGCCGGCTTCGGATGCCGGGGTGTCGGTGCCGGTGTTATTCGCCGCCCAAGTCGCGGCCACCCCGACCGCGCCGGCCCTGACCTACCTGGACCAGTCGATGACGTACGCGGAGTTGGATGCGGCCGCCACCGGCATCGCGCGCATGCTGGCCGGGCGGGGGGTGGGCCCGGGCGGGTGTGTGGCGCTGCTGCTGGGCCGCTCGGGCCAGGCGATCACCGCGATGCTCGGGGTGCTCAAAACCGGGGCCGCCTACCTGCCGATCGACCCCGCCCTGCCGGAGGGCCGGATCACCTTCATGCTCACCGACGCCAACCCGGCCGCGGTCATCACCAGCAGTAGGCACACCGACCGGCTGGCCGGCCACCGGGATCTGACCGTCTTCGACATCGACGACCTCCACACCCCCACGGTCGGTGCCCAGCCGGGCGGCGCGCTGCCGGTGCCCGCGCCCGCCGACATCGCGTATCTGATCTACACCTCGGGCACCACCGGCACCCCGAAGGGGGTGGCCATCACCCACCACAACATCACCGCGCTGCTGGGGGCGCTGCCCGCTCAGCTGCCGGCGGGGCGGGTGTGGTCGCAGTGCCACTCGTTGAGCTTCGACTTCGCGGTGTGGGAGATTTTCGGGGCCCTGCTGGGTGGTGGGCGGCTGGTGGTGGTGCCCGAACCGGTGACCCGCTCCCCGCACGAGCTGCGTGAGCTGCTGATCTCTGAACAGGTCGACGTGGTGTGTCAGACCCCGTCGGCGGCGGCGATGCTGCCCGCGGCGGGGTTGGAGTCGGTGACGCTGGTGGTGGGTGGGGAGGCCTGCCCGGCCACTCTGGTGGATCGGTGGGCGCCGGGGCGGGTGATGCTCAACGCTTATGGGCCCACCGAGACCACGATGTGGGTGAGCTTGAGCGCGCCGTTAAAGGCGGGGTCGGGGACACCGCCGATTGGGGTGCCGGTGGCCGGGGCGGCGCTTTTGGTGCTCGATGGGTGGTTGCGCCCGGTGCCGGTCGGGGTGATCGGCGAGTTGT
>NZ_JAPJAV010000012.1:0-194912 GCF_035616495.1 Mycobacterium sp. 663a-19 | reverse complement strand
ACCCTGAACGTGTCCACCACCGGGGTCGGGGACAGCGGCACGCTGAGCGTGACCGGCACCCTGACCGACAACGGGGTCGTGACGATCAACCCGGGCGGGGTGCTCACCGACAACGGCGCGGTCACGATCGGCCCGGCCGGCACCCTGACCGACAGCGGCAGCGTGGAGGTCGCCAACGGCGGCGTATTGAGTGTCGACGTCGGCGGCAGCGTCACCGACAGTGGCACGTTGACAGTGGATGTCGGCGGCACCCTGACCGACACTGGCACCATCACGGTGTCGGGCACGCTGACCGATAGCGGCACGGTCACCATCAACACCGGCGGCGTCTTGACCGACACGGGCACGGTGACCATCACCGGCGGCGGGCAGCTGTTCGACAGCGGCACGTTGACCAACACCGGCGGGTCGATCGTGATCAGCACGGGCAGCCCCGACACCGGCACCTTGACCATCAACGCCGGGGCCAGCTTCACCGACACCGGCGTGGTGACCATCAACACCGGTGGGGTGCTGGATGACTACGGCAGCGTGTCGGTGGGCTCGGGGGTCACGTTGACCGACGGCGGCGCCCTGAACGTCTACGCCGGCGGCACCCTGACCGACACTGGCACCATCACGGTGTCGGGCACCTTGACCGACAGCGGCACGGTCACCATCAACACCGGCGGCATCCTGACCGACACGGGCACGGTGACCATCACCGGCGGCGGGCAGCTGTTCGACAGCGGCACGTTGACCAACACCGGCGGGTCGATCGTGATCAGCACCGGCAGCCCCGACACCGGCACCTTGACCATCAACGCCGGCGCCACCTTCACCGACACCGGCACGGTCACGATCAACACCGGCGGGGTGCTGGACGACTACGGCAGCGTGTCGGTGGCCTCCGGTGCCACCCTGACCGACGGCGGCGCCCTCAACGTCTACGCCGGCGGCACCCTGACCGACAGCGGCACCATCACCGTATCGGGCACGCTGACGGACAGCGGCACGGTCACCATCAACACCGGCGGCACCGTGCAGGTGACCAACGGCGGCACGATCACCATCAACGCCGGTGGCATCCTGACCGACACCGGCACGGTCACCGTCAACATCGGCGGCACCGTGACCGACAGCGGCACGATTCAGGTCACCGCCACCGGCACCCTGTCGAATGCGGGCAGCGTGCAGGTCACCACCGGCGGCACGCTGACCATCAACGCCGGCGGCGCCCTGACCGACACGGGCACCATCACGGTGAACCTCGGCGGCACCCTGACCGACAGCGGCACGATAACCGTCACCGGCGGTGGCAGCCTGAGCGATGGCGGCCTGGTGACCGTCAACGCCGGCGGCTTGATCACCGTCGGCCCTAGCAGCACCCTGACCGTCGAGACGGGCAGCACCCTGATCGTCGACTCGGGCGGCTTCGTCATCGTCGGCGGCGGCACCATCACCGTCGGCCCCGGCGAGATCGTCATCGTCGGCCCCGGCGGGAGCTACACCCCCGCCGGCATCGTCGGCTACGTCGCGATCATCCCCGGCTCGCCCGTTCCGCCGGGTCCGCCGTCATGGGTGCCCGCCACCCTTGCACCGGCCCTCAGCGCGCCGGGCCTGGCGGGCCTGGCGGGAACCGCCGGAATTCAACCGCAGCCAGACAATTCAACCTATGGTCTATATCTAGACCAGCAGTCAGACGATGCAGATCGAAATGGCATCGACATCCATCGGCGCTTCGATTACATCGCCTCCGAGGCGGACTAGCGGGTCCGGTTGGAGCGGGGACATCGTGGCAAATGGTGGGCAAGAGGGCGACGCGAACCGCGAGGCGCCGGCCCCGTCAGGTGCGGCATCCGCGGGCCTTGGCAAGGCCATCTCGCTCGGGCCGTTATCGGTGCCGGTGAGCTGGTCAACGGCCGCCCCGCGGATGGAGCCGGCCTCGCCTTCATCGGCGACCAGCGCTGACGGCATGCCTCACCCCAGTTCACGGGGACGGAAGTTCCAACAGGCGCTGATGACAATGGTTGGGCACGGGATAACGGAAAACGACGAGACCCCGGTCCAAGACGATTCCGCGACGCGCGCCGACGACGCCGAGACTCCGAACGCCACGGTTCAGATCGCCGACCCCGCCACCGTCACCCCCGTCCCGCAAGGCGAAACCACGACCGTTCCGCCCGGCGCCACCATCACCCTCGAGGCCGGCGCCATCATCCACGTCAACAGCGGCTCCGTCACCGTCGTGGGCGGTGGTGCTCGCGTGCAGGCCGTTGCCGTCACCATCAACGCCGGCTGCGCCGTCGACACCCTCGGTACGTGCCGCGCGGGCGGCGACGTGGTCCCCGCCAACACTCGGGTCACCGCCACCTCCAGCCCCATCACCCTCACCCAGCACCGCCACGTCAAGGCCGAGGTCGAGCTGGTCAGCGGCTCTGCCACCGTCGGCACCGGCACGCATGTGGGGGAGGCCATCGTCCACGCGGGCCAAAGCGCCACCGCCGTCGTCGGCGACGCGGGTGCCTCCATCACCAACACCGAAGGCACCGTCGCCATCACCACCAGGCAGCACCGGCAGCTCGTGTAGCGCAAGAGCACAGCGCGTCAGCGCGCGCCGACCACCTCGCCCGCGACGGCCAGCGCCAGCGCCATGATCGACAGCTGCGGGTTCACTTCCGGGCAGCTGGGCAGGATCGACGCGTCGGCGACCCAAACGCCGTCGACGCCGCGCAGCCGCCCCGTCTCGTCGACCGGACAGAGCTGCCCGTCGGCGCCCGCGGCCGCGGTGCCCGTCGGATGAAACGCCGCCAGGTGCAGGCTTCGAGGATTGCTGCGCCGCAACGCATCCCGCAGCGCGGGCAGCGATGTCACGGTCGGCGCGCCGGGCAGACCGGTGAGCACCTCGACCGCCCCGGCGGTGAACAGCAGCCGGCCCATCGCCTCGACCGCGACCGCCAGCTTGGCGACGTCGGCGCGGGAGATGTTGTAGCGCACCAGCGTTTCGCCGCGCACCGAGTGCACCGAGCCGACACCGCGGTCGGCGACCATGGCGCCGAACGTGGCGACCCGCGGCGCCTCCTCGAGCCAGCTCAGCAGCTCCGCGCCGTAGCCGGGAAAGACCATCGAGCCCATGCCGGGCGGCGTGGAGGTCGCCTCGATGAGCACGCCGTCCGACTCGTGGAACTCGTGCACGGCGGCGCTCTGCAGCACCCCGTGCCAGGCGACGACGTCGTCGTCGAAGCGCCCGGCAAGCATCGTCGCCGGATGCAGCGCGAGGTTGCGGCCCAGGCGCGGGTGTGCACCAAGGCCGCTGCGCCGCAACAGCATTGGCGTCTCCGTGGCGCCGGCGGCGACGATGACCGTGTCCGCCAGGATATCGAGCGCCGTGCCGTCCGGACGACGGGCGCGCACCCCGCAGGCGCGCCCGTTCCGGTGCAGCACGCGTTCGACGCGAGCGTGCGAGACGATCCGCGCGCCCGCCGCGCAGGCCTGCGGCAGCGCGTTGAGGTGCACGCCGAACTTGGCGTTGCGCGGGCAGCCGATCGCGCACTGGCAACAGCCCTCGCAGCCCGGCGCGTTGCGCGGAATGGGCGCCGCCCGCCAGCCCAGCGACGAAGCGGCATCGAGCAGCAGCCTCCCGTTGCGGCCCATGATCTTCAGCGGCACCGGCGCGACCCGCAGCGTGTGCTCGACGTCGTCGAGGTGGGCGCCAAGCCGGTCGGGGTCGGCGAAGCCGAGCCCGAACTCGTCGCGCCAGCGCCGCTGCACGGTCAAAGGCGGGCGGTAGCAGGTGCCGGAATTGACGACGGTGGTGCCGCCGACCGCCCGGCCGATGGGCAGCACCACCGACGGCCGGCCCAGCGCGACGGTGGCCCCGGCGCCGCGGTACAGCCCGGCGTAGCGATCGATCGGGTGGGTGGTGCGGAACTCCTCGACGGTCCAGCGGCGCCCCTCTTCGAGCACCACGGTGTCCAGGCCGGCCCGGGCCAGGGCGCGGGCCGCCATCGCGCCGCCCGCGCCGGACCCGACGATCACCGCGTCGGCGGCGACGACGGAGCCGCTCTCGGTCGACGGGGTGATGGCCAGCGGCGCGTCGGGGCGCGCCGCGTCGTGTTCCTGGGCGCGCGAAAGCAGTTCGGGCGCATAGGTTTCGGCGCCGTTGGCCAGCAACACGATCGCCTTCATCGCCTCGACGGCCGCGCCGGCGTCCGGGCCCAAAGCGGCGACGCGGCGCAGCACCCGATCCCGTTGCTCGGGACCGAGCCGCGACAGCGGCCGGCCGGTGGTCAGGTAGCTGGCCGCCGCCACGGACGCCAGCCCGGCGCGCAACGCCAGCCGCGACGTCACCGGCAGCCGCGCGACGTAACGGTCGACGCGATCGGCCAGCTGCGCCGGCGGCGGCCCGCCGCGCTCCTCGGGCAGCAGCGCGGCCCCGAACGAGGCCACCAGGCTCATAGCAGGCGGCCGAGCCGCCGGCCGAGCTTGATGAAGAACGGGTACGTCGCGAAGATCGCGCCGGCCGCCGCGTGCAGGCGCCAGCCCGCCTCGGCGGTGTTCACGCCGAAAACGCCGCTGTTCCACATGAAGTCGCGGCCGTTGCGGGCGCGGAACGGGCGCCACAGCACGCCGAGTCCGGGCACGTTGTTGTAGAGCCCGAACGAGCCGCCGAAGAAGACGCCGAGCACCGCGGCCTCGGCGACGTCGCGACGGTCAGAGGGCACGTTGCGTTCGATCAGCACTCCGGCGGCGACCAGCATCGGCGGGTCGAGAAGAAAGCTCACGTCGGGATCCTTTCGTTGACGGCGGGGGCCTCGGCGCCGCGCAGGCCGACCTCGGCGTGCCCGGTGCCCAGCACCGACCAGCGGCGGTCGTCGATCTCGACGTGGACGTCGGCCTGCTCGGTGTTGGTGCACACCGCGGTGGCGCCGTCGGGGTCGGTGTAGCCGAGGCTCACGCACCTCTCCGGGGGCTGGTCGACGCGGATGAGCACCTTGCGGCCGCCGATGCGTCCCTCCAGCTGCCAATGCCGGACGCCGAGCGTGGTGCGCATCCGCAGCGACGGCAAAAAGCTTGCGGGCCAATCCTTTCCGTCGATCCGGAAGCGCACGAACGCCATCGGCGCAAGCCGGCGCAGCCCCGGCCGGTGCGAGACCGCGGTCACCGCCTCGAGGACGTCGCCGCCGCCGAGGTCGGCGTGCACCCACCCCCAGCGTTTGGCGTTGCCGTGCCCGTAGATGTGGGCGACGCCGCCGCGCCAGCCGTCGATGCGCACAGCGTCGTCGCCGACGGTGAGCGAGCCGGTGAAGTCGGCGGCGGGGGCCAGGACCACCTGCGCGCCGGGCAGCAGCTCGCGCTCCCACGCCGCGCGGGGAAACGTCCACAGCGGCGCGCCGCCGTCGCGCCAGCGCAGCTCCCAGCCGAGCGATCCCGCGCGTCCGGTCAGCTCCTCGGGCGCGGCTCGCACGCCCGCGGCGGCGAACCAGTCCGTGCAAGCGGGTTGGGCCGGCACCGGGCCGAACCGCTCGGTGCGCGGCGGGCCGTCGGGCGGAAACCAGGTCGCCCAGCCGTGCGCGTACGGCGCGTCCCGCACCGGCGCCACCGTCTCGCAGTGGACCCACAGGCCCGCGCGCGTGCTCGGATCCGACAGGGTGGCGTACCAGACTTCCAGCCGCCCGGCCTTGCCCCGCCAGCGCGGGGACGCGGCGGATCGCCGTTCGTCGTCCACTTACCCACCTCCGTCGGTCCCGTTCACTATATTGGTTGAGCCAATGAACCAGTCAAATGCGCTGCAACCGCCGGATCGCCAGCGGGTGGACGAACAGATCGCCGCGTCGATCGCCGACGCCATCCTCGACGGCGTCTTCCCGCCCGGCTCGACCCTGCCGCCCGAGCGGGACCTGGCCGAGCAGCTCGACGTCAACCGCACGTCGCTGCGCCAGGGCCTGGCCCGGCTGCAGCAGATGGGCCTGATCGAGGCCCGGCACGGCAGCGGCAACGTGGTGCGCGACCCCGAGGGCCTGACCCATCCCGCCGTGGTCGAGGCGCTGGTGCGCAAGCTCGGCCCCGAGTTTCTGGTCGAGCTGCTCGAGATCCGCGCGGCGCTGGGGCCGCTGATCGGGCGGCTGGCGGCGCAGCGCGGGGCGCCCGAGGACGCCGACGCGCTGCGGGACGCGCTGGCCGCGGTGGCCGAGGCCGACGGCGCCGCCGCGCGCCAGGCCGCCGACCTCGCCTACTTCCGGGTGCTGATCCACGCCACCGGTAACCGGGCGCTGGGGCTGCTGTATCGCTGGGTCGAGCACGCGTTCGGCGGCCGCGAGCACGAACTCACCGGGGCCTACGACGACGCCGGCCCGGTGGTGGCCGGCCTGCGGGCGATCACCGACGCGGTGCTGGCGCGCGACGCGGCGGCCGGCGCCGCAGCCGTCGAGGCGTACCTGCAGGCCAGCGCGATGCGAATGGTGTTGTCCTACAACAAGACCCGCGCAGGCTGAGCGGGCCACGCGCGCAAGCCAGTACGATCGTTCACCAGCGCGCCCAGCCGCGGAACGGGAGCCGTCATATGAGCGATGTGACGAAGCAGGCTTTGACCAAGGTGCCGGCGGTCACCCTGGGCTTCTGGGTGATCAAGGTCTTGGCGACGACGCTGGGCGAAACGGGTGGCGACGCCGTGACGATGACGATGTTCCACGCCGATACGCTCGAGAATTGGGGCTACCTCATCGGCGTCGCGCTGTTCGGCGGCGCGCTGGTGGTGCTGGTCGTCGCGCAGATATTCGCCAAGCGTTTCCATCCGGCTCTCTACTGGGCGACCATCGTCGCCTCGACGACGTTCGGCACGACACTGGCCGACTTCGCCGACCGGTCGCTGGGCATCGGTTACACGGGTGGATCGCTTCTGCTGTTGTGTTGTCTGCTGGCAACTTTGGGGCTCTGGTACTGGTCGCAGGGAACGGTGTCGGTCAACACCGTTTCGACGCCGAAGGTAGAGGCGTTCTACTGGGCCACCATCACGTTTTCGCAGACCCTGGGCACCGCGCTCGGCGATTGGCTCGCCGACACGCGCGGATTCGGTTACGAACGCGGCGCGCTGGTGTTCGGCGCGGGCCTGGTCGTCGTCGCGGGCCTGTATTACTGGACGAGCGTGTCGCGCGTGACCCTGTTCTGGGTCGCGTTCATCCTGACCCGGCCGCTGGGCGCCACCGTGGGCGACTTCCTCGACAAGCCGGTGAGCGATGGCGGCCTGGATCTGAGCCGCCCGCTGGCGTCGGCGGTCATCGCGGCCATCATCGTCGCGCTGATCATTGTCCTGCCGCAGCGCCCGGGCCGGCATCCCGGCCGGCCAAACGACGACGACGCTACTCGGCGAGCCGGGTCGCCGGGTGCACCGCGATGAGCCCTAACTTGCTGCGGCGCTTGCACATTGCCGCCAGCTCCGCGTAGGCCTTGGCGCCCAGCAGTTCGGTGAGCTCGTCGGCCAGGCTCTCCCACACCTGCTTGGCGCCGATGTGCGTGCCCGGGTCGCCGGTGCAATACCAGTGCAGATCCGCGCCGCCGGAACCCCAGCCGCGGCGGTCGAATTCGGTGATGGTGGTCTTGAGGATCTCGCTGCCGTCGGGCCGGGTCACCCACTCCTGGCTGCGCCGGATCGGCAGCTGCCAGCAGACATCGGGTTTCATGGTCAGCGGCGCCACGCCCAGCTTGAGGGCCTTGCTGTGCAGCGCGCAGCCGGGCCCGCCGGGAAAGCCGGGACGGTTCAGGAAGATGCACGCGTCCTTGTGTTTGCGGGTGCGGTACTGCGGCTGACCCTCGTGCTCGTCGAGCTCCAGGTAGCCCTTGCGGCCCAAGCCCTTTTCGCGAAACTGCCAGTCCTCGTCGGTGAGTTGTTTGACCGCGTCGTCCAACCGGGCGCGGTCGTCGTCGTCGCACAGGAACGCACCGTGCGAGCAGCAGCCGTCGTCCGGCCGGCCCTCCACCGTGCCGCGGCAGGCCGGCGTGCCGAAGACACATGTCCAGCGGGACAGCAGCCACGTGAGATCGGCCGCAATCAGGTGCTCGGGGTTGTCCGGGTCATAGAACTCCACCCATTCGCGGGCGAAGTCCAATTCGACCTCCTGGCCCGGCTCGAGATGCGAATTCGCCACGGTGTCAACGTTAGACCAAGATTCGCGCTCCCCGCGGGGCCGACACCCGGGCGTAGCGCGGCCGATCAATCGGCGGGGCGCGGGACGCCCGACGCCGTCGCAGCGACTAGGTTTGTTTCGTGCGATTGGGCGTGCTCGACGTGGGCAGCAACACGGTCCATCTGCTGGTGGTCGATGCCCACCGCGGTGGCCACCCCACGCCCATGAGTTCGACCAAGGCCACGCTGCGACTGGCCGAGGCCACCGACAGCTCGGGCAAGATTACCAAGCGGGGCGCCGAGAAGCTGATCTCCACCATCGACGAGTTCGCCAAGATCGCGGTGAGCTCCGGCTGCGAGGAGCTGATGGCGTTCGCCACCTCCGCGGTGCGCGACGCCGAGAATTCCGACGACGTGCTGGCCCGGGTGCGCAAGGAGACCGGCGTCGAGCTGCAGGTGCTGCGGGGCGTCGACGAGTCGCGGCTGACCTTCCTGGCGGTGCGCCGCTGGTACGGGTGGAGCGCCGGGCGGATCATCAACCTCGACATCGGCGGCGGCTCGCTGGAGGTGTCCAGCGGCGTCGACGAGGAGCCCGAGATCGCGTTGTCGCTGCCGCTGGGCGCCGGGCGGCTGACCCGCGAGTGGCTGCCCGACGACCCGCCGGGCCGGCGCCGGGTGTCGATGCTGCGTGAGTGGCTGGACGCCGAGCTGGCGGACGCCGCCGGCACCGTGCTCGACGCCGGCAGCCCGGACCTGGCCGTGGCAACCTCGAAGACGTTCCGGTCGCTGGCCCGGCTCACCGGCGCGGCGCCGTCGGCGGCCGGGCCGCGGGTCAAGCGGACGCTCACGGCCAACGGCCTCAGGCAACTCATATCTTTCATCTCTAGGATGACGACCGCTGACCGAGCTGAACTGGAAGGAGTGAGCGCCGAGCGGGCGCCACAGATCGTGGCCGGCGCGCTGGTGGCGGAGGCGAGCATGCGAGCGCTGTCGATAGAAACGGTGGATATCTGCCCGTGGGCATTACGGGAAGGTCTCATCTTGCGCAAACTCGACAGCGAAGCCGACGGAACCGCCCTCGTCGAGACCTCGGTGCGCGATGCTGGAGGTCAGAAAGTTGATCGGAACGCGAACCGATCGAGAGGCGACAAACCATGACCGGACCACACCCCGAGACCGAGAGCCCCGGCACCCGGCCCATCTCGGTGGCGGAATTGCTGGCCAGGAATGGAACGATCGGCGCCCCGGCGGTCACCCGGCGGCGGCGCCGCCGGCGCGGGGATAGCGACGCGGTCACCGTCGCGGAGCTGACCGGCGAGCTTCCCGTCATCCGGGACGACGAGACCGACCGCGGCGGCAACGGCACCGCCCAGGTCGCCGAGCCGGACGTCGAAGCATCGGAAACCGCCGAGCAAGCCCCCGAAGAGGTCACCGACGAGCGGCCCAAATCCGCCTACTGGTCCGAGCCCGAGCCGCGCTGGCCCAAGTCGCCGCCGCAGCCGCACCACGCGGAGGGGCCGGAGCGCAGCGCCTACCCGCGGCCCGTGCGCCTCGGCGACGCGCGGGACGCCGAGCAGTCCGGCGCCGAGGACATGAGCCCGGACCCGCTGGACCAATACGCCGACATCCCGGTCGACGTGATGGATTCCGAGGTGCGCGAGGCCGAGCCCGCGACCGAGGATTCCGCCTACGTGCGCTCGTACCTGCAGTCCTCGGATTCGACGCTGTTCGGCGGGCAGACCCTCGCCGACGAGCTGGCCCGGCGGCGCAGCGGAGACGCGGCGGACGCGCGAACGGAAGAGCTCGAGGGGGACCACCGCACCGACGCGGCCGCCAAAGCCCAAGCCGAAGCCCAGGCCCAGGCCGAGGCCGCCCGTCCGGCCCACGGGCGGCTCGCGAGCCTGTGGCGCGGCGCCCTGGTCGTCGCGCAGTCGATGCTGGCGGTCGCGTTCGGCGCGGGGCTGTTCATCGCCTTCGACCAGCTGTGGCGGTGGAACAGCCTGGTGGCGCTGGTGCTGTCGGTGCTGGTCATCCTGGGCCTGGTGGCCGGGGTGCGGGTGGTCCGCAAGACCGAGGACATCGCCAGCACGCTGATCGCGGTCGCGGTCGGGGCGCTGATCACCCTGGGCCCGCTGGCACTGTCCCTGCAATCGGGCTAGGCGTCACCGGCAAACAGTGCGCCCCGCAATCAAAGTCGGCCTGTCCACGGCCTCGGTCTATCCGTTACGGGCCGAGGCCGCGTTCGAGTATGCGGCCCGGCTCGGCTACGACGGCGTCGAGCTGATGGTGTGGAGCGAGTCGGTCAGCCAGGACGTCGATGCGGTCAAGAAGCTCTCGCGGCGCTACCGCATGCCGGTGCTGTCCGTGCACGCCCCCTGCCTGCTGATCTCCCAGCGGGTGTGGGGCTCCAACCCGATTCACAAGCTGGACCGCAGCGTGCGGGCCGCCGAGAAGTTGGGCGCGCCGACCGTCGTCGTGCATCCGCCGTTTCGCTGGCAGCGCCGCTACGCCGAGGGCTTCAGCGACCAGGTGGCATCCCTGGAGGCGTCCAGCGACGTGAAGATCGCGGTGGAGAACATGTTCCCGTTCCGGGCCGACCGGTTCTTCGGGGCCGACCAGTCGCGCGAGCGGATGCGCAGGCGCGGCGGCGGGCCGGGCCCGGCGATTTCGGCGTTCTCGCCCTCCTACGACCCGTTGGACGGCAACCACGCGCACTACACGCTGGACCTGTCGCACACCGCGACCGCGGGCAGCGACTCGCTGGAGATGGCGCGGCGAATGGGCCGGGGGCTGGTCCACCTGCACCTGTGCGACGGCAGCGGCCTGCCCGCCGACGAGCACCTGGTGCCGGGGCGCGGAACCCAGCCCACCGCCGAGGTGTGCCAGATGCTGGCCGGCGGCCGGTTCGCCGGGCATGTCATCCTCGAGGTGTCCACCTCCGGCGCGCGTTCGGCCACCGAGCGCGAAGCCATGCTGACCGAATCGTTGCAGTTCGCGCGCACGCACCTGATGCGCTGACCGGGAGACCCCAGGAGACCATGACCGCGCTGTTCACCGACGCAATGACGCTGCGCGAGACCGGCCCCGGCGTCTACGAGGGCGAGCTCAACAAGCACTGGACCATCGGGCCCAAGGTGCACGGCGGCGCCATGCTGGCGCTGTGCGCCAACGCCGCCCGCACGGTCTGCGGCGCACAATCCGAGCCGGTCCTGCAGCCGGTCGCCGTGTCGGCCAGCTTCCTGTGGGCGCCCGACCCGGGGGTGATGCAGCTGGTGACGTCGATCCGCAAGCGCGGCCGCCGGATCAGCGTGGTCGACGTCGAGCTCGTCCAGGGCAACCGCACCGCGGTGCACGCGGTGGTCAACCTCGGCGAGCCGGAGCACTTCACGCCCGGCGGGGAAATCGCGCCGCTGCTGTCGGCCAACCCGGTGGTGGGCCTGATGGCGCCCGAGCCGCCCGCCGACATCGCGCCGATCGGGCCCGGCCACCCGCTGGCCGGGCTGGTGCACCTGGGCGAGGGCTGCGACGTCCGTCCGGTGCTGTCGACGATGGAGCTCAGCGCCGACGGCCGGCCGCCGGTGATCCAGATGTGGGCGCGCCCCCGCGGGGTGGCCCCGGACGCGCTGTTCGCGCTCATGTGCGGGGACCTGTCGGCGCCGGTGACCTTCGCCGTGGACCGCACCGGCTGGGCGCCCACCGTCCAGCTCACGGCGTTCCTGCGGAGCCTGCCCGCCGACGGCTGGCTGCGGATCATCGCGACCTGCACCGAGATCGGGCACGACTGGTTCGACGAGGACCACACCGTCGTCGACAGCCTGGGCCGGATCGTGGTGCAAGCGCGCCAACTCGCGATGGTGCCCGCCGCTCGATAGCCGCCGGTGTCTGCGATGCTTTCCGGCATGGCAAGAATCGCGATCATCGGTGGCGGCAGCATCGGCGAGGCCTTGCTGTCGGGTCTGCTGCGGGCGGGGCACCAGGTCAAGGACCTGGTGGTGGCCGAACGCGTGCCCGAACGCGCCAAGTACCTGGCCGACACCTACTCGGTGCTGGTGACGTCGTCGCCGGCCGAGGCGGTGGAGAACGCGACGTTCCTCGTCGTCGCGGTCAAGCCCGCCGACGTCGAGACGGTGATGGGGGAGTTGGCGCGCGCGGCCGCGGCGGCCGACAACGACAGCGCCGAGCAGGTGTTCGTCACCGTCGCGGCGGGGATCACGATCACCTACTTCGAGTCGAAACTGCCGGCCGGGACGCCGGTGGTGCGGGCGATGCCGAACGCGGCGGCGCTGGTCGGCGCCGGGGTGACCGCGCTGGCCACCGGGCGGTTCGTCACCCCGCCCCAGCTGGAGGGGGTTTCGGCCCTCTTCGATGCGGTCGGCGGCGTGCTGACCGTTCCCGAGTCGCAAATGGACGCGGTCACCGCGCTGTCGGGGTCCGGTCCGGCGTATTTCTTCTTGATGGTCGAGGCCCTGGTGGACGCCGGTGTCGCGGCGGGCCTGAGCCGCCAGGTGGCCACCGACCTAACCGCGCAGACCATGGCGGGGTCGGCGGCGATGCTGCTGGAACGGATGGATCAGGACCGTAGGCCGGGTGAGGGCGAGGCGTTGGGGGCCGCGGCGGACGCCACCGCGACCCAACTGCGGGCGACCATCACGTCGCCGGGCGGCACGACGGCCGCTGGGCTGCGCGAACTCGAAAGGGGCGGATTGCGGGCCGCCGTCGACGCCGCCATCCAGGCCGCCAAAAAGCGCTCTGAGCAGCTAAGAATTACATCAGAATAATTCAAGAATTTTGAACTGATTGTCCCCCACCAGTACCAGTAACCCCACTAGTCCCGCTATTCTCCTTTCTGTAAGCACGTGTGGGTGCCAGCGGAGGGGAAGCCGCTGGCATTGCGCGGGCCTGACACGATTGGGTTGCGATGACGTCTACGAACGGGCCATCGGCGCGCGATTCCGCCGGCAAGCGGGACACCGGCACAGCCGAGGGCCAGCAGGCCAGGACACAATTTCTCACCGTCGCCGAAGTGGCGGCCCTGATGCGGGTCTCCAAGATGACGGTTTACCGGCTGGTGCACAACGGCGAGCTGCCGGCGGTTCGGGTCGGGCGGTCCTTCCGGGTGCATGCCAAGGCCGTCCACGACATGCTGGAGACTTCGTACTTCGACGCGGGCTGAGCTGAAATCCGCCGCGCGACCCACGCTTTCGGGGCGCGGCCGGATCGGCATCGAAGGGTGTGGCGCGGGGTCGCGCCTATCGGTTTGGTGTTCTATGCGTTGCGCCGGGTAAAGTGTCCGGGTCAATTTCTTTCAAGCCGGTCACGGGTCAGATAGCGGAGTTCATGGGTTCAGTAATCAAGAAGCGGCGCAAGCGCATGTCGAAGAAAAAGCACCGCAAGCTGCTGCGCCGCACCCGGGTGCAGCGCAGAAAACTTGGCAAGTAAGCCCCGCCCGGCTGATTCCCACCCGCACCCACCGTCACGCGGCCGTAACGCCGTCGTATCCGTTGGCCGTTAGGCTGTTCGGGTGGATTCGCCGAACGGGGATGGTGGCGCGACGGGTGGCACCCGCGCCGACACCGGGGCCGAGCGCATGCACTACCCCAAGGTTGTGCTGGTCACCGGCGCCTGCCGATTTCTCGGCGGCTACCTGACCGCCCGCCTGGCGCAGAACCCGTTGATCAACGGGGTGATCGCGGTGGACGCGATCGCGCCGAGCAAGGACATGCTGCGCCGGATGGGCCGCGCCGAATTCGTGCGCGCCGACATTCGAAACCCGTTCATCGCCAAGGTGATTCGAAACGGTGACGTCGACACGGTGGTGCACGCCGCGGCCGCCTCGTACGCGCCGCGGTCCGGCGGCACGGCGGCGCTCAAGGAACTCAACGTGATGGGCGCGATGCAACTGTTCGCGGCCTGCCAGAAGGCCCCGTCGGTTCGCCGCGTCGTGCTGAAGTCGACGTCGGAGGTGTACGGGTCGAGCCCGCACGACCCGGTGATGTTCACCGAGGACAGCAGCAGCCGTCGGCCGCTGCGCGCGGGCTTCGCCAAGGACAGCCTCGACATCGAGGGTTACGCGCGCGGCCTGGGCCGCCGCCGGCCCGACATCGCGGTGACCATTCTGCGGCTGGCCAACATGATCGGCCCGGCGATGGACACCACGCTGTCGCGCTATCTCGCCGGGCCTTTTGTGCCGACGATCTTCGGGCGAGACGCGCGACTGCAGCTGCTGCACGAGCAGGACGCGCTGGGCGCGCTGGAGCGCGCGGCGATGGCCGGCAAGGCCGGCACGTTCAACATCGGCGCCGACGGCATCATCATGCTGTCGCAGGCGATCCGGCGGGCCGGCCGAATTCCGTTGCCGGTACCGGGTTTTGGCGTCTGGGCGCTGGATTCGCTGAGACGGGCTAATCGCTACACCGAGATCGATCGTGAGCAATTCAACTACCTGAGCTACGGCCGGGTCATGGACACCACCAGGATGCGCACCGAGCTGGGCTACCAGCCCAAATGGACGACGGCCGAGGCGTTCGACGACTACGTGCGCGGGCGCGGCCTCACTCCCATAATCGCCCCGGATCGGGTACGCTCCCTGGAGGGTCGCGCCATAGCCTTGGCTCAGCGCTGGGGTTCCCGAAATCCAATTCCATGGGGTGGGGTCAGGTAGATATCGTGGCGGGTGAAACCAGAGCGAATGTCATTCCACTGCACACCAATCGGGGCCGGGTAGCGGCGCGGCGCAAATCCGGCCAGCGCGCCGAGGCGTCTCGGCAGCATCCCTCGTTGCTTTCCGATCCGGGCGGCCGGGCGTCGGCCGAGCAGCTCGCGGCCGTCGTCCGCGAAATCGATGAGCACCGACGCGTCGCGGGTGCGACGTCGACGAGTGAGGCGCCGCTCAACGAGCTCGCCCAGCGCGTCGCCGCCGTCGCGGGATTCCTGCGGCAGCGGCTGACGGGTGACTACAGCGTCGACGAGTTCGGGTTCGACCCGCACTTCAACAGCGCGGTCGTCCGGCCTTTGCTGAGGTTCTTCTTCCGGTCGTGGTTCCGCGTCGAGGTCAGCGGCGTGGAGAACCTGCCGAGCGAGGGCGCCGCGCTGGTGGTGGCCAATCACGCCGGGGTGTTGCCGTTCGACGGGCTGATGCTGTCGGTGGCGGTGCACGACGAGCATCCCGCGGAGCGCGACCTGCGGCTGCTGGCCGCCGACATGGTCTTCGACCTGCCGGTGATCGGCGAAACCGCCCGCAAGGCCGGCCACACCATGGCCTGCACGACGGACGCGCACCGGTTGCTGGCCGCCGGCCAGCTCACCGCCGTGTTCCCGGAGGGCTACAAGGGGCTGGGCAAGCGCTTCGAGGACCGCTACCGGTTGCAGCGGTTCGGCCGCGGCGGCTTCGTGACGGCCGCGCTGCGCACCAAGGCGCCGATCGTGCCGTGCTCGATCGTCGGCTCCGAAGAGATCTACCCGATGCTCACCGACGTCAAGCTGCTCGCGCGGCTGTTCGGGCTGCCCTACTTCCCGATCACCCCGCTGTTCCCGCTGGCCGGGCCGGCGGGCCTGGTGCCGCTGCCGTCGAAGTGGCGCATCGCGTTCGGGGAGCCGATCTACACCAACGACTACGCGGCGTCCGACGCCGAGGACCCGATGGTCACCTTCGAGCTGACCGACCAAGTGCGCGAGACGATCCAGCAGACGCTGTACCGGCTGCTGGCCGGCCGCCGCAACATCTTCCTCGGCTGAGTGAGCACGCTGAGCAGACGTAAAAGCCCCCGAAACCATAGTTTTCGGGGGCTTTTACGTCTGCTCGGCGGTTGCCGGCTTACTTGACGAGCGTGAACTGGCAGACGTCGGTGTAGTGGTCGCGGAACAGGTCCGAGCACCCACGCAGGTAGTGCATGTAGATGTCGTAGGTCTCCTGCCCCTTCAGGGCGATCGCCTCGTCCTTGTGCGCCTCCAGCGCGTCGGCCCAAGCGTTGAGCGTCGGCACGTAGTTATGGCCGATGCGGTGGTAGCGCTCGACCTTCCAGCCGGCGTTGGACGAGTAGTGGTCGACCTGCGAGATCCGGGGCAGCCGGCCGCCCGGGAAGATCTCGGCCAGGATGAACTTGATGAAGCGCAGCAGGCTCATCGGCGCCCCGAGGCCGCGCTCCTCGGCTTCCTCTTTGTCCGGGATGATGATCGAGTGCAGCAGCATCCGGCCGTCGTCGGGCGTCAGGTCATAGTACTTCTTGAAGAAGGTGCCGTAGCGCTCGAACCCGGCGTCGCCGGCGCCATCGGCGAAGTGCTCGAAGGCGCCCAGTGACACGATCCGGTCCACCGGCTCGTCGAATTCTTCCCAGCCCTGGATCCGAACCTCTTTGCGGCGCGGGCTGTCAACCTCTTTGAACTTCTCCACGTCGTGGGCGTACTGGTTCTCGCTCAGCGTCAGGCCGATGACGTTGACGTCGTACTCCTGCACCGCGTCCCGCATGGTCGAGCCCCAGCCGCAGCCGATGTCGAGCAGCGTCATGCCGGGCTCGAGGTTGAGCTTGTCGAGCGCGAGCTTGCGCTTGGCGTACTGGGCTTCCTCGAGCGTCATGTTCGGGCGCTCTTCGAAGTAGGCGCAGCTGTAGGTCATCGACGGGTCAAGCCAAAGCTTGAAGAACTCGTTCGATTTGTCGTAGTGGGATCGGACTGCTTCGACCGGGGGCTTCAGCTGGGTGCCACCCGTTTCACCCTGTGACGTCATTGAATCGACCCTACTTTCCGGCAGATATGGATGCAATTGCAGCGGCGGTCGTCGCGGCGTCCGCTTCTTGATGCGCCGCTTCTCCCAGCATCGTGACGACGCTGGTGACCACCGGTTTGCCCTCGGCGTCTGTGACCTCGCTACGGATTTCGGAGATCACTGCGCCGTGAGACTCGATCACCGAGTCTAGATACGTGTCGAAGTACAGCTTGTCGTGGGCCAGGATCGGCCGGTGAAAGATGAACTTCTGGTCGCGGTGCAAGACCCGGGCGAGGTTGATCGGGATGTCGAACTTGGTGAAGATCTCGAGCTGCACACGGCGTCCCGCGATCGCCAGGAACGTCAGCGGCGCCACCAGAGCGGGGTAGCCGGCCTCGGCGGCGTCGGCCTCGTTGTAGTGCGTCGGGTGTTCGTCTTTCACCGCGGCCGCGAACTCCCGGATCTTCTCGCGTCCGACCTGGAAGTAGTCCGGCGCCCGGTAGTGGCTGCCGATGAGGCCTTCGGCCTCTTTGGGGACTGTCATGCCCGTCTTGCTTTCTGCTCGGATTGGTGCTCAGCGGCGCAGCTTATCAGCGCGATTGGCGTCGCGACGCCAACGCGGCCAGCGCACCGCCCGCCGCGCCGAGCGCCAGGGCCGACGGCACCCCGATCCGGGCCGCCTTGCGGGCGGTGCGGAAGTCGCGGATCTCCCACCCGCGCTCGCGCGCCAGCGCGCGTAACCGCGCGTCGGGGTTGATGGCGACCGCCGTGCCCACCAACGACAGCATGGGCACGTCGTTGTAGCTGTCGGAATAGGCGGTGCAGCGTTTGAGGTTGAGCCCCTCCCGGATCGCCAGCGACCGCACGGCGTGGGCCTTTCCGGTGCCGTGCAGGATCTCGCCCACCAGCCGGCCGGTGAACACCCCGTCGACCGACTCGGCGACGGTGCCCAGCGCGCCGGTCAGGCCGAGCCGCCGCGCGATCGTCGCCGCGAGTTCGTATGGCGTGGCGGTGATCAACCAAACCTGTTGGCCGGCATCGAGATGCATTTGGGTGAGCTCGCGGGTGCCCGCCCAGATCTTGTCGGCGATGATCTCGTCGTAGATCTCCTCGCCCAGGCGCTCCAGCTCCGACACCGACCGGCCCTCGATGAAAGCGAGCGCCTTGCGCCGACCGGCGGCGACGTCGTTGCTGTTCTCCTTGCCGAGCAACTGAAACTTGGCCTGCGCGTAGATGAATCCGAGCACATCGCGATAGGTGAAGTAGTCGCGCGCGGCCAGCCCGCGTCCGAAGTGCACCGCCGAGGAGCCCTGCACCAGGGTGTTGTCCACGTCGAAGAACGCCGCGGCGGTCAGGTCGACGGGCGGCTGCGGGTGATCCTCCGCCGCGGCCGCTTCCTCCATGCCCTCGAGCGCGCGCGCGGCGCTGGCGTTGGCGGCCACCGACTGCAGGTCGACGCGCCCGGCGGGGTCCGCGTTGCCCGGCACAGCACCCGGCGCAGAGGAAGTCATCGCTCAACCTCCTAAGATCGCTGCCCGGTGGCCGCGCTCCCGCGCGCGGCCGATATCAACCCTATCCGGCGGTTGGATGGAAGGCTTGCGCGTCGGGCCTGGGCTGGATTCGCATGGCGGCCATCTCGCGACCGTGAAGCCAGCGTCACGTCCGTCGCTGCTGCGGCCGCCGCCTGGGATGCATTCAGTATCGGAGTTAGGAAAGCCCTTGCTGCTCGCGCCAGCGCGTCCAGTACCTTTCTGCATTGGAGCGGCGTAGTGATCTAAGCGTCTCGCAGACGGCTTCGATCTTGGAGGCGTCTGAAAATAGCTCCTCTACACGTCCACCGTTCTCTCGTATCCATGCGATTTCATCGGCGGCGGACGAATACTCGATCTCATCCAGCCCATTTAGATACTGTTTGATAAGGGATACGGTGAACCAGTTATCTGGTGTCGCCAGCGCAGTAGGTGCGACGCTAAGTAGGAACTGGCCTTTGTCGTTGCTCAGACCCCAACTGAGGATCGGTCCTGTGATGGTCAGCGATGCATTGTTCGATTCCACACCACTCGTGCTCGAATCGGTAATACGATAGCGGGGATCGAGATATAGCGTATCGAAGTATTTCAGAAAGTACTCTAAGAGCGTTTTCATTTTCCAATCTTCCCGCCGGGCGGAACCCATGTAGTGTCATTTATTTGATGATATCCGTGCAACTCGAGATACCTAATTTCAGCGCCTGTAAACGTGTCTGGATTCACCATATCGAATGGCACAGACAGTGTGACCTTGTCACCGTTCGTGATGGCTATGTCGAGCACATGCTGATTCGCAGCGAGTCGTTCCGTCGGGGTGGCCGACTGCCATGCGTCACCGATATCGAAGTAGCTGGCTCCGTGTTGCTGTGCGACTTCGATGTAGGACGGGGCGCCCCCAGCGGGTCTAAATGGTCCGAGAACGGTTTCGCCGCTTCCCGTCAGGTGTTGTTCGGACAGGGCCAGGAGCTGATCGCTCATGTGGTCGAGCGGGTTGTCCAACGTGAATTCAGGCCGGTCCGGAACCGTGTCAGCCTGTGCGGGGCCGTCAGCTTCCCCTGGTCCGCTGCCGTCGCCGCGCTCATGCGATCCATCGCCGTCCCTGGGGGGAGGCGGAGCGCCGTCATGGGGCTGAGGTGGCTCGGGCGGGTGACCGCCCGGTTCCCCACCATGGGGTGGCCCACCGAAGGGCGGCGGCGCTTCGGCCGGGAGTCCCCCCGCGGGGGCGGACGACGGCGCCGACACATGCGGCACGGCGGGCGGCGACGGGACCGAACCCGCAGGCGCGTGCGGCACCGCGGAACTCGGAACCGTTTCGGCCGGAGCTCCGGCCGGTGCGGCCGAAACTGCGGCGGGGACGGGCTCATGCGGTTGCTGATGGGGCAGTGGCGTGCGCTCTGCGGGCGCGGGCACGGCTGGCCTGCCCGACTCCGGCGGCGCCGCAACCGGTTTGGGCGCCTCCCCGACGTGAGGTGCCCCACCAACGGGCGGCTTGGGTTCCGTCGGGCCGTGCGGCGGCGTGCCGGCCGGAGCCGGGCCGGGCTTTCCCGGCGGCGCGGGTGCGGGGCGGCCGGGTTCCGGCGGCTTCGGGCCCGATTCCGGCAGCGGCGTCGAGGGTGGCTTGATCGACGGTGGCTCGGGAAGCTTCGGCAGCTCGGGCGGCCGGCGCAAGCCTCTGAGCGCATCGGCAGCGGTGTGGCCTGCCTTGCCCAGCTTCGAGAGCGGCCCGCCGGGCAGGGCCAGCGTGGCGAGGTCGAACACGCTTCGGCCCGCGGCTTCGGCGGGATTCTTGTCCCACTCGTCCCAATGAACGAGGCCCTTGCCCAGCTGCTTCCACGACTCTCCGACGCCGGGACCACCGTCAGGGCCCAAGCCGACCAGCGGCGCGGCTCCCTCGGCCATCTCGCCCAAATCGCGGTAGTAACCCACCGGGTCGACCACCAGCCGCAGTTGACTGATGTCGTAGAGCCCCTTGACGAAACCACCGGCCTCGCACCAGACGCCCTTGCCGTATTGCCCGACCTGGTTGATCGCCCGCCCGATATCGGTGCCGTGCAGGAACTGATCCCACTGCTTCGAGGCGTAACCGCCCATCGTGGTGGCGATCGTGGCCGCGTCGCCGAGAGTGGCCGCGATTTCGGCCCGCAGCACGTCGACCTCGCTCGTGAAGTTGTCCACCACCGTGCGGATGTCGTCGGCGATCTTCTTGATTTCGTCTTCGTCTTGGTCGGTCAGGAATTCCCAGACCTCTTTGATCCCGGTCATCGGGTCGCAGATGCGCGCCAGCAGGTCCAGGATCGCCGCGTGGACCTTGTCGATCTTGGCCGCGTAGCTGTTCAGCTGGGCGGCGATCTTTTGGCACTGCGCTACGATGCCGGTGGTGCTGCTGTAGGCGTCGGTGAACGCGCGATCGATGGCCGCGCCCTCCGGAATCCGTTGGGCGCGAACGGCTCCCATCGGGGCACCCGTCCCCAGGATTTCGGCCATGCCGAACTGCGTGCCCGCCGCACTCCATGCCGCGGCCGCGGCTCGGAGCTTCCCCGAATCGCCTGTCGGCCAAATCATTCCGATGAACGGGGCCACCCACCCCCAGCCCGCCGGGGGACCGTCGCCGGCTCCGACCGACGACGGCGGCGAACCCGCCGAGATCGGGCCCGTCGACGGGGGCGCCGGAAGCGGGTTGCCGTGGCCGGAAACGTCGGACTGCGCCTCGGCCAGCGAGTAGTTGTGTGCCGACATCCGCACGCCATCTCCGAGGCTGCACAACCCGTTTCGGGTGACCACCATCGCCTCGACGAGCTTGGACGCCGACCCGTCGTAGCTGCGGCCCAGCGCCGCGCCGGCGGGATCGTCGCCGGCCATCCCGGAACACCCCGACAGCGCCGCGGTCAGCGTCGAGATCACCGAGCCCAAGCCCTCGCCGGCCGTCACCACCGAGGCGCCCGCGCCGTCGAGGGCCGCGGGGTCGACTGCCAGCGGCGCCATTAGCTCACGACCACATGCTCGAATTCTTGGCGATGGCGCCGGTGTAGTTGCCGTGCGCGGTATGGGCGGCGGCCCGCAACTGAGCCAACGCCTCGCGCATCATCGCCTCGCCGCGCGCCCAATGCCGGTGCGCCTCGGCATGAGCCGCCGCGCCCTGTCCGGTCCACGTCGCGTGCAAATTCGTTACCAGAGAGTCGATTTCGGCGAGCATGCTTTCCGCATAGCGCTGAAACTCCGCCATCCGCTCGACCGCGTCGGCCAGCGCCTCGGGATCCACCCGAAAAGCCTCAGCCACCGCGCACCTCCCGCAGCGCCTGCCCGGAAGCCGCCTCGCTTTGCTGATAGCCCTCGCCGGCCTGGGCCACCGCCCCCGCCAGCATCGACAGGCCCAGCTCCACCTCGGCGGCCCCGCGATGCCACATCTCCCACGCGGAGCCGTAGGCGCTGCCGGCGCCGCCGCGCCAGCCGCCCAGCACCTCGCTCACCTGCGCGTCGAGCTCGGCCAACCGCGCCCGCAGGTCCGAAGCGCCACCGCGCAACGCCTGGCCAAACCCCTGCATCACCGCGGGGTCGACGCGCAGGTCATCGCTGGCAGCCACAGCGGAAACCTAACCAGCGGCGGGCACGTCCACAATTCACCCGGCACACTGGTGCCCATGACAACACGGCAGGTCGAACTGCTGACCCGCGACGGCTGCACCATCTGCGCGCGGGTACACGCAAGGCTCGCGGAACTGGCCGATGAGCTGGGCTTCGACCTGTCCACCACCGACGTCGACGCCGCCGCGAAGGCCGGCAACGCCGGGCCGCGCGCCGAGTTCGGGGATCGTTTGCCGGTGGTCCTGCTGGACGGTCGCGAACACAGCTACTGGGAGCTCGACGAGCCGCGACTTCGCGCCGATCTCACCCGGTGAGGACGCGGCCCGCGGCCAGCTAGGCGGCGGGGCAATTATTTGGTAGCCCACCTGATCACCGTTTACCGTGGACACCAGTTCAGTTACTGGAGGAAGCAAGGGAGCTGGCCAGGTGATGCTGCCGTGAGCATCCTGCTTTTCGGAGTTTCGCACCGCAGTGCGCCGGTCCCCGTCCTGGAACAACTCAGCATCGACGACTCCGACCAGATCAAGATCGTCGACCGGGTGTTGCAGTCCCCGCTGGTGACCGAGGCCATGGTGCTGTCGACATGCAACCGGGTCGAGGTCTACGCGGTGGTGGACGCCTTCCACGGCGGGTTGGCGGTGATCGGGCAGGTGCTGTCGGACCACTCCGGCATGTCGATGGGCGACCTGACCAAGTACGCCTACGTGCGCTACAGCGAGGCCGCCGTCGAGCACCTGTTCGCCGTTGCCAGCGGCCTGGATTCCGCGGTCGTCGGCGAGCAGCAGGTGCTGGGGCAGGTGCGGCGCGCCTACGCCACCGCCGAGACCAATCGCACCGTCGGCCGGGTCCTGCACGAGCTGGCCCAGCGGGCGCTGTCGGTGGGCAAGCGGGTGCACTCCGAAACCGCCATCGACGCGGCCGGCGCCTCGGTGGTCTCCGTCGCCCTCGGCATGGCCGAACGCAAGCTGGGCGGGCTGCCGGGCAAGACCGCCGTCGTGATCGGCGCCGGGGCGATGGGCGCGCTGTCGTCGGCACACCTGACCCGCGCCGGCATCGAACGCATCCAGGTGATCAACAGGTCGCTGTCCCGGGCGCAGCGGCTGGCCCGCAAGATCCGCGAATCCGGCGTCCGCGCCGAGGCCCTGACGCTGGACCGGCTGCCCGACGCGCTCGCCGACGCCGACGTCGTGGTCAGCTGCACCGGCGCGGTGAGCCCGGTGGTGTCGCTGGCCGACGTGCACCACGCGCTGGCCGCCGCCCGCCGCTCGATCGTCGACGAGACCACCCACCCGCTGGTGATCTGCGACCTGGGCATGCCGCGCGACGTCGACCCGGCGGTGGCCGGGCTGCCCGGCGTCTGGGTCGTCGACGTCGAGCGCGTCCAGCACGAACCCGCCGCGCACGCGGCGGCCGCCGACGTCGACGCCGCCCGCCACATCGTGGCGGCCGAGGTCGCCGCCTACCTGGCCGGTCAGCGGATGGCCGAGGTCACCCCAACGGTGACCGCGCTGCGCCAGCGGGCCGCCGACGTCGTCGAGGCCGAGCTGCTGCGGCTGGAGAACCGGCTGCCCGGCCTGGAAAGCGCCCAGCGCGAGGAGGTCGCCCGCACCGTGCGCCGAGTGGTCGACAAGCTGCTGCACGCGCCGACCGTGCGGATCAAACAACTCGCCAGCGCCCCCGGCGGTGACAGCTACGCCGAGGCGCTGCGCGAGCTGTTCGAACTCGACCAGACCGCCGTCGACGCCGTCGCGGCGGGTGAATTGCCAGTGATATCAACGGGATTCGATGCCCCACAATCCTCCGCCGAGTAGCCGTTGCCCAACGTGATCCGGATAGGCACCCGGGGCAGTCTGCTGGCCACCACCCAGGCCGCCGGCGTGCGGGACGCCCTGATCGCCAAGGGCCACCCCGCCGAGCTGGTGACCATCAGCACCGCGGGCGACCGTTCGTCGGCGCCCATCGAAAGCCTCGGCGTGGGCGCGTTCACCACCGCGCTGCGCGAGGCCATCGAGGACGGGCGCGTCGACGCGGCCGTGCACTCGCACAAGGATTTGCCGACGGCCGAAGACCCCCGCTTCCTGGTGGCCGCGATACCGCCCCGCAACGACCCGCGCGACGCGGTGGTGGCGCGCGACGGGCTGGTGCTCGGGGAGTTGCCGGCGGGTTCGCTGGTGGGCACGTCCTCCCCGCGACGGGCCGCACAGCTTAGAGCATTGGGTCTCGGTTTGGAAATCCGCCCCCTACGAGGCAACCTAGATACCAGGTTGAACAGGGTAAGCAGTGGTGATCTTGACGCCGTCGTGGTGGCCCGGGCCGGTCTGTCCCGGTTGGGCCGCCTCGACGATGTCACCGAGACGCTAGAGCCGGTGCAGATGTTGCCAGCACCGGCTCAGGGCGCGCTCGCCGTCGAATGCCGCGCCGACGACAACCGGCTGGCCGCGGTGCTGGCGGAGTTGGACGACGCCGACACCCGCGCGGCGGTCACCGCGGAGCGAGCCCTGCTGGCCGAACTGGAGGCGGGCTGCTCCGCACCGGTGGGCGCGATCGCCGAGGTGGTCGAGTCCATCGATGAGGAGGGCCACGTCTTCGAAGAGCTGTCGCTGCGCGGCTGCGTGGCGGCGCTGGACGGATCCGACGTGATCCGCGCGTCCGGCATCGGCGATCCCGGTCGGGCACGAGACCTCGGGCTCTCGGTCGCCGCGGAGCTGTTCGAGCTGGGCGCGCGGGAGCTGATGCGCGGGGCGCGGCAAGACCCCGCGCGATGAAGAGTGGGAGCGACAATGACGACGCGAGGGCGTAAGCCGAAACCGGGCCACATCACGTTCGTGGGCTCCGGTCCCGGCGACCCCGGACTGCTGACCGCCCGGGCCGCGACGGTGCTGGCGAACGCCGCGCTGGTGTTCACCGACCCCGACGTGCCCGAGTCGGTGCTGGCGCTGATCGGCAAGGATCTGCCGCCGGTGTCCGGCCCGGCGCCCGCCGAACCGGCCACGGACAAGGCCGACGACGCCGCCGGCGGGGACCAGGGCCACGCCGTGCTGTCCGGCGGTCCCGACGTCCGCCCGGCGCTGGGCGAGCCCGCCGAAGTCGCCAAGATGCTTACCGCCGAGGCCCGTTCGGGCGTCGACGTGCTGCGGCTGGTGGCCGGCGACCCGCTGACCGTCGACGCGGTCATCACCGAGGTGAACGCCGTCGCGCGCAGCCACCTGCACATCGAGATCATCCCCGGCCTGGCCGGCACCAACGCGGTGCCGACGTACGCCGGGCTGCCGCTGGGCTCGTCGCACACGGTGGCCGACGTGCGCGGCGACGTCGACTGGGAGGCGCTGGCCGCCGCCCCCGGGCCGCTGATCCTGCAGGCCACCGCGTCGCATCTGGCCGACGCGGCCCGCACCCTGATCGAGCACGAGCTGTCCGAGACCACGCCGTGTGTGGTTACCGCGCACGGCACCACGTGCCAGCAGCGCTCGGTGGAGACCACGCTGGGCGGGTTGACCGACTCGGCCGTGCTGGGCGGCACCGACCCGGCGGGTCCGCTCACCGGGCCGCTGGTGGTGACCATCGGCAAGACCGTGAGCGCCCGGGCCAAGCTGAACTGGTGGGAGAGCCGCGCCCTGTACGGCTGGACCGTCCTGGTGCCCCGCACCAAGGATCAGGCCGGGGAGATGAGCGAGCGGCTGACGTCGTACGGCGCGCTGCCCATCGAGGTGCCCACCATCGCCGTCGAGCCGCCGCGCAGCCCCGCCCAGATGGAACGGGCCGTGAAGGGCCTGGTCGACGGGCGCTTCCAGTGGGTGGTGTTCACCTCCACCAACGCGGTGCGCGCGGTGTGGGAGAAGTTCGGCGAGTTCGGTCTGGACGCCCGCGCGTTCTCCGGGGTGAAGATCGCCTGCGTCGGCGAGTCGACGGCCGACCGGGTCCGGGCCTTCGGGATCAGCCCCGAGCTGGTGCCGGCCGGGGAGCAGTCCTCGCTCGGCCTGCTCGACGACTTCCCGCCCTACGACAGCGTTTTCGACCCGGTGAACCGCGTCCTGCTGCCGCGCGCCGACATCGCCACCGAGACGCTGGCCGAGGGACTGCGCGAGCGCGGCTGGGAGATCGAGGACGTCACCGCCTACCGGACGGTGCGCGCCGCACCGCCGCCGGCGGCCACCCGCGAGATGATCAAGACGGGCGGCTTCGACGCGGTGTGCTTCACGTCGAGCTCGACGGTGCGAAACCTGGTCGGCATCGCGGGCAAGCCGCACGCGCGCACCATCATCGCCTGCATCGGCCCCAAGACCGCCGAGACCGCCGCCGAATTCGGCCTGCGGGTGGATGTCCAGCCCGACACCGCCGCCATCGGCCCGCTGGTCGACGCGCTGGCCGAGCACGCGGCGCGGTTGCGCGCCGAGGGCGCGCTGCCGCCGCCGCGCAAGAAGAGCCGCAGGCGATGATCTGCCCGGCGTTGACTCTGCGTCCATGGCGCAAAAGTGCGAGTAAGGTCCGCCCTCACCGCAGAGTCAACGCACGAGTCAACGCACGACAATGAGGCAGCGGCCGCGTCGACTGCGCTCCACCCCGGCGTTGCGCCGCTTGGTCGCGCAAACGTCGTTGGAGCCAAGGCATTTGGTGCTGCCGATGTTCGTCGCAGACGGCATCGACGAGCCGCGGCCCATCGCGTCCATGCCGAAAGTCGTTCAGCACACCCGGGATTCGCTGCGCAGCGCCGCCGAGGCCGCCGTCGCCGCCGGGGTGGGCGGGCTGATGCTGTTCGGCGTGCCGCGCGAGCAGGACAAGGACGCGACCGGTTCGGCCGGCACCGACCCCGACGGCATCCTCAACGTCGCCCTGCGCGATCTGGCCAAGGACCTCGGCGACGCCACCGTGTTGATGGCCGACACCTGCCTGGACGAGTTCACCGACCACGGGCACTGCGGGGTCCTGGACGCCAGGGGCCGGGTCGACAACGACGCCACCCTGGCCCGCTATGTGGAATTGGCTGTGGCACAAGCGGAATCGGGCGCGCATGTCGTCGGGCCGAGCGGGATGATGGACGGCCAGGTGGGCGCCATCCGCGACGGCCTGGACGCCGCGGGCCACACCGATGTGGTGATCCTGGCCTACGCGGCGAAGTTCGCCTCGGCGTTCTACGGGCCGTTCCGCGAGGCGGTGAGCTCCAGCCTGTCCGGCGACCGGCGCACCTACCAGCAGGAGCCGGGCAACCTGCGCGAGGCGCTGCGCGAGGTCGAGCTGGACCTCGACGAGGGCGCCGACATCGTGATGATCAAGCCGGCGATGGGCTACCTCGACATCGTTTCGGCGGCGGCGTCGATATCCCCGGTGCCGGTGGCCGCCTATCAGGTGTCGGGGGAGTACGCGATGATCTGCGCCGCGGCCGCCAACGGCTGGATCGACGAGCGCGCCGCGGCGCTCGAATCGCTGACCGGCATCCGGCGCGCCGGAGCCGACGTGGTGCTCACCTACTGGGCCGCCGATGCGGCAGGCTGGCTGTCGTGAGAGAACCGAAGCCGTTGTTCTACGAATCGGGCGCCAGCTGGTGGTGGGTCGCGCTGGGCCCGGCGTCGGCGGTGGCCATGATCCTCATCGAGATCTGGAGCGGCGCCCCGGTGTCGTTCGTCGTCCCGGCGATCTTCCTGGTGCTGGTGTCGGCGTTCGTGGCGTTGCAGGTGAAGGCGGCGCGGATTCACGTCTCCGTCGAGCTCACCGAGGACGCCCTGCGCCAGGGCACCGAAACCGTCCCGATACGCGAAATCGTCAGGGTGTATCCGGAGGCCGAGCACCACGAGGCCTCCGGCAAGGACCTGGCGAAGTGGCAGTCGGCGCGGGCGCTCGGCGAATTGGTCGGTGTGCCGCGCCGCCGGGTGGGCATCGGCCTCAAGCTGACCGGGGGCCGCACCGCGCAGGCCTGGGCGCGGCGCCATCGTCACCTCCGGGCGGCGCTGACCCCGCTGGTCCAGGAGCGGGTGGAGCCCGCCCGGTCGGACGCCAACGACATCGACCGCGACGACGACCCCGGGTCGGGGCCGTGATCGCCCGCCGCCGGGCCCTGATCGAACTGCTGCTGGCCGCCGCCGCGCTGGTCGGTGCGGGGTTCACCTGGTTTCATGCGCGCCGCATCGTGGGTGTGGCGCCCATCGCGGACGGGCAGCCGTACACCACGTCGCTGGTGTATGACCCGCAGCTGCTGCTGCTGACCCTGCTGCTGGTGACGACCGCCGGCGTGCTGGCGGTGGTGGGGCTGGCCAGGCTGCGGCGCGAGCGCGGCTCCTAGGCCGTCTTCTTGATCAGCGGCAGCACCCGCTGACGCCGGTCGACGATCGCGTCCGCCAGCCGGTGCAGCGCGTCGTGCAGCGAGGGCGTGGCCTCCCAGCCGTCGCCCAACAGCTCGACCACCGCCGGGCCGGCGACCAACGTCCACTGCGCCCCGGCGGCGGCGCAGTCCTCGTCGATCGTCTGCAACAGCGAGATGCCGGCGGGGGCAAAGCGGGTCACGTCGCTCATGTCGAGCACCACGGGGTTTTGCCCGACGACGAAGCGCCGGATGTACTTGCCGACCCAGTCGGCGTTGACGGCGTCGATCTCCCCCCGGATGGTCACCACCGTCGCCAGGGAGCGACAATGGGCCCGAATCTGGGCACCGCCGCAGTCGAACGTGTCGTTTTCCTGTGGAGTCATCAGCGGCCCCATTCCCCGTGGCGCTGCGAATCACGCAGCGCGGCCAAACCTGTCCTCCAACAAAACCAGCAGAATCTAAGGAGACCGGAAGCCGCGTCTAACTCTTTGCTAAATAACTGGCCCGCGGGGGTCGGCAACCGGTCTGTGGCGAATCTGCGGCCGTTCCGCCACCTGCCACGCCACGTCCTGTCCCGCCATCGCGGCGATCCCGCTGCTACGCTGCCATAGCTGCCGGTTGCCAGTCGGGGGGCCTGCAAAAGGGTGAGATCGCCCGGTCAGCCGGACCAGAAGCGAACGAACAAGCACATCCCAGACGGAAAGAAACTAGCGTGCGCAGCGGAGAGATCAGGGGCGAGATCAAGGCCCTGACGGGACTCCGCATCGTCGCCGCGGTGTGGGTGGTGCTGTTTCACTTCCGGCCCATGCTCAGCGACGCCTCGCCCGATTTCCGCGACGCCCTCGCGCCGGTGCTCAACTGCGGTGCGCAGGGCGTCGACCTGTTCTTCATCCTCAGCGGGTTCGTGCTGACGTGGAACTACCTCGAGCGCATGGGCCGGTCCTGGTCGGCGCGGGCCACCCTGCACTTCCTGTGGCTGCGGCTGGCCCGGGTGTGGCCGGTGTACCTGGTCACGCTGCACCTGGCCGCCCTGTGGGTGATCTTCACCCTGCACGTCGGGCACGTCCCGTCGCCCGACGCGGCCCAGCTCACCGCGATCAGCTACGTGCGCCAGGTCCTGCTGGTGCAGCTGTGGTTCGTGCCGTTCTTCGACGACTCCAGCTGGGACGGGCCCGCCTGGTCGATCAGCGCGGAATGGCTGGCCTACCTGCTCTTTGCCGTGCTGGTGCTGGTGATCTTGCGGATGAAGCAGGCGACGCGGGCGCGCAGCCTGATGCTGCTGGCGTTTGCGGCGTCGTTGCCGCCGGTGGTGATGCTGCTGGCCAGCGGTCAGTTCTACACGCCGTGGAGCTGGCTGCCCCGGATCGTGACGCAGTTCGTCGCCGGCGCCCTGGCCTGCGCCGCCGTGCGCAGGTTGCGGCTGACCGACCGCGGCCGCCACGTCGCCGGGTACCTCTCCCTGCTGCTGCTGGCCACCATGGTCGGCGTCCTGTACTGGTTTCACGCCCACCCGATCAGCGGCGTCGTGGAGAACGACAGCGGCGGGGTGGTCGACGTGCTGTTCGTCCCGCTGGTGATCACGCTGGCGATCGGCCTGGGCAGCCTGCCGAGGCTGCTGTCGACGCGGGTGATGGTTTACGGCGGGCAGATCTCGTTTTGCCTGTACATGGTGCACGAGCTGGTGCACACGTCGTGGGGATGGGCGGTGATCCAGTTCAACCTCACGCCATGGGAGCCGGACAACCCGTGGAAATGGAACGTCATCGGCCTGCTCGTAATCGCCGTGGGCCTGTCGGTGCTGATGTATCACCTCGTCGAGGAACCCGCCCGCCGGTGGATGCGCAAGATGGTCGACGTCCGGCCCGTGGAGACCAAGACGGAGGCCAAGCCCAAGGAGCCCGAGGCCGAGCCCGGCGAGGCGCCGGCCCCCAAGCTGCGTCAGGTCGACGGGCTGGAAGCCGTTTCCGCCCGCGCCGTGTGAGCGCCGTGTGACAGACACCACGGTGCGCGAATCGCGCTGTGCCCCATAACCTCTCGGAGACGGCCGCGGCGGCGGCCAGCCGGGATCCGCGGGACCCTGCCGCGGGACAAAAGCCGGTAAGCAGCGGGTTGGCGCCACTTCGTGTCGGTTTCCTCGTACGATTCCGTTGATTTGGCTGCGGCAGGTCACGGAGGAGGTGGTGGTGAGTCGTCTGACCACTTTCGTCATGGGTCTCACCCTGCTGGTCGGCGTGGCGTTCGCGGACGCGGCATGCCCGGCACGGGTGCGGGCCTACGGCCTGCTCAGCGTGGACTCGCGGCTGCACCACGTCGCCGTGATCGGCGACTCCTACACCACCGGCACCGACGAGGGCGGCCTGGGCCCGAACGCGTGGACCGCCCGCGCCTGGCAGGCTCTGAACGCGCGCGGGGTGCGGGTCGCGGCCGACGTCGCGGCCGAGGGGAAGGCCGGCTATGCCGTGCCCGGCGACCACGGCAGCGTCTTCGAGGACCTGACGGCCCGGGCGGTCAAGCCCGACGACGCGCTGGTGGTGTTCTTCGGTTCCCGCAACGACCAGGGCGCCGATCAGGGCCTGCTGGCCGAGCGGGCCCGCAACGCCTTCGACCTGGCGCGCCGCTTCGCGCCGTCGGCGCGGCTGCTGGTGATCGGGCCGCCGTGGCCCACCGCCGACGTGCCCGGCCCCATGCTGCTGGTGCGCGACGTGCTCAACGGGGTGGCCCGGGCCGCGGGAGCGGCGTTCGTCGACCCGATCGGCGACCGCTGGTTCGTCGACCGGCCCGACCTGATCGGGCCCGACGGCGTGCACCCCAACGACGCGGGGCACGAGTATCTGGCGGGCAAGATCGCGCCGCTCATTCGCATGCAGTTGTCGAGGTGAGTCCGGTCGGGGGGAGGGCGGTGTGGGTCAGTCGTCGGCGTGCCGTTCGTAGTCCCATTGCTCCAGGCGCGCCTGCAGTTGCATCAGGCCGACGCCGACGACGGGCGCGGCGGCGGCGATGCAGATCAGCACCAGCGTGGTCATGTCCGAAAACCTCCAAAACCCTTCACTGATAAGACGTTCGACTGCGACAAGAAGTTCATCGGCGGCTCATCCGTTCGTCACCGCGCGGTCGGTCAGCGCACCCATCACGGGCGTCAGCAGCTGCGAGTACTCGGTCGTCACGTGGTTGTCGTCGCGGAACACCAGGGTGTTGCCGACGATCATCGGGCAGCGCGCGGCGCAGAACAGGTCGGTCAGATCCGCGTACTGGCCGCCGGCGCCCGTCGTCGCCGTCCGCTCGGCCGCGACCCCGTCGCCGTTGACCGCGTCGGGCCGCGGCGGCGCGCACGCCGCGGCGTTGTCGAGGTGCCCGGACAGGCAGGCCGGCGCCGAGGAACGCGGATCCGCGACCGGCCCGAGCACCAGGACGGTCGAGCCCATCTTGCGCAGCTGCGCGACGGTGCGGCCCAGGGTGTCGATCCACGCCGGGTCGTACGACGTGAAACCGAAATCCGCGCCGTAGCGCCGGCTCATGCTCAGCACCACAAGACGCGGGCGTTCGGCCTGCAGCCGCGCCATGATCTGGCCGCGCCACTGCTCGCACTCGGTGTACTCGCGGCCCAGGTACGGGCTGACGATGTGCAGGTCCTGCAGCGGACAGGTCACCTTGGCCAGCGTCTCGAGCCGCCAGTGCCGCTGCTCGGCGACCTGCTGGAAAGCCGGGTACCACATGGCGGCGTGCGAATCCCCGACCAGGGCCACGGTCGTCGGCGAAGCCGCGTCGCCCCCCGCGCACTCGGCTTGCCCGACGTCACGCCAGGATCGCGTGCAGCCGTTGACGAACACCGCCGCCTTGTCGGCCGGCGCGGCGGCCAGCGACGGGTCCAGGTTGGACGGGACGGGTCCCAGGCTCGCCGACGCCGCGACCGCGTCGCGCACCTGCGCGAAGGCCTGGCGCACCGCGGCCTCCTGCGGGCTGAGGTCGGGCACGGCCGCCGGGGGCAGCGCGACGATGTTGGCCTTCGGCGCGGCCCCGCCGTGACCGACCGGCCCCGGTATCGCCGTCAGCAGCAGCAGGCACGCGCCCGCCGTGGCGGCGCTGGCGGCGCCGGCCACGACCAGGCTGGTCCGCGCCGACCGGCGCAGGGCGGCCGCGAACCGGCCGGGGTTTTCGACCAGGTGCAGGGTGAGCACGGCGAGCCCGGCCGAGACGACCGCCCCCGCCAGCCTGCCCGGCAGGCCCGCGGGCATGCCCAGCAGCGGCGGCATCAGCAGCAGCACCGGCCAGTGCCACAGGTACCACGAGTACGAGATTCGGCCGATCGCCCGCATAAACGGCCGGCACAGCAGGCGGCCGGCGCCGAGGCTGCCGGTGACACAACCGCCGCCGATCACCAGCGCGGTGCCCAGGACCGGCAGCAGCGCCGCGGTGCCGGGGTACGGGGTGTGCGGGCCCAGCTGGGTGCAGGTCAGCACGATCAGGGCCAGGCCGCCGCAGCCGACGATCGCCGCGGGCAGCAGCGGCAGCCGGCGCCAGTGCCGGATCGACAGGGCCACCAGCCCGCCGGCGGCCAGCTCCCAGGCGCGGGTGGGCAGCGAGAAGAACGCCCACGCCGGCGAGGTGCGGGTGCACAGCACGGCCGCCGCCAGCGACGCCGCGGCCACCGCCGCAAGGACCAGCGCATACGGTCCCGCGGAGGATGCGCGGCCGCGCAGCGGCGGCAGCCGCCGGGCGGCCCACGCCGTGCCGATGATCAGCATCGGCCACACCAGGTAGAACTGCTCCTCGACGCCCAGCGACCAGTAGTGCTGGAACGGCGACGGCAGGTTGGACGCCAGGTAGTCGGTGCCCTGACCGGCGAACCGGTAGTTGCCGACATAGAGGGCGCTGGCGATGCCGTCGACGACGACGCTGCGCGCCTGCAGCGGCGGCAGCACCACGGCCGCCGCGGCGGCGGTGGCGACCCCGACGGTGGCCGCGGCCGGTAGCAGCCGTCGCGCCCGCGCCCCGTAGAAGCGGCCGAGCCGGATGGTGTCGGCGGTGGTCACCTCGCGCCAGAGCATCCGGGTGATCAGGAAGCCGGAGATGACGAAGAAGACGTCCACGCCGATGTAGCCGCCCGCGACGCCCGGTATGTCCGCGTGGTAGGCCACGACGGCGATCACCGCGACGGCGCGCAGGCCCTCGATGTCCGGGCGGAATCCGGTCCGCTTCACCGGCCGCTCCACTTGGCGGCCTGCGGGCTGGTTCTGCGGGATCGTCATCGGCCTCTGGCTAGGACGCCATCCAGGCTAGCTCGGCGGGCAGTTGCGCGCGCCAATAGTCCATGTCGTGTCCCCCGTCCGAAAAGCTGCCCGCCGGAGGCTTTTTCAGCTGGTTGACGAATTGGCGGGTGGCGAAATAGAACCGGTCCCCGGTGCCGCAGTCCACGCGCAGCGGGATCTGCGACAGGGCCGGCAGGCCCATCACGCTGTTCTGCACCCAGTCGTCGTAGCTGTCGAACGCGCCGGGGGCGCTTGCGGTGTACGACGTGTACAGCGCCGGGCTGATCGCGCAGATCCCGGCGGTGCGTGCCGGGCCCAGCTGGGCGCCCAGGTGCAGCGCGCCGTAGCCGCCCATCGACCACCCCATGAAGCCCACCCGGGACGTGTCGAAGCCCATTGAGGACAGCATGGGCAGCAGCTCCTCGAGCACCATCGCGCCCGGGTCCTCGCCCGAGGCCCTGCGATGCCAGTAGCTGTTGCTGCCGCCGTCGACCCCCACCACGGCGAACGGCGGCCTGCCCTCCTTGACCAGTTGGGCGAGCCCCTTCTCGGCGCCGCAGTCGATCACCATGTTGGCGTTGCCGTCCTTGCCGTGCAGGGCGATGACCGGACGCAACGACCCGCTCTGGGAGTTCGGGCCGGGCGGCAGGGCGATCACCCAGTTCGTCTTGACCCCGCCGCGCGCCGCGGAGATGAACGAGCCGGTCAGCCTGTTCGACAGGGTGCTGCCCGCCGCCGAGGGCTCGAACGGTGCGGGAGCTTGCGGCAATGTCGCGGCTCGCGACTCGAGCGGATCCAGAAGGGCGCTCAACGCCCACACTCCGGCGGCTCCCGCGCTGGCTCCGACGCCCATACGCAACATGGCACGACGGGTCAGGTTCGGCATGATCGCAATAATGCCGCGCCGAGCACACATTCCCGGCCGAGCCACGCCGAATTGCAAGCATTGCGTGATCTGGTGTGATCTCACGGTCACGAAGCGGTGATCTTTGCCGGGCCCGTATCGCGCTCTGCCGCAATCGAAGACGACGCGCCCATGGCGGCGCTGGCGGCCGAGTTGGAATCTCGGCGGTTTCAAGCCTCGCACCGCCTGCCGATGTTTTGCAGGATGCTCGAATGGGCTTGGCATTTCATTGGTTTCTGCCGACGTACGGCGATTCCCGCAACCTGGTCGCGGGCGGCCACGGCACCGCGATGCACGGCGATCGGCCCGCGACTTTGCGCTATCTGCACCAGATTTGCGCGGCCGCCGAGGACAACGGCTTCGAGGCGGTGCTCACACCCACCGGATTGTGGTGTGAGGACGCCTGGTTGACGACGGCGATGCTGATCGAGGGCACCGAGACGCTGAAGTTTCTGGTCGCGTTCCGCCCCGGGCTGCTCAGCCCCGCCCTGGCGGCGCAGATGGCCGGCACCTTCCAGCGGCACTCGGGCGGGCGGCTGCTGCTCAACGTCGTCACCGGTGGTGAACCGCACGAGCAACGGGCCTATGGGGATTTCCTGGACAAGCAGTCACGCTATGCCCGCACCGCCGAGTTCCTTCACGTGGTGCGGCGGCTGTGGACCTCGAGCGAGCCGGTGACCTTCGCCGGAGACCACATCCGCGTCGAGGGCGCGCGGCTGGACAACCCGCCCGACCCGATCCCCGCGGTGTTCTTCGGCGGGTCGTCGGGCTCCGCCGGGCCGGTGGCGGCCGAGCACGCAGACGTCTACCTCACCTGGGGCGAGCCGCCCGCGGCGGTCGGGCAGAAGCTGGACTGGATTCGGGGGCTCGCCGCCGACGCCGGCCGGGTTCTGCGGTACGGCTTGCGAATTCACGTAATCACCCGCCGGACCTCCGAGGAGGCGTGGGCGGAGGCCGACCGGCTGCTGGCGGCCGTCGATCCGGCGGACGTGCAGCGGGTGCAGGCCAGCCTGGCGCGCAGCGAATCCGAGGGCCAGCGCCGCATGCTGGAGCTGCACGGCGGCAGCAGCGAGCGCCTGCTGGTCGCGCCCAACCTGTGGGCCGGGGTGGGCCTGGTGCGCGGGGGAGCGGGCACCGCCCTGGTCGGGTCGCATGCCGAGGTCGCCGAGAGGCTGGCCGAATACGCGCGGCTGGGCATCGACCACTTCATCCTGTCGGGATACCCGCACCTGGAAGAGGCCTACTGGTTCGGCGAGGGTGTGCTGCCGCTGCTGGAGCGGGCGGGCCTGTGGCGGCACCCCAACCGCCGGTCGCGCCCGGCGCCGTCGACGCCGTTCGCGGTCGCCTCGGCGCACTAGCCATGGCGACGACGTTGCCCGCCACGGGGGTGGCGGCGCCGGAACCTCACCTCGAATCGGACGTTCAGCGACGACGGCGCCTGCGGATCGTCGTCGCCGCAAGCCTTTTGGGCACCACCGTCGAGTGGTACGACTTCTTCCTCTATGCCACCGCGGCCGGCCTAGTGTTCAACAAGGTGTTCTTCCCCGACGCCGGCACGCTGATCGGCACCCTGCTGGCGTTCGCGACGTTCGCCGTCGGATTCGTCATGCGACCGGTCGGCGGTCTGGTGTTCGGCCACATCGGCGACCGGATCGGTCGCAAGCGCAGCCTGGCGTTGACCATGCTGATCATGGGCGGCGCGACAGCGTTGATCGGGGCGCTGCCCACCGCCGCGCAGATCGGCGCCTGGGCGCCGATCCTGCTGTTGGTGCTGCGCATCCTGCAGGGCTTCGCGCTCGGCGGCGAGTGGGCCGGCGCGGTGCTGCTGGCCGTCGAGCACAGCCCGGGCGGGCGGCGCGGCCGCTTCGGGGCCGTTCCCCAGGTCGGCCTGGCCCTCGGATTGGCCTTGGGCACAGGCATATTCGCGTTCTTACAGATTGTGTTGGGGCAGAACAGGTTTCTCGCCTACGGCTGGCGAATCGGGTTCCTGCTGAGCGTGGTGCTCGTCGCGATCGGCATCGTGGTGCGGTTGCGCGTCGAGGAAACCCCCGCCTTCCGCGAGTTGCGTGCGGCCGAGGCCGAGGCCACCGTGCCGATTCGCGACATCGTTCGCGAACCGCGCTCCAGGCGAAACACGGTGCTGGGGTTGCTGTCTCGCTGGGCGGAGGGTTCGGCGTTCAACACATGGGGCGTTTTCGCGATCAGCTACGCCACCGGCGCGTTGGGTCTGCACCGGGTGCCGGTCCTGGTGGTGGTGACCATCGCCGCGCTGTTGATGGCGGTGCTGCTGCCCGTGTCGGGGGCGCTGACCGACCGCCTCGGCGCGCGGCGGGTGTACCTGGCGGGCGTGGTCTGCTACGGCCTGGCGGCCTTCCCCGCGTTCGCTCTGTTCGGCACCCGGAACCTGCTCTGGTTCGGGCTGGCGATGGTCGTGGTGTTCGGTGTGGTGCACGCGCTGCTCTACGGCGCGCAGGGCACGCTGTATTCCGCGCTGTATCCCACCCGCACCCGCTACACCGGGCTGTCGTTCGTCTACCAGGTGTCCGGCATCTACGCCTCCGGGGTCACCCCGATGATCCTCACCGCGCTGATCGCGGCGGCCGGCGGCAAGCCGTGGTTGGCGTGCGGGTATCTGGTTGCGACGGCGGTGATCAGCGTGCTCGCCACGGCGCTGATCCGCGAGCGCGACCTGTATTTCTGAGTGCTGCCGTCGGATCAGTTCCTCGTCCTCGAGTTCGCCGGCGATCCGCACGGCTCGGTCCAGGTTGACCGACGGCACACCCAAATCCGCTGTGCGCGTTTCGAAAACCGCAGGAGCCGGTTGCCGCTGCGCACCTTGCCGGATGGCGTCGTTGAGGGCCTGCTTGAACGACACGTTGCGGGTGCGCATCAGCCGCCTGATGACGACGAGCGATCCAAGGTCACCGTGATCCGCATGGTTTACATGCTGTCAATAGAGCCTTGGTGGCGGCAAGCACCTGAATAATCACTGTCATGGGAGGCACCCAACTCCGCCAAGGGCTGTCGCAGCGGCAGCTGAGCATGATCGCGCTCGGCGGTGTGATCGGCGCCGGATTGTTCGTCGGGTCGGGCGTGGTGATCCGCGACACCGGGCCCGCCGCGTTCCTGACGTACGCGCTGTGCGGCCTGCTGATCATTCTGGTGATGCGGATGCTGGGCGAGATGGCCGCGGCGAACCCGTCGACCGGATCGTTCGCCGACTACGCGGGAACCGCGCTTGGTGGCTGGGCGGGGTTTTCGGTCGCGTGGCTGTATTGGTACTTCTGGGTGATCGTGGTCGGGTTCGAGGCGGTCGCCGGCGGGAAGGTGCTGGGCTACTGGTTCCACGCCCCGTTGTGGCTGCTTTCGCTGTGCCTGATGCTGTTGATGACCGCGACGAACCTGTTCTCGGTGACGTCCTTCGGCGAATTCGAATTCTGGTTCGCCGGAATCAAAGTCGCGACCATCGCGGTGTTCCTCGCCGTCGGCTCGGTGTTCGCCCTCGGGTTCCTGCCCGGGCATAACACGGATTTTTCCAACCTCACGTCGCACGGCGGTTTCTTCCCGCACGGCGTCGGTGCGGTTTTCGCCGCCATCGTGGTGGTGATCTTCTCCATGGTGGGCGCCGAGATCGTCACCGTCGCCGCCGCCGAGAGCCGCGACCCCGAGCTCGCCGTCCAGCGGGCGACGCGATCGGTGGTCGCGCGCATCGGGGTGTTCTTCGTCGGTTCGGTCTTTCTGCTCGTCGTGATCCTGCCGTGGAATTCGGTGGAGGTGGGCGCCTCGCCATATGTCGCGGCGCTCAAACACATGGGTCTGCCCGGCGCGGATCAGCTGATGAACGCGGTGGTGCTCACCGCGGTGCTGTCCTGCCTTAACTCGGGCCTGTACACGGCGTCGCGCATGCTGTTCGTGGTCGCCGCCCGCGGGGAGGCGCCGGTGCGGCTGACCAAGCTCAGCCGGCGCGGCGTCCCCCACGTCGCCATCCTGTGTTCGTCGGCCGTCGGATTCGGCTGCGTCGTGATGGCGTGGCTCGCGCCGGGCACGGTGTTCCTGTTCCTGCTCAACTCGTCGGGTGCCGTCATCCTGTTCGTCTACTGGCTGATCGCGCTGTCGCAAATCATCCTTCGCCGCCGCACCCCGCCGGAGAAGCTGCGGGTGAAGATGTGGCTCTTCCCGGTGCTGTCGGTATTCACCCTCGCCGCGGTCACGGCGGTGCTGATGCAGATGGCGTTCGACCGCTCGGCGCGCAGCCAGCTCTGGCTCGGCTTGCTGTCCTGGGCGGTGGTCATCGGGCTGTACTTCGCCACTCGTGCCCGCGGCCGGATCGGCGTGGCGCCCTCCTCGCCCACCGCCGAAATCGACGCCAGCGTGGAAAACATCGAGTGAGCTACACGCTGGCGTCGATCTCGGCGCTGATGCCTGGTCCAGTCAGCCGGCGCCCCACTGCCTTTCCACCGCCTTGACCACCGCGGTCAGGGTCGTGTTCACGGGAGCCTCGACGCCGACCTTGGCGCCCTGCCGCGGCACCGCCCCGTTGATGACGTCGATCTCGCTGACCCGGCGCGCCTCGTGGTCCAGCAGCGCTGAGGGCTTGGCATTAGGCATCTGCGCGCCGAAGGCGCGGGCGTGCGCGACGGGATCGGTGACGGCGACCGCGATGCCTGAGGCGCGGGCGACGGCCCAGGCCTCCGTCGCCGCCGCCCGGCTGACTTCGCCCATCTCCGAGTCGTCCATCACCTGGCCCACCGTCATCCCGGTCAGCGCGCACGGCGCACTGTAGGCGGCGTTGCAGATCAGCTTCTCCCACTGCATGGCGGCGATGTCGGTGACGGCGGCGGCGTCGAATCCCGCGTCGGCCCAGGCTTTCGCGATCGACTCGACCGTCGCGTGCGGCAGCGCCGAGTAGGCGCCGAAACGCATGGCCCGCATCGCGTTGTGCCGCACGTGCCCGGGGGCCACCCGCGCGGCGCCGAACCCGCTGGCGATGCCGACCGCCACGCGCTGCTCGCCGACGACGGCGGCGACGGTCTCGGCGGACCCGAGACCGTTCTGGATGGTCAGCACCGGGGTGTCCGGACCCAGCATCGGAAGCGCTTGCCGCGCACCGTCTTCCACGTTCGCGGCCTTGACGGCGAGCACGATGAGGTCCATCGCCTCGACCGGGGCGGTGGTGCTCGCCCGCAGCGGCACCACCTGGTCGTCGGCGCCGCCGGGGCCGGTGACCCGCAGCCCGTGCCGGTTCATCTGCTCGACGCTGGGCCGGTCGGGGTCGACGGCAAGGACGTCGTTGCCGGCGGCGGCGAGCCTAGCGGCGTAGATGGAACCCATTGCGCCGCAGCCGATTACCGCGATCTTCATCCGCATGCTCCCGGGGTCAGGCCGTCAGTTCGGCGATCAATTCGGCCAGGCCGGCCTTCTGCTCCAGCCCGAAGCCCGGTGCGTCGGTCGGCGCGATCCGCCCGGCGGACAGGGCGCAGCCGTCGGGGTAGCCGCCGAAGGGCGCGAACACTCCCGGATAGGATTCGCAGCCGCCCAGCCCCAGCCCGGCGGCGATGTGCAGGTTGATCAGGTGCCCGCCGTGCGGGAAGGCGAACCGGCGGTCGAAGCCGTTGGACTCGAGCACCTCGAGCATCCGCGCGTATTCGCTAAGCCCGTAGCTCAGGCCGGCGTCCATCTGGAACACGTCGCGGCCCGGCCGCATCCCGCCGTACCGGACCAGGTTGGTCACGTCGGGCACCGAGAACAGGTTTTCCCCGGTGGCGACCGCGCCGTCGTAACAGGCCGTCACCGCGCGGTTCAGCTCGAAATCCAGTGGGTCGCCGGGCTCTTCGAACCAGCGCAGGCCGTAGCCGCCCAGCGCCGCCGCCCACCGTAGCGCCGCGGGCCGGTCGAACCTGCCGTTCGCGTCGACCGCGACCCGGTCGGCGGCGCCGACGACGCCGACGACGGCCTCGACGCGCGCCAGGTCCTCGGGCAGCGGCGCGCCGCCGATCTTCATCTTGACCGCGTCGTAGCCCAGGTCGAGGTAGCCGCGCATCTCGTCGCGCAGGGCGTCGAGGCCGCGGCCCGCGTGGTAGTAGCCGCCGGCGGTGTACACCGGCACCGACGCGGCCGGCTCCCGGCCGAAGTGGCGCGCGATGGTCAGGCAGGCGGGCTCGTCGCGCAGTTTCGCGTTGAGGTCCCAGCACGCCAGCTCCAGCGCCGCGGCGGCCGCGGCCCGGTCCCCGTGACCGCCGGGCTTCTCGTCGGCCAGCGCACACGACAGCACGGCGGCCGGGTCGACCCGGCCCGAATCGTCCAGCAGCGCGTCGGGGGGTGCGGCGGCCAGGCGCGGGATCATCCGGTCGCGCAGGATCCCGCTCTGGGCGAACCGGCCGATCGAATCGAAGGCCACCCCGACCACCGGCCTTCCGGCCCTGACCACGTCGGTGAACACCGCGACCAGCGACACGGTGTGGGCGGAGAAGTCGACCACAGCGTTGGCCGGGCCGCCGCCCGGGCCGGCGCGCAGCCCGACCGGCCGTTCCAGGATCTTGGTGATGCGCATCAGCCGCAGCCGCCGCGGCGCGGGGCGACCACCGTCAGTCGGTCTTGGTGAGCAGCACCACCTGCTCGAACGGCAGCCTGGCGAACGCGGCCCGCCACGCGCGCTGCACGTGCGGCGCCGCCTCGGCCTTGCTGACCACGCGCGGGTCGGCGATGCCGAAGGTCTTGGCGTTGCGGCGCATCCGCCCGCCCCCGGCCGCCTTGAGGTTCTTCAGCCAGTCGCGGTCCGGGCCGTAGGTCAGCACGATCGCCACGCCGGGTTTCCCGTCGACGGTGGTGTAGAACGCGTTCACCGGGGTGCGGTACTGCTTGCCCGAGCGGCGTCCGACATGCTCGACGATCGCGAACGGCGGGAGCCAGCCGGCCCACATCCGCTGGATGGGGTTGGTCACGTGACGGTTGAAGCGGGCGAGTCCTTGTGGGAGTTGCATGACGCTAATCCAACTCGTCGGCCCCCGCCGACTTCAACCCGCGCCCGGCAAGCCGCGAGCCCGCTCCTGCTACACCCTGTAGTTGGCCACCCCGCGGAGGCTGGGACACTAGTCGTCATGGGCAGCACCGACCAGGCCACCCCGCGCACCGGGGGAGCGGTGCGCGCCTCCGCGAAGCTGTTCGAGGAGGCCTGCGCGGTCATTCCGGGCGGGGTGAACTCGCCGGTGCGCGCCTTCGCGGCGGTGGGCGGCACCCCCCGGTTCATCACCGAGGCGCGCGGCTGCCGCCTCACCGACGCCGACGGCAACCGCTACGTCGACCTGGTCTGCTCGTGGGGCCCGATGATCCTGGGCCACGCGCACCCGGCCGTCGTCGACGCGGTCGCCAAGGCGGCGGCGACGGGACTGTCGTTCGGGGCGCCGACACCGGCGGAGACCCGGCTGGCCGCCGAGATCATCGGCCGGGTGCCGCCCGTCGAGCGAATCCGGCTGGTGAACTCCGGCACCGAGGCCACCATGAGCGCGGTCCGGCTGGCCCGCGGCTTCACCGGCAGGGCCAAGATCGTCAAGTTCGCCGGCTGCTACCACGGGCACGCGGACGCGCTGCTCGCCGACGCGGGCTCGGGGGTCGCGACGCTGGGCCTGCCGTCCTCGCCCGGGGTCACCGGGGCCGCTGCGGCCGACACAATCGTGTTGCCCTACAACGACATTGACGTGGTGCGAGAGACGTTCGACCAGCACGGCGACCAGATCGCCGCGGTGATCACCGAGGCCAGCCCCGGCAACATGGGCGTCGTCCCGCCCGGCCCCGGCTACAACGCGGCGCTGCGCGCCATCACCGCGCAGCACGGCGCGCTGCTGATCGTCGACGAGGTGATGACCGGCTTCCGGGTCAGCCGAAGCGGTTGGTACGGAATCGATCCCGTCGACGCCGACCTGTTCACCTTCGGCAAGGTGATGAGCGGCGGGCTGCCGGCCGCCGCGTTCGGGGGGCGCGCCGAGGTGATGGAGCGGCTGGCGCCGCTGGGGCCGGTGTATCAGGCCGGCACGCTGTCCGGCAACCCGGTGGCCATGGCCGCCGGGCTGGCGACGCTGCGCGCCGCCGACGACGCGGTCTACGCCAAGCTGGACGCCAACGCCGACCGGTTGGCCGGCCTGCTGGCCGGGGCGCTGACGCAAGCCGGTGTGCCGCACCAGATTCCGCGGGCCGGCAACATGCTCAGCGTGTTCTTCTCCGAGGCGCCGATCACCGATTTCGCGTCCGCGCGGGCCAGCCAAACCTGGCGTTTCCCGCCGTTCTTCCACGCGCTGCTGGACGCCGGCGTCTACCCGCCGTGCAGCGCCTTCGAGGCGTGGTTCGTCTCGGCGGCCCTGGACGACGACGCGTTCGACCGGATCGCCGCCGCGCTTCCCGGCGCCGCTCGAGCGGCCGCCGCGGCCCGGCCGGGGGAGGCCTGATGGCCGAGCACACCCGGGTCAATCTGGTGCGCCACGGCGAGGTGTACAACCCCAGCGGGATCCTCTACGGCCGGCTGCCCGGCTTCCACCTGTCCGAGGCGGGCCGGGCGCAGGCGGAGGCGGTCGCCGACGCGCTGGCCGGCCGCGACGTCGTCGCGGTGATCTCCTCGCCGCTGCAGCGTGCCCAGGAGACCGCGGCGCCCATCGCCGCGAGGCACGACACGACCGTCGACACCGACCCCGACCTGATCGAATCGACGAACTTCTTCCAGGGCCGCCGCGTCGGCCCCGGTGACGGCGCCTGGCGGGACCCGAGGTTCTGGTGGCAGCTGCGCAACCCGTTCACCCCGTCCTGGGGCGAGCCGTACACCGAGATCGCCGCCCGGATGACGACCGCGGTGGACAAGGCGCGCGCCCGGGCCGCCGGCCATGAGGTGGTGTGCGTCAGCCACCAGCTGCCGGTGTGGACGGTGCGGCTGCACCTGACGGGCAAGCGGCTCTGGCACGACCCGCGGCGACGGCAGTGCGGGCTGGCCTCGGTGACCACGCTGGTCTACGAGGGCGACCGGCTGGTCGACGTCGAGTACTTCCAACCCGCATCATGAGGCCCCGCATCATGAGGCCCCGCATCATGAGGCGGCTGGTGCTGGCCGGGGCGGCGCTGGCCCTACTGGTGGCGGGCTGCGCCGGCTGCTCCGGCCGCGACGCGGTGGCGCAGGGCGGCACCTTCGAGTTCGTGTCGCCGGGCGGCAAGACCGACATCCTCTACGACCCGCCGGCCAGCCGCGGCCGCCCCGGCCCGCTGTCCGGGCCGGACCTCGCGAACCCGGCGCACACCATCTCGCTGAACGACGCCCCCTTCGCCGGCAACGTCGTCGTCATCAACGTCTGGGGGCAGTGGTGCGGGCCGTGCCGCGCCGAGGTCGCCCAGCTGCAGCAGGTCTACGACGCCACCCGGGCCTCCGGGGTGGCCTTCCTCGGCATCGACGCCCGCGACAACAACCGCCAGGCGGCGCTGGACTTCGTCGACGACCGGCACGTGACGTACCCGTCGATCTACGACCCGGCGATGCGCACCCTGATCGCCTTCGGCGGCAAGTACCCCACCACGGTCATCCCGTCCACGCTGCTGCTGGACCGCCAGCACCGGGTCGCGGCGGTGTTCCTGCGCGAACTGCTGGCCCAGGACCTGCAGCCGGTGGTGCAGCGGGTGGCCAAAGAGTGACCGGGTTCACCGAGATCGCCGCTGCCGGCCCGCTGCTGGTGGCGCTGGGCGTGTGCCTGCTGGCCGGGCTGGTGTCGTTCGCCTCGCCGTGCGTGGTGCCGCTGGTGCCGGGCTACCTGTCGTATCTGGCCGCCGTCGTGGGCGTGGACGAGCAGCCGCCGCCGGGCGCGGTGAAGGCCCCGCCGTCGGCCCGGTGGCGGGTCGCCGGGTCCGCGGCGCTGTTCGTGGCCGGGTTCACCACCGTCTTCGTGCTGGGCACCGTCGCGGTCCTCGGCATGACCACCACGCTGATCACCAATCAGCTTGCGCTGCAACGGGTTGGGGGCGTGCTGACCATCGTGATGGGGCTGGTGTTCGTCGGCCTCGTCCCGGTCTTGCAGCGCGAGGCCCGGTTCAGCCCGCGCCGGTTCACGACGGTGGCCGGGGCGCCGGTGCTGGGCGCGGTGTTCGGGCTCGGCTGGACGCCGTGCCTGGGGCCGACGCTGACCGGCGTGATCACCGTCGCCTCGGCCACGGAGGGCGCCAACGTCGCGCGCGGCGTCGCGTTGGTGGTCGCGTACTGCCTGGGGCTGGGGATCCCCTTCATCTTGCTGGCGTTCGGCTCGGCGGGCGCGGTGGCGGGCCTGGGCTGGCTGCGCCGGCACACCCGGGCCATCCAGATCTTCGGCGGCGCGCTGCTGATCGCGGTCGGCGCCCTGCTGGTCACCGGGGTGTGGAACGACTTCATCTCCTGGCTGCGCGACGCATTCGTGTCCGACGTGAGGCTGCCGGTCTAGTGGCGCGAGCAGACGCAAAAGTCCCCAAAACGCCGCGTTTTGGGGGACTTTTGCGTCTGCTCGCCACAGCGCGCAACGCCTGGCGCGCGCTGACCTCGATGGGCACCGCGCTGGTGCTGCTGTGCCTGCTCGCGCTCGGCGCAATACCCGGCGCCCTGCTGCCGCAGCGCAACCTCAACGCCGGCAAGGTCGCCGACTACCTGGCCGCCCATCCGGTGCTCGGCCCGTGGCTGGATCGGCTGCAGGCGTTCGACGTGTTCTCCAGCTTCTGGTTCACCGCCATCTACGTGCTGCTGTTCGTGTCCCTGGTCGGCTGCCTGACCCCGCGGACCATCGAGCACGCCCGCAGCCTGCGCGCCACACCCGTCGCGGCGCCACGCAACCTGGCCCGGCTGCCCAAGCACGCGAGCACCCGGATCGTCGCCGAGCCCGGGGAGCTGAACCGCCTGGCGAACACCATCACCCGCCGGCTGCGCGGCTGGCGCACGGCCATCCGCCACCACGAGGACGCGACGGGAGAATCCGTCGAGGTGTCGGCCGAGAAGGGCTATCTGCGCGAATTCGGCAACCTCGTCTTCCACTTCGCACTGCTGGGCCTGCTGGTCGCGGTGGCCGTCGGCAAGCTGTTCGGCTACGAGGGCAACGTCATCGTCATCGCCGACGGCGGCCCCGGCTTCTGCTCGGCGTCACCGGCCGCGTTCGACTCGTTCCGCGCCGGCAACACCGTCGACGGCACCTCGCTGCACCCAATCTGCATCCGCGTCAACGACTTTCAGGCACACTACCTGCAGTCGGGTCAGGCCACCTCGTTCGCCGCCGACATCGACTATCAGGCCGGCCGTGACCTGGCGGCCAACAGCTGGCGGCCCTACCGGCTGGAGGTCAACCACCCGCTGCGGGTCGGCGGCGACCGGGTGTACCTGCAGGGCCACGGCTACGCGCCCACCTTCACCGTCACCTTCCCGGACGGTCAGACCCGGACGTCGACCGTGCAGTGGCGGCCCGACAACCCGCTGACCCTGCTGTCGTCGGGCGTGGTGCGCATCGACCCGCCCGCCGGCAGCTACCCCGACCCCGCCGAGCGCCGCAACCACGAAATCGCCATCCAGGGCCTGCTGGCGCCCACCGAGCAGCTGGACGGCGCGCTGCTGTCGTCGCGGTTCCCGGCCCTGAACGCCCCCGCCGTCGCCGTCGACATCTACCGCGGCGACACCGGCCTGGACACCGGCCGGCCCCAATCGCTGTTCACCCTGGATCCGCGGCTGATCCAGCAGGGCCGGCTGACCAAGGAGGCGAGGGTCAACCTGCGCGCCGGCCAGGAGGTCAGGATCGACCGGGGCCCGGCGGCGGGCACCGTCGTCCGGTTCGACGGCGCGGTGCCGTTCGTCAACCTGCAGGTGTCCCACGACCCCGGCCAGAGGTGGGTGCTGGTGTTCGCCATCGCGATGATGGCCGGGCTGCTGGTCTCGTTGCTGGTGCGGCGGCGCCGGGTGTGGGTGCGCCTGACGCCGGTCACCGACGAGGCCGGGCCGGGTACGGTGAACGTCGAGCTGGGCGGCCTGGCGCGCACCGACAACTCCGGCTGGGGGGAGGAGTTCGACAAGCTGTCCGAGCGGTTGGTTGCCGATCTCGGCGAGTCCCCGGCGTCGCGAAGGAGCTCCGAGGTGGACGTCACATGAACACCCTGCACGTCAACGTCGAACTGGCGCGCTACTCGGACTGGGCGTTCACCTCGGCGGTGGTGGCCCTGGTCGTCGCGCTGTTGCTGCTGGCGGTGGAGCTGGCCTACGCCGGCGGCCGCCGCGCCGACCGGCGCGAGCGGGTCCTGGCCGGTTCGGTGGCCGCCGACGCCGCCACCCCCGGCATCGTCGACGACGTCGGGGGCCGGCCGTTCGACGAACGCGCCGGGCGGGCCGGGATGGCCGTCGTCTACCTGGGCATCGGGCTGCTGCTGGCGTGCATCGTGCTGCGCGGCCTGGCCACCCTGCGGGTGCCGTGGGGCAACATGTACGAGTTCATCAACCTGACCTGCTTTTGCGGCCTGGTCGCCGGCGCCCTGGTGCTGCGCCGCCCGCAACACCGCCCGCTGTGGGTGTTCCTGCTGCTGCCGGTCCTGATCCTGCTGACCGTCTCCGGGCGCTGGCTGTACACCAATGCCGCCCCGGTGATGCCGGCGCTGCAGTCCTACTGGCTGCCCATTCACGTGTCGGTGGTCAGCCTCGGCTCAGGGGTGTTCCTGGTCGCCGGCATCGCCAGCATCCTGTTCCTGCTGCGCACCTCGCGGCTTGGCGAGCCGGACACCGAGGGCGCGCTGGCCCGGGTGGTGCGGCGATTCCCCGACGCGCAGACCCTGGACCGCATCGCCTACCGGACCACGATCTTCGCGTTCCCGGTGTTCGGTTTCGGGGTCATCTTCGGCGCGATCTGGGCCGAGCAGGCCTGGGGCAGGTACTGGGGCTGGGACCCCAAGGAGACGGTTTCGTTCGTGGCGTGGGTGGTATACGCGGCCTATCTGCACGCCAGGTCGACCGCCGGATGGCGGGACAGGAAGGCCGCATGGATCAACGTGGTGGGCTTCGTGGCCATGGTCTTCAACTTGTTCTTCGTTAATCTGGTGACTGTGGGCCTGCATTCTTATGCCGGCGTGGGCTGACAGCTAGCAACCGACCCAAGAAACTGCAACAAGGGGGAGTGCACGTGTCCGACCAGCCGAGCGTGGGGGCGCCCGAACATCCGACCACAGAGCTGAGGGCTCAACAGCCGAAGGATCCCACCGAACAGGCCGGCGAATCGTCGGCCGACTCCGGCGACGCGCCGACGCGGGCCTTCGCCGGGTTCCGCACCGAGCGGCGGGTCCCCGGGCCCGAGAAGCACGAGACGACGGCGGCGCCGACGGCGGCCCGCCCCGGAATGCCGCTCTGGGATCCCACGCCGGTCACCGGCATCCCGCGCGTCGACCCGACGGCCTTCGGCGCCTACTACAACGGCCCGGCCGACGCGCCGCCCGCGGAGGCCCAAGCGGCCCCGTACCGCCCCGAGCACGTCCCGCACACGCCCTATCCGGAGCTGTCCACGGGCGTGCTGCTGCGGCCGGTCAAGCCGCCGCCGTCGGAGGGCTGGCGCCGGCTGCTCTACGAGCTGTCCGGTCATCTGATCAACCTCGGGGAGAGCCCGCGGGCCGCCCGCTACAACAACCTGGTGGCTCAGGTCAATCGGCCGTTGCGCGGTTCCTACCGGGTCGCGCTGCTGTCGTTGAAGGGTGGCGTGGGCAAGACCACGATCACCGCGACGCTGGGGGCCACCTTCGCCTCGATCCGCGGCGATCGGGTGGTGGCCCTGGACGCCAACCCCGACCACGGCACGCTGAGCCAGAAGATCCCGCTGGAGACGTCGGCCACCGTGCGCCAGCTGCTGCACGACGCGGGCAGCATCGAGCGCTACAGCGATGTCCGCCGCTACACCTCGAAGGGGCCCAGCGGGCTGGAGATCGTGGCATCGGAAAGCGACCCGGCCATCTCGGACGCGTTCAGCGCCGAGGACTACACCCGCACCCTGGACGTCCTGGAGCGCTACTACGGCCTGGTGCTCACCGACTGCGGTCCCGGGCTGCTGCATTCCGTGATGTCGGCGGTGCTGGACCGGGCCGACCTGCTGATCGTGGTCAGCTCGGGATCCATCGACGGCGCGCGCAGCGCCTCGGCGACGCTGGACTGGCTGGACGCCCACGGCCACCAGGAGAAGGTCCGCGACTCGATCGCGGTCATCAACGCGGTGCGGTCACGCACCGGCAAGGTCGACATGAACAAGGTGGTCGATCACTTCTCGCGGCGCTGCCGCGCGGTGCGGCTGATACCGTTCGACCCCCACCTCGAAGAGGGCGCCGAGATCAACCTGGATCTGCTGCGGCGCGGTACCCGCGAGGCGATCATCGAGCTGGCCGCCGTCGTCGCCGACGGGTTCCCCGGCGAGCGCAATCCGGGTGTCGCCTAAAGGGGGTTGTTGTCGCCGTTTCCCAACCGCCGCAAGAACTCTGGATCGTCGTCGGGTCCGATGACGCGGGTCTTCGGCCGGTGGGTCTGGGACCGGGCCGCGCGCCAGCCAATGTAGACCAGCGTCCCCAACACCAGGACGAGCAGCAGGTAGAGCACTCAACACCTCCTTCGAGCGAATATACCCGCGCCGTAGGCTCGACCCGTGTCAGAGCAGCCTAGCGACCACGCGGCCGAGCCCGGCCGAAACCGCGTCGTCGTCGACGTTCTGGTGTACGCCGCGGCGCGGCTGCTGCTGTTCGTCGTCCTCGCCGCCGCGATCTACGGGATCGCGCGACTGCTCGGGGTCACCCAGTTCCCGGTCGTCGTGGCGGCGTTGTTCGCGTTGATCATCGCGATGCCCCTGGGCATCTGGCTGTTCGCCCCGCTGCGCCGGCGCGCCACCGCGGCGCTGGCCGTGGCCGGCGAACGCCGGCGCGCCGAACGCGAACAGCTGCAGGCCCGGCTGCGCGGTGAGGCGGTGGCTGACCCCGACGCCGACCCCGACGCCGACCCCGACGGGTGAGCCCGCGCGCTCACCCGTTCGGCATCAGCACGACCTGGGCGGCGTAGCTCAGGCCCGCGCCGTACCCGAGCAGCAGCGCCAGGTCGCCGGCCTTGGCCGCCCCGGTCGCCAGCAGCTCGGCCATCGCCAGGGGGATGGAGGCCGCGGACGTGTTTCCGGTGTGCTCGATGTCGTTGGCGATCACCGCGTCCGGTCGCAGCTCCAGGTTTTTGGCCAGGACCTCGTTGATCCGGCTGTTGGCCTGGTGCGGGATGAACACGTCGACCTCGTCGGGCCGGATGCCCGCCGCGTCCATCGCCTGCCGGCCGACCTTGCCCATCTCGAAGGCCGCCCAGCGGAACACCGCGCTGCCCTCGAGCCGCAAGAAGGGGCGGGGGCCCGTCGGGTCGTCCATGTAGTCGATCCAGTCGATGTCCTGGCGGATGGCCTTCACCTGCTCGCCGTCGCTGCCCGCGATGGTCGGCCCGATGCCCTGAACCGGCGTCTCGCCCACCACCACCCCGGCGGCGCCGTCGGCGAAGATGAAGCAGTTGCTGCGGTCCTGCATGTCGATCGTGGGCGACAGTTTCTCCGAGCCGATGACCAGCACCTTGCCGGCGCTCCCGCCGCGGATCATGTCGGCCGCCACGCCGATCGCGTACCCGAAGCCGGCGCATCCGGCCGAGATGTCGAAGGCGGGCACACCCGTGGCGCCCAGGCCCGCCGCGACCTCGGGGGCGCAGGCCGGGGTCTGCAGGAAATGGGTGCTGGTCGCGACGATCACGCCGTCGATGTCGCCCGCCGTGAGGTCGGCCTTCCCGATCGCCTCCCGACCGGCCTCGATCGCCATGGACGCGGCGGATTCGTCGCGGGCGGCGAAGCGGCGGGTCTTGATCCCGGTTCGCGAGTAGATCCACTCGTCGGAGGAGTCGATGTTGCGGCACAGCTCGTCATTGGTGACGACGCGCTCGGGCCGGTACGCCCCGACACTGAGCAGTCCGATGCTCTTGGGCCCACTGGTCGTGGCGATCTGGTTCATTGCGGTCCTCGGTAGGCGGTGTTGTTATCGGATCGTAGGCCGCCTCCCGTTGAGTGTGCATCGGCGGCTTCCGGTGTGAACGTGCGGCGGGATCCGGCGCTCAACTCCACCCTGAGCGCACGTTCGACGCCCGGAGCGCACGCTCGACGCCCTGAGCGCACACTCAACGCCCGGCCAGCGCCAACGCCGCGGCGACCGCGACCGCCCACACGATCATCGCCAGCCCGGTGTCGCGCAGCACCGGGATCAGCTCCGGCCCGCCGCGCCCGGACCGGACCGGCCGCGCTGCGCGCAGGGCCAGCGGCGTGGCCACCAGCCCCGCCGCGCACCACGGCGTCGCCAGCATCAGCGCCAGCGTCAACACCCCGGCGGTCGCCAGCAGCGCCTGATACAGCGCCCGGGTGCGGGCATCGCCCAGCCGAACCGCCAGGGTGATCTTGCCCGACCGCGCATCGGTCGGGATGTCCCGCAGGTTGTTGGCCACCAGCACCGACGACGACAGCGCCCCGATCGCCACCGCCAGCACCAGGCCCACCCAGTCCACCCGCAGCGCCTGCGTGTACTCGGTGCCGAGCACCGCGACCAGGCCGAAGAAGACGAACACCGCGGCCTCGCCAAAACCCAAGTAGCCGTAGGGTTTTGACCCGCCGGTGTACAGCCACGCCCCGGCGATGCAGGCGACGCCGACCACGATCAGCCACGGCGAGCTCACCAGCGCCAGCGCCAACCCGGCCGCCGCGCCGACCGTCAGCCCGGTCACCGCGGCGGCCAGCACGGACCGCGGGCTCGCCAGCCGCGAGCCGACCAGCCGCACCGGGCCGGCCCGCTCGTCGTCGGTGCCGCGGATGCCGTCGGAGTAGTCGTTGGCGTAGTTGACGCCGATGATCAGTGCGACCGCGACGGTCAGCGCCAGCAGCGCCTTCCACCACACGGCCGAGTGCAGCCAGGCCGCCGCGCCGGTGCCCGCGACCACCGGCGCCACCGCGTTGGGCAGCGTCCGCGGCCGCGCCCCCGAGATCCACTGCGTGAAACTGGCCACCAGGGCATCCTGCCCTATGCACCACAATGGGCGGATGCTCGGAGTGATCGGCGGCAGCGGTTTCTACACGTTCTTCGAGTCCGGCGTCCGCGACGTCGACGTGGACACCCCGTACGGCGAGCCGAGCGCCCCGGTCACCGTCGGCGCCGTCGGGGGGCACGAGGTCGCGTTCCTGCCCCGCCACGGCGCCAAACACGAATACTCGGCGCACACCGTGCCCTACCGGGCCAATATGTGGGCGCTGCGCAAGCTCGGGGTGCGGCGGGTGTTCGCGCCGTGCGCGGTCGGCAGCCTGAATCCCGAACACGGCCCCGGCACCGTGGTGGTGCCCGACCAGCTGGTGGACCGCACCACCGGCCGCGCCGACACCTACTTCGACTCCGGCGCCGTGCACGTCGACTTCGCCGACCCGTACTGCCCGACGCTGCGCTCGGCGGTCACCGGCCTGCCCGGCGTGGTCGATGGCGGCACCGTGGTGGTGATCCAGGGACCGCGGTTTTCCACCCGGGCCGAGAGCCGCTGGTTCGCCTCCGCCGGCTTCGGTTTGGTCAACATGACCGGGTACCCGGAGGCGGTGCTGGCCCGGGAGCTCGAAATATGCTATGCGGCAATCGGTTTGGTGACCGACCTGGATGCCGGCGTCGCGGCGGGCGAGGGGGTGAAGGCCGTAGACGTGTTCGCCGAGTTCGAGAAAAACATGCCGCCGTTCAAGGAGCTGGTGCGCTCGGCGATCGGCCGGGTCGCCGCCGAACGCGACTGCGCGCACTGCCTGGCGCACACCGGCGTCACGCTGCCGGTGGAGCTGCCGTGAGGGTGTTGCTCACTGGGGCGGCCGGGTTCATCGGGTCGCGGGTGCACGCGGCGCTGCGCACGGCGGGCCACGACGTGGTGGCCGTCGACGCGCTGCTGCCCGCCGCGCACGGCCCGAACCCCGTGCTGCCGGCGGGATGCCGGAACGTCGACGTCCGCGATGCCGACGCGCTGGCCCCGCTGCTGCGCGGCGTCGACCTGGTGTGCCACCAGGCCGCGATGGTGGGCGCCGGGGTGGACGCCGCCGACGCGCCCGCCTACGGCGCGCACAACGATTTCGCCACCACCGTGCTGCTGGCGCAGATGTTCGCCGCGGGGGTGCGCCGTTTGGTGCTGGCGTCCTCGATGGTGGTCTACGGGCAGGGCCGATACGACTGCCCCGCGCACGGGCCGGTTGACCCGCTGCCGCGGCGGCGGGCGGACCTGGACGCCGGGGTCTTCGAGCACCGCTGCCCGGTCGGCGGCGAGGAGCTGGCCTGGCGGCTGGTCGACGAGGACGCGGCGCTGCGGCCGCGCAGCCTGTACGCGGCCAGCAAGACCGCGCAGGAGCATTACGCGCTGGCGTGGTCGGAGTCGACGGGCGGCTCGGTGGTGGCGTTGCGCTACCACAACGTGTACGGCCCCGGCATGCCGCGCGACACCCCGTACTCCGGGGTGGCGGCGATCTTCCGGTCGGCGCTGGAAAAGGGCGAGCCGCCAAGGGTTTTCGAGGACGGCGGCCAGATGCGCGATTTCGTTCACGTCGACGACGTGGCCGCCGCCAACGTCGCGGCCGTGTCGTCAACGCGCGACGGCTTCACCGCGGTCAATGTCTGCTCGGGACAACCCATCTCGATCCTGGAGGTGGCCACCGCGCTGTGCGATGCGCGAGCTGCGTCGGTGCATCCGATCATCACCGGGCAGTATCGCAGCGGCGACGTGCGTCACATCGTCGCCGATCCCGCCCGCGCCGCCGAGGTGCTGGGCTTCCGCGCGGCCGTCGACCCGCGGGAGGGCCTTCGCGAGTTCGCGTTCGCGCCGCTGCGTTAGCGCCCGGGCGGCCGGTAGATCTTGGGCTTCGGGGTGGGCATGCGCCGGGTGCCCGAGTCGTCGCCGCGGAAGATCCTGGGCGACTCGCCGACCCGGACACGCGTCGTCGGCGCGGCCGACGGCGGCCGGACGGGCTTGCGCGCGGCGGGCGGCCTGCGCCGTCGCACCCGACGTCCGGTGAGCTGACCCGTGACGATCGCGGCGGCCAGGATGCACAGGGCCAGCCCGCACAGCGCCACGTCGAAGGTGCTGGTGATCTGCTGGGCGAGATTGTTCCCGTACACCGGGTTGTGCGCGGCGGCGGGCACTTCCGCGAACCGCGGGGCCAGCACGACACCCACGATGACGCGCGAAATGCTCAGTGTCGCAACGAGTCCGCACAGCGACGAGATCAGCCTGGCCGAGACGGCGTCATTGGCCAGGTTGACGCGCAGCCAGATCGCGATGACCGCGGTGCCCAGGTCGAACGCCGCCAGCACGATGCTGTCGTAGCGCGAGTACGGGTAGTTCAGCATCACGCCGACGGCCAGGTCGGTGATCCTCATCGCCATCGACCCCAGGCACCACACGACGATGAGCAGCAAGCCATTTCGGGCCGCCGCCCGCCACGCGTTCGGCTCGGTCGACGCGCCCCGGTCGCCGGGCAGCCGGGCAAAGATCGCCGCGGCCGCCGCCCACGCCAGGAAACCCTCGAACCCGACCCCGGCCGTCGACGTGTTCTGCGCGATGCCGTGGAACGCGTCGATGTCGCGGCCGACGGGCAGGCCCCACACGACGATCCCGGCGACCAGCGTCGACGCCCCGAGCGCGACGGTCGCCAGCCGGGCTGCCTTGGTGTTGCGCAGCAGCCACCGCGACGCGACGACGACGGCAACCAGCGCCACCACGCCGTACACCACCGCCGTCGCGATGACCGCGATGTTCTGCTTGCCGAAGCCGGCCGAACCGCCCGCGCCGGTCAGCGCGTACTTCAACCGCCAGTACAGGTTGAAGCCAAAGCTGGCCACCGCCAACACAATCGAGGCGTAGCCGATGTTGCGGGCGGCCCGCAGCCACCCGGCGAACCTGTCGTCGCCGGCGACCGCCGGTTGCGCGCTCAGCAGCGAGCCGGCGATCCCCAGCCACGCTCCCGGCCCCACCCCGCCCGGCACGGTCACGCTGCCGCCGAATCGGACGGTCTCGAACGCGTCGAAAACCACGCAGGCCGCCACCACCAGCAGGTAGGGGACGTTGAGCCACAGCCGAATCCGTTTGGCGGGCGCGGCCAGCGAGATCAGTGACAGCAGCGTCACCGCGAACAGCACGGCGAGCACGACGCCGTTGCTGCCCGCAATGGTCAGGCCGGAATACAGGTTCCACGGCAGCACCAGCGCGACGACGAGCAGGGTGGCGGCGGTCAGGTCGACGGCGACGTTGCGGTGCCGCGCCGGTCGCTGCGGCCGGCCGTTGATGGGGCCGGTAGGCGCCTCGTCGCTGCTCTGGCTCACGGTTCCCCCCGGTATCGAGGACGGTTGCTGGCGGTGCCGCTTCGGTTGGGTGGCTAGGGAACCACCGGGCCGGTCGCTTGCGTTGCTCTATTTGGAAACATAATCCATTCGGACAACGCGGCAGCGGCTGCGACGTGAACGTGCGAATCCGGGAAGTTGTTCCGCGCAGAGGGAACCCGGTTACGCTGCGCTCAGAGGCCGACGCTGTCGCCCGAATGACTATCGCTGCCGTCGGTATCGCAGTGTAATGCTGCGGGGACATGCTGGTTGCGGGGTGGCCAGCCGAAGGAGAGTCGGGATGGACGTCGTTTTGGGGGTCGCGGTCACCGGCCCCGTTGCCCGCTTGGCGCTCGTCGGGCCGGGCGCACAGGGTGCTGACGTGATCGACCAGTACGAAGTCGAGCTCGCCGACGACCCGATCGGGACGCTGACCGACACGGTGGCCGGCACGAACCGGCTGTTGGCCGGCGAAAACCACCGGCTGGCCGCGACCCGTGTTTGCTGGACGGACGATTCCCAGGCCGACCGGCTGCGCCAGGCGCTGGAACACTCCGGCGTGATGAACGTCGCGGTGCTGCCGGAGTCGCAGGCGGTCACCGCGCTGATGCGCGCGGCGGGGCGGCCCGGCGCCGCGCTGGTGTTCGGCGACCAGACGGCGACCCTGTCGGTCCCTTCGGTCGAGGGCGGCGCGGATGCGCCGCCGACGCTGCTGGCCAGCGCGCCGCTGCCGGGCGGCTCGGCCGATCAGGCCACCGCCACGTTCGACACGTTGATGGCCCGGCTGGGCGACCAGCCGAACGCCCCGGGCGACATCTACCTGATGGGCGCGTCCCCCGACCTGGACAGCGTCGCCGACCGGATCCGCGAGGCGTCGACCATGCGGGTGCAGGTTCCCGACGACCCCACATTCGCCGTCGCCCGCGGCGCGGCCCTGGCCGCCGTGCCCCCGGCGCTGTTGGCGGCCGGCGACGCGACCGCGATGGCCCCGGCGGTGGGGCTCACGGGCGATGCGACCGCGATGGCCCCCGCGGCCGGGCTCACCGGGGACGAGACCGCCTTCGCGCCCGCCGCAGAACCGCCCGCCGCGGACCAACAGCTGGCGTACTCGATGGCCGACGAGGGCGAGCCGTACGGCGCTGGCGAGTTCGGCGACGAGTACGAGGACTTCGCCGGCGACGAGGCCGAGACCGGGCACCTGCCGCTGAGCCGACGGTCGGTGCTGCTGGGCAACGCGGTCATCGCGTTCGCCGTGATCGGACTCTCGACGCTGGCGGTCGCGGTGGCCGTTGCCGTGCAGCCGACGGCCAGCCAACAGCCCGTGATCGGACACCAGAACGCCGCCCCCGGCAAGTTCATGCCGCTGCTGCCGACGCAGCAGCAGGCGCCGGTGCCGCCGCCCCCGCCCGACCAGCCCAACGCCGGATTCCAGGGCGGCGTCATCCCTGACTCCAACGGCTACATCCCGCCGCAGCTGATGGCACCGGCTGCACCGCCGGCCGCCCCCGCGCCGGTGGCCCCGGCTCCCGGTTACGTGCCGGTCCCGGTCCCGATCGTTCCGTACCCGGGCTGGCAGCCGCCGTACACGCCGCCGACGGCGCCGACGCTGCCGACGACGCCGACGCTGCCGACGACACCGACGCTGCCGACGACACCGACGCTGCCGACGACACCGACGCAGACCCCGTACACGCCGCCGACCACGACATACACCACGCCGACCACGACGTACAGCCCGCCGACGACCACGTACTCGCCGCCGACCACCACGCAGCAGGCGCCGACCACGACGCAGCAGGCGCCGACGACCACGCAGCAGGCGCCCACCACCACCTACTCGCCGCCGTCGACGCAGCAGACCCAGACGCAGCAGACCCAGACGCAGCAGACCCAGACGCAGCAGACCCAGACGCAGCAGACGCAGACCCAGCAGACGGTGGTTCCCACGCAGCCGCACACCCAGCAGCAGATTCCGCAGCAGACAGTTCCGCAGCAGCCGCACGGCGGCGTCCCCCGTCACGGGTTCTGAGCGCGCCCTAGGGTCGAATGCCATGCCCGACGACGCGGTCACGGTGGTGCTGCCCTGTCTCAACGAGGAGGAGTCGCTGCCGGGGGTGCTGGCGGCGATCCCCGCCGGTTACCGGGCGCTGGTGGTCGACAACAACAGCACCGACGCCACCGCCACGGTCGCGGGCCGGCACGGCGCCGACGTGGTCGCCGAGCCGCGGGCCGGCTACGGCTCGGCGGTGCACGCGGGCGTCGTCGCGGCGACGACACCGATCGTGGCGGTCATCGACGCCGACGGCTCGATGGACCCCGGGGAGCTGCCCCGGCTGGTCGCCGCGCTCGAGCGGGCCGACCTGGTGATCGGCCGGCGCCGCCCGGTGCCGGGGCTGCACTGGCCGTGGGTCGCCCGGCTGGGCACCGTGGTGATGAGCTGGCGGCTGCGCACCCGCCACGGGCTGCCGGTGCACGACATCGCGCCGATGCGGGTGGCCCGACGCGAGGCGCTACTGGAGCTGGGGGTCGCCGACCGGCGGTCCGGGTACCCGCTGGAACTGCTGGTGCGGGCCGCGACCGCCGGCTGGCGCGTGGTGGAGCTCGACGTCAGCTACGGCCCGCGAACCGGCGGCAAGTCGAAGGTCAGCGGCTCGCTGCGGGGCAGCATCACCGCGATCGTGGACTTCTGGAAGGTGATCTCGTGAGCGGCCTGCCGGTGACCCTGCTGGTGGTCGCCAAGGCGCCGGAGCCGGGCCGCGCCAAGACCCGGCTCGCCGCGACGGTCGGCGACCGGGTCGCCGCCGACATCGCCGCCGCCGCGCTGCTGGACACGCTGGACGCGGTGGCCGCCGCGCCGGTGGTGGCGCGGGTGGTGGCGCTCACCGGCGATGTGGGCGCCGCGGTCGGCGCCGTCGAGCTCCGCCGACGGCTCGGGGCGTTCACGGTGATCGAGCAGCGCGGCGACGGCTTCGCCGATCGGCTCGCCAACGCGCACGCCGACGCGGGCCTGGGCGGACACCCGGTGCTGCAGATCGGCATGGACACCCCGCAGGTGACCGCGGGCCTGCTGGGCGGTTGCGCGCGTCGGTTGCTCGGCACGCAGGCCGTGCTCGGGCCCGCGCGCGACGGCGGCTGGTGGGCGCTGGGCGTGCGCGCACCAGCGATGGCCGAATGCCTGCGAAATGTGCCGATGTCGCAACCCAACACCGGAGAGCTCACGCTGAAGGCGTTGCGCGACAACGGCATTGACGTGAGCCCGCTGGAACCCCTGGCCGACTTCGACGTCGTCGACGACGTCGCCGTGGTGCGCGATGCCTGCGGTCCGGCCAGTCGCTTCGCCCGCGTCACCCGCGCCGCCGGGCTCTGACCGCCGCGCGCCCGGCGATCCCGGCGGCGAAGACGGCCAGGCCGGCGACCACGGCCTGCCACGGCAACGTGGCGACCAGCAGCAGGCAGCCCGCAGCGCCGCAGACGTTCAGCACGCGGCGGCGCCGCGTCTCGGCGGCCGACAGCGTGAAGGCGGAGGCGTTGGCGATCGCGTAGTAGATCAGCACCCCGAACGACGAGAACCCGATCACGCCGCGCAGGTCGACGGTGGCCACCAGCACGCAGACGACCACCCCGAGCGCGATCTCGGCGTGGTGCGGCACCCGGTAGCGCGGGTGCACGGCCGCGAGCCAGCCGGGCAGATCCCCGTGCCGGGCCATCGCCAGCACGGTGCGCCCGAGCCCGGCGACCAGCGCCAGCAGCGTGCCCAGGCTCGCCAGCGCGGCCCCGACCGTGATCACCGGCACCAGCGCCGGCACCCCGGCGGCCCGCACCGCCTCCGCCAGCGGCGCGGCGGCGCACGCCAGCCGATCCGGGCCCGCGGCCAGCAGGGCCGCCACGCCGACAAGGAAGTAGATCGCGACGGCGATCGCCAGCGCCAGGGTTATCGCCCGGGGGATGACGCGGGCCGGATCGCGGACCTCCTCGCCCATCGTCGCGATCCGCGCGTAACCGGCGAAGGCGAAGAACAGCAACCCGGCCGACTGCAGAACGCCATAAACCGTGCCCATGGGCCAATGCATGAGCTGCGACGGCCCAGGCCTGGTGACCGCGATCCCGATGACGACCGCGGCAAGCGCAATCACCGTGCAGGCCAACAATATTCGGGCCAGCATCGCGGTCTTGGTGACCCCGCGGTAGTTCAGCGCGACCAGCAGGACCACGGCGGCCACGCCGATGACGCGTTGCGCCCAAAGGGATCCGGGAACCGCGTAGCTCGCGACGGTCAGCGCCATGGCCGCGCAGGACGCGGTCTTGCCGATCACAAATCCCCACCCCGCGACGAAGCCCCACCACGGACCCAGGCGTTCGCGCCCGTAGATGTACGTCCCGCCCGACGTCGGATAGACCGCGGCCAGCTGCGCCGACGCGGTGGCGTTGCAGTACGCGATCGCCGCGGCCACCCCCAGCCCGATCAGCAGGCCGGCGCCCGCCGCCCGCGCGGCCGGGCCGAACGCCGAGAACACGCCGGCCCCGACCATCGAGCCGAGCCCGATCACCACCGCGTCGGCCGTGCCGAGTCGACGGGCCAGCCCCGGCTGTTCCATCATGTCCACCTACCAGTTCGTGAAGATCACGGTGTTGATGGCCAGGGCGCCGACGACGTTGAGCGCCAGCCACATTCGATGCGATCGCACCGGCAGCAGCGCCGGCGCCGCGGTCAGCCACACGGTGAACGGCAACCAGATCCGCTCCACCTCGGCCTTGCTCAGCATGCTCAGGTCGGCGACGGCGATGGCGGCCAGCATCGCCAGCAGCAGCAGGTGAAAACCGGAGCGACGGCGCACCGCGGCCGCGTCGAACACCCGGGCGAGGCCGGCGACGCTGCCCAGCCCGATCGCGCACACCACGCACGCCAGGTTGGCCCAGCTCCAGTACGCGAACGGCCGGTCCTTCGCGATTCCCTGCCAATACCGTTGCTGCACAAGATCATAGCCTTCGAACCAGTAGAACCCGGCGACGGCGAAGGTCACCGCCACCGCCAGCGCGGCCAGGAAAGCCGGACCGAGCGCCCGCAGCACCGCCCGCCAATCCGACGCCGACACCAACACCGCCAAAGCCGGAATGCCCATCAGCGCAAGGCCGTAACTGACGAACACCCCCCAGCCCAGCAGCAGGCCCGCCGCGGCCGCGACGAACGCGGGGAACCGGACCGAGCGGTGCACCGCCACGGCCAGCAGCGCGATGCCCCAGGCCGCCACCCCGGCGAAGTACCCGTCGGCGGAGACCGCCACCCAGATCGCCGCCGGCGCCACCGCGACGAATGGCGCGGCCCGGCGCGCGGTCTGCTCGTCGGCCAGCGCGCGGACGCCGATCAGCACCGCCGCGGCGGCGCTGGAGCCGGCCAGCAGGCTCAGCAGCCCGGCCCAGGCGCCGCCGTGCAGGCCGATCCGGTCCAGCCACACGAACGTCAGCAGCGCGCCCGGCGGATGTCCCGAGACGTGGGTGACCCACGAGTCCGGCTGGAAGTCGAGAATGCGGCTGGAGAAGGTGCGCAGCGTGGCCGCGATGTCGGTGATGCCCCCCACCGCGGACAGGTACTCGTCGCGGGTGGTCAGCCGTCCGGCGAAGCCGCGCCGCCAGCCGTCGATCATCGCCAGCGCAAACGCCCACCCGCACGCGGTGGCCCAGGCGCCCAGCGTCAGCCACCGCCACGAAAGGCGCTGTGCCACAGCCGGTCCCCACGCAACGGCGGCGACCGCGATGAGGATCGCCGGCCCGGTTCCCCAGCCGACGTGGACGTCCCAGTAGCCGAAGATCGGTGCGGCCCCCGCCCGCATGGCGAAATGCTCCAGCCCGGTGCTTTGCCGGGGTTTGACGCCCCAGTTCAGCCGGGGCAACACGAACGCCGCCGTCAGCAGGGCGACACCGAACGCGACGGCAAACCACTCCCGGCGAGCGACTCTCACGAGGAGCAGCCTAGGAACCGCCGCACCAGCGCCGCCCGGTCCACCTTGCCGATGCCGCGTCGCGGCAGCGCGTCGACGATGTGCAGCTCGCGCGGCGCCGCGGTGGCGTCCAGCGTGCGCGACACGTGGGCGCGCAGGTCATCCAGCGTCGGGGGCTCGCAACCGTCGCGCACCACGACCGCCGCGACCACCCGCTGGCCCAGCGTTCCGTCGGGCAGCCCGAAGACCGCGCAGTCGCCGACGGCGGGATGGCCGCACACCGCGGCTTCCACCGGCTGCGGCAGCACGGTCAGCCCGCCGGTGCTGATCGCGTCGTCGGCGCGGCCCAGCACCGTCAGCACGCCCGCGTCGTCGATCGCCCCGAGGTCGTCGGTGCGGAACCAGCCCGGCTCGGCGAACGGATCGGGGTCGATCGGGTTGCGGTAGCCCCGGGCCAGCGTCGCCCCGCCGATCGCGATGCGCCCGTCGTCCAGCCGCACCCGCACCCCGTTCAGCGGGATGCCGTCGTAGACGCAGCCGCCGGCGGTCTCGCTCATCCCGTAGGTGCGCACCACCGCGATGCCCGCCGCCGCGGCCGCCTCGAGCACGGGTCGCGGCGCCGGTCCGCCGCCGATCAGCACGGCGTCCAGGCCGGCCAGCGCGTTCGTCGCCGCCGGATCGGTCAGCGCCTTGGCCAGCTGCGCCGCCACCAGCGACGTGTACCGCCGGCCGGAGCCCAATCGGCTTACGGCACTGGGCAATTGGGTCGCGTCGAAGCCGGCGGACACGTCGAGCTCGACGGGCGCGGAACCGGCGAGCACGCTGCGCACCAGCACCTGCACCCCGGCGATGTGATACGGCGGCAACGCCAGCAGCCAGCTTCCCGGGCCACCGAGCCGGTCGTGGGTCGCCGACGCGCTAGCGGCCAGGGCGGACGCGGTCAGCAGGGCGCCCTTGGGCGCGCCGGTGGTTCCCGACGTCGTCGCGACCAGGGCGATGTCGTCGTCGATGGCCTCGCCGACGCGCAGGGCTCGCAGCTCGGATTCGCGACCCGCCGGGATCACGACCAGGGCGGGATCGCGGCCCTCCAGCACGCGGGCCAGGGCGGGCAACAGCGACGCGGCGGCGGAGCCCGGGGTGACGCGCAGCGCACGCAGGACGGCTATGCCGGGGCTCCGTCGTCGTGCTCGCCGTCGAGCGGCCAGCCTTTGGCGGCCAGGCGGGTGCGCACTCGCTCGATGTCGTCGGCCGACGGCAGTTCGTCGGTGAGCTTGCTGATCGCCACCCCGATGTCGATCTTGTCGAACTCGCCGCGCGCCATCAGCTCGGAGGCGACGGCCTTGACTTCGTCGTTGGTGAGCCGCCGGGACAGCAGCGCGAGCACCGCGAACGTGTCGGTAGCCGGAACGCCTTCGGGATATCCCGCGCGCAACCACGAGACAACCGAACTGAGGAATCGGTTCACTTCGCTATCTCTCCGCGCGATGGGATAGGCAGTGCTGTGGACAACGATTCAATGCTACTTAGGCTTGGCCCCCAGAAAGGCCTGACCCGTCTGATGCGCGATGAAATCGCGCGAGATGTACAGCAGGGCCAGGGCGATCACCCCAATCACCACCGCGTAGATCGCCCACGCGAGCGCCAGCAGCAGCGGATTGCGGTGTGGTGCAGCGCCGTGGGGGCCGACCCGCCCGGCGCCGACGGCGTGGAACCGCAGGCCGAGCGCGAACAGCCCCGGCAGCGCGGCCCCGGCCAGCATCGCGAACAGCAGGATCTTCAGCGAGGCCTGGTAGTTGAACCAGTCGCCGACATGGCTCATGAGGCGTTCCCCGCGGCCACCGCGTCGCGGTTCGACTCCGGCTCGCCGGGCCCGGTGTCCGACGGCGGCGTGTGATCGCCCGAACCCTCGAGACCGGCGGTGAGGCTGCCCTCCCACTCGGCGTTGACGTTGTTGTGGTCGACCTTGACCTTGCGCGAGCGCGCGTAGATGGCGGCCGAGACCGCGACCAGCAGCCCGAACCCGATGATCGCACCGGGGAAGCCCCCGATCAGGTGCACGATCCAGTAGGTGACCGCGCCGACCGACCCGGCCAGCGGAAGCGTCACCAGCCACGCGACCGCCATCCGGCCGGCCACCCCCCAGCGCACCTCGCCGCCGGGCTTGCCCAGGCCGCTGCCCAGCACCGATCCGGTGCACACCTGCGTCGTCGACAGCGCGTAGCCGAAGTGCGCGGACAGCAAAATGACTGCGGCGGAAGAGGATTCGGCGGCCATGCCCTGCGGCGACTTGATCTCGACCAGGCCCTTGCCCAGGGTGCGGATGATCCGCCAGCCGCCCAAATAGGTGCCCGACGCCATGGCCACCGCGCACCCGACGATGACCCACAGCGGCGGCGCCGCGGCGGTCTTGCTGATCGACCCGTAGGACATCAGCGCCAGGAAGATGATGCCCATGGTCTTCTGCGCGTCGTTGGTGCCGTGCGCCAGCGAGACCAGCGAGGCCGAGCCCCACTGGCCGTAGCGGAAGCCGGCCTCGGTGCGACCGCTCGGAATCCCCCGGGTGATCCGGTAGACCAGCCAGGTGGCTATCGCCCCGACCGCGATCGCCAGGAACGCCGACACGACGGCCGGGATGATCGCCTTGGACACCACGCCCTTCCAGATCACGCCGTGCCCGCCGACCGCGGCGATGGTGGCCCCGACGATGCCGCCGATCAGCGCGTGCGAGGAGCTGGACGGGATGCCCAGCAGCCAGGTCAGCAGGTTCCAGACGATGCCGCCGACCAGGCCGGCGAACACCAGCTCCAGCGTCACGATGTGGGCGTCGATCAGGCCCTTAGCGATGGTCGCCGCGACCGCGGTGGACATGAACGCGCCGACCAGGTTGAGCACCGCGGACAGCGCGACGGCGGCCTTGGGCGCCAGCGCGCCGCTGGCGATGGAGGTCGCCATCGCGTTGCCGGTGTCGTGGAAGCCGTTGGTGAAATCGAAAGCGAGTGCCGTGATTACGACGATTATGAGGAGGAACAAATCAATGTTCACAGCGCCTGATTCTGGTAGTCGGGGGATTCAATTGTCGAACGCTGAGAAGGCGGAAACGCAGGTGTACCTCGACTCGTCGTTGAATGTTAGCGCTTAGTTAACCTCGCGTTCCCCACGCTCGCCGCGCGTGTCCCGGCGCAGCGGGTGATCGTCCGGGACCTCGACGAATATCAGCGTGATCCCGTCCGGATCGGTCACGTGCATTTCGCGCAGGCCCCACGGCTCGGGGCGCGCCTCGCGGGCGATCGCCACCCCGCGGCCCTCCAGCTCGGCCTGGGTGGCCGCGACGTCGCGGACCTGCAGCCACAGCGCGCCGGGGAAGGGACCCCGGGAGTGGTCGGGGCTGCCGTAACCGGCCAGCTCCAGCAGGGATTGGCCGGCGAAGAAAACCGTGCCGGCGCCGTAGTCGCGGGCTATCGCCAGGCCGATCTTGTCGCGGTAGAAGGTCAACGACTGCTGATAGTCCGCCGGCCGGAGCAGCATCCGGCTGGCCAGGATGTCCATGACCTCGTGTCTATCACGCCCCTAGGGCGCCGGGCGGCGATGGGTTATCGGGGTTCGTCGAGGTGCTCGGCGCGTCGCTGCATCAGCGCGTTGACCCAGCGGGGGCCGACGGTGTTCAGCGCGTTGAGGGCGACGGCGATCCGCGGCGCGATCCGCACGGGCCGGGTGCGGGCGGCGGTGAGCATCCATTCGGCGGCCTCTTCCGGGCTCAGCGCGGGCATCCCCTCGTACGCCTTCGTGGGCTTGATCATAGGAGTCGCGACCAGCGGGTAGTAGAGCGTCGTCGAGTGCACACCCCTGCGGCCCCACTCGGTCTCCACCACCCGGCTGATCGACCCCAGCGCGGCCTTCGACGCGTTGTACACCGAGAACATCGGCGACGCCTCCGACATCACGCCCCAGGTCGAGACGTTGATGATGTGGCCGTTGCGCCGCTCGAGCATGCCGGGCGCCAGCCCGCGGATCAGCCGCAGCGGGCCGTAGTAGTTGAGTTGCATGGTCCGCTCGACGTCGTGCCAGCGTTCCAGCGATTCGGCCAGCCCGCGCCGGATCGACCGGGCCGCGTTGTTGATCAGGATGTCGACCCCGCCGATGCGGTTTTCGACGTCGGACACCAGCGCGTCGATGGCGTCCATGTCCGACAGGTCGCAGGGCATGGCCAGCGCCGTGCCGCCCGCCGCCGTGATCCGGTTTGCCACCGCGTCGAGCAGTTCCTTACGGCGGGCCACGGCGACCACGGTCGCGCCGTGCCGGGCGAACAGCTCGGCCCCGGCCTCGCCGATGCCCGACGACGCCCCGGTGAGCAGGACGCGCTTGCCGTTCATGTCGACCGGCTTGATCGCGGGCCGGAGTATCTGCGGCGAGATCGGCGGCCGCATGGTCGTCAGCACCAGCTCGTCGGTGATGCGGCGGAGGGGGCTTCTGCTCACACGCGGGAGTCTAGGCGGGCCGCCCTTCGCCGAGATCGACGCCACCGTGCGGCCCACTCGAACTTTCTCGCGCTGGCGTCGATCTCGCCGACGACGGGGCGGGCCGCCCGACCGCCCTAGAAGTAGCGCGGGAACGGCGTCCAGTCCGGGGCGCGCTTTTCCAGGAACGCGTCCCGGCCCTCGACGGCCTCGTCGGTCATGTAGGCCAGCCGGGTGGCCTCGCCGGCGAACAGTTGCTGACCCACCAGCCCGTCGTCGAGCAGGTTGAACGCGAACTTCAACATGCGTTGCGCCTGCGGCGATTTGGCGTTGATCTCGGCCGCCCACTGCACCCCGGCCCGCTCCAGCTCGGCGTGCTCGACCACCGCGTTGACCGCGCCCATCTGGTGCATCTGCTCGGCGGTGTAGGTGCGGCCCAGGAAGAAGATCTCGCGGGCGAACTTCTGGCCCACCTGACGGGCCAGGTACGCGCTGCCGTAGCCGCCGTCGAAGCTGCCGACGTCGGCGTCGGTCTGCTTGAAGCGGGCGTGCTCGCGGCTGGCCAGGGTGAGGTCGCAGACCACGTGCAGGCTGTGGCCGCCGCCGGCCGCCCACCCGTTGACCAGGCAGATGACCACCTTCGGCATGAACCGGATCAGCCGCTGCACCTCGAGGATGTGCAGCCGGCCGGCGCGGGCGGCGTCGACGGTGTCGGCGGTCTCGCCGGAGGCGTACTGATAGCCCGAGCGGCCGCGGATGCGCTGATCGCCGCCGGAGCAGAACGCCCAGCCGCCGTCCTTGGGCGACGGCCCGTTGCCGGTCAGCAGCACCACGCCCACGTCGGGGGACATCCGGGCGTGGTCGAGCACCCGGTACAGCTCGTCGACGGTGTGCGGCCGAAACGCGTTGCGCACCTCGGGCCGGTCGAAGGCCACCCGCACCGTCGCGTCGGAGACGTGGCGGTGGTAGGTGATGTCGGTCAGGTCGGCGAACCCAGCCTCGATGTCCGAGACGGGCTTCCAGTCCTCGGCGTGAAAAGGGTTGTCGGTCATCGGATTACACCGGCTCCAGGCGGAACACCGCGCAGCGGCCGGCCAGGGCCTCGAACTCGTCGGGACGCCCCTCGGTGACCAGGCCGGCTCGCTTCATGAAGCCGACGCCGGTGGGCACCTCGGTCGGGAACGCACGCAGAATCGGCCGGGCGTCGTCGGGGGGCAGCTCCACCATCCGCACCCGCTGGACGCGGCGGCCGCGCGCGATCGTCGCCTGTCGTGCCGCGCGCACATTTTCGACCCAGTCCGCGCCGGGGAATCCGGCGACGACGTACTGTTCTCCGTCGACGGTCATCGGCGTCACCGGCGTCGAGCGTTCACGCCCCGACTTGCGGCCTTTCACCGTCAACACGACGGGGCTCTCCCCGCCGAAGCTCATGCCCAGCCGCGACATCCGGACGAAGACCTTGTTCGCCGGCTTCAGCCACCACGGCGGCCGGATTCGCTCAGGCATGACTGCAACCCTAGCCGGGCGACCTAGCCGACCGAGCGGGCGGCGCCCTCCCAGAACTGCGCCCGCACGGCCTTCTTGTCCGGCTTGCCCAGCCCGGTCAACGGCAGCGACTCGACGATCACCACCCGCTTGGGCGACTGCACCGAACCCTTGCGGTCCTTGACCGCGGCCTGGATCTCGGCGGTCATGGCCTCGATCGCGGCGTCGTCGCGGGGCGCGTCGGCGCGCAGCACGACGACGGCGGTGACCGCCTCGCCCCACTTGTCGTCCGGCGCGCCCACGACACAGACCTGCGCGACGGCCGGGTGCTCGGCGACCACGTCCTCGACCTCGCGCGGAAACACGTTGAAGCCGCCGGTGACGATCATGTCCTTGACGCGGTCGACGATGTAGTAGAACCCGTCCTCGTCCTCGCGGGCCATGTCGCCGGTGTGCAGCCAGCCGTCCTTGAACGTCTTGGCCGTCTCGTCGGGCAGATTCCAGTAGCCGCCGGCCAAAAGCGGTCCGCTGACGCAGATTTCGCCCGGCTCACCCTGCGGCACCGGCTTACCGTCCTCGCCCAGCAGCGCGACCCGCGCGAAAAGCGTTGGGCGCCCGCAGGACGTGAGTCGCTTCTCGTCGTGATCGCCCTTGGCCAGGTAGGTGATCACCATCGGCGCCTCGGATTGCCCGTAGTACTGGGCGAAGATCGGGCCGAACCGCCGGATCGCCTCGGCCAGCCGCACCGGGTTGATGGCCGAGGCGCCGTAGTACACGGTCTCCAGCGACGACAGGTCCCGGGTGTGCGAGTCGGGGTGGTCCATCAGCGCGTACAGCATCGACGGCACCAGCATCGTCGCCGTAATGCGTTGCTCCTCAATGACTTTCAACACCTCGGCCGGGTCGAACTTGCCCAGCACATACATCGAGCCGCCCTTGACCACGGTGGGCGTGAAAAACGCCGCGCCCGCGTGCGACAGCGGCGTGCACATCAGGAAGCGCGGGGCCTCCGGCCACTCCCACTCGGCGAGCTGGATCGTCGTCATCGTGGCGATGTTGCCGGTGGTGCCGATCACGCCCTTGGGCTTGCCGGTGGTGCCGCCGGTGTAGGTCAGTCCGCCGATGTGGTCGGGCCGCAGATCCGCTACCACCAGCGGCCGCGGCGGGTACTTGGCCGCCTCGGCGGACAGGTCCACCGCCACGCCGCTCAACGCCTCCGGCACCGGGCCGATGGTGAGGATCTGCTTCAGCGAGTCCACCCGCTCCAGCAGCCCCAGCGCGCGCTCGACGAACATCGGATTGGGGTCGATGATCAGCGCGCTGGCGCCGGCGTCGGAGAGCACGTAGGCGTGGTCGTCCAGCGAGCCCAGCGGATGCAGGGCCGTGCGCCGATACCCCTGGGTCTGGCTGGCGCCGAGGATCATCAGCACCTCGGGTCGGTTGAGCGAAAGCAGCCCCACCGTCACGCCGGTGCCGGCGCCCAGCGCGTCGAACGCCTGGACGTACTGGCTGATCCGCTCGGCCAGCTGACCGCCGGTCAGCGTGGTGTCGCCGAGGAACAGCACCGGCTTGTTCTTGTGGCGCTTGAGCGCGCCCACCAGCAGGTGGCCGTTGTGGGTCGGGTTGCGCAGCAGCTCGTCACCCATGGCGCCGCTCCTCCTCATCGCTTTGCTCTGCATCGCCGCCGGCGCGACTCATGCACGCCAGACTAGAACGTGTTGCAATTCGGGTCGGCCGGACCCTCCGACCACTAGCATCCGTGCTCATGGCCGGAGCAGATCTCGTCATCACCGGAACCGTGCTCACCGTCGACGAAAAGCGGCCCACGGTCGAGGCGGTCGCCGTCGCCGACGGCCGGATCACCGCCGTCGGCGCCAGGTCCGACGTCGAGGCGCTAATCGGCCCGGGCACCCAGACCATCGACGTCCGTAATGGCTGCGTCATGCCGGGATTCGTTGAGGCGCACGGCCATCCGTTGATGGAGGCCGTCGCGCTGTCGGACCGCATCGTCGATATCCGCCCGGTCACCATTCGCGACGCGGACGACGTCGTGGCGGCGGTCCGCCGCGAGGCGGCCGCGCGGGGCGCCGACGGCGCCTACCTCAACGGGTGGGATCCGCTGCTGCAGCCCGGGCTGCCGCAGCCGACGCCGGCCTGGCTCGACGAGATCGCGCCCGACGGGCCGCTGGTGATCATCCACAACTCCGGGCACAAGGCCTTCTTCAACTCGCAGGCCGCCCGCCTCAACGGCCTGAACCGCGACACCCCCGACCCCAAGGGCGCCAAATACGGCCGGGACGCCGACGGCGAACTCGACGGCACCGCCGAGGAGATCGGCGCGGTGTTCCCGCTGCTGGGCGGCGCCATCCGGGCCGGCGACTACCCGGCGATGCTGCGCGCCGAATGCGCCCGGCTCAACCGCGCCGGGCTGACCACCTGCTCCGAGATGGCGTTCGACCCCGCATTCCGGCCGCTGGTCGAGCAGCTGCACGACGAGCTCACCGTGCGGCTGCGCACCTACGAGATCTCCAACCCGCAGATGTCCACCACCGCCGTCCCCAACCAGGGCGACGACATGCTGCGCCAGGTCGGCATCAAGATCTGGGTGGACGGCTCGCCGTGGATCGGCAACATTGCGCTGTCCTTCCCCTACCTGGACACCGACGCGACCCGCACCATCGGCGTGACGCCCGGCTCCTGCGGATGCGCCAACTACACCGCCGACCAGCTGACCGAAATCGTCGGCGCCTACTTCCCGTTGGGCTGGCAGATGGCCTGCCACGTACACGGCGACGACGGCGTCGACACCATCCTCGACGTGTACGAGGAGGCGCTGCGCCGCCATCCGCGCGACGACCACCGGCTGCGCCTCGAACACGTCGGTGCGATCCGGCCCGATCAACTCGAAAGGGCCGCCGCGCTCGGGGTCACCTGCAGCATCTTCGTCGATCAGATCCACTACTGGGGCGACGTCATCGTCGACGGCCTGTTCGGGCCGGAGCGCGGATCCCGTTGGATGCCAGCGGGATCCGCGGTGGCCACCGGCATGCGCATATCGTTGCACAACGACCCGCCGGTCACGCCCGAGGAGCCGCTGCGCAACATCAGCGTGGCCGCGACCCGCACGGCGCCGAGCGGCCGGGTGCTGGCGCCCGAGGAGCGGCTGACCGTCGAACAGGCCATCCGCGCGCAGACCATCGACGCCGCCTGGCAGCTGTTCGCCGACGACGTCACCGGATCGCTACAGGTCGGCAAGTACGCGGACATGGTGGTGCTGTCGGCCGACCCCCGCGCCGTGCCGCCCGAGCGGATCGCCGACCTGGACGTACGCGCGACGTTTCTGGCGGGCCGCCAGGTCTACGAACGGTGACTCCGCCGCTGCAAGACCTGCTGGACCGCCTGCACGTGGTGGCGCTGCCGATGCGGGTGCGTTTCCGCGGCATCACCACCCGCGAGGTCGCGCTGATCGAGGGCCCCGCGGGCTGGGGCGAGTTCGGGGCGTTCGTCGAATACGGGGCCGCCGAGGCCGCCGCGTGGCTGGCGTCGGGCATCGAGTCCGCCTACCGCCCACCGCCGCCGCCGCGGCGCGACCGGATCCCGATCAACGCCACCGTGCCCGCGGTCGCGGCCGCCACGGTGCCAGAGGTGCTCGGCCGGTTTCCCGGCGCGGCCACCGCCAAGGTGAAGGTCGCCGAACCGGGGCAGACGCTGGCCGACGACGTCGCGCGGGTCAACGCGGTGCGGGAGCTGGTGGAAACCGTGCGGGTGGACGCCAACGGGGGCTGGAGCGTCGAGGAGGCCGTCGCGGCGGCGGCCGCGCTGACCGCCGACGGTCCGCTGGAGTACCTCGAGCAACCCTGCGCCACCGTCGGCGAGCTCGCCGAGCTGCGCCGGCGCATCGACGTGCCGATCGCCGCGGACGAAAGCATCCGCAAGGCCGACGACCCGCTGGCCGTGGTCCGCGCCCGCGCCGCCGACATCGCGGTGCTGAAAGTCGCTCCGCTGGGCGGGATTTCGGCGCTGCTCGACATCGCCGCGCGGATCGACATCCCGGTGGTGGTCTCCAGCGCGCTGGATTCGGCGGTCGGCATCGGCGCCGGGATGGCGGCCGCCGCGGCGCTGCCGCAGCTGCGCCACGCCTGCGGGCTGGGCACCGGCGGGCTGTTCGCCGAGGACGTCGCCGAGGCCGCGGTACCCGTCGACGGGAGCCTGGCCGTCGCGCCGGTGACCCCGGATCCCGCCCGGCTGCGGGCCCTCGAAGCGCCACCGCAGCGGCGGCAGTGGTGGATCGACCGGGTCAAGGCCTGCCACCGGTTGCTTGTAACGTCGTCCGAGTGACCAACCTGGCTTTCGACGACCGCGGTACGGGTGAACCCGTCGTCTTCATCGCAGGCCACGGCGGCGCCGGGCGCACCTGGCTACCGCATCAGGTACCGGCGTTCCTGGCGGCGGGATACCGCTGCATCACCTTCGACAATCGCGGGATCGGCGCCACCGAGAACGCCGAGGGATTCACCACCGAGACCATGGTCGCCGACACCGCGGCCCTGATCGAAAAGCTCGACGCCGCCCCCGCCCGCATAGTCGGGGTGTCGATGGGCTCGTACATCGCCCAGGAACTGATGGTGGCCCGGCCCGAGCTGGTCAGCGCCGCGGTGCTGATGGCCACCCGCGGCCGCCTGGACCGCGCCCGGGAGTTCTTTCAGCAGGCCGAGGCCGAGTTCTACAAGTCCGGCATCCAGCTGCCGGCCGCCTACGAGGCGAAACTGCGCCTGCTGGACAGCTTTTCGCGCAAGACCATCAACGACGACACCGCCGTCGAGGACTGGATCGCCATGTTCAGCACCTGGCCGACCAAGCAGACCCCGGGGACGCGCGCCCAGCTGAACGTGTCGCCGCAGACCAACCGCCTGCCCGCCTACCGGAGCATCACCGCGCCGGTGCTGGTCATCGGCTTCGGCGACGACCTGGTGACCCCGCCGCACCTGAGCCGGGAAGTCGCCGACGCGATGCCCAACGGCCGCTACGTGGAGATACCCGACACCGGTCACCTCGGGTTCTTCGAGCGGCCGGAGGCCGTCAACGACGCGATGCTGAAGTTCTTCGCCGACAACAAGGCCTGAGGCCCCGCCGACAACCCTGTGACACCCTGTAGGGGTGAACCCCTCGACGACACAGGCCCGCGTCGTGGTCGACGAGCTGATCCGCGGCGGCGTCCGCGACGTGGTGCTGTGCCCCGGGTCGCGCAATGCCCCGCTGGCGTTCGCGTTGCAGGACGCCGATCGCTCCGGCCGGCTCCGGCTGCACGTGCGCATCGACGAGCGCACCGCGGGATACCTGGCCATCGGGCTGGCGATCGCCGCCGGCGCGCCGGTGTGCGTCGCGATGACGTCGGGCACCGCGGTGGCCAACCTGGGCCCGGCGGTGGTGGAGGCCAACTACGCGCGGGTGCCGCTGATCGTGCTGTCGGCCAACCGGCCCTACGAATTGCTGGGCACCGGGGCCAACCAGACCATGGAGCAGCTGGGCTACTTCGGCACCCAGGTGCGCGCCACGATCAACCTGGGCCTGGCCGAGGACGCGCCCGAGCGCATGCCCGAGTTCAACGCCACCTGGCGCTCGGCCACCTGCCGAGTGTTGGTGGCCGCCACGGGTTCTCGCACCGCCAACGCCGGCCCGGTGCACTTCGACATCCCGCTGCGCGAACCCCTGGTGCCGGATCCCGAGCCGCAAGCGGCGACGCCGCCGGGCCGGCCCGGGGGCCGGCCGTGGACGTACACGCCGCCGGTCAGCTTCGACCAGCCGCTGGACATCGACCTGACCGCCGACACCGTCGTCATCGCCGGGCACGCCGCCGGCGAGCAACCCAACCTGGCCGAACTGCCCACCGTCGCCGAGCCGACGGCCCCGGCCCCGGCCAACCCGCTGCATCCGCTGGCCCTGCCGCTGCTGCGACCCAAGCAGGTGATCATGCTCGGCCGGCCCACACTGCACCGCCCGGTGTCGGCGCTGCTGGCCGACCCGCAGGTGCCGGTGTACGCCCTCACCACCGGCCCGCGCTGGCCCGACGTCTCGGGTAACTCGCAGGCCACCGGCACCCGGGCGGTCACCACCGGGACACCGGATCCGGCGTGGCTGCACCGCTGCGCGGAGATGAACCGGCACGCGGTCACCGCCGTCCGGGGCCAGCTCGCGGCGCACCCCCTGACGACCGGCCTGCACGTCGCCGCCGCCGTCGCGGACGTGCTGCGGCCGGGCGACCAGCTGGTGCTCGGGGCGTCGAACCCGGTCCGCGACGCGGCGCTGGTCGGCCTGAACACCCACGGCCTCGAGGTCCGGTCCAACCGCGGGGTCGCCGGCATCGACGGCACGGTGTCCACCGCGATCGGCGCGGCCCTGGCACATGAGGGGCGCACCGTCGCGCTGATCGGTGACCTGACGTTCGTCCACGACAGCTCCGGGCTGTTGATCGGTCCCACCGAGCCGACGCCGCGGCAGCTGACCATCGTGGTGTCCAACGACAACGGCGGCGGCATCTTCGAACTGCTCGAGCAGGGCGACCCGCGGTTCTCCGACGTGTCGTCGCGCATCTTCGGCACCCCGCACGACGTCGACGTCGGCGCGCTGTGTCGCGCCTACCACGTGGAGAGCCGGCAGATCGAGGTCGAGGAGCTGGGCGCCGCCCTCGACGAACCCGGAGCCGGCATGCGGGTGTTGGAAGTCAAGGCGGACCGGTCTTCGCTGCGACAGCTGCACGCCGCCATCAAGGCCGCCCTATGAGCACCCTGTGATATCGCCGAAAACGTTGGTGCACATCCTCATTCACGGCCGCAGCGACCAACCGCCGAGGACCCGAACGAGGATCGTGTTGCGGTGGGTGCGCATCGCGGTGCTGATCCTGACGGGTCTGATCACGCTGCAGTCGGTGCTGCTGGTCGCCGGCGCCTGGCGCAACGACCTTGCCATCCAACACAATATGGGCGTGGCGCAGGCGGAGGTGCTCAGCGCCGGGCCGCGGCGGTCCACCATCGAATTCGTCACACCCGAGCGCGTCACCTACCGGCCCGAGCTGGGCGTGCTGTATCCGTCGGAATTGTCCACCGGCATGCGGATTTACGTCGAATACAACAAGAGGGACCCCAACCTGGTCCGGGTGCAGCACCGCAACGCCGCGCTGGCGATCATCCCGGCGGGCTCCATCGCGGTGGTGGCCTGGCTCGCCGCGGGCGTGCTGCTGGGCGGCCTGGCGCTGCTGGACAGGCGGCTGGACAGGCGGCTGGATCGGCGGCTGGATCGGCGCACCGAGGCCGCCGAGGTGTAACGAAGATCACCGCCCCAAGCCGTTGAGCAGCAGATTTCGCGCCCCGTATGCGCGACCGCAACCTTGTCGACAGGCGACGCTGCCATCCTGATGGCGTGCGCGTTGCAATCGTCGCCGAATCGTTCCTCCCCAACGTCAACGGTGTCAGCAACTCGGTGCTGCGCATCCTGGAGCATCTGCGCCGAACCGGCCACGAGGCCCTCGTCATCGCGCCCGATAACCCGCCGGGCCAGCCCAGGGCGGAACGAGTTCACGACGGCATCCGGGTGCATCGGGTGCCGTCGCGGATGTTCCCCAAGGTGACCACGCTGCCACTGGGTGTGCCAACGCCCCGGATGTTGCGTGTGCTACGCGGATTCGATCCCGACGTCATGCATCTCGCGTCACCGGCGCTGCTCGGTTACGGCGGGGTGAGGGCGGCCCGCCGGCTCGGGGTGCCGACGGTCGCGGTGTACCAGACCGACGTGCCCGGTTTCGCGGCCAGCTACGGCATCCCGATGACCGCGCGGGCGGCGTGGGCGTGGTTCCGCCACCTGCACAGCCTCGCCGACCGCACCCTGGCCCCGTCCAGCGTGACGATGGAAACGCTTGTCGCCCACCGGTTTCCGCGGGTTCACCGGTGGGCGCGCGGAGTCGACGTGCTGCGGTTCGCGCCGTCGGCGCGCAGCGAGGCGCTGCGGAAGCGGTGGTCCCCGCTGGGCAAGCCGATCGTCGGGTTCGTGGGCCGGCTCGCCCCGGAAAAGCACGCCGAGCGGCTGGCCGCGGTGGCCGCCGACGGGTCGGTGCAACTCGTCGTCGTCGGCGACGGCGTCGACCGGCGCAAGCTCCAATCGGCCATGCCCACAGCGGTTTTCACCGGCGCGTTGTACGGCGAGGAGCTCGCCGCGGCGTATGCCAGCATGGACGTCTTCGTGCACACCGGCGAACACGAGACGTTTTGCCAGGTCGTGCAGGAAGCGCTGGCGTCGGGGCTGCCGGTGATCGCCCCCGATGCCGGCGGCCCACGCGACCTCGTGGCGCCGTATCGCACCGGATTGCTGTTGGGAGTCAACGAGTTCGAGGCGCGGCTGCCGACCGCCGTCGCGCATCTGGTGCAGGAACGCCACCGCTATTCTCCGGCGGCCCGGCGCAGCGTCCTCGGCCGCAGCTGGCCGGTCATCTGCGACGAGCTGCTCGGCCATTACCAGGCGGTGCTGGGCACCCGTGGGGTGCGGGCCGCCTGACCAGGTAGCGTCGACGGCGTGAGTCGTGCTGCGCTGGACAAGGATCCTCGTGACGTTGCGTCGATGTTCGACGGCGTCGCGCGCCGGTACGACCTGACCAACACCGTGCTGTCGCTGGGCCAGGACCGGTACTGGCGTCGGGCCACCCGGTCGGCGCTGAAGCTCGCGCCCGGCCAGAAGGTGCTCGACCTGGCCGCCGGCACCGCGGTGTCCACCGTCGAGCTGGGCAAGTCCGGGGCGTGGTGCGTGGCGGCCGATTTCTCGGTGGGGATGCTGGCGGCGGGGGCCGCGCGCAGGGTGCCGAAGGTCGCAGCCGACGCCACCCGGCTGCCGTTCGGTGACGGCGTATTCGACGCGGTCACAATCAGTTTCGGGTTGCGCAACGTCGCCGACCCGCAGGCGGGGCTGCGCGAGATGGCCCGCGTCACCCGGCCCGGTGGCCGGTTGGTGGTGTGCGAATTCTCCACGCCCACCAACCCGCTGTTCGCCACCGCCTACAAGGAATACCTGATGCGGGCGCTGCCGCGGGTGGCGCGAGCGGTCTCCAGCAACCCGGACGCCTACGTCTACCTGGCGGAGTCGATCCGGGCGTGGCCCGACCAGGCGACGCTGGCGGGTCAGATTTCCCGCGCGGGCTGGTCAGCGGTGCGCTGGCGCAACCTGACCGGCGGCATCGTGGCCCTGCACGCCGGCTACAAGCCCCTGCGGTGACGGAGGCCCATCAGCGGCCTAGTTCGCCATCACGCCGCGAGGGTGCGCAGGTGTACGGGATTTACGGCGTGTCGCCGTGCGAACACGCACGCTCGCGGCGGTGGGTGGGTCGCGCCTAGCGGCCGGCGCTCTGTATGAAGGGGGTCTGGTCGGGGCAGTAGTGGTCGATCGCGGCGCCCAGGAACTGGAATGCCTGGCCCTGGGTCGTGCCCCGCGGCAGGTTGTGCTGAACGAAATCGGCGGACTTGTACGGGTCGCGGTCCACGCCCCTGTTGATCCGTTCACAGCTGATCTTGGCCAGCCAGGCGAGCTGATCCTGCGGCTGGTAGATGCCGAAGCCGTTGACGGTGTTCTTGAACGAGGCGTCGTAGTCGGTGGGCGGCGACGGCGTCCGCGGCGTCGGGTATGGCGGGTTGGTCGGCGGCGGGTCGGCCTGGGCCGGCGCCTGCAGTGCGATGGCCCCCGCCGCCATGGCCGCCGTGGCCGCCATGGCGAGGCTGGTGAGCAGCTTGGTTCCCCTCATTAGCCGGACTATACACCTCGGCGATGACTCGAGATCAGCGAATCGGAATCGGCGAAATCAGCCCAGATGGGCGGTCAACAGCCAGCCGCCGACCGACTTGAGGCCGCCGGGCTCGTCGCGGACTCCGACGAACGGCATGAGGGGCGAGCTCTCCGGCAGGTTGGCGTACAGGCGGGCCGGCCGGATCTCGTCGACGACCCAGTACCTGGACACCGCTTCGCGCAGCTCGTCGGCGGTGACCGCGTTGATCGGGCCCTCCGGCACGGCCGCCCTGTCGAACACCAGGGCGAAATAGGAGGCACCGGGCGCGGCGGCGCGGCTGATCGACCGCTGGTAGCCCTCGCGCGCCTCCACCGGGATCGAGTGGAACAGGGTGGAATCGACGATCGTCCCGAACCGGCCGTCGTACCCGGTGAACGAGCTGATGTCGGCCACCTCGAAGGTGACGTTGGTCAGGCCCCGCCTCGCGGCCTCGCGCCGGGCCAGGTCGATCGCGGTGGGCGACAGGTCCAGCCCCACCGTGGTGTGCCCCCGCTCGGCCAGCGCCAGCGAGATGGCCGCCTCGCCGCATCCCACGTCGAGGACGTCGCCGTGGAACCTGCCCTGCTCGATCAGCGCGGCCAGCTCGGGTTGCGGGGCGCCGATGCTCCAGGGCGGGCGCGCACCCTCGCCCAGTTGGGCGGACTCACCGCGGTAGGCAGTTTCGAACTCGAAATCGATTGATTCAGTCATGGGTTCAGATATATCAACCACCCTGATATATGTCAACCGCCTTGATATCGCGAGCAGACGCAAAGGCACCCATTTCCCGCCGGATTTGGGTGCTTTTGCGTCTGCTGGCGCGGGTTCAGCTGAACGGCGTTCGGCGATCGAGCAGCCGCGACAGCCGGCCGCCGCCGCGCCACGCCCGCGCGACCCAGTCGGCGTCGTCGTCGGTGACCAGGTTGGCCATCACCCGCACGGCGATCGTCATCAGCGTCGTGGAGCGCATCGCGACCGGGCCGGTGGCGGGCAGGAACCGCTGGAAGGTGAGCAACAACGCCAGCCGCCGCGCCACCGAGAAGCCGCGGCCGTAGTGGTGCTGCAGCAGCGACGGCCATTCCCGCGACAGGTCGCGCGAGTCCAGCAGCTCGGCGGCCAGGCGCCCGGTCTCCAGGCCGTAGTCGATGCCTTCGCCGTTGAGCGGGTTGACGCAAGCCGCGGCGTCACCGATCAGCATCCAGTTGGGCCCGGCCACCCCCGAGACCGCGCCGCCCATGGGCAGCAGCGCCGACGCCACCGCCCGCGGCGAACCGGTAAAGCCCCACTCGTCGCGGCGCAGGTCGGTGTAGTACGAGATCAGCGGCCGCAGCGCCAGGTCCGCCGGGCGTTTCGACGTCGACAGCGCCCCGACGCCGATGTTCACCTCGCCGTTGCCCAGCGGGAAGATCCAGCCGTAGCCGGGCAGCACGGCGCCGTCGGGGGAGCGCAGTTCCAGATGCGACGTCAGCCACGGGTCGTCGCTGCGGGGGGTGGTCAGGTAGCCGCGGGCGGCGACGCCGTATACCGTCTCCTGATGCCAGCGCCGGCCCACCTTGCGCCCCAGCGACGAGCGGGCGCCGTCGGCGACGATCAGCCGGTCACAGCCCACCTCGGTGCCGTCCGCCAGCACCAGCGACGTCACCCGCCGCGACGAATCATGGTGGGCGGCAACGACTTTCGTGCCGAGCAGCATCCGCGCCCCGGCGTCCTCGGCGACTTTGCGGATCCGGTCGTCCAGCTCGAAGCGGGCCACCGCGCTGCCCGTCGACGGGAACGACGGCCCGGGCCAATCCACTTCCACCTCGCCGCCGAACCCGCTCATCCGCAGCCCCCGGTGCCTGATCCGGGTGTCCAGCCACTCGCCCAGCCCCAGCCGTTCCAGCTCGGCGACCGCGCGCGGGGTCAGCCCGTCGCCGCAGGCCTTGTCGCGGGGGAAGGCGGCCGAGTCGATGACCAGCACGTCGCCTCCAGCGCGTGCCGCCCAGGCCGCAGCCGCCGAACCGGCGGGTCCGGCGCCCACGACCACCAGGTCGGCTTTGGTCTCCACGCTCACCAGTATGTTGGTCGGGTGAGTACTTCGGCGAACAGCGGGTGGGTCGGGTGAGGACTCCCGCGACTGTGGTGGCGGGCGTCGACTTCGGTGACGCCGATTTCGCCGAGAAGGTGCGCGACGGCGTCGCGAAAATCGAGCGGCTCATGGACACCGAGCTGCGCAGCGCCGACGCGATCATGACGGACTCGCTGACGCACCTGTTCAAGGCCGGCGGCAAGCGGTTCCGGCCGCTGTTCACGGTGCTGTCCGCCCAGATCGGGCCCAACCCGGACGCCACCGAGGTGACGATCGCCGGCGCGGTCATCGAACTGGTGCACCTGGCCACGCTCTATCACGACGACGTGATGGACGAGGCGGAGGTCCGCCGCGGAGCCCCGAGCGCCAACGTGCGCTGGGGCAACAACGTCGCCATCCTGGCCGGCGACTATCTGTTCGCCACGGCCTCGCGGCTGGTGTCGCGGCTGGGGCCGGAGGCGGTGCGGCTCATCGGGGAAACGTTCTCTCTGCTGGTGACCGGGCAGATGCGCGAGACCCGCGGGGTCGCCGAGGGGTCGGATTCGATCGAGCACTACCTGAAGGTGGTCTACGAGAAGACGGCCTGCCTGATCTCGGCCGCCGGCGAGTTCGGCGCCATCTACTCCGGCGCGGACGACGAGCAGGTCCAGCGGCTGAGCCAGCTCGGCGGCCTGGTGGGCACCGCGTTTCAGATCTCCGACGACATCATCGACATCGACAGCGACCCCCGCGAGTCGGGGAAGCAGCCCGGCACCGATGTGCGCGAGGGCGTGCACACCCTGCCGATGCTCTACGCGCTGGCCGAACCCGGGCCCGAGGCGGCGCGGCTGCGTGAGCTGCTGGCCGGGCCCGTCGAGGACGACGGCGCGGTGGCCGAGGCCCTGACGCTGCTGCGGGCGTCGCCCGGCATGGCCAAGGCCAAGGATTTCCTGGCCCAACACGCCGCAAAAGCGCACCATGAGCTGGCCCTTTTGCCCGACGTGCCCGGGCGGCGGGCGCTGCAGGCGCTGGTCGACTACACCATCAGCCGCCACGGCTAGCGCGTCGCGGAACCCGCGGGGTCGTCTCGGGCGTTCAATTAGCTGTAATGAGCTGCAACGAGCGAGAAAAAGTGTTCCTAGGAGGACACGGATGACCTGGCATCCGCATGCCAACAGCCTGAAGACATTCGTCCTGTTGGTCGGCATGTCCGCGTTGATCGTGGCCATCGGGGCAATGTTCGGCAGGACGGCGCTGATCCTCGCGGCGCTGTTCGCCGTCGGGATGAACGTCTATGTCTACTTCAACAGCGACAAGCTGGCGTTGCGGGCCATGCACGCGCAGCCCGTGTCGGAGCTGCAGGCACCGGTGATGTATCGGATCGTGCGGGAGCTGGCCACCAGCGCGCACCAGCCGATGCCGCGGCTGTACATCAGCGACACCAACGCGCCCAACGCCTTCGCCACCGGCCGCAACCCGCGCAATGCCGCCGTGTGCTGCACCACCGGCATCCTGGACATCCTCAACGAGCGCGAGCTGCGCGCCGTGCTGGGACACGAGCTTTCGCACGTCTACAACCGCGACATCCTGATTTCGTGCATCGCCGGGGCGCTGGCGTCGGTGATCACCGCGCTGGCCAACATGGCCATGTTCGCCGGCATGTTCGGTGGTGACCGCGACGACGACAACCCGCTGGGAGCCGTTGGGCTGCTGCTGGTTTCGCTGCTGGGCCCGATCGCCGCGACGGTGGTGCGGCTGGCGGTGTCGCGTTCCCGGGAGTACCAGGCCGACGAGTCGGGCGCCGTGCTCACCGGCGACCCGCTGGCGTTGGCGTCGGCGCTGCGCAAGATCTCCGGCGGCGTGCAGGCCGCCCCGCTGCCGCCCGAGCCGCAGCTGGCCAGCCAGGCGCATTTGATGATCGCCAACCCGTTCCGCGCGGGCGAGCGAATCGGGTCGCTGTTCTCCACGCACCCGCCGATCGAGGACCGCATCCGCCGGCTGGAAGCGATGGCGCGGGGTTAGCCGAAACTGCGTACCATCGGAGTTGTTAATCCGTTGGCTACCTGGGAGCGGTGATTCCTATGCCGGACGTTAACTCGATGGATATTCACGAAGCCGGCCTGTCACTGGACCTGCCCGATTTGATATTCGAGACCCGCGCCGGCGCCGGAATGAACCAGGCCCAGCTGGCCGAGGCGCTCGGCGTCGGCCAGGAGGCCGTCGCCGCATGGGAGAGCGGGAAGGACGTGCCACGCGTCGACGTGCTGGCGCGCCTGGCCCAGGTGTGCGGCAAGCGGCTGCACATCAGGATCGACGTCGACTGACCCAGACGTCGACTGACCAGTCGCCGCCAACTAGGCGACGGCTTCTAGGCGACGGCTTCGGGCTCGGCGGCTTCGTCGGCCTCGATCAGGCTGCGCGGGGGCCGGCGGGTGAGGTGGCCCGTCTCGAACACGCCGTGGATCCGGACCGTGCCACCGGTGGCCTCGTACTGGTGCTGCCAGTCGGTAATGGCTTGGTGCGCAGCGTGATCCATGTAGTTGACCGAGATGCCGACCGACACCGTGTGGCCGGCCGGGACGGAGGCCAGCACGCGCGTCAGCCGGGGCAGGGCCAGGAAGGTGCACGCGGCGCCCTCGATGCCGACGTGCCATCCGTCGCGCACGGGCCTCGCCTCGACCTTCACCCGGATCACCCGCCATCCGGTCAGCGCGACGGCCAGAGCGAGCCCGATCATCACGCCGTGCAGCAGGTTGAGGAAGATGACGCTGACCGCGGTCACCACGTAGACGGCGAGATCCCCGTGCTTCATTGCGGTTTCGATGTGCGCGGGCTTGAGCAGCTGAATGCCGATGACGATGAGCAGGCCGGCAAGCGCGGCGGTCGGGATCAGCTCGACCAACTCCGCGAAGGGGACCGTGAACAGCAGGATCCAGACACCGTGCAGCATCGCCGAGGCGCGGGATTTCGCCCCGGCGTTGACATTGGTTGAGCTGCGTACGATTACGCCCGTGATCGGCAGCCCGCCGATGGTCCCCGACACGACGTTCGCGACGCCCTGACCGACCAGCTCGCGGTCGAAGTCGGTGCGCGGCCCGTGGTGCATCCTGTCGACGGACACCGCCGACAGCAGGCTCTCCACGCTGGCGATGAGCGTGACGGTGATGATGCCGATGGCCACGGCGCCCCAGTTGCCGTGCGGAATATCGGGCAGCTGCAGGGCGTTCAGCGGCGACTCGTCGATCTCGATCCGCCGCACGTGGAACGGTAACGCAACCGAGATGACCGTCACGGTGACGATGGCGACCAGCGGGCCCGGAATGAAGCGTAAGCGGGCCGGAACCCAGCGCCAGGCGACCAGGATGGCGATCACCAGCACACCCAGCAGCACCCCCGGCCGGTGCGCGCCAATGATCTGGCCCGGCAGGCCGATCAGGTTGTGCCAGGCCGTGCTCTTGGACTTCCCGCCCAGCAACACGTGCGCCTGCTGCAACGCGATCGTGATCCCGATGCCGGCCAGCATGGCGTGCACGACGACCGGTGAGATCGCCAGCGCCGCCCGCGCAACGCGGCTGAGCCCCAACAGAACTTGCAGCACACCCGCGGCCGCGGTGATCAAACACGTTACCCCCCAGCCGAAGTCGGAGATGAGCTCGGCGACAACGACGGTCAGGCCGGCCGCGGGACCGCTGACCTGCAGCGGTGATCCGCCGATGGCTCCGGCGATGATGCCGCCGACGATCGCGGCGATCAGACCGGCCAGCACCGGCGCGTTCGACGCGATCGCGATCCCCAGCGACAAGGGAAGCGCGACCAGGAAAACCACGATCGACGACGGCAGATCATGCCGGAGGATCGATCGCATCTGCATCGGTGGCTCCCTCGTCAGTACCCTAGCGGGGGACGTTCCGATGTCCCGCCCTTGCGTTCAGTAACGTCGGCGTAACTGATTGGTGCACAGACGATTACACCTTGCGGAACGCACGCTGGAACCGCCTGGCTACCTCGTTCGACGGTATTGGGGTCGCTCAGTGGGGGTCAAGCCGACGTGGCGGGCGCATATCGAATGCAAATGTTTGCGTTACGCCCCGTTAAAGAACGCCCCGTTAAAGAACCGAGTCAGAACCCCGAGCCGTACACCTCGTGCCCCGGCGCCTCGGCGATCAGGCCGTGATAGGCCTGCTCGACGGTCGAGCCGTGGTTGATGACGGCGTCGACTTCGCGGGCGATCGGCATGTTCAGGCCGAATTCGTTGGCGAACTCCATGATCACGCTGGCGGCCTTGACCCCCTCGGCGACCTGGTTCATGGATGCGATGATCTCGTCGATCGCCTTGCCGGCGCCCAGTTGCTCGCCGACGTGCCGGTTGCGGCTGCGCTGGCTGGTGCAGGTGACGATGAGGTCGCCGAGGCCGGCCAGCCCGGGGAAGGTGTCGGGCTGCCCGCCCATGGCCACGCCCAGCTTCGTCATCTCGCGCAACGCGCGGGCGATGACCAGGGCGCGGGTGTTTTCCCCGATGCCCAGCGAGTAACCCATGCCGACCGCGATGGCGAAGACGTTCTTCAGCGCCCCGGCCATCTCCGCGCCGACGACGTCGTCGGTGGTGTACACGCGAAAGCGCCGGGTGCGGAACAACGCGGCCAGCCGGGTCGCCAGATGCTGGTCGGGCATCGCCAGCACCGCCGCGGCGGCGTACCCCTCGGCCACCTCGCGGGCGATGTTCGGGCCGGCCAGGATGCCCGCCGGGTGCCCGGGCAACACCTCCTCGACGATCTGCGACATCCGCATGTTGGTGCCCTGCTCGAGGCCCTTGACCAGCGACACCACCGGCACCCACGGCCGCAGTTCCTTCGACAGCTCGGTCAGCACGCCGCGGAAACCGTGCGAGGGCACCCCCATGACGATGACGTCGGCGCAGTTGGCGGCCTCGGCGAAGTCGGTGGTGGCGCGCAGGGTGTCGCTCAGGATGACGTCGTTGCCGAGGTAGCGGTGATTGCGGTGATCCTCGTTGATGTCCTTGGCGGTCGCCTCGGAGCGCACCCACTGCAGCGTCGGACCGCGGCGCGCACAGATCGACGCCACCGTGGTTCCCCAGGAACCGCCACCGAGGACAACGACTTTGGGTTCGCGCATCGCAGCTGCCATGGCGTTCAGCCTATTGCCGTAACCGCACATTTAGTAGCGGTTCAACTCGAAACCAACGACCCCGGCAGAGGGGACTTCGGTCCCTACCCCGCGTCGTGCGCCGTGCCGGATCGTCAAGAGCAGGTGCGACACGAGGAGGCATGATGCGCAGACGCGCTCGCTGTGGACGGGCGTTCGCGTCATTGGCGGCGGCCGGCCTCATGGTGGTGGGCGGCGCGCCCGGCATCGCCGCCGCCGACGGCGCCCGTCCGCAGGTCAACCCGGAGGAAAGGGCCGCGGCCCTGATCCGGCCTGCGGTGATGTACCTGGCCGCCCAGGCGTACGGCCAGGTCCGGTTGCCCGGCGGGCAGACGCTGTCCCAGTTCGGCATGGGTTCGACGTTTCCGTTCGTCGCGACCTGGGGGTGCACCGGTTTCGTCGTCAATCCCGACGGCTGGGTGGCCACGGCAGGCCACTGCGTCGATCCCACCACCGCCAAGGACTTGATACTCAAGAACGCCGCGGGCGCCTACATGGACCAGTTTCGGGACGCGCCCACGGGCCGCGACCTGGTCGCCACGATCGAGTGGCTGCAGAAGAACGCGCGGGTAGAGGGCGACACCCCCGACCGCGGCCCCGAGACCAGCCTCACGGTGCTGTACGGCACCGGGACGAAGGTCGCCGGGAAGCTGACGGCCACCGTCGCGGAGTTCCGGCCGCTCGCCAAAGGCGATGTCGCCCTGCTCAAGGTGGAAAAGCACAACCTGCCGTCGGCCGAGCTGGCCACCGACGCCGATGTCACCATCGGCACACCGGTTCTCGCGGTGGGCTTCCCGCAGGCCACCCAGCGCATCACCGGGCCCTCGCTGGACCCGACGAACAAGAGCGGCACGGTCAGCAAGAAGTCGACCGTGGAATCGATGCCGGAATACGAGATGAACGCTCCGGTCACGGAGGGCATGAGCGGCGGGCCGACGATCAACCTCAACGGCAAGGTGATCGGGGTCAACAGCTTCGCCCCCGCCGACGAACCGCAGCCGTTCAACTTCATCGCACCCGCGGACCGTCTGGCAGTGATGCTGGCGGGCAAGGGTTTCAAGCCGACGCTCGGGCCCGCCGACGTGTTCTACCGAAAGGGGCTCGACCATTACTACGCGGGCCGCTACAGCGACGCGATCAAGGATTTCGACCAGACCCTGATGCTGTCACCCGACTATCCGGGGCTGGCCGACCTCCGGACGAACGCGGCCAATCTGCGTCAGCAGTACGGTGATACATCTATATTCCACAACTCAAACCTGTTGTGGTACATCGTAAGTGGTGCCCTGCTTCTGCTTGCCGTCGGCGGCCGGGTGGCCTTCGTGGTGCTGAGGGCCCGTCGGCGGCGTCGCGCCGAAGCCGAGCCGACGGCCGAACCCGATGGCGGTGCCGTCAAACCGCTCCGCGTGATCCGCGCGCAACGACCGACGGGCACGGAGCCACACTTCTGCGCGAATTGCGGAACCGAGCACCACCCCGCGGAAAACTTCTGCCCGAACTGCGGCATGCAGATACATACCGGGGAATCCGCCTAAGGGGTGCGCCCTGATAGGGGTGCTTCACCCCGCCAGGGGCGCCCGGTCGCCGGCACGGCCGAACACCATCGCCTCCTCGATGCGGTCGAACTTGTAGTCGATCGCGTCGGCCAGGTAGTTCTGCCGCACGTTCCACGGCCGCTTGGTGCCCGACTTCGGCAGCGCGTGCAGTGCCCGCTTCACGTAGTTGGCCTGAATGTCCCAGGCCGGCTTCTCGGCCATCGGCTGGTCACCCAGGTGCGGGGCGGCGTGCGTGTAGCCGTGGGAGGCCATGTGCGCCATCAGCTTTGCCGTGGCCCGCGCGGTGATGTCGGCCCGCAGCGTCCACGACGCGTTCGTGTAGCCCACGCACCAGAACAGGTTGGGCACGTCCTCGAGCATGTGCGCCTTGTAGACGAAGCGGTCCCGCGGATTGATCTCGACGCCGTCCAGGCTGATCGACGCGCCGCCGAGCGCCTGCAGCTGCAGGCCGGTCGCGGTGACGATGATGTCGGCGTCGAGGTGGCCGCCGGACTTCAGCGTGATGCCGCCCGCGTCGAAATGGTCGATGTGGTCGGTGACCACCTCGGCGCGGCCCGCGGTGATCGCGGCGTAGAGATCGGCGTCGGGGATCAGGCACATCCGCTGGTCCCACGGGTTGTACCGCGGCTTGAAATGGGTGTCGATGTCGTACCCGTCGGGCAGGTTCTTGGTCGCCACGTGGCGCAGCAGCCGCTTGACCAGCCCGGGCGTCTTGCGGGAGAAAAACCAGAACACCGCCTCGGTCAGCGCGGAACAGGTACGGGTCACCAAGTGAGCGGCCCTGCGCGGCAACACTTTACGGGCGACCGCGGCGACCCTGCTGTACTTGGATGCGGCCATCATGTAGGTCGGCGAGCGCTGCAGCATGGTCACCTTCGCCGCGCGCTCGGCCAGCGCCGGGATGAGCGTGACCGCGGTGGCCCCGCTGCCGATAACCACGATCTTCTTGCCGGCGTAGTCCAGGTCTTCCGGCCAGTGCTGGGGATGCACGACGGTGCCGCGGAACCGCTCGATGCCGGGGAAGTCGGGGGTGTAGCCCTCGTCGTAGTTGTAGTAGCCGCTGCCGAAGAACACGAACCGGCAGCGGAACTGCCTCTGGGCGCCGCCCTGCTCGACGGTGACCGTCCAGGTGTCGGTGGACGAGTCCCAGTCCGCCGCGCGGACGTAGCTGCCGAACCGGATATGGCGGTCGATGCCGTACTTGTGCGCGGTTGCCTCCAGGTACTCGCGGATGTGGACGCCGTCGGCCACGCCTTCCCGGCGGGTCCAGGGTTCGAACGGGAAGCTCAGCGTGAAGATGCTGCTGTCGGAGCGCACGCCGGGGTAGCGGAACAGGTCCCAGGTGCCGCCGATCTGCTCGCGGCGCTCCAGGATGGTGTAGGTCAGCTGCGGGTTGCGCTCGGTGATCCGATAGGCCGCGCCGATGCCGGAGATGCCGGCGCCGACGATCACGACGTCAAAGTAGGCCACCTCGGCCGCGCTGTCGCCGGGGGCCTGCTGGGGAGTCACGGTCATCGTGAACCTCGCTTGGTGTGTGGGACTCGTCACCAGATTAGGCACCCACCGGTTGGTTGGGCCAGCCCGGCGGATTGGGGAGCGCTACCGGTAGTTGACGAACTGCAGCGCCACGTCGAGGTCGGCCTTCTTCAGCATCGCGATGACAGCCTGCAGGTCGTCGCGCTTCTTGCTGGTGACCCGGATCTCGTCGCCCTGGATCTGGGTCTTGACGTTCTTGGGGCCCTCGTCGCGGATCAGCTTGGTGATCTTCTTGGCGTTCTCGCTGCTGATGCCCTGCTTGAGGGTGCCGGTGATCTTGTAGGTCTTGCCGGAGGCCTGCGGCTCGCCGGCCTCGAAAGCCTTCATCGAGATGTCGCGGCGGATCAGCTTTTCCTTGAAGACGTCGACGGCGGCCTTGACCCGCTCCTCGGTGGACGACGTCAGCTCGACGGCCTCGTCGCCCTTCCAGGCGATTTTGGTGTCGGTGCCGCGGAAGTCGAACCGGGTGGCCAGCTCCTTGGCCGCCTGGTTGAGCGCGTTGTCGACCTCCTGCCGGTCGATCTTGCTGACGATGTCGAACGATGAGTCCGCCATTCGATCCGTCCCTTCGTCGGAGGTGATAGCCGTTTGTGCCCTGTCTACTCGTTCGTTGTAACCTGTCTGGCGGCAGGTTGCCCGAGCGGCCAATGGGAGCGGACTGTAAATCCGTCGGCTTACGCCTACACAGGTTCGAATCCTGTACCTGCCACCAGTATCGACGTAGGTGAGTCGGCGTGGCCTGAGCCGGTCGCGTTCCCGCCTGGTAGCGCTTCCGCGTTAGTCTTTGCCGATGATCGCGGGCGAGAAGGCGCCTGACTTCACTCTGCACGATCACACCGGTCGGCCCCGGACACTGTCAGCGCTCCTTTCCGAGGGGCCGGTGGTGCTGTTCTTCTTCCCGCTAGCGTCCTCACCGATCTGTACAGCGCAGGCTTGTCATTTTCGGGACCTGAGCAACGAATTCGCCACGGTCGGCGCCCAGCGGGTGGGCATCAGCACCGACACCGTCGACAAGCAGGCGCACTTCGCCCAACAGCGCTCGTTCGACTATCCGCTGCTGTCCGACGCGGACGGCGTGGTGTCCGAGCTGTTCGGGGTGCGCCGCGGCCGGCTCGCGAAGCTGCGTAGGTCCGTCGTGACGCGTGAGGCGGCCCGGCGTGGCCGGCACGCTCGGCGCCGCGGCCTGCTGGCCCGGCTGCTGCCGGTCAGGCGGACCACTTTCGTCATCGACACCGACCGCACCGTCCTCAAGGTCGTCTCCAGCGAGCTGCGCGCATCGGTGCATGCCGACCAGGCCCTGTGGTTCTTGGAGAACCACTACGTGCCGCATGGTTCCCCAGACGTCCCGGAGAAGCAGGCCGGCGACTGGACCACTGAACCGGAAACCCTGGACGAGCCGAACCCGGTCCGGCCGTATGCGCTGACGGCCGGCCGTACCGACTCTGATGTCGAGTTGGCACTCGAGGCTCAGGTCGAAGCGCTCAACGCGTCAGCGAAGCCGCCGCGCTGGCCGAGAAACGATGTGCGGGGCCAGATCCTGACGTTGTGCGCGCGCAGCCCCTCGGTCGCGGAGATCGCCGTCCGTCTGTCCTTGCCGCTCGGCGCGACGCGCTTCCTGGTCGGCGACCTGGTGACACAGGGGTATTTGCGGGTGCACGCCCCCCTCGCTGACTCGATGACGATCGACGAACGATGCGAACTGATCCGAAGGACCCTGCGTGGCCTGCGAGCACTCTGAGGGTGGGGTCTATTTCGAGACCCCTTCCAGTTCCGCTCGGGCCCGGTCGATTTGGTCGTAGGCGTACGTCGCCACCTCGGCGGCCGTCATCGTCTGGCCCCTGCGGGCGAGCGATTCGTAAGTCGCCTCACCGAGCACATCTCGCAGGTGCGTGAGCGTCGTGTTGACTTGAGGGAAGCCCGCCGTGCTGAGGGGATCGACGCCGAAACCGGCGATGACCGCGGCCGGTTCGCAGCGTCCGAGCCTATCCAACAGGACGATGAGGACAGCCAGGGGAACGCCGATATGGCCGGTGTTGCCAGCGTCGTCGAAGTGGCGGATAGCCACCAAGACATAGTCGAGCGCGGCTACCGCGTCGCCGTGCGTGGCCTCGAGGGTGGACAGGGCGACCGCCAGGCCTGCTTCGGTGAAGCGGTTGCCGCTGTCCCGAGCGACCACCATGCCGCGGCGCATGGCCTCCCGTGCCGCGGCGGGATCGGCGTCGCGAAAGGCAAACCCGTAGGCGAAAAGCGCGAGTGAGAGCATATAGGGGTTGCGGGTGGCTTCGGCGGCGTCGATCAGGCCCTCGGTGGCCGTCATCGCCTCGTCGACAGCACCGGCGGCCACCAGTGCGATGACCAGCTGTGTCTGGGTCTGGGCATGGGTGTCGCGACCGCGTGCCAGCTGGGCGCGGCACCACTCGACCTGCCGTATGGGCTCCCCGTTGAATAGGTATGGACCGCCGAGCACGCCCTCGTCGCCGAACGGCAGCTCGTAGTCTCGGCCGCTGTCGAGAAGCGCCAGACCGGCGTCGCTGTACCCGACGGCCGCCCCGGTCCGCCCGACCATGTAGCACGTCGACGCCATCACGTACAGGACGCCCAGCCGGGGATGGTCGACGGCGCGGGCGGGCTCGATCAGCTCTTCGGCCCAGGCTATCGGCTCGTAATTTCCACCCTGATTGCCCAGGATCGGGCCGTATATCGCAATGGGAGCCGCCACGTCGACGTCACCGTGATCGGCGGCCCACGGAAACGCCGTGCGCAGGTTGGCCAGTTCGGCCCTGAACCATTCGTAGGCCTCTCGCTGTCGGGGGCTGTCCCATAAGGCCAGGACGTCGGCCTCGCGCTCGGCGAAGTAGCGGGCGTGGGCGTTTCGCACGTCATCCGCCTCACCGCTCGCGACGAGTTGATCCTCGGCGAACTGGCGAATCGTCTCCAGCATCGAAAACCGGGTCCGCCCGGAAGACCGGTCAGCGACCAGGAGCGACTTGCGCACCAGGGCATCCAGCAGATCCAGGGTGGCGAATTCATCTGGGGCGTCTGGGGATCCCGTTATGGCGCAGGCGCTTTGGAGGTCGAATCCACCGGCGAACACCGAACACCGCTCCAGCACGCGCTTCTCCGCGTCATCGAGGTGGTCGTAGGACCACGCCACCGCGTGGTGCAGCGTTTGGTGGCGTGACAGGCCGCGGCGCGAACCGACGAGCAGCCGGAACCGCTGATCGAGTCGATCCCGGACCTCGCTGGCGGTCATCGACGCCATGCGCGCGGCCGCCAACTCGATGGCAAGTGGGATCCCGTCGAGGCGGCGGCAGATCTCGGTGACCGCGCCGGTGTCGTCGGCCACGAAAGCCGGAGCCACGCGGCGGGCGCGTTCGACGAATAGAGCCGCGGCCGCGTCGGCATCCAGCGACGGCACCGGCCACAACTGTTCGTCGACGACCCCGAGTGCCTCGCGGCTGGTGGCCAGAATCTTCACTGTCGCCGATGCCGCGAGGATCGCCTCGACGAGATCGGCGGTGGCGTCGCGCACGTGCTCACAGTTGTCGAACACCAGGAGCCGGGCTCTGCCCTCCAACGCGGCCGCGATGCTGTCGGCCACGCTCTTCCCGGGCTGTTGGATGATGCCCAGCACAGCGGCCACCGCGTCGGGCACCGCCGCCGGATCGGCGACCGCGGCCAAGTCGAAAAACCAGGCCCCGTCGGGGAATTCGTCGGCCAGCCGCGCCGCGACCTCGAGCGCCAGGCGGGTCTTGCCGACCCCGCCCACCCCGGTCAACGTCACCAACCGATGGGCCTTCGCCGCGGCTTGCAGCTCGGCGACCTCCGGCTGACGCCCGATGAAGCTGGTGACCGAAGGCTGCAGGTTCCCGGGACGGCCATCCAGCGCCCGCAGGGCCGGAAAGTCCGCGCGCAGGCCGTCGGCGCGGACCTGAAACACCTGCACCGGCATCGGCACATCCCGCAACCGCCGCGCCCCCAGATCGACCAGCTGCACTCCGCTGAGCAGACCCGCCGTCGAATCCGCCAGCAGGATCTGCCCGCCGTGCCCGGCGGCCATCACCCGAGCGGCGCGATTGAGCACGGCACCGAAGTAGTCCCCGTCTCGCATCTCGGCCTCGCCGGTCGCCAATCCCATTCGCACCGGCAACTGCAACTCCCGTTGCGCATCGATCGCGGCGTTCACGGCAGCGATCGGCGACGCGAAGGCCGCCACGACACCGTCGCCCGTGTGGCTGAACAAGAACCCGTCATGCGCCTCGATCGCCGTGCGCAACACCTTGTCGTGCGCGGCGAGGGCCGACCGCATTGCGTCGGCGTCGGACTCCCACCGACGGGTCGAACCCTCGATATCGGTGAACAGGAACGTCACCACCCCGGAAGGAGCAGCCACCGTCATGGCATCGCCTCGGCCCAGGCGATATGCCCTTCGAAGCCAAGCGTTTTCACCATGTCGCGATAGCGATCCCGGAAGTCCGCATATGCCGCGGCATCATCGTGAGCCCGCGCCAGCAGTGCCCGAAGCCGCAGCAGCCAGACGTCACGTATCGCCAGACCCTCGTCGGCCGGCGCCGACGCCAACCGCTCGATCGCCGCGTCGGCTTCGGCCACGTCACGGTCGGCGCCGCGATCCAGCAGGGTCTCCACCAGGACACCCGTCGCGGGCATGCCCCACCACACGAGCTGCCCGTCACGGAACAGATCGTCGGCGGTGGAGCGCATGAGCGGAATGGCCGCATCGCGATCCCCACGTCGAGCCCGCTCACGCGTCAAATACATGTTGACGAGCGGTACATCGCACAGGAGGTCTCCCCGGCGCAGCAACGCCTCGCTGACCCCGGCCAGCAGCTCGTGTCCGCGGTCGCGCTCCGCAGCCGATTGGCGGTGCACCAGCGCCGTGCCCATGGTCGCCTGGGTGATGGCCAGCGCGGTGTCATCCCCGGATCGTTCGGCGACCTCCAGGGCAACCTCGATCTCGCGCATCACGGAATCATCGGGCGTCAGCACACCAAAGGGTATTGCCGGGAAGTAGACGTAGGTGACGACCAAGGCGTAGGACATCGGGTCGGCTCCGCGGGCCATTGCCAAAGCGCGATCCATGTCGTCTCGCCATCCGTGACGACCCAGCCAATAACGAGGTATGGCCCGACCCGTAAAGGCAAGCGCCAACGGAGACCCGACAAGAAAGTTGGCCTTCGACGGATCACCGTCGGCCAGGTCGATGACGCACTGTGACCACCGCAGGACGTCACACCACTCGCCGTTCTGGCCCTTGGCGTAGATCAACGCGAAAGACAGCCCAACCGTCAAGGTTTCATCGCCGATCGAGTTGAGGAGGGCCATGGCCTCGGATGCCAGCTGCGACGCCTCGCGCAACCGGGCCTGATACGTGTGATCAACCACCAACCCGGCCATCGCGATGGCCAGCGACGCCTTGTCCCCGGCGACGGCACACAACTCCCGCAGTTCATCGAACCGGTCACCGGCCACACGTTCATGGACTCGCCAGGCGATCCCGCACAACATGGTGCGCGGGCCGATGCGCATGGCCGCCCGGTCCGGGTCATCCGCAGGTAGGGCATCGGCGATCTGTTGAGCACGCTCCCAGCTCAGGCGGGCGGCATTGATGTCGCGGTTGGTCGCCCACGTTGCCGCGCGCATGTGCCAGCCGTAGGCGGCGCGCAAATCACCGGCGGCCCCCAGATGCTCGGCTATCAGGGCTGCGTTCTCCTCGGCCGCTGCCGGGTCGCGCGACTCGATCGCGGCCGCGACGCGACGGTGCAGCTCGGCGCGATCCGATTTCAGCTGTGCTTCGTAGGCCACCGCGCGAATCAGCGGATGGTGGAATACATACTCCGGTCCTCGGGTGAACCTCACCTGATCGACGAATTCGGCCTCCACAAGGTCCTCGACGATGGGTTCAACGCCAAGCGTTTCCAGCAACTCAAGGCCGAACCGCGAACCGATCACCGCCGCTGCGCCCAATGTGCGCTTGGCCGCCGGGTCCAGGCGGTCGATGCGAGCGGCGATGGTTGCCTGCAAGGTGGCGGGCACGCTGACCTCGCCAACATCGGCTGTCGACACGTAGCCACCGCGCTCGCCGTGCAGCACAGTGCCCTCGGCCAATTCCCGCACGATCTCCTCGGCGAAAAACGGGTTCCCCGAGGCCCTCTCGGCGATCTTCTCGCCCAGCGCACCAACCGAGGGGTCGGGGCCAAGCAGCTCCGAGACCAGCGCCGCGGTTTCCGAATCACTCAGCGGCGCAAGGGCGAGGGTTTGAGCACCGTGGACCCGAGCCAACGCCCCCTCGTACTCCGGTCGGTAGGTGACCAGCACCAGCGAGGGCGTCTGCGGAATCACCATCACGAAGGCGGCGATCATCGACTCGCTGACCTCGTCGATCCAGTGGGCGTCCTCGATGACGTACAGCACCGGCGTTTTCCGCGCCAAGGAAGCGGCATTCAGCAATGCCGTCAACCGCCGCCGACGAGCATCGGGATCGATTGCCGGCAGGGGAGCATTCGGGTCCGCGATGCCCAACAGATCGTCCAATAGCAGCAAGTCCTCGGGGTCCGCATCGCGAATCCTGGCGCGGACCTGGGCGCGGGCCAACGCCGCGTCAAGGTCCTCGACCCCGGTGGTCGTGCGCAACAGCCGGGCGACGACACGGAACGGAACGTCCGCGGCGTGCGATTCGCAGAAGGTGGTGACCACCTCCACGTCGCGGCTACGAGCTAGCGCGGAGGCCTCGCGCACCAAGCGGCTCTTACCGATGCCGGGTGACCCCACCACGCCGACCACAGCGCCTTGGCCATCGATGGCGCGCCCCAACAAGCCCTCGACAGTGGACATCTCCCAGCCTCGACCGACCAGACTCGACTCGGCACGTATGACGGCGCGATGCCCTTCGCCCATGCCCAAGAGCCGGCGGGCGGGCACCGGCGCGTCGGCACCCTTGACCTGAACCAGTTCGGTCTCACCGAGTGCCGCAGCGCCACCAACAAGTCGCGCTGTCGAGGCGCTGAGCATCACCCCGCCCGGCGGAGCGACGGCTTCCATCCGTTGGGCCATGCCGACCTGCTCGCCGACCATGGTGTAGCCCAACGACTTTGAGCCGACCTCGCCGGCGATCACTTGACCGGAGTTCAGCCCCACCCGCAATTGCAGGTCGATGCCGTCCCGCGCGTTGACCCCGGCGGCCAACCGCGCGGTCTCCTGTTGGATGCCGAGCGCCGCTAGACAGGCACGGGTCGCATGGTCCTCCAACGCGACCGGTGCGCCGAACACGGCCATGATGCCGTCACCAGTGAACTTGTCGACCGTGCCGCCGTAGCGCTGGACGACCGCTGTCGCGATGTTGACGAGGTCGGCCATGATCTCGCGCAGCCGCTCCGCACCGACGGCCGCCGCGATGTCCATCGAATGCACCACGTCGGCGAACAGTACGGTTACCTGCTTGTACTCCGCACGGGTATCGAGATCGGTGACTGGTGCACCACAGGCATCACAGAATCGCGCACCCTCACGCGGCTCGGTGCCACACGTGCGGCACGCGATCGCTGCGGTCATCCGAGCCTCCGCCGCTCCCGGCCCCCGGTTTTCACAGAATAGGCGATTGCACGCTCCGCGAGGGGCAGTCGGCGTTCACCGGGTCAGCCGACGATGCCGCAAGGCTCAGGACCACGGGCCGGGATAGTGGCCGTCCTGGTCCTGCACCATCACGATCTCCTTGCACTCGCCGGTGGAGTCGGCGGCGGTCTCGCCGCGGCACACCAGTGTCCACCCGTTGATCCGCGCGAACGGGCGGACCGCCCAGTTCGAGGCGACCGGATCGGTGCCGGGCAGGGCGATCACCGAGAACGTGTTGCCGACGTTCGTGATGTAGAGGTGATCGCCGAAGAAGGTCAGTTTGGCAATCGGCAGCTTCATGGCCTCCTCGCGGCCTTTCAGCAAATCCCAGTGCTGCGTGCGCAGATTCCACACCCCGAACCCGAACTGCGACGTGTCCGAGACCCGGCCGTCGACGAACAGCTTCCCGTCCGACAGCGTTGTCGACAGCCCGCCGCCGGAGATTCTGTCGGAATCGCCGACCTTGACAATTGATTTGGAGTTCAGGTCGAAGAACATGGTCGACACGGCGGCGGGCGAATCCTGATGCGTGATCTTCACGAGTTTGTCTGGGCCATCGGATAATTCGGCATCGACGGCGACCACATCGTTGTCCTGATAGATCGCCTCGCCGTTGGGCCGGCGCAGCTCAGTGCCCGACGTGTTGCCCTCGGTCGGGTTCCGCTGGAACGCCAGGACGTCCTGCCAGGCCCGGGCGGGCTGCGGGTCGCTCCACGCCACCGAGAGGTCGGAGCCGGAAAGGATTACGGTCCGCGGCGGTGACGTGGGGGCATGGCCGTCGGTGAAGGCGTTCACCCACGCGACACCGGATGCGGTTGCGGCGAGCCCCCATTCGCTCGGCGCGGTCAATTTCAGGTCCGGGGTGGGCGGCCCCAGCTCCTTGGTCGCCAGCGGCTGGCCCGACGTCAAATCGAAGGCGTAGGCGGTCGTCTTGGTGACCTCGGGGGCCGGCGCCTCGGCCGGCTTGACGGTCGTCACCAGGTAGACGACCCTCAAGCCATCCGCACTGCCCGTCAGCGCACACATGCCGCCGGTGAGGTTCTCGCCCGCGGGAACAGTGGGGACCGCTGGCGCCACGTACTGTCCCGTTTTCGTATCGAAGACTTTGGGGCGGATGTCCGCGAGCGCCGTCCTGGTCAGTGAGAACCTTTCCGGACACCCGAAGTACGCCGTTCCGCCGTAGCTCTTCCAATCCTTTTCCAGGGGGCCGGTTATCGGACCCGGCGCAGGGGCGGCGGACGTCGAAGCGGAAGTCGTCGTCGAGGTTGTCGGGGTCGTTGTTGGTGTCACCGGCGGCGGCGCCACCGTCGCCGAACACGAGGCGATGACCAGACAGACACCGGGCGCGACGAGGGCGACCGCGTGTCTGGGCATGACCAACGAGCGTAAAGCCGGCCCGCCGCAACCGCGACTCCGGCGGTCGCGATCACACGTGGTACACCATGAGCCATGGGTGGTCTTGCCGACGAGACGCGATGGATGGACGCCACGGCGCAGGCGGCGCTGGTTGCGAAGGGCGAGGTCACGCCGGGTGAGCTGTTGGAGGCGGCGATCGAGCGGATCGAGCGGTCCAACCCGTCGCTGAATGCCGTCGTCATCGAGTGGTTCGAGCACGCCCGATCGGTGGCCGCCGACCCCGGCCTGCCGCGCGGGCCGTTCCACGGGGTGCCGTTCCTGCTCAAGGACCTCTACACGAGCTTCGCCGGTCAGACCCTGTCGAACGGCAACATCGCGCTCAAACGGGCGGGCAAGATCGACACCGCCGACACCACGCTGGTGGCGCGCTTCAAGGCGGCGGGGCTGGTGATCGCGGGGCGGACGAACAGCCCCGAGATGGGCAGCCTGCCGACCACGCAGCCGCTGGCCTGGGGCCCGACCCGCAATCCGTGGGCGCCGGATCGCACGCCGGGCGGCTCGAGTGGCGGCGCCGCCGCGGCGGTGGCCGTCGGGATGGTGCCGTTCGCCAACGCCTCCGACGGCGGCGGGAGCATTCGGATCCCGGCTTCGTGCTGCGGGCTGGTCGGCCTCAAGCCGAGCCAGGGCCGGATCACCGTCGGGCCGGTGCGCTCCGAGTCGGGGCTGGGGGTTGAACTCTGCGTCAGCCGCACGGTGCGCGACACCGCGGGCCTGCTCGACGCGGTGCGCGGTCCAGGGGTCGGCGACAGTGTGATCGCGCCGGCACCGCTGCGCCCGTATCTCGAGGAGGTGGGGGCGGATCCCGGTCGGCTGCGCATCGGCCTGCTCGACGTCCATCCGCGCGATGGCTTCCTACACCCGGACTGCGTCGAGGCGGTCCGCTCGGCGGCGTCGATGCTGGAGGGCCTCGGCCACATCGTCGAGCCGACGTGGCCGGCCTGCCTGTCCGACACCACCCTGCAGGCAAAATTCATGGGGCTGTGGGTGACACAACTGGCGATGGCGGCGCGGGGGTTCAGCGCGACCCTCGGGCGCGAGGTGACCGCCGAGGACATCGAGCCGGTGAACTGGGTGCTGATCGAGCGGGCGCGGCACCTCAGCGCAGTCGACTACGCCGCGGCGCTGGAAGCGGCCTGGGCCTTCCGCCGCACGCTGCAGCAGTGGTGGGCGGACGGCTGGGACCTGCTGCTCACCCCGACGGTGGCCGAACCGCCGCCCCCACTAACGGAATTCGAGAACGATCCCGAGCATCCGACGGCACCGATGCGCCGCGGCGGCGAATTCGCCGCGTTCACACCGCCGTTCAACATGAGCGGACAGCCGGCGATCAGCCTCCCGCTGCACCGCAATGCCGACGGCCTGCCCATCGGCGTGCAGCTGGCCGCCGCCTACGGGCGGGAGGATGTTCTCATTCGCGTTGCCGCCCAACTGGAATCGGCGCATCCCTGGTCGTCGGTTCACCCGCCGAGCCCTGACGCGGGCTGAGCGTCAATGGGGTTCGTCGTCGTCTTGGCCGCGCAGGAATCGTTCGGGGTGGTGGAAGCTGTTGGTTCTGGGTTGGCTGCGGTCGAGGTGTGGGGGTGGTATCCATTCGGTTTCGCCTCTTGTGTTGGTGCGGGTGGTCCAGCCTTTTTCGACGAGTCTGTTGTCCGGGCCGCAGGCCAGGGTGAGGTCGGTGATGTCGGTGCGCCGCGTGTTCGTCCATCCTGTTACGTGGTGCACTTGGCTGTGATAGGCCGGGGCATCACAACCCGGCTTGGTGCATCCGCGATCCTTGGCGTACAGCATGATGCGCTGGGCCGGGGAGGCCAGCCGCCTGGTGTGATACAAGGCCAGCGGCTTGGCGCCATCGAACAACGCGAGGTAATGATGGGCGTGGCCGGCCCAGCGGATCACATCCGACATGGGCACCAGGGTGCCGCCGGCGGTCAGCGCCTTGCCGGCGGCGGCCTCCAACTCCCGCAGCGTGGCGCTCACGATGATCGACACCGGCAACCCGTTGTGTTGGCCCAGCTCCCCGGAGGCGAACAAGCCACGCAGGGCGGCCAGGAAAGCGTCGTGGTTGCGCTGGGCTGCGGTGCGGTGATCGCGGCGCACCGCCTCCTCATCCGGGGCCGCATCCACGATCGGGGTTTGGTCGTCGGGGTTGCAGGCGCCGGGGGCGGCCAGCTTGGCCAGCATGGCCTCGATCGCGGCCCGCAGCTCGGGGGTGATCATGCCGCTGATGCGCGACATGCCGTCGTATTCCTGCTTGCCCAGGATGATCCCGCGCTTGCGCGCCCTTTCCTGATCGCTGAAGTCGCCGTCGGGGTGCAGCCAGTCCATGATCCGCTGGGCGTAGCGGGCCAGCTCGTCGGGCCGGTAGTGGGCGGCGTGCTTGGCCAAATCCGCGTCGGCGGCCTCCCGGATAGACAAATCCACCTCGGCGGGCAGATGGGCAAAGAAACCGCGGATCACCTTCACGTGCCCGTCGCCGATGAGGCCCGCGCGTTGGGCGGTGGCGGTCGCGGCCAACCGCGGCGCCAGCGGCTGCCCGGTCAGCGCGCGGCGCTCACCCAGGTCCTCGGCGTCGTCGATGCGCCGCCCGGCCTCGGCCCGGGTGATGCGCAGCCGCTCGGCCAGCGCGGTGCGCAGGGTGCCGCCCAACTCTTCGGCGCAGGCGTGGGCGCCGACTTGGTTGATCAGGGTGTGTTGCGGGGCGCGCAGCCGCCGCGCCGCCGATTCGAACAGCTCGAGGGCCCGCAGTCGTTCCGGGTTGGTCAACACGTCAAAGGACAGGCCGCCCAACCGGTCCAGGGCGGTGTCGAGCGCGCCGAAGGCCTCGACGATCTCCTCACGACTGCTCGCACCCATGCCCCCAATTTATCGAACACCTGTGCGAATCAACATCGCCAATCGCGCAATCTGTGGATAAAACCGCAACTGTGGACTAAATCGCTCAGTCCGATGCGCGCAGCCGCACCATCCGGGTCGTCGAACTCTCGTCCAACTCGACGACGTCGGACCGCGAACGCAGAAAATCGCTGAAGGACTTGAACCCCAACGACTTCTCGCTGAACGACGGGTCCATGCGCTTCATCTGCGCCTTCACCGCCGAGTTGTGCAGCCAGTCGACGTCGTCCTTCTCGAGACCGATCTGCAGTGCGCGGGTCAGCAGCGCGGTGGCGGCGGCCTGAGGATCCGGTGGCTCCTCGGGCTCCTCGCGCTTGGCCGCCTTGCCTCCGGCGCGCTTCTTCGGCTTGGACGCCTCACCGTCGGTGGGTACCGGTTCGGGCTCGAACACCGGCACCCCGGGCAGCGCGTCGTAGATGACGAACTCGTCGCAGGCCGCCGCGAGCGCCCGGCTCGACGCGCCGGCCACCCCGATGCCCACGACATACCGGCCGAGCCTCTTGCAGCGCTGCGCCAGCGGGATGTAGTCGGAGTCGCCCGCGACGATCACGACATGGGTCAGGTCGGGCAGCCGGAACATGTCCTCGACCGCGTCCACGGCCAGCCGGATGTCGGCGCCGTTCTTGCCGTAGGCCGCCGCCGGGAACAGTTGCACCAGATCGACCGCGCGGGCCACCAGCTGTCCGCGATACCCGGCGTTGACGTCGGCCGACCAGTCCGCGTACGCGCGGGTGAGCACCAGCGTCCCGAACGACGACGCGAAGTCGATGATCGCGCCGACGTCGACCGTGGCCCGGGCCAGCCGCTCGTGATACTGCTCGAGCCCGCTGGCCTTGTCCCGCTGGAACGAGTTGCGCCCAATCACCTGGTCGTACCGCGAGATCACGATGTTGTCGAAGTCGAAGTAGACCGCCACGCGGGCCGCGCCTGGTTCGGTCATGCCGTTAATCTATATGCCGTAGTCGGGAAGATCGAAGTCGTCGATCACCGTGCTGGCGAAAAGCCTTGCTATCGGACCGAAGTTCATGGTGCGCATCGCCACGATGCGGAACCAAAGGCCGAAGCGGGTCTTCGTCGCGAAGAACGGAATGTTTTTCTCCGCACCGGATTGCTTGGCCTCGATGAACGGTCGCAGGCGCGCCTCGTAGGCCTCGAAGGCGCGACAGTGATCCCCGCCGGCCCGCGCCAGCTCGCCGGCCAGCACGTACGCCTCGGTCATCGCCAGACCGGTGCCCTCGCCGCCCAACAGCGAAATGCACGCGGCCGCATCGCCGATCAGCAGTGTGCGGCCACGCGACCAGCGATCCATGCGGATCTGGCTGACGACGTCGAAGTAGAGGTCTTGGACGTCGTGGAGTGTCGCCAGGATCTCCCGGGCTTCCCAGCCGACATCACGGAACTCGTTGCGCAGCTCGTCCTTTGGCGCCGCAGAGGTGCCATCACGCGGTGCGCGGAAAATGGACAGGAACATGGTGCGGTCGCCGCGCAGCGCGCAGCGTGCCAGTTGGTGGCCCGGGGTGGCGTACATGACGTAAACCAACTCATCGCGGGGCCGGTAGCCGTCGACCACCCAAGCCGCGACCTTGCAACCGAGGTAGTGGTCGTAATTCTGCTCTGGCCCGAAGGCGAGCCGACGCACGTTCGAGTGCAGCCCGTCGGCGCCGATCACCAGGTCGAAATCGCGCGGCGCGCCCTTCTCGACGGCGAGCCGGACGCCGTCGTCGTGTTCGTCGAGGGCGACGATGCTGTCACCGAAGATCGTTTCGACCTTGCCTTCGACGGTGGCGTAGATCGCGGCGGCCAGGTCGCCCCGGGGCAGGCTGGTGAAGTCGTCGCCGACCATGCGACGAAAGACGGCGGCGTCCACGTCGGCCTTAACCTCGCCTCGGGAGCCGACGGAGTGCAACCGCTGGATCTCGTATCCGGCGGCGCGGACTTGGTCTTCGATGCCCATCCGTTTGGCCACCTGGTAGCCGACGCCCCAGAAGTCGATCATGTAGCCGCCGGTGCGGAACTTCGGCGCCTGCTCGATCAGCGTCGGAGTGTGCCCGGTGCGATGCAGCCAGTGGGCGAGCGCCGCCCCGGCCACACCGGCACCGCTGATGGCGATCCGCATACACGTCATGGTTACCCGAACCGCGTCGCGGCGGCCAAGCTAGTCTTCAACGTCGTGACAGCGCCGACGCGGGCGAAGCTGGCCGATGGCCGTGACCTGCTGTTCTTCTCGCTGCCCGGGCGCCGGCCGGCGCCGGTCGAGGACCGCAGGCCGCTGCCGGCGCGCGACCCCGACCAGTCGCAGCTGCGGCTGGACCGGTCCACCGGGCAGTGGGTGATCGTCGCGGCGCTGCGACAGGACCGCACCTACAAGCCGCCCGCGGACCAGTGCCCGCTGTGTCCGGGACCGACCGGGCTGACCAGCGAGGTGCCCGCCCCCGATTACGACGTCGTGGTCTTCGAGAACCGGTTCCCGAGCCTGTCGGGGGCCCCGGATCCGATGCCGGCGCCGAGCTCCGACGGCTTCGTGTCGGCGCCGGGGCACGGCCGCTGCGAGGTGATCTGCTTTTCGGCCGACCACACCGGGTCGTTCGCGGAGCTGGCGCCGGCGCATGCCCGGCTGGTCGTGGACGCCTGGCGGCACCGCACCGCCGATCTGCTGGCGATGCCGGGTGTCGAGCAGGTGTTCTGTTTCGAAAACCGCGGCGAGGAAATCGGCGTGACGCTGACTCATCCGCACGGCCAGATCTACGGCTACCCCTTCCTGACGCCGCGGACCGCCGCCATGCTGCGGCAGGCGCGCGAGCATCGAATGCGCCACGGCGGCAACCTCTTTGCCGACATGCTGGCGCGGGAGGTCGCCGACGGCGGCCGCGTCATCGCCCGCACCGAGCAGTTCACGGTGTTCGTGCCGTTCGCGGCGCGCTGGCCGGTCGAGGTGCACATCTACCCGAACAGGTTCGTGCGCAACCTAATCGATCTCGACGAGGGGGAGCTGGACGCGTTCGCGCGGGTCTACCTCGACGTGCTGGCGCGGTTCGACCGGATGTATTCGGCTCCGCTGCCCTACATTTCGGCGCTGCACCAGTACACCGAGTCCGACGCCCAGGCCGACGGCTACTTTCACGTCGAGCTGATGTCGATCCGGCGCAGCGCCACCAAGCTCAAGTACCTGGCGGCCTCCGAATCGGCGATGGACGCGTTCATCAGCGACGTCACGCCCGAGGCCGTCGCCCAGCGGCTGCGGGAGCTCGGGTGACCGTCCGATACGCCGCCCCGGGGCGGATCAACCTGATCGGCGAACACACCGACTACAACCTGGGGTTCGCGCTGCCGATCGCGCTGCCGCAACGCACCACGGCCACGTTCGTTCCCGACGGCGGCGACGCGATCACCGTGACCAGCGACCGGGTGGACGGCTCGGTGCGCATTCCGCTCGACACCGCGCCGGGCGGCGTCACCGGCTGGGCCGGCTACGTCGCCGGGGTGGTGTGGGCGCTGCGGCAGGCCGGCCACCCGGTGCCCGGCGGCGCGATGTCGATCACCAGCGACGTGGAGATGGGGTCGGGCCTGTCCTCCTCGGCGGCACTGGAATGCGCGGCCCTGGGCGCGATCGCGTCGGCCGCCGGCGTGCACATCGACGCCAAAGACCAGGCGCGGCTGGCCCAGCGCGCCGAAAACGAATACGTCGGCGCCCCAACGGGTTTGCTCGACCAGCTGGCCGCGCTGTTCGGGCAGCCGTCGACGGCGCTGCTGATCGACTTTCGCGACGTCACCGTCGCGCCGGTGCCCTTCGACCCGGACGGCAGCGGCGTCGCGCTGCTGCTGATCGACTCCCGGGCCCGCCATCGCCACGCCGGCGGCGACTACGCGGCCCGGCGCGCCTCGTGCGAGCGAGCGGCCGCCGAGCTGGGGGCGTCGTCACTGCGCGACCTGCAGGACCGCGGACCCTCGGTTGTGGCCGCGCTCAGCGACCCCGTCGACGCCAGGCGCGCCCGCCACGTGCTCACCGAGAATCGCCGGGTCCTCGATTTCGTTGCCGCGCTGCGCGTTTCGGACCTCGCCGAGGCCGGGCGCATCTGCAACGCTTCGCATCAGTCCATGCGCGACGACTTCGAGATCACCACCGAGCACATCGACCTGATCGCCGACACGGCCGTCGGCGCGGGCGCTTTGGGCGCCCGGATGACCGGCGGCGGCTTCGGGGGCTGCGTGATCGCCCTGGTGCCGGCCGACCGGGTGGATTCGGTGACCGAGGCGGTGCGACGGGCGTTGTGCGACAAGGGGTTTCAGCGGCCGGTGATCACCCGAACCCACGCGGCGGCGGGCGCGGGACCCGGGTAGGTGGGCGAGCCGGCGGGGGCCGGCTACGTCGAGGTGCGGGCGTACGCCGAGCTCAACGACTTCCTTGCGGCCGAGCTGCGTGGCGCCACCGTGCGCCGCCCGTTCCGGCCGCACCAGACCGTCAAGGACGTGCTGGAGGCGATGGGCATTCCGCACACCGAAATCGACCTCATCCTGGTCAACGGCGACCCCGCGGACTTCGACCACCGGCCGGCGTCCGGCGACCGCATCGCCGCCTACCCGATGTTCGAGGCGCTCGACGTCGGTTCGACCGCCAGGCTGCGGCCGGTGCCGCTGCGCGATCCGCGGTTCGTCGTCGACGTGAACCTGGGACGGCTCGCGCGCCTGCTCCGAGTGCTCGGCTTCGACACGTGGTGGTCGAGCGACGCCGACGACGCGGCCCTGGCCCGCATCAGCCTGGACGAACAGCGCATCCTGCTGACCCGCGATCGCGGCCTGTTGAAGCGGCGCGCCATCACGCACGGCCTGTTCGTGCACTCCCAGGATCCGGAGGAACAGGCGCTCGAGGTGATCAGGCGGCTGGACCTGCGCCAGCGCCTGGCGCCCCTCACTCGTTGCGTGCACTGCAACGGCCGGCTGGCCACGGTCGCCAAGGACGACGTGATCGACCAGCTCGAGCCGTTGACCGCCCGCTACTACCAGGAATTCAGTCGCTGCGCCGAATGCGGGCGGATCTACTGGGCGGGGTCGCATCACGCGAAGCTGCTCGGACTCGTCGAAAGGCTCCGCGAGCGACTCTGAATAGCTGTAACGTCACGGCTATGAGTGCGGTGACCTGCGCAATCTGCGGCGGCGGCTTCTCCGCGCGCTCGGACGCGGTCTACTGCTCGTCGGCATGCCGGCAGAAGGCGCACCGCGCCCGAACGGCCCGCCGGATCGCCGACCTGCGCGCGGGCGTCGACGCCGGGCCGCGGACGGGGCCCAGCGCCACCGGGAAGGCGCTGCAGCGCTCTGCCGCCGGCACCATCCAGCGCGCCCGAGACCAAGTGCGGCGATCCCGCGAACTGTGTCGCCTCGCTGCCGAGCGGCTCCAGCAAGCGGCCGCGGTCCAACAACAATTCGGCCGGGCAACGGCGGACGCCCAGTTCCCGGCCGCGCGACCGGGGGATGTGTCATGGCGTGGGAACTTGACGGTCAAGCCGTAGCGGTCGAGCAGGCCCTCGCCGGCGGCACACCGCAGCGCGTGGGCTGGTTTCGCTTCTATTTCGAGGACCAGCGCTGGGAATGGTCCGAGCAGGTGCAGCGCATGCACGGCTACGAACCCGGGACCGTCACACCGACCACCGAGCTGGTGCTGGGTCACAAACATCCCGACGATCGCCGCCGGGTGGCCGCGACCATCAACGACATGGTCACCAAGCGTCAGGCGTTCAGCACCCGGCATCGCATCATCGACACCGGCGGCGTCACCCACCAGGTCGTCGTGGTGGGCGATCAGTTCTGCGACGACGGCGGTGGGGTCGTCGGGACGCACGGCTTCTACATCGACGTCACGTCCCCGAGGGATTCCGAGCCGAAGGATTCCGAGGCCGTCATCACCGCACGGGTGGCCGAAATCGCCGAGCGCCGCGGGGCGATCGACCAGACCAAGGGCATGCTGATGCTGGTCTACGGCATCGACGAGGATGCCGCGTTCAACCTGCTCAAAACGCTGTCGCAGGTACACAACTTGAAGCTCGCGGTGATCGCCCAGCAGATCGCCGACGACTTCTCGGCTTTGGGCCAACATCACATCGCCTCGCGGTCGAAATTCGACCAGGCGCTGCTGACGGCGCACCAGCGCGCGCGGCCCACGGCGCCGACTAGTCGCTAGCGTCCTCCCCGGAGGCGGGAGTCAACCGCACCGCCGCCAGGTGCATCCGGTCGACGGCCTCGGCGAACTCGTCGAGCGTCGGCATGCGCTGGTCGCGAAACTTCAACCCGATCGTCCGCTGCGCGCGCTGCACGCCGTAGGACTGGGCGCAGCGCGAGTAGAGATCGGCGACGACGGCGCGGTCCCGGATGAGCTCACCGCGCATGGCGGTGGTCTTGCCGTCGTAGAAGACCTCGGCGGGGGCGCCGTCGCGGAAATTCTGCTTCCAGGGGGCGCCGGTCAGCGCGTAGAGGTCGTTGTCAATCACGTGGGCGCTCAACGGAAGTGAGAATCGTCGCCCCGTCTTTCGTCCGGTGAAGCTCAACACCATCAGCTGCTTGCGCGCCGCCCCGGCCAGCGGGGTGCGCAGCAGGGAGCGCAGCATCGGGTTGACGATGCGAAGCAGGCCCGTCGGCGGATGCCCGACGTCTATCGCGTGCGACTGTCGTGCCATCCCAACACCGTAGGGCCAATCGGTGTCCGGGGGAACAGGCCGGCGCGCCGCGGGAGCGCGTTGGTCCCGCGGCGCGATCCGGCTGCAGAACTCAGACGGAAATGCTGGTTTGGTCGTCGACGATGTTCATCGCGTCCGTCAACGGGCCCTGGTCGGCGGCGAGCGAATCGGCGTTGAGCTGAAGCACGAAAAGCGCGCCCTGGCCGGGGATCACCACGGTCTTCTGCCCGACGAACCGCGTCTTGCCGCCCTTGACGTAGGTGCCACTGATCTGCCAGGCCTGAAAGCCGCTGAGGGTGGACGCCATTCCGTCACCGGAAACCTGGGCGCCGGGCAGGTTCTGCACCTCGCCCGGGGCGTACTGGATGATCTTCGACGGGTCGGCATTGCCGTCGAGCTTCGCGACGAGCGCCGAGATCGTCGGCGGATCGGAAGGATCCGACGGCGTCGAGTAGGCGATGGTGCCGTACGACGCGCCGCTCTCGTTGGCTACCTGCCAGCCCGGGGGCATGGGCAGGCTGATCGTGGGGGAGCCCGGATCGCCACGATGAACGGGGGTCTGCGTGATGTGGTTCTCGTTGAAGTAGTCGAGGATGCTCTTGTGGGCCTGCCCAGACGGTGTCGCGCTGGTCGTCGTCGTCGAGGTTGACGTCGAGGTCGATGTGCTCGTGGACGTCGACGTCGACGGGGATTTCTTGTTGCTAGATCCGCAACCCACGAGCGCCAGAATCAGCGCCACGGTAATGGTTGCTGTGGTCAAGTGTTTCATTTATCAGCACTCCCGGAAATCGGGCCGGTACCAGCGCCGGCCACGCTGATTGAGACTAGCCCAAGTCGGTCCGGAAAGTTGCTGGTTGATTTCGGGGCATTATTCGGCACCGCCGCCTGGGACCGAATCGCCCACGCGAACACCCGTGATGCAGTAAGAGACAGCTATGCGGTCGCGAAGGGCAGTCATCGCGCTCATCGGGGCGACCGCTGTCTTCCTGACGTTCATCGCGGCGGCCCCGCCCATCGCTTACGACGGGGAGCCCGGTCTGGTCACGAACCCGGCCTATCACGTCGACACGCTGATCGGCACCGGGACGGGCGGGGAGACGGTGGGGGAGATCAACAACTTCCCCGGCGCCTCCACGCCTTTCGGGATGGTGCAGTACTCGCCGGACACCCTCGACAACTACGCCGGCTACAACTACGACAACTCGCGCTCGACCGGGTTCAGCATGACCCACGCCTCGGTGGGCTGCGCCGCGTTCGGCGACATCTCGATGCTGCCGACCACCAACCCGACCGGCTCGCAGCCCTGGAACGCGTGGGAACGGATCGCTCACAACGACACTGAGCAGGGCGTGCCGGGCTACTACACGGTGAGATTCCCCGGCACCGGCGTCATCACGGAACTGACCGCCACCACCCGCACCGGCATCGGCCGGTTCAGTTATCCGCACGATGGCCGGCCGGCCCTGCTGCACGTGCGCTCGGGTGTGTCGCTGGCGGGCAACTCCCGCGCGACGATGCAGATCGGCGAGGACAACAGCACCATCACCGGATGGGCGACCAGCGGCGGATTCTGCGGCAAGAACAACACCTACACGGTGTATTTCGCGATGAAGTTCAGCCAGCCCTTCACCTCCTACGGCACGTGGGACGGCTATCGGGTATACCCCGGAATCCGCGGCGCCGCTTCGCCTTACACCGGGGGATACGTCGAGTTTCCCACCGGCTCGGTGCTGGAGGTGCGCACCGCGATCTCCTATCTCGGCATCGACGGCGCGCGCGCCAATCTGGAGGCCGAGGGCGGGGCGAGCTTCGAGGAGGCGCGTGCCGCCGCGTCGTCGCAATGGAACTCCACGCTGTCCCGCATCGCGGTGGCCAGCAGGCGCGCCGACGACCTGGACACCTTTTACACCTGTCTGTACCGATCGCTGCTGCACCCCAACACCTTCAACGACGCGGACGGTCGCTACCTCGGATTCGACGGCTTCGTGCACACCGTCGCCGCGGGGCACACCCACTACGCCAACTTCTCCGATTGGGACACCTACCGCGGCCTGGCGGCGCTACAGGGACTGCTCTTCCCGGAGCAGGCCAGCGACATGGCCCAGTCGCTCGTCGACGACGCCGTACAGAGCGGATCGTATCCTCGTTGGGCGCTTGCGAATTCAGCGACGGGCGAGATGAGCGGGGACAACGTGGTGCCGCTGATCGCCAACCTCAGCGCCTTCGGCGCCAACGACTTCGACCGCAAGACGGCGCTGCGTTACATGGTGAACGCGGCGACCAAGGGTGGTGTGGGACTGGGCGGCTACGTGGAGCGGCCCGGCATCGACACCTACCTGCGCCTGGGCTACGCCCCGCAGACGGCGGCGTTCGGCGTCGGCGCGTCGATCACGCTGGAGTGGTCGGTCGACGACTTCGCCATCTCCCGATTCGCGGACTCGCTCGATGAGGCCGCGACCGCCGCCGAATTTCAGAAGCGGTCGCAGAACTGGCAGAACCTGTTCAATCCCAGCACCCGATACATCTCGCCGCGCGGTCCGAACGGATTCTTCGCCACCGGACCGGGTTTCGTGGAGTCGCAAACGGGCTTCGGGCAGGAGGGATTCGACGAGGGCAACGCCGAGCAATACGTCTGGTGGGTGCCGCACAACGTCGCCGGGCTGGTGACCGCCCTGGGCGGCCGGAAGGCGGTGGCCGACCGGCTGGACCGCTTCACGAAGAAGCTCAACGTCGGCCCCAACGAGCCCTATCTATGGGCCGGCAACGAACCGGGATTCGGGGTGCCGTGGCTGTACAACTACGTCGGTCAGCCGTGGAAGACCCAGCTCACGGTCGACCGGGTGCGTGGTCTGTTCGGTCCCACGCCCGACGGCGAGCCGGGCAACGACGACCTCGGCGCCCTGTCGAGCTGGTATGTCTGGGCGGCGCTCGGGCTCTACCCCAGCACCCCGGGCACACCCATCCTCACCGTGACCGCGCCGCTTTTCGATCGGGCCGTAATCGCGCTTCCGGGAGGGAAATCCATCCAGATCATCGCTCCGGGTGCGTCCGGGCCACACCACCTGAAGTACATTGACGGCCTGACCGTCGACGGCCGGGCCACCGACCGCACCTGGCTGCCGGAGTCGATCATCCGGACCGGCGGTGACCTGAAGTTCGCGCTCTCGCCCTACCCGAACAAGGTGTGGGGGACCGCGCAGTCGTCCGCGCCACCGTCGTTCGGCACGGGCAGTTCGGCGGTGACCGTCAACGTCTCCCGTCCCGTCGTCGCGATCCCGCCCGGAAAGACCGGGACGGTGGAGGTCGATGCCCAACGGATGATCGATGGCGTCGACGGCTACGTCACCAGTGTGACGTCGTTCGCCGACGGAATCACGGCGGCACCCGTGTCGGGACGGTTCGCGGCCGACGGTTCGGCCTCCATCGCCGTCGCGATCACCGTGGCCCGGTCGATGCCCGCGGGCTACTACTACTACCCCGTCTACTTCACCACCACGGTCGGGGACAGCGTGAGGAGGACGATGGTCTTCGTGGTCACCGCGACCGAGATCGACGAACCCTGACGCCCGTCAGACCATCTCGTTCGCGGTGAGCCACCGCATCACCGGCCAGCCGACGAACACCGGCAGCCAGCAGGTGAGCACCCGGTACAGCAGGACCGACGGCACACCGACGGCCGCGGGTATGCCGAAGGCGGCCAGACCACCGATCAACGCCGCTTCCACGGCGCCGACGCCGCCGGGCGTCGGCGCGGCCGAGGCGAGCGTTCCGCCGACCATCGTCACCACGGTGCAGGTGACGAACGTCGCGCCGCCGCCGAAAGCCTCCACGCTCGCCCACAGCGCCAGCGCCGCACCGAGAGTCGTTCCCGCGCAACCGAGTACGATCAGCGCCAGCCGCTTCGGCTCGCGGGCTAGCTCGACCAGGTCGTCGGTCACCTCCTTCAGCCGCGGGCGCATCGCCGTCGCCAGCCAGTGCCGCAGCTTGGGCACGAACAGAAACGTCCCCAGGATGCCCAGCGCCACACCCCCGATCAGGTACAGCACCGTGGCATCCGGGACGAAATGCTTGAGGTCCATCGAAGCGCCCGCGACGGTGCTGAACAGGATCAGCAACACCAGGTGGGCGATCACCTGCACCGACTGCTGCAGCGCCACCGCCGCGGTGGCCCGCATCGCCGACAGGCCGCCCTTCTGCAGGATCCGGGTGGACAGCGCCAGCCCGCCGACGCCGGCCGGGGTGGTGGTCGCGGCAAAGGTGTTGGCCACCTGCGCAATCGACAGCTTCCAGAAGCTCACCGAGCCGTCGGTGCAGGCCCACAGGGCGGCCGCCGCGCCCACGTAGGTCAGCGCCGAGACGGTCAGGCCCAGCAGCGCCCACCACCAGTTCGCGTTTCGCACCTCGGCGAAGAACGTCGGCACCGTGCTGATGAAGGGGTAGGCGACATAGACCAGCGCGCCCAGCAGCACGAGCTGGATGAACTGGCCGCGGCTGAACCGGGTGATGGTCGCGGCCTGGATTTGATCGGCACCGGTTTGGCGCATGACCTCGGCCCGGGCAGCGGAGATGACGGCGCCGGCGTCGGCAATCGACCGCCGAACACGTTTCGGCACAGCGGCTTTGGTGAGCCGGCGCGATGCCGTCAGGACGGTGTCCTTGCCGAATGCGTCGATCGCGGCGGCCACCGCGGACTTCGGGTCGTACAGCGCCGATGTCGTCACCAGCAGTTGCGCGACGTCGGACTGCATCTGGGCCTCGGTGGCGCCGTATTCGGCGCTGCCGAATCCGCCGAACAGCACCGCGCCGTCGTGCACGGTGATCTCGTCGCCGCGCAGGTCGCCATGCGAGATCTGTTGGTCCTGAAGGGCTTTCAGCGACTCCCACACCCGCGCGACCGGGGTGGCGCCCGCGCATTCGCGCAGGGGAACCCCCCGAACGGGCCGGTGCGCGTACAACATCCAGCCGCGGTCGAGTTCGGCGACCGCAATGGTCGACGTGTTGGCGACGCCGACATCACCGATCGCGATGGCCATCAACGCGCGGTGCTCGACGATGCGGCGCATCGAGGTCTGCAGCGGCGCGGTCTCGGAGCCGCGCAGCCTCAGCTTCCACCACAGTTGGCGCAGCGCGCCGCCGCTGCGCTGATGGGGGCCGTACAGCTCGATGACGGCGGCGTTGGCGGCCGCGTCGGGCGCCGAGTCGGCGTCCTCGCACGCGGCCGAGAGGACCAGCGGACCGGGCCCGGCCGGCCGCATCACATGCAGGGCGGACACCACGCATCCGTGCCTGGCCAGCGCGCGCACGGCGCCGTCCAGCGGCACCTCGAGGGCGGGGGTGCCGACGACCAGCACCACAAGCGCGCCGACGAACCACCCGACCGCCAGGCCCAGCAGGGAGCGGGCGGGGACTATCGCGCTGACGAACAGGTGGATCGGCACGAACGCCAGCAGCAGCGTCCACCACCAATGCCGCCAGCGCGCGGGAAGCCAGGGACCCGACACAGTCAGCACCGCCGCGAGCATGGCGATCCACCGCGGGTCGTCCAGGATCTGGGCCAACACCGTCTGCGGTCGGTCGGTCAGGTCGAAGTGCCACCGGGGCGCCGCGATGCCGTTGCCGCCGATGGACAGCGGAAGAACGGCCAGCAGCCCCGCAGCGGCGTAGGCGCCGAGCAGCTTCCACTGCCGGGCGGCGATCAACCCGGTCAGGATCGCGAACGGCAGCACCAGGATCGCGATGCCGTACGCCAGGTAAACGAGATCGGATTGGGTGGGCGTCAGCACCCCGACGACGTCGGAGATCGACTTTTCCAGCGCCACCCACTGCGGGCGGGTGATCAGCGAACCGGCGATGACGATCCCGAAGAACACGACGGTGGCGCCCAGCCGCAGGATGTCGTTGGTCCGCCGGGTCAGCGGTTGCAGCAAGTCGCCCGAAACGCTGATGTCGCGCCCGTCAACCCGCATGTCCACGATCCTTGTCGCTGGGGCCGCGCTGTAGGTGGCTCGCCGACAACTTAACCGGATACCTCGGGGTCGGTGCGGGGGAACCTGACGGACAGCTCGTTCTCACCTGGCGCGCGTAGGGTCAATACGTAGGCGTGCTAGCGAATTGGAGGGCATAAGCGTGGCGAGAACCGACAACGACACCTGGGAGATCACCGAGAGCGTGGGCGCGACGGCACTGGGCGTCGCGGCGGCCCGCGCGGCCGAAACCGAGAGCGAGAACCCGCTGATCAGCGACCCGTTTGCGCGGGTTTTCCTCGACGCCGCGGGGGACGGCATGTGGAACTGGTTCGCCGCACCCGACCTGCCCGCCGAGATCACCGAGGCCGAGCCCGACCTGAAGCCGCGCATGCTGGGGATGGTCGACTACATGGCCGTGCGGACGTCGTTCTTCGACCAGTTCTTCCTCGACGCGACCCGCTCCGGCGTGCGTCAGGTGGTGATCCTGGCGGCGGGCCTGGACTCGCGGGCGTGGCGGCTGCCGTGGCCGGACGGCGTCACGGTGTACGAGCTCGACCAGCCCAGGGTGCTGGAATTCAAGTCGTCGGCGCTGCGGGAGTGTGGGGCGCAGCCCAAGTGCGAGGCGGTGCACGTTCCGGTGGACCTGCGCCACGACTGGCCGGCGGCGTTGCGGCAGGCCGGTTTTGACGCCTCGGCGCCAAGCGCCTGGTCGGCCGAGGGGCTGTTGCCGTTCTTGCCGGCGGCGGCCCAGGAGCTGTTGTTCGAGCGCGTCCAGGCGCTCGGCGCCGTCGGCAGCCGGGTCGCCGTGGAGGCGCCCGGCCCCGATTTCCTCGTCCCGGACGCCATCGCGAAGAGGCGCGAGACGATGCAACGGGTGCGCGAGGTGATGGCCAGGCTCGAGCCGCAACGCGAAATCCCCGAGGTGCAAGACCTGTGGTACCTGGAGCCGCGCGAGGACGTCGACGCCTGGTTGCGCCGCCACGGCTGGGCCGTGACGGTGACACCGGCCGAGGAGCTGATGGCCCGCCACGACCGCAGGCCACCACCCAACATCGAGGACGCCGCGCCCAAGACCCTGTTCGTGACCGCGGAGCGGACGGAGGCGAACTGAGCGTGGCCAGAACCGACAACGACACCTGGGAGATCACCGAGAGCGTGGGGGCGACGGCGCTGGGCGTCGCGTCGGCCCGCGCCGTGGAGACCGAGAGCGAAAACCCGATGATCCGCGACCCCTTCGCGCGGGTCTTCCTCGACGCCGCCGGCGATGGGCTGTGGAATTGGTACTCGGCGTCGCACTTGCCCGACGAGATCCTGGAAGCGGAACCGGGACTGCGGTTGCAGATGACCGCGATGGTCGGTTACATGGCTTGCCGCACGGCGTTTTTCGACGAGTTCTTCCTCGACGCGACGAATGCCGGCATCCGCCAGGCGGTCATCCTGGCGGCGGGCCTGGACTCCCGCGCGTGGCGGCTGCCCTGGCCGGACGGCGTCACCGTGTACGAGCTCGACCAGCCACGTGTGCTGGAGTTCAAGTCGTCGACGCTGGACGAGCACGGGGCGCGGCCCACCTGCAATCGGGTCGCAGTCCCGGTGGACCTGCGCCAGGACTGGCCAACCGCGTTGCGGCGAACGGGTTTTGACGCCTCGGCGCCCAGCGCCTGGTCGGCCGAGGGCCTGATGCCGTATCTGCCGGCCGCGGCCCAGGACCTGCTGTTCGACCGCATCCAGGAGCTCACGGTGGCGGGCAGCCGGGTCGCCGTGGAGGCGCTGGGCCCGAAGTTCATCGACCCAGAGTTCCGCGCGAGGCGTCGCGAACGGATGAACAGGATCCGCGCCCTGGTGGCCAAGGTGGACCCGCAGCGCGAGATCCCCAACAACGAGGAGTTGTTCTACTTCGAGGAGCGCGAGGACGTCGGTGACTGGTTCCGGCGCCACGGCTGGGACGCGACGGTGACGCCCTCCGACGAGCTGATGGCCGGCTATGGCCGCAGCGCCCCGAAGGAGGTCGCGGAGGAGGTCCCGCGGAATCTGTTCGTGGCCGCGCAGCGCGGGTAGCGCGCCTAGGTTTTCTAGGTTTTCAGAGGCAGCGCGAACGCCGAGCGCGCCGCCACCGACGCGACGTGGCGGGTCAGCACGGCTTCGGGGACCAGTGCGGTGGCGCGGCTCGCGGCGGCGCTCAGGAACGCCGGACGCAAGTTGACCACCCGGCCGATCAGCGCGGATTCGCGGACGATGCGCCGGACGCGGCGCCGGCGGAATGCGGCGAACCGGACGAAGGCGGTGGGCAGGTCGTCCGCCTGGTCGACACACGCGCCCAGCACCGCGGCGTCCTCGAGTCCCTGGCAACCGCCCTGTCCCAGGTGCGGGCGCATCGGGTGCGCCGCGTCGCCGACCACCACGACGGGTCCGCGTGCCCAGGTCCGGGCGGGGGTGCGGTCGTAGAGGTCGTTGCGCAACACGTCTTCGGGGGCCGTCATCGCCAGCATGCTCGGAATCGGTTCGGGCCAGCGCGCGAATCTTGATTGCAGATAGGGCAATTCGCCGTCGGGCGAGAGCTGTCCTTCGGGTGCGCGCTCCGTGGCGAACCAATACAGCCGATCCGCGCCCATCGGGACATGGCCGGTTTCGACGCCGGGTCCAAGCGTCTCGCCGGCCAACTCCGGGTCCATGGCGCAGCTGGCCACCCCGCGCCACGCGGTGTAGCCGACGTAACGATCGGCGAGCGGGCCGTTGAGGTGGCGGGCCACCACCGAGCGGGTGCCGTCGGCGCCGATCACCCCGTCGGCCACGCGGGCGTCGCCGTCCGACAGCTGGACCCGCACCTCGTCGCCCGCGGGCGCGAGTCCGACCGCGGACAGCCCATATTCGACGGTGCCGGGCGCCAGCGCGCCGGCGAGGATGTCGCGCAGCGCCGAGCGTTGCACCACCACCAACGGTTCGCCGAGCGCCTTGATCAACCGCTCGGGCGCCGGCCGGCGCAGCCACGAGCCGTCGCGCCAACGCAACGCGCCCGCCGTGATGCGGCCACCGGCGTCGCGGACGGCCTGGCCCAACCCGATGCGGTCCAGCGCGGCGAGCGCGTTGGGCCAGATGCTGATGCCGGCGCCCGAGGACGTGTCGGTGCGCTCCTCGACGACGGTGACGGCGTATCCGCGCCGCTCCATCGCCACCGCCGTCGCGAGGCCGGCAATGCCGGCCCCGACCACGACGATCCGCTGCCCCATGCGCTGAACCTAACGTCTCGCCGGGGAAAGATTCGCGACACGCCGGTGGTCTGACCACTTTACTTGCGTCACACCAGCCACACTGGCCGCATGCCGTTACAGCCGGTGCGCCGCTCGGTGCCCGAGAAGGTGTTCGAGCAGATCGCCGCCGACGTGCTCAGCGGCGAGATGCGGCCCGGTGAGGCCCTGCCCAGCGAGCGCCGGTTGGCGGAGGCCTTCGGGGCGTCCCGGCCCGCCATCCGCGAGGGGCTCAAGCGACTTTCGGCGGCCAGCCTGGTCGAGGTGCGCCACGGCGGCGTCACCACCGTGCGCGATTTCCGGCGGCACGCCGGCCTGGACCTGCTGCCCCGGTTGCTGTTTCGCGACGGCGAGCTCGACCACGCCGTGTTCCGCAGCATCCTCGAGACCCGGCTGCGCATCGGGCCGAAGGTCGCGGAGCTGGCGGCCGAACGGCACGAACCCGAGCTCGCCGGCTCGCTCGAGGATTCGCTGCTTGCCTTGGACGCCGAAGAGGACCCTCTCGCGTGGCACCGCGGCACGCTCGCGTTCTGGGATCAAGTGGTCGACGGCACCGGCTCGATCGTATTCCGGTTGATGTACAACGCATTTCGCGCCGCCTACGAGCCGGCGCTGGCCGCCCTGGCCCCCGCGCTGACCGGCGAGGTCAGGGGCCGGGACGCCTACCGGGAAATGGTCGGCGCGATCGGTGCCGGCGACCCCGCCGGGGCGAAGAAGGCCGCCCACGACGCGCTCGAACGCGCGAACACCACGATCATGGCCGCCCTCGACCGCCGGGAGATCCCGCAATGAGCAGCCCCGCCGTGATCACCACCTACCTCCGGGCGCAGATCCAGCCCGGGATCGACGCCGTCGGCGGGTTCTACCGAACTTGCGTGCTGACCGGCAAGGCGCTGTTTCGCCGGCCGTTCCAGTGGCGCGAGACGATCGAGCAGGGCTACTTCATCACCAGCGTCTCGTTATTGCCGACGCTCGCGGTCTCGATTCCGCTGACGGTGCTCATCATCTTCACCCTCAACATCCTGCTCGCCGAGTTCGGCGCCGCCGACATCTCCGGCGCGGGCGCGGCGCTGGGCGCGGTCACCCAGCTGGGCCCGCTGACCACCGTGCTGGTGATCGCCGGGGCCGGCGCCACGGCCATCTGCGCCGACCTGGGTGCGCGCACCATCCGCGAGGAGATCGACGCGATGGAGGTGCTCGGCATCGACCCCATCCACCGGCTGGTGGTGCCCCGCGTCGTCGCCGCGACCATCGTCGCCACGCTGCTCAACGGCGCGGTAATCACCATCGGGCTGGTCGGCGGTTTCGTCTTCGGCGTTTTCATCCAACACATTTCGGCCGGCGCCTACGTCGGCACCCTCACCCTCGTCACCGGCCTGCCCGAGGTGGTCATCTCGGTGATCAAGTCGGCCACGTTCGGAACCATCGCCGGGCTGGTTGGCTGCTATCGCGGGCTCACCACAAAGGGCGGTCCCAAGGGCGTCGGCACCGCCGTCAACGAGACGCTGGTGTTGTGCGTGATCGCGCTGTTCGCGGTCAACGTGGTGCTGACCACGATCGGCGTGCGATTCGGGACGGGGCGCTGACGTGTCGACCCTTACCGTGCTGCGCGCCCGCTATCCGCGGACCGTCGCCAGCCTCGACCGCTACGGCGGCGGTGCGGTCCGAAGGCTCGAGAAGATCGGGATTTTCGCGAGGTTCACCCGGATCAGCGTCATGCAGATCGGGTGGGCGCTGCACCGCTACCGCAGGGAGACGCTGCGGCTCACCGCCGAGATCGGCATGGGCACCGGCGCGATGGCCGTGATCGGCGGCACGGTCGCGATCATCGGGTTTGTGACGCTGTCCGGCAGCTCGCTGATCGCCATCCAGGGCTTCGCGTCGCTGGGCAACATCGGTGTCGAGGCGTTCACCGGATTCTTTGCGGCGCTGGCCAATACGCGCGTCGCCGCCCCCATCGTCGCCGGCGTCGCGCTGGCCGCCACGGTGGGCGCCGGCGCCACCGCGCAGTTGGGTGCCATGCGGATCAGCGAGGAGATCGACGCGCTGGAAGTCATGGGCATCAAGTCGATCTCGTTTCTGGTGTCCACCCGGATCCTGGGCGGGCTCGTGGTGATCGTGCCGCTGTACGTGCTGGCCCTCGACATGGCCTTCACCTCCGGCCAGGTCGTCACAACGATCTTCTACGGGCAGTCGAACGGCACCTACGAGCACTACTTCCGCACCTTCCTGCGCCCCGAGGACGTGGGCTGGTCGGTCCTGGAGGTGGTGATCATCGCGGTGGTGGTGATGGTCACCCATTGCTACTACGGCTATACCGCCAGCGGCGGCCCGGTCGGCGTCGGCCAGGCCGTCGGGCGGTCGATGCGTTTCTCGCTGGTCTCGGTGGTGGTCGTGGTCCTGCTGGCCGAGTTGGCGCTCTACGGCGTCGACCCGAACTTCAATCTCACGGTGTGACGCCATGACGACGATGCTGACGCCGACGCGACGACGGGTCGTGCTGTACCTGGAGGGCGTGGCGTTGCTGGTGGTCGGCGCGCTGGTTCTGACGTTGGTGTACATGCAGTTTCGCGGCGACTTCACGCCGAAGACCGAGCTGACCATGGTGGCGTCGCGCGCGGGCCTGGTGATGGAGCCGGGTGCGAAGGTCACCTTCAACGGGGTGGCGATCGGCCGGGTGGCCAGCATCTCGGAGACCGAGCGCGACCGCGTCCCGGCGGCGAAGCTGGTGCTGGAGGTCAATCCGAAGTACATCGACCTGATTCCGGCCAACGTGTCGGCCACCATCGAGGCTGCCACCCTGTTCGGCAACAAGTACGTGTCGCTCATATCGCCGAAAAACCCCAAACCCCAACGGATCTCACCGCACGACGTGATCGACGTGCGGTCGGTGACCACCGAGTTCAACACGCTGTTCGAGACGATCACCTCGATCGCCGAGAAGGTGGATCCGATCGAGCTCAACGCCACGCTGTCCGCGCTGGCGCAGGCGCTGGACGGGCTCGGCGGGCGCTTCGGGGAGTCGCTCGTCAACGGCAATCAGATTCTGCAGCAGTTGAACCCGCGGGTGAATCAAATCGGTTACGACGTGCGGCGGTTGGCCGATCTCGCCGAGACCTACACCCGCGCTTCGCCGGACTTGTGGGCCTTTCTGCAGAACGCGCTGACCACCGCCCGCACCCTGACCCGGCAGCAGGGCGACCTGGACGCCGCGCTGCTGGCGGCGGTGGGCGTGGGCAACACCGGCGAGGACATCTTCGCCAGGGGCGGGCCGTATCTGGTGCGCGGTGCGGCCGATCTGGTGCCCACGGCCGAGCTGCTCGACACCTACAGCCCGGAGGTGTTCTGCACGATCCGCAATTTTCACGACGCCGCGCCGTTGGTCGCGAACGCTGCTGGGCGCAACGGCTATTCGCTGACGGCGTTCGGAACGCTGCTGCCGGCGCCCAACCCCTATGTCTACCCGGACAACCTGCCCCGGGTGAACGCCCACGGTGGGCCCGGTGGGCGGCCGGGCTGCTGGCAGACGATCACCCGTGACCTGTGGCCGGCGCCGTACCTGGTGATGGACACCGGCGCCAGCCTCGCGCCGTACAACCACTTCGAACTCGGCCAGCCGCTGTTCGCCGAGTACGTCTGGGGACGCCAATACGGGGAGAACACGATCAACCCATGACGAGGATTCCATGAAAATCGGTGGCACGGCAGTCAAACTCGGCATCCTGTGGCTGGTCCTGTTGATGTTCACCGTGGTGATCGTCGTCGTGTTCGGCCAGGTGCGCTTCGACCGCACCACCGGGTATTCGGCGCTGTTCAGCAACGCCAGCGGGCTGCGGGCCGGGCAGTTCGTGCGGGCCGCGGGGGTGGAGGTCGGCAAGGTCTCCAAGGTGACGCTGATCGACGGGGACAAACGGGTGCTGGTGGACTTCAAAGTGGACAGCTCGCTGCCGCTGGACAAGGCGACCACCGCGTCGATCCGCTACCTCAACCTGATCGGCGACCGCTACCTGGAACTCAAGCGCGGCGACAGCGGTCACCGGCTGGCCCCGGGCGGCACGATCCCGCTCGAGCACACCCAGCCGGCCCTGGACCTCGATGCCCTGATCGGCGGGTTCCGCCCGCTTTTCAAGGCGCTGGACCCGGACAAGGTCAACAGGATCGCCCAGTCGATCATCACCGTGTTCCAGGGGCAGGGCGCCACCATCAACGACATCCTCGACCAAACCGCCTCGCTCACCACAACATTGGCCGACCGCGACCGGGCGATCGGCGAGATCATCAACAACCTGAACACCGTGCTGGCGACCGCCGTCAAGCATCAGAAGGAGTTCGACCGGACGGTCGACAAGCTGGAGGTGCTGATCACCGGCCTGAAGAACAGGGCCGACCCGCTGGCCGCGGCGGTGGCGCACATCAGCGACGCCGCGGGAACCCTGTCCGACCTGCTGGGTGAGGACCGGCCGCTGCTGCACAGCACCGTCGGCCACCTCGAGGACATCTCGCAGGCGCTCATCAACGACCTGCCGAAACTCGACGACGTGTTGGGCAAGCTGCCTGGCGCATACCGGATCATCGGCCGCGCCGGCGGCACCTACGGCGACTTCTTCAACTTCTACCTGTGCGATCTTTCCCTGAAGGTCAACGGGTTACAGCCCGGCGGTCCGGTCCGCACCATCAAGCTCTTCGGGCAGCCCACCGGAAGGTGCACGCCGCAATGAGGACGCTGACCGAATTCAACCGCGGCCGCGTCGGGCTGATGGGCGTGGTGGTCACGCTGCTCGTAGTCGCTGTGGGGCAAACCTTTTCCAGCGTCCCGATGCTGTTCGCCACGCCGACCTACTACGCGGAATTCACCGACACGGGCGGCATCAACACCGGCGACAAGGTGGAAATCGCCGGCGTGGACGTCGGCCTGGTGCGCTCGCTGGCGATCCGCGGCAACAGGGTCGCGATCGGCTTCACGCTGGACGGCCGGACGGTCGGGTCGCAAAGCCGGGTGGCGATCCGCACCGACACCATTCTCGGTCGCAAGAACATGCAGATCGAACCGCGCGGCTCAGAGCCGTTGCGGCCCAACGGTTTGCTGCCGTCGACGCAAACCACCACGCCGTACCAGGTCTACGACGCCTTCGTCGACGCCACGAAGGCGGCGACGGGCTGGGACATCGAGGCCACCAAACGCTCGCTGAAGGTGTTGTCGGAGACCTTCGATCAGACCGCCCCGCACCTGAGCGCCGCCCTCGACGGGGTCCGGGCGTTCTCCGACACCATCGGCCGGCGCGGCGATCAGCTCAAGCAACTGCTGGCGAACACCAGCAAGATCGCGCGCGTGCTCGGCGACCGCGGCGGCCAGTTCAACGGGCTGCTGGTCAACACCAACACCCTGCTGATCGCGTTCAAGCAACGCAGCCAGGCGCTGAGCATCCTGCTGAGCAATGTGTCGGACGTGTCGAGCCAGGTGTCCGGCCTGATCAAGGAGAACCCCAACCTCAACCACCTGCTGGCGCAGCTGAGCACGGTCAGCGACGAACTGGTCAAGCGCAAGAAGGACCTGGCCGACGTGCTGACGCTGTTTAGCAGGTACACCGCGTCCCTGACCGAGGCCGTCGCCTCCGGGCCGTACTTCAAGGCCATCGTCGCGAATCTGCTTCCCTACCAGATCCTTCAGCCGTGGGTCGACGCGGCCTTCAAGAAGCGGGGCATCGACCCGGAGAACTTCTGGCGCAGCGCCGGGCTGCCCGAGTTCCGGTGGCCCGATCCCAACGGCGCCCGGTTGCCCAACGGCGCGCCGCCGCCGGCCCCTCCGGTCCGGGAGGGCACACCGGAGCATCCGGGGCCGGCCGTCCCGCCCGGATCGCCGTGCTCCTACACGCCCGGGCCCGGCGCGTCCCCGCGGCCCGACAACCCGCTGCCCTGCGCCGGCGCCGCCATCGGCCCGTTCGGCGGCCCCGCCTTCCCGGCGCCGCTCGACGTCCAGACGTCACCGCCGCAGCCCGACGCCCCGCCGCCGGCGCCGGGCATCCCGATCGCGGGCCGGCCCGGTGAGCCGGCGCCGGACGTCCCCGGTGTGCCGACGCCGCTGCCCGAGCACGTGCCTCCCGGCGCACGCACCGAACCGCTCGCACCGGCCGGGCCCACGCCGCCACCGTCGACGTTCGCGCCGGGCCTGCCGCCGGGCCCCACAGCGCCACCGGGGCCGGGGCCGCAGCTGCCGGCGCCGTTCGTCACGCCCGACGGCACGGGAGGTAGCAGTCAGTGAGCACCATCTTCGACATCCGCAGCCTTCGACTGCCGAAACTGTCGGCCAAGGTGGTGCTGGCCGGGGTGATGGCAATTGTGTTGGCGCTCATCGCGATTGTCGTCGGGGTGCAGCTGTACCGGAAGCTGACCAACAACAGCGTCGTCGCGTACTTTTCCGAGACGCTCGCGCTGTACCCGGGCGACAAGGTGGAGATCATGGGGGTGCGGGTGGGTTCGATCGACGCGATCGAGCCCGCCGGTGACAAGATGCGGGTCACCTTCCACTACAGGAACAAGTACAAGGTGCCGGCCAACGCCACCGCCTCGGTACTCAACCCCAGCCTGGTCGCCTCGCGCACCATCCAGCTGTCGCCGCCCTACACCGACGGGCCGGTGCTGAAGGACGGCGCGGTGATCCCGATCGAGCGGACCCAGGTGCCCGTCGAGTGGGACCAGCTGCGCGATTCGATCAACGGGATCCTGCGGCAGCTCGGGCCGACACCGCAGCAGCCCGAGGGACCGTTCGGTGAGCTCATCGAATCGGCCGCGGACAACCTGGCCGGCAAGGGCAAGCAGATCCACGACACGCTGTACAGCCTGTCGGAGGCGTTGACCGCGCTGAACGAGGGGCGGGGAGACTTCGTCACGATCACCCGAAGCCTGGCGCAATTCATCGGCGCGCTGTACCGCAACGACCAACAGTTCGTCGCCCTCAACGGCAACCTGGCCCAGTTCACCGACTGGTTCACCAAGTCCGATCACGATGTGGCCGACACGGTCGCCCGCGTCGACGACGTACTCGCGGATGTCCGAAAGTTTGTGAGCGACAACAGGTCCCTGCTGACTCACGACGTCAACAACCTGGCCGAGGCGACCACGGAGCTGCTGCAACCGGAACCGCGCAACGGCCTGGAAACGGCGTTACACGTGCTGCCCACCTTCGCGGGCAACTTCAACAACATCTACTATCCGGCGCACAGCTCGCTGGTGGGGACATTCGTGTTTCCCAACTTCGCGAACCCGATTCACTTCATCTGCAGTTCGATTCAGGCCGGCAGCCGGCTGGGCTATCAGGACTCGGCCGAGCTGTGTGCGCAGTATCTGGCGCCGGTCCTGGACTCCATCAAGTTCAACTACCTGCCGTTCGCCGCCAACTTCTTCAGCTCGGCGAACACCTTGCCCAAGGAGGTCGCCTACTCCGAGGACCGGCTCCGCCCGCCGCCGGGGTACAAGGACACCACCGTCCCGGGAATCTTCTCGCCGGACACACCCTTTTCGCACGGCAACCACGAACCGGGCTGGGTCGTCGCGCCCGGGATGCAGGGCACGCAGGTTCAGCCCTTCACCGCGAACATGCTGACCCCGGAATCGCTGGCCGAGCTGATGGGCGGTCCGGACATCGCGCCCCCGCCGCCGGCAACCAACCTGCCCGGACCCCCGAACGCCTACGACGAGTCCAATCCGCCTGCGCCACCGTGGTTTGCGCCCCCGCCGGGGGCGGGCCGGTGAAGCGCCTGATCGCCGGCGCCGGTCGCCGCGCGCTCGTGTTGTTACTGGCCGCCGTGGTGACGTCGTGCAGCTGGCGGGGCATCGCCAACGTGCCGCTGCCGTACGGCCGTGGCACGGGTTCGCATCACATGACGATCTACGTGCAGATGCCCGACACGCTGGCGCTGAACACCAACAGCCGGGTGCGGGTCGCCGACGTGTGGGTCGGCACGGTGCGTGACATCCGGCTGAAGAACTGGGTCGCGATCCTGACGCTGGACCTCGACCCGAGCGTGCAGCTGCCGGCGAATGCGACCGCCAAGATCGGCCAGACCAGCCTGCTGGGCACCCAGCACGTCGAGCTGGCGGCGCCGAAAAACCCGTCGCCGCAGCCGTTGAAGACCGGCGACACCATCGCCCTGGCGAACTCGTCGGCCTACCCCACCATCGAAAGGACGTTGGCCAGCATCGCGGTCATCCTCACCGGCGGCGGCATCGCGAACCTCGACGTGATTCAAACCGAAATCCTCAAGGCCCTCGACGGCCACGTCGATCAGGTCCGCGAATTCCTCAGGCGGCTGGACACTTTCACCGCCGAACTGAACCGCCGACGCGACGACCTAACCCGCGCGATCGATTCGACCAACGAGCTGCTGAGCATCATCGCGAGCCACAACGACACGCTGGATCGGTTGCTCACCGACATTCCGCCGCTGATCGAGCATTTCTCCGACACGCGCGAATTGTTCGCGAACGCCATCGAATCGCTGGGCCGGTTCAGCGACGTCGCCAACCGGGCGCTGTCGGACTCGCGGCCCGATCTCCACCACAACCTGCAGTCGCTGCAGCGACCGTTCATTCAACTCGGCCGGGCCGCGCCGCTCGTCGTCGACTCGTTGCGCCTGGGCCTCACAGCGCCTTTCAACATCGACGGCGTCCCGAAGGTGATCCGCGGCGACTTCGTCAACGTGTCGGCCGGGATCGACCTGACGCTGTCCGCCCTCGATAACGGGCTGCTGACCGGAACCGGACTGTCGGGCATGTTCCGGGCGCTCGAGCAGGCGTGGGGGCGGGATCCGGCCACCATGGTCCCCGATGTCCGCTATACGCCGAACCCGAACGACGCCCCGGGGGGCCCGCTGGTGGAAAGGGGTGAGTGAGAGATGCTGACCCGCCTCATCAAGACCCAACTGGTGTTGTTGGTGGTGCTGGCGATCGGTGCGGTGGTGGTCCTGGGCTGGTACTTCCTGCGGCTACCCAGCCTCGTCGGCGTCGGGCGCTACACGCTGTACGCCGAACTGCCGCAGTCAGGGGGCCTGTATCGCACCGCCAACGTCACGTATCGGGGCATCACCATCGGAACGGTCACCGCCGTCGAACCAACCCAGCGCGGCGCGCGGGCGACGATGAGCATCGACGACGGCTACCAGATTCCGAACGACGCGTGGGCCAATGTGCATTCGGTGTCTGCGGTCGGCGAGCAGTACATCGATCTGGTGTCGACCCGCACCGGCGGTCCGTACCTGCGGAGCAACCAGACGATCACCAAGAGCACGGTGCCCAGCCAGATCGGCCCGGCGCTGGATGCCGCCAACCGTGGGTTGGCGGTGCTGCCCAAGGACAAGGTGGCGTCGCTGCTGTACGAGGCGTCGCAGGCGCTGGGCGGGCTGGGGCCGTCCCTTCGGCGCCTGGTCGACGCGACTCAGGGCATCAGCCACGACTTCAGGGGCAGCCTCGACGACATCGACGACATCATCGAGCATTCGGCGCCCATCATCGACAGCCAGGTCAATTCCGGTGACGACATCGGGCGTTGGGCCGCCAACCTCAAGACGCTGAGTGCGCAGACGGCACAACAGGATCCGGCGATTCGTCGCATCCTGGCCAACGCGGCGCCGACGGCCGAGCAAGTCAACGCCACGTTCGGCGACGTGCGCGAGTCGCTGCCACAGACCCTTGCCAACCTCGAGGTCGTGCTCGACATGCTGAAGCGCTACCACAACGGCGTCGAGCAGGCGTTGGTGTTCTTGCCGCAGTCCGCCGCGATCGCCCAGTCGGTCACCTCGGAATTTCCCGGCCAGGCCTCGCTCGGCTTCGGCGCCCTGTCCCTCAACCAGCCGCCGCCGTGCCTGACCGGCTTCCTGCCGGCATCGGAATGGCGGGCGCCGGCCGACACCAGCACCGCGCCGCTGCCCGCCGGCACCTACTGCAAGATCCCCATGGACGCGCAGAACGTGGTCCGCGGGGCACGCAACGACATATGCGTGGACGTGCCCGGCAAGCGGGCGGCGACCCCGCGCGAGTGCCGCAGCAACGCGCCGTACGTGCCGTTGGGTTCCAACCCGTGGTACGGGGACCCGAACCAGATCCTCACCTGCCCCGCACCGGCCGCGCGTTGTGACCAGCCGGTGAAGCCCGGCCTGGTGATCCCGGCGCCGTCGGTCGACAACGGCCTCAACCCGCTGCCCGCCGATCAGCTGCCCGGCACGCCGCCGCCGGTCAGCGATCCGCTGCAGCGACCGGGATCGGGGACCGTCCAGTGCAACGGGCAGCAACCCAACCCCTGCCTCTACACCGCCGGTGCGGTTCCCACGTCGATCTACGACGTGCAGAGTGGCAAAGTCGTGGGGCCCGATGGGATGGTCTATTCCGTCGCGAACTCGGCCAACATCGGGGATGAGGGGTGGAAGGAGATGCTGACACCGGCGCGCTGAGATTGGGCGGCAAGTGCATCACATGACGCGTTTGTCACATTCGCCACATCAGTCGCTGCCCGGAGGGCGACCAACGATTTGTCCACCTACGCGCGACAACCGCGGCGCTGTTGCTCATTCATCGCCGCGGCGGTTGTGCGCGCGCCATTTTCGATATCCCTGCCGCGCGGCGAACGCGCCGACGATGGCGCTCACGCACCACACCGCGACGGCCGCGTATGCCAACGCGGGCGACCGATTCCCGATCGACGCGCCGAGAGCGGTGTAGGCGAATGCGCGCGGTATCGAACCGATGAACGAGCCAATCGCCATCTGCCACAACGGAACACCGAATGCCCCGAACGCATAGGAGGCGAGCGCGTCCGAGATGCCGGGGACGAAGCGTTGGCCCACGACCGCCCACAGCCCCCGCCGATCGATCAGCGCGTCGATGCGGTCGGCGCGTCGGGCGCCCAGCAGCGCCCGGGCGCTGTCGCGGCCGGCCCGGCGGCCGACGAGGCTCGCGACGATCGCGGTGCCCACCGTTGCGCCGAGCGTCACCGCGATGCCCAATCCGGGCCCGAACAGTAGCCCGCTGCCTGCGGCGAGGATCGAGCCGGGAACGAACACCGCGCCCAGAACTGCCGACACCGCGACATAGGTCAGCGGTGCCGCGGGGCCCGTCGCCAGCACGGTCCGCCGCACCGTTTCGACGTCGATCACTCGGGTGACGGCGACCAGAAGGTAGAGCGCGAGGAGGAAGCCGGCGAACACGGCGAGCCGCACGATGTGGCGTCGTCGGGATGTCGGTGGGGAGGCGTCGTCGACCATGCTGACCGCGATTGTTCCGCACACACCGAAACTTGTCGGTGGCCCGCGCTACCTTTGGCTCAATCTCATGCGACGCCTCCATCCGGACGGCGCGCCAAGCCTGCGCTCAGCGGGAGGTATCCATGGCGCATTTTTCGGGCGACTCGCCAACCGGGTCCCGGGTCATTCTGCTCGGGGACCACGACACGGTGCTACGGCACCGTGACCACTTGACGGAGCACGCGGCGCGGCAGGGATGTCGCATCGCCGAGGTCTTCTCCTTCGAGCCGGGCGAGGCGGCGGCGGCCGACGAGCTGACCGAGATCGACGCCGTCATGTCGGCGCTGGGCCGCGCGATAGCGGGCCGCATGCACATCTGGGTGCCGTTTGCGGGCCCGGATCTCGGGCGGGAGCAGCACTGGCGGCGCCTGAGCCTGGTGCTGCAGCGGCACGGGTTGAACCTTCGGGTCGGTCGCGAACTCGACCCGTGCCCGGTCACCGGCGGGTACAGCGAAATCGACTTCGCCCTCCGGCGCGAAGTCCAGGCCGTCGACGAGCTCGACAACGCGGTACTCGCGGCTCTCGGAGCCGAAAGCCTCAGCCGTGAAATCGAATTGGGCCTGGTTGCCGCCGGGGCCGGTGCGCCCGCCGGGGCGGCGGCGCGACGCGTTCCGACCGGAGTCGGCACCGATGCCGGTGCTTACGCGGAACGTGTTGTGCCGCCGGCGCTTCCGGCACCCGCCGCGCCGTGGGCGCAGCGCCAGCCGGTGCTGAAGCGCTACGTCCGTTGGCTCGTGCACGGCTGTGGCGTCACGCAAGTGGCCACCGCGCGGGTTCTCAACTCGGCCGGACAGCGCACCCAGAAGGGCCACCCGTGGCGACCGACAACCGTATCCGCGCTGCTCAACGGCCACTACGACCACGGGATGTCCGCGGGTGACGCACCCCGCCGATGACGAGCGCGCCGCATTTGCCCGGCGAGGCTCCCGCCGTTCCGAACGAACATGTCGGACCCCTGAAGGACACTTGGCGCAGTCGACGTGATGCCCTAGCTCGCGTCAATATCGAAGGGGGCCAACATGGGCAACAGGGCGAACTTGGTGATCGTGAAAGACCAGGACTGGCAGCTCTATTACTCGCACTGGGCGGGCTGCCGCATCCTCGATGCGCTGATCGGTGGGCCGGAACTGGCCCTGCGGTATATACAGTCGCTACGGCGCTGCGGTAAAGACGAGTGGACCGATCCATTGTGGGCTGACGGCGGCGCGGTGGTCGACCTCGATCGTCGCAGGCTGTTGTTCTTCGGCGATGAGCTGATGGTCGACATGGCCGAACGCCGGGCCGTGATGACTGTGCTCGCCGCGATATGGCCCGCCTACGAGATCGGCTGGGCCTATGACGGAACCGTCGAACTCGCGGGGTATGTGGGGGCCGAATTGCGGTGCCATACCTCGGGTACCGAGGCACCCGTTGAGCTCGAACAGCAAAACAGGTTGTGTCATCTGGTTTCCGTTGTAGATGACACAGGCAAAGTTCGGATGTGGCCACTGCAGTGGGACGTCAGTCCGGCATGGCATGGGCCCGGGTTGATCCGCAAGCTCCCCGGCCGTGGTGTCCGTAGCTTGACCCGGAGCAGGATCCCCCTGGGTGGCGTTCACATCGACATAGCCCGAAAGACGTTGGGAGCGTGGCAAACCGCCGACGCCATGGGCGTTTTCAAAGCCCTGCCCGGCCTATGGAGCGGATGGCAGACGGAATGCTGGGAGGATCGGTTCGAGGAACAGGCTCTTCGCTGCGGCAGGGCTCTGCGGCTTCCCGAATTGGACTTGGCTGCTGGCATGGACAGCCTGCAGGCCTGGATCCGCCGCCGGGTGTTTCAAAGCTTCGCCGATAGCCCGGCTGGGCACATCGCCGAAATCGCCAACTTGCTCGCCCCAATCGAACCCGGTTTGGCGGTGAGCGACGACGCCCTCACCAATGACGGAGTTCGCCCAACCGAGGCCGAGTGGGCGGCCTTCGTCGCCGCATGCGATTTGCTACGGGTCGACCGTGCTCAGTCAGCGTGATCTAGTCCTATACTAGCATCTCTGCATCATGATGCAGAGATGCTAGGCTTGGGTATGCGCACCACGATCGACCTTCCGGAGGATCTCCACAGGCAGGCGCTGGCCATCGCACGAGACACCCATCGCACGCTGAGCGCCACGGTCGCCGACCTCATCCGACGCGGCCTCAGGGCCGACGGCACAGGTGCGCCCTCCCTAGACCCGAGGACGGGGCTGCCCTTGGTGAGCGTGGGCGTGGTCGTGACATCCGAGGACGTGCGCGAATTGGAGGATGAGTAGTGACGACGCTGCTTGACGCGAACGTGCTGATCGCACTTGTCGTCACAGAACATGTGCATCATGACGCCGCCGTCGAATGGCTGTCGGCATCCGATAGCGAATTTGCGACGTGCCCGATCACCCAAGGAAGCCTTGTTCGATTCCTCGTGCGGAAAGGGCAATCCGCGGTGGTCGCGCGCGACGTGGTCGGCGCAATCGAAGCTGTCACGCGTCATGAATTCTGGCCGGACGGCGTCTCTTTCGCCCACGTGGAGTTGGAAGGAGTGGTCGGCCACCGACAGGTAACTGATGCCTACCTTGCTCAGTTAGCCCGAAGCCGCAACGGGAAGTTGGCAACACTCGACAGCGGCCTGGCATACCAGCACAGTGATGTCGCGGTGCTCATTCCCACCGCCGCGATCAACTAGCCGCGGACTCTCGCAGCCGAAGCGCCAACCCGCTGGCGCGCATCGCCCGCCGCGCGATCGCGGCGCGCACGGAAGCCTCGGACCCGACCACGCGGACCTTGCCCTTCGCGCGGGTCACCGCGGTATAGAACAACTCCCGCGTCAGCAGCCGCGAGTCCTCGCCCGGCAGCAGCACCGTCACCTCGTCGGCCTGGCTGCCCTGGGACTTGTGGATCGTCATCGCGTGCATGGTCTCGACATCGCTGAGGCGGCTGGTCGCGAAGTCGACGGGCCCGGTCACGCCGGCGATGACGGCACGCAACCCGTCGGGACCCGCCACCGCGACGCCGGTGTCACCGTTGAACACGCGCAGCGCGTAGTCGTTCGCGGTCACCAGCACTGGGCGCCCGGCGTACCACTCCGACCACGGCGGCAGGCCCGTTTCCTCCGAAAGCCACTGCTCCACTTGACGATTCCAGCGCCGCACCCCGAACGGGCCCTGCCGGTGCGCGCACAGCAGCCGATGCTCGTCCAGCGTCGCCAGCGCCACATCGGCGGCGCCCAACGCCGCCGCCTCTCGCAGCCGAAGCGCGTGCGGCAGCAGGATCGGCCGCAACCGATCAACGACGTCGTCGTCCTCGACGAACTCGATGTGCTCGTCACCGGATCGCAGCAACGTCAGCGCGCCCTCCGCGTCGCCCGCCCGGATCGCGTCGGCGAGAAAGCCGATCGACTCGCCGAATCGATGCGACGTCCGCAGCGCCGCCACCCGCACGTCGCCGCGGCCCGACAACCCGTCCACCAGGTCCGCCAGCACGGCGCCGGCCTCGACCGACGCGAGCTGGTCGGGATCGCCGACCAGGATCAGCCGGGCGTCCGGCCGCACCGCTTCCAGTAGCCGCGCCATCAGCGTCAGTGACACCATCGACGTCTCGTCGACCACGATCACGTCGTGCGGCAACCGGTTTCCGCGATCGTGGCGGAACCGCGAGGACGAGTCCGGCCGGCGACCCAACAGCCGATGCACCGTCATCGCCTGCAGCCCGCCCAGGCGCTCGCGGTCGACCGCATCCAGCCTGGCCACTTCGCGCTGCACCGCTTCGGCAAGCCGGGCCGCGGCCTTGCCCGTCGGCGCCGCCAGCGCGACCCGAGGGGGAGCCGACCCGGTGAGCTCGCCCTGCCCGGCCACCACCGCGAGCAGCCGCGCGACGGTGGTCGTCTTGCCGGTGCCGGGGCCGCCGGTGAGCACCGTCACCCCTTGCGACAGCGCGATTTCCACCGCCTCGCGCTGCTCGGAGTATTCGGGCGGGAAAAGCCGCGAGGAGATGGGCAACTCGCGCGCCGATCCGGACGCCAGCAGCGCCAGCAGGTCGTCGCACACCTGCTTTTCCTCGCGCCAGTACCGGTCGAGGTAGAGCAGCCGGTCGTCATAGAGATGCAGCACCGGCGGTTCACCCACCAACGCGCTCGCCCGCACCGCGGCCAGCCACTCCACCGGTTCCGGCCACGGCACGTCGCCCGAACCCACCGCCGCCGCGACCGTCTCGAGCTCGACGCACACCGACCCGCCCCGCAGCGCGCGCACCGCCAGCGCCACCGCCAGGGCCACCCGTTCGTCGTCTTCCCGGGCCAGCACGCAGAGTCGTTGCGCCACACGCACATCCGAGAGATCAAGCACACCGGCCGTGTTGAAAGCCCCCAGCAGGCCCTCGACGCCGACGGCGACCTCCACGTCCGCCGTCACGCTGCCCGCCTTCCCTCGTCCAGCAGATCCGACAGCGCCACCACCAACTCGGGCGGCGGCTGCCAGCCGAACACGCCGCACGGGTACCCGTCGACCACCGGCGTGTCGGCACCGCACATGCCCCGCACGAACAGATACAACACCCCGCCCAGGTGTCGCGCCGCGTCGTAGCCGCTCACCCGCCAGCGCAGGAACCGGTGCAGCACAACGGTGTACAGCAGCGCCTGCAGCGGGTAGTCCGAATGCAGCATGGCCTCGATCAACCGGTCGCGGCCGTAGTCGGCCGCGGTGTCGCCGAGGTGGTTGGTCTTGTAGTCCACCACCAGGTAGCGCTGGCCGGGCAACCGCAGCACCGCGTCGATCGAGCCGGTCAGGTACCCGCGCAGCGATTGACCACCCAGCCCGCCCGACGTCAATCGCTCGGCGTAGGACCCCAGCGGATCACCGGCGGGCAGGTGCACCCGCAGCAGCTCGCCCACGTCGGACAACGAGACGTCGGGCGCGGCAACGCGGACGTCGCCGCCGCCCAGCGGGATCTCGAAGTCCAACTCCCGCAGGCGATCCCGCAGACCGATCCGCCGCAGCGTCAGCCCGCCCGCCAGCGGCCCGAGCGACGTGTCGTGCATCGGGACCAGGGCGGCCGCCAGCGCGGCGGCGTCGACGTCGACGGCCCACCACGCCAGGTGCCGCCGCACCTGCTCCTCCAGCCCGGCGGCGAGGTCGGGCACACCCGGGTCCGTGGTCTCGAGCACCGCGTGCACCAGCGACCCGAATGCCGCTCCGGCCGGCATCGCGCTCAGCGGCGACTCGACGTCATGGCCGACGCCGGGCGCGGTGACCACGACGCCCTCCACCTCGTCGTCGCGCACGCCGGCCTCCGGCTCGCTGTCCGTGCCGAGCGCGCGGGCGGTCTCGCCGCCGCGAACCAGCGCCGAATACGAGGTGCGTCGCCATCCGGTGTCGATCGCGCGGTGGAAATGCCGGACCTCGAAATGGGGGACGGGCGGCGCGGCGGGCCGCGCCGTCGGCGCCGCGATCCTCGACTCCTCGACCGCCGGCCCGCCCGCGTCCTGCCACCGCCCGAACAACGCCCACGCGTCGTCGTCGGTGATGGCCGGTTCGTACTTGTCCGGCACCCGCCCCTCGCCGATCCCGCGCCCGCGCAGCAGCCGCGACAGCCCGCCGTTGCGCTCGTCCCACGTCGGCGCCCACCACGCCACCACCTGCGATTGGGCCCGGGTCAGCGCGACGTAGGTGACGCGGACGTTGTTGCGGGCCTCCTCGCTGCGGTGCAGCTCCTCGACCACGCGGCGGTCGGGGCTGTCCTTGCCACCGACGTGCAGGCAGCGGGTGTCGTTCTCGTCGTGGTAGAGCAGGATGTCGTTCTTGCGGACGTTGCGGTTGAAGGCGAACGGCAGGTAGACGATCGGGAACTGCAATCCCTTGGCCACGAACACCGTCATGATCTGCACGGCGGCGGCGTCGCTGTCCAGGCGGCGGTTGCGTTCGGATTCGCCGGTGCGGTCGGCGCACTGCCGGCGCAGCCAATCCCGCAGCGCCGGTAGGCCGTAGCGTTCCCGGTGCGCGGTCTCGTGCAGCAGTTGCGCGATGTGCTCCAGGTCGGTCATGTGCCGCTCGCCGCCCCATTGCGCCAGCACCCGACGGCCCATGCCGCCCAGCTGGGCGGCCTCGAGCACCGCGGCGACCCCCCGCTGCCGGGCGTGGGAGGCCCACTCTCGCAGCGTGGCGGCGACCCGGTCGGTGAGCGCATCGCCCTCGGCGGCAAGGGTTTCCGCGGTCTCGCCGAAGAACATCGTGCACGCCGCGGCGCGGACCACCCCGCTGCGGTGCGGCGCGTCGAACGCCTCCAGCAGGCACAGCCAGTCCTTGGCGGCCTGCGACTCGAACACGTCGGTGTCGCCGGTGTAGATCGCGGGAATGCCGGCCGCGGCCAGCGCATCCCGGCACGCCCGCGCGTCCCGGTGCTGCTCGACGATGACCGCGATGTCACCGGCCTCGACGGGCCGGCCGGCATACGTGGCGCCGGAGGCCAGCAGCGCCCCGATGTCGGCGGCCAGGTCGGCGGGAATGTGCCGGCGCAGCACGTCGATCGGGATGTTGTCGGTCTCGTCGTAGCCGAGGGCGGGACGTTTGACGACGCGCAACCGAAACGGCGCGTTGCGCGGCGCCCCGGCCAGCCGGCGCCCGGCGTGCTGAGCGTGGATCTCGTGCACGACGATGTCGGGGTGGCCCAACGCCGCGCCGCGCAACACGGCCTGCAGGCTGTCGACCAGCGCGCGATCGCTGCGCCAGTTGACGCCCAGCGTGTAGTGGGCCCCGGCCGTGCGGGCGGCCCGGAGATAGGTGTGGATGTCGCCGCCGCGGAAGCCGTAGATGGCCTGCTTCGGGTCGCCGATCAGGATCAGCGTGGAGTGGCCGGCGAACGCGCACTCGAGCACCCTCCATTGGATGGGGTCGGTGTCCTGAAACTCGTCGACCAGCACGATCCGCCAGCGCCCGCGCATCCGGTCGCGGGCCGGGGAGTCCTGCGCCGCAAGGGCTTTCGCCAGCCCGGTGAGCAGGTCGTTGAAGCCGGCCACGCCGAGCCGGCGCTTGCGGTGTTCGAGCTCGGTGAGCACGTCGCGGGCGAAACGCAGCCTGGCCGCGGGCGTGCTGCCCGGCTCGGGGTCGAGCGGCCGCAGTTCCGCGCACGGGTCGTCGACGACGTCGCGGGCCAGCGTCAGCGCTTCGTCATACGTCAGCGGCGGCTCGTCTTCGCCGGCGCCGAACCGGGCGAGGTAGAGGTCGTCGACGATTTCGGTGACCAGGCCGTCGAGGCTTTCGACGAGCCGCACACCGGCGGCCGTATCACCGGCCACGCCAAGCGATCTCAGCACCGACCCGCAGAACTCGTGCGTGGTCGCGATGGTGGCGGCGTCGAAGTTCGCCAGCGCGTCGCGCAGCCGGGTCCGCCGCGCGGCGCGCTCGGCGTCGGTGCCGCGCAGCAGGTGCGCGACGAGGTCGCTGTCCGGCGCCGGGCGGCCCTCCAACGCGGCCACCGCCGCAGAGATCTGGTCGCGCACCCGTTCGCGCAGCTCGCGGCTGGCGGCGCGGTTGAAGGTGATCAGCAGCATCTCGTCGAGGGTCGCGCCGGTCTCGGCCAGATAGCGGGTGACCAGGCCGGCCAGCGCGAAGGTCTTGCCGGTGCCGGCGCTGGCTTCCAGCACGGTGGTGGAGCCCGGTGTCGGCAGCGGACCCAACAGGTCGAATGGTTCCATCAGGCGGGCCTTCTTTCGGCGGCCAGCAGCGGCAGCCACAGCCGGGCGGCCAGCGCACCCAGCCGGGTGTCCTCGCCCGGCATCGCCAGTTCCGGTTCGGGCGGCCCGAGCAACGCGTCGAACGGGGCCTTGGGCCCCCATACCCGCACGTGCGCCGACTCCCCGTCCTCGCCGTCGTGAAACTTGTTGGACTCCCACTTTTTTCGGGCTTCCCGCACAGGGTCCCGCCCGCGGTGGCGGCGTTCGGCCCACGCGTAGGACGTCTTGAGCGGCAGTGGCAGCGGCTCCCGGCGTCCCGCATCGAAGATCGCGACCAGGTCGCGCAAGACGGACACCGGATCGGGCGGCGCCCCCAGCGCGCAGACCTCGATGGTGTCCCTGCCGCCGCGCCCGATGCAGATCGCGGTCCAGTCGCCGCGCGGGTGGCCGGCGGCGAGCGCGACCAGCGAGACCCACGCCTGGAGTTTGTGTTTGGCGGCCAGCCGCGAGTAGCTGACGTCGACGATGCGGTTCTCGAAAACCCGGTTGACGGTGCCGGTTACGCGGCGGCCGGGGGCGCCGGGCCCGCCCAGGTCGACGGCGATGTCACGGGCCTGCGCCGGCACCCGTTGGTGGCTTTGCGCGATGCCGGCCAGCTGGGCGGCCGTTTGGCTGATCGCGTCGGCCTTGCGCCAGCCCAGGCGCAGCGGCGGCAGCGTGCCGCGGCGCCATTCGGCGTTCATCGCCACGTTGCGGTCCATGCCCCGCAGGATGTCGTGCAGCATCCGGTCGCCGACGACCCAGGCCTGAAGCGGGTCGATGTCGACGGGCATCTCGTCCTCGATCCCGTCGACGTCCCACGGCAGCGTGCAGTCGAGCGCCCGGAAGAACCCCTTGACTGGGTCCTTGAAGAAGTCGAGCAGGTCGGCCAGTGACACGTCGCCGGCCGGCGACACCGGCAGCGGCCCGGCGATGAAAGGCGTTGGCGCGCAGCGGTCCCCGGTGGCGGCCCGTGCCGCGGCCAGCGCGGCCGGGTCGAAGGTGAACGCCGTCCCGGGAACCAGCGCGCCGGGGGTGACGTTGCGGCGGTCGAACGGCTGCAGCGGATGGTGGGTAAGAATGTGCCGGCGCGCCGGGGTTTCCGTCGTCCGATCCAGCGCATCCAGCACCTCGGCCAGCGGGACCGCGGGCGGGCGCGGGTGCCCGGTGTGCTCGTCGTTGCCGGTGTAGGTGATCACCAGCGTCTCGGTCGCCGCGCACACCGCGTCGAGCAGCAATTGCCGGTCCTCCGAACGGATGTCGCGCTCTCCGGTCATCGGGTCGCGCGCCAGCGCGTCGTCACCGTCGGGAACGTCCAGTCGCGGGAAGACGCCGTCGTCGAGCCCGACCAGGCACACCACCCGGTGCGGTACCGAGCGCATCGGGACCATCGTGCACGCGGTCAGCGTCCCGGTGCGGAAGTTGGCCCGGGTCGGGCGTCCGGCCAACTGTGTGGACAGCAGCGCGCGCACGTCGGGCAGCCGCAGCGGCGTCGGGGCCCGGGCGCCGGCCCGCGCGACGACCTCGGCGAACTCCCGTTGCAGCTGCGCCTGTTCCCAGGCGTCGTCCGAGCGGGTGAGCAGGCCGACGCCGGTGGTCAGCGCGTCTACCCAGTCGGCCAATGACTGTGTGCGGCTGAGGCTTTCGATGATGCGTTGCAAGCGCTCCACGTATTCGGTGAGCCGCCCGGCCAGCTCCACCCGATTGCTGCCGACGTCGTCGAGGGGCAGCGCGGTGCCCAGCCATGCCTGCGAGTCGTCCGACATCGCCACCCCGGTCAGGATGCGGTCGAGCCCGAACCGCCACGTGTTGTGGACGACCTTGGCCAGGCCGTACGGCCGGCGATACTCCGGGTCGAAGCCCCAGCGGATGTTCGCCGAACAGACCCATTCGGTGATCGCGTCGAGGTCGTCGTCGGTGAACCCGAATCGGGCCCGCACCGGTTTGGCCTGGGCGAGGTTGAGCACCTGGCTGGCGGTGACCCGCGTGCCCGCGATGGCGAGCAGCTCGGCCGCCACCCCCAGCAGCGGATTGGTCTGCGTCGGTGAGCGGTCGGCGAGCCTGACCCGCAGTTGGTGCGCGGGATGGGTGTCGCCCGCGACATCGCCGAGCCCGAAGCCGGCGACGATCAGCGGCGCGTAGGTGTCGATGTCGGGGCACATCACCACGATGTCGCGGGGTTGCAGCGTCGGGTCGTCGGCCAACAGGCCGAGCAGCACCTCACGCAGCACGTCGATCTGCCGCATGGGGCCGTGGCAGCTGTGCACCTGCACCGAGCGGTCCGCGGCGGCCAGCACCCGGCCGTCGGGCCGGACCGCGTTGGCGGCGATGTCGGCCTGCAGCCAGCCCAGCAACGTGTCGGGTCTGGTTGTGCCGCTTGGCCATTGCAGGTATTCGTCGCCGGCCGGGCAGGCGGGCAGTGCGCGCTGCAACTCGCGCAGGTCGCGGCCCAGCGTCTCCAGCAGCGGATGCCTGGCGGCGGCCCGGCTGGTGTCATCGCGGCGCGGCACGGCGCCGTGCAGCCCCGCCAGCGCCCGCCAAAGCTCGTCGCTGGGGTGTGGCAGCCACAGGTGCAGCTCGTGGTGGGCCGCCACCGCGTCGAGCAGCTCCACCTCGGTGCATGCCAGGCGGGTGTGCCCGAACAGCGACAGCCGCGGCGGCAGGTCGCCGGGCCCCGAGCGCAGCCGCGCGACGGTCTGCTGGTGGCGGACGTGCGGGGGATCGGCTCCGATGCGCGTGACCAGCGCCCGCCACAGTTCGGGCTGCCAGAGCAGATCCTCGTCGAGGCCCCGCGGGTCGCCGTCCAGCCAATCGGCGAGCAGCCGCGGGCGCTGCCGGGCATAGGAGGCGAACAGCCCGGCCAGCCGGCGCGCCACCGCGTAGCGCCGCCCCTTGCGCAGCTCGGCCTCGACGGGGTCGGCGTCGAAGTGGCCCAAATGGGTTGCCAGCGTTCGGCACCACGGCTCGTCGAGGCTGCGGTCGATGGCCTCGAGCAGCGGCCACGTCATCGCCTCCGGCGACCATGGGTCGTCGTCGACCGTGCCGGTGATCTCCGCTATCAGCGACGCCGGGCTGCGGAACGCCACCCCCGCGCACACACCGTCGCCGGCGCCGGGCGTGCACCCCAGCACGTGCGACAGCCGCTGGCTGAGCCAGCGTTCCACGCCGCGCGCCGGCACCAGGACCAGCTCCTCGGCGAACGGGTCGGGCAACGGGCTGGCCAGTAGGGCGCCGAGAGCGTCGGCAAGCAGGTCGGTGCGCTCGGCGCGGTGGAGATGGAGGGCCATTGCGCTGCCACCATAGAACGCCTCGCCGACAACGGTGGCAGCATGGGCCGAGACGGGAGGAACGACATGGAAGCTTGGGACGCGATCTGCGCCCGGCGCAATGTGCGGGAGTACAAGCCGGAGCCGGTGCCGGAAGCCGATCTGAACCGGATCGTCGAGGCGGGCTGGCGGGCGCCGTCGGCGAAAAACCGCCAGCCATGGGACTTCGTGATCGTCACCGACCCGGCTCAGCTGCAGCAGCTGTCGACGGTCTGGCGGGGCGCCGGCCATATCGCCAAGGCCGCGGCCGCGATCGTCCTGGTGGTGCCGGTGCCGCCGGACGACCGCAGGCTGGTGACCGACAACTACGACGTCGGTCAGGCGACGATGGCGATGATGATCGCGGCCACCGACCTAGGGATCGGCACGGGGCATTCGTCGGTGGGGGATCAGGAGAGGGCGCGCGCCATCCTGGGGGTTCCCGACGATCACCTGGTGGCCTTCATGCTCGGCCTCGGCTACCCCGCCGACCGGCCGCTCGCCCCGATCCGCAAGCCGAATCGCCGGCCCTTCGACGAGGTGGTCCACCGTGGCCGTTGGTGACGCGGTGAGCACCGTGCGCAAGGGCGAATACGGGTACGACGGGTCCTTCCACACCGTCTCGGCCGGAGCCCAGTTGACCGGCGTCGCAACCACATCCGCGGTTCTGTTCGCGGGCGCCGGCTTCGCGCTGGCCCGGGGCAACCGATTGGCGGCCGGGCTTGCGGCGGCATCGGCCGTCCAGATCCTCGCGACGGCGGTCTCCTACATCTACTCGACGAGAGCGGGCAAGTTCCGCGTGTGGGACGACATTCTCGACAACCTGCGACTGCGCGGCGACGAAACGCTGCTCGACCTCGGATGCGGGCGCGGCGCGGTGTTGCTGGCCGCGGCCAAGCGGTTACCGCGGGGCCGCGCGGTAGGCGTCGACCTGTGGCGCGCCGACCAGACCGAAAACTCCCGGGACGCAACGCTGTTCAACGCGGCGCTGGAAAATGTCGCCGAGCGCGTCGAGGTGCGCACCGCCGACATGACCGCCCTGCCGTTGGACTCCGAGAGCGTCGACGTGGTCGTCAGCAGCCTTGCGATCCACAACATTCCGACACGTGCGGGCCGGCGCAAGGCTTTGGACGAAGCGGTTCGGGTGTTGCGCCCGGGCGGCCGTCTGGCCATCGCCGACCTGTGGGAGACCCGCCAGCACGCCGCTCGTTTGCGGGAACTGGGCTGGCTCAACGTGCGGCGCCGCAACCTCGGATTTCGCATGTGGTATGGCGGCCCCTGGTTCTCGACGCGTCTGGTCACCGCCACCAAGCCGGGGTGAGCCCGCGCTGGCGCATGCGTGCATGCTGGGACCCATGACGAGAAACGAACTCACCGAACAGATCGTCGTCGCGCGGCTGGCGAAGGGGCTGACGTGGCAGGAGCTGGCCGACGCGATCGGCAGGCCGGTGCTGTGGACCACGTCGGCGCTGCTTGGCCAGCACCCCATTTCCGCCGAACTGGGCAAGGTCCTGGCGAAGATGCTCGGCCTCGACGAGTCGGTGGTGCCGGTGCTCGCCGCCCCGCCCATGCGTGGCGGACTGCCCACGGCCGTGCCGACCGACCCAACCATCTACCGCTTCTACGAAGCCCTGCAGGTGTACGGCGGCGCCATCAAGGAACTCATCCACGAGCAGTTCGGCGACGGCATCATGAGCGCGATCAACTTCAGCGTGGACCTGCAGAAGAAGACGCACCCGTCGGGCGACCGCGTTGTCGTGACGTTCGACGGCAAATTCCTTCCCTACGACTGGGTTTCGGCGGAGAAGTAGATGGCGGCCAGGGCGGCGCAGCCGAAACCCGTGGATCTGGTGCTCTCGGGCGGCGGCGTCAAGTTCATCGGCCTGGTGGGCGCGGTCGTCGCGCTGATGGACGCCGGATACTCGATCAAGAGGGTCTCGGGCGTTTCGGCCGGGTCGGTGGTCGCGGCGATCTTGGCGGCCGGCACCAAGGACGACCAGCTGAGCGCCGCGGACATGAAGGAACTCGCCTTCTCGGTGCCGCTTAGCAAGTGGCGCGACGCGGGGCCCGTCCCCTATCTCGGTGCCGCGTGGGGACTGGTGCGGGAAACGAGCATGTATCGCGGTGACGTCGCCTACGACTGGATTCGCGGTGAGCTGAAGAACCTGGGCGTCAGCTCCTTCGGTGATCTCGTCCTCGACGACGAAGACCTGATCAAGGGGTGGCAATACCGGCTGGTGGTCACCGTCGCCGACCTGACCGCGGCGCAGCTGGTGCGGCTGCCCTGGGACTACCGGCGGCTCTACGGGCTGGACCCCGACGAGCAGCCGATCGCCCAGGCGGTGCGCGCGTCGATGGCGATCCCGTTCTTTTACCGCCCGGTGAAGCTGAGGAGCGTCACCGGGGCGACGTCCACCCTCGTCGACGGCGGTGTGCTGTCGAACTTTCCGATCGACACCTTCGACCGGCCGGACGGCAAGCCGCCGCACTGGCCCACGTTTGGGGTCACCGTTCTGCCGAGGCTCACCGAGGGCCTCGGCACGGTGATGCCCGCGCTGAAACCCCTGCGCCTTCTCGAGCAGACGGCGCTGCTGGAAAGCCTGCTGACCACCATCCTCGCCGGGCATGACCAGACCCACCTGAACCAGCCGTGGGTGTCTTCCCGCGCGATCCCGGTCGAATCGACGGATGTGGGCGTGCTCGACTTCGATATCTCCCGGGGACGCCTCGAAGAGCTCTACGACAGGGGGTATGCGGCGGCGCAGGAGTTCCTGTCGACGTGGGACTGGGCGGCCTATCTCAAGCGCTTCCGCTGGACGGTTTGACGAAGGGTGAAGTGACGGCCCGGCGCGGGCGTGTCACACTTCCGAATGGAGGAGGCGACGTGAGGGGAGGCGGTTGCCCGGGCAACCGCATCGCCTTCTCCGCGACAACCGAATCATGGTGTAGCACACCAGCTTTCAACTCGTCAACGCCTGCGGCGAGAGTTCCTTCAGCATGGCGTTGGCCCACCTCATCTGGCGCAAGGTCTCCGGGTGGCAGCGCGAGGTCAGGCCCAACAGCTCCGCGTCGCGAGCGGCCTGCGCCGCTTGCCCCAGCAGCTCCCAATCAAGCGACGTCCCGGCCGCCAGCCGATGGATGCGGCGCAGGTCGGCCAGCAGCAGCAGCGCCGGCTCGGGGCGGTGGCGCAACATGTCGCTGGCCCGCGCCTGGACGAAACCGGTGACCGCACTGGTCCACGGGTGCGCGTTGAGCCGCAGCCCGTAATGCCGGCCGTGCCGGGCCAGCCTCTCCAGATGATCGCGCGACCACCCGGCCAGATCGCCCGCCAGGTGCGCGACGTCCTGGTCGCTGTGGTGCCGGGCGGCCATCACGTTGAGCTGGTGGGTGAGTTTGCGTTCGGAGCGATGCAGCTCGCGGATCGCCAGCTTGAGCTTCATGGCCGGCCCTCGTCGACCCGCACTTCGCCCGACCGGGCCGCGATCCCGCCCTCGGTGGCCGGCACCGAGCCGTTGACCGGCGCGGACGCCGTGGTCGTCGGCGCATACGCATCGACCGGCAGACCGTGTGACCGGCTCTTCGCCAGCCGCGCGGCGGCGGTCTTGTAGATGGGTTGCTTGGACGCCGGATCCCAGTCGGTGACGGTGAGCTCGTTGCCGGCCCGGTGATGGCCCCGCTGACGACCATCGCCGCCGGTGTCCCAGTAGCCGTAGTGGAAGGGCACGAACAGCACCCCCTCGCGGATGCCGCTGATCCGGGCGGGGCAGGTGATCGTGCCGCGCGGCGTGCCGACCTCGACGCGATCGCCCTCGGCGATCCCGAGGCGGCGCGCGTCCGGCTCGGAGACTTCCACCCACACCTCGGGCGCGGCGCGCTGCAATTGCGGCGCCCGCGCGGTCTTGGTGCGGGTGTGGAAGTGGTACAGGGTGCGGCCGGTGATCAACGCGAACGGGTAGCTCGACGTCGGCCGCTCGTGCGCCGGAATGTATTGCGCGGCCTTGATGATCGCCTTGCCGTGCGGGTTCATCGCGCGGTATTCGGTGGGCTCCAGCGGGGCGCCGGTGATCAGGTCCTTGCCGTACGCCTCGCAGTAGTCCGGTGCGGCCCAGAACCTGCCGTCGACATACAGCCGCTCGGTGCCGTCGGGATGTTCGGCGTTGCAGGGCCATTGGATTCCGCTGCCGCCGCGCAGCTTCTCGTAGGTCAGTCCGGTGTAGTCGCAGGGCCGGCCGGCGCTGCACCTCTTCCACGCCTCGAAGGCCGACTCCGCGTCCGTCCATGCGGGCAGCGGCTGACCGTCCTTGTCGCGGAAGTCCATCCGCCGCGCGTAGTCGAGGAAGATGTCGAGGTCGCTGCGAGCCGAACCCGGTGGCTCGACGGCCTTTTCGGAGAGGTGCACGGTGCGGTCGGCGTTGGTGAACGTTCCGGTCTTTTCTCCCCACGCGGCTGCGGGCAGCACCACATCGGCCAGCTCGGCCGTCTCCGTCAGGAATATGTCCTGGACCACCAGGAACAACCGCTCCTGGGCCAGGATCCGCCGGACGCGCGCCAGCTCGGGCAGCGACACCGCGGGGTTGGTCGCGGTGACCCACAGCATGCGCAGCGTGCCCTCCTCGGCGAAGCGAAACATCTGCATCGCGTGCGTCGGCGGCCCGTAGTGCGGAATCTGTTGCGGCTCAAGGTTCCACAGCTCGGCGAGCTCGGCGATGTGGTCGTCGTTGGCCCAGTTGCGGAAACCCGCCAGGTCCCCGTCGGCGCCGCACTCGCGGGTGTTCTGCGCCGTCGGCTGACCGTTCATCTGCAGCACGCCGCACCCCGGCTTGCCGAGCATGCCCCGCACCAGGTGAACGTTGTTGACCTGCACGGCGGCCGCCGTGGCCTGATGGGATTGGTAAAAGCCCTGCAGCACGGTCGACAACAGCCGCTCGGCGGTGCCCAGCAGCCGCGCCGCGCGCCGGATGTCCCGGGCGTCGACGCCGCAGATCGCGGCGGCCCGCTCGGGGGTGAAGTCCTCGACGCGCCGACGCAACTCGTCGAAACCCACTGTGTGCGTGTCGATGTAGTCGTGGTCCAGCCAGTCGTGCGCGATGATCTCGTGCAGCAGGCCGTTCATCAGCGCCACGTTGGTGCCGGGCAGCGGCGCCAGGTGAACGGTCGCGTGCTCGGCCACCGGCGTGCGCCTCGGGTCCACGCACACGATGGCCGGCGGTGCGGCGCCGGCGAGCCGGTCGAGCATGCGTGCCCACAGCACCGTCTGCGTCTCAGCGACGTTGTGCCCGAACAATGCGATGACGTCGGCGTGATCGACATCGGTGTAGGAACCGGGCTGGCCGTCGCAGCCGAACGACTCCTTCAGGGCCTCGGCGGCCGTCGCCGTGCACAGCCGCGTATTGCCGTCGACGTGGTTGGTGCCGATCGCGCCGTGGGCGATCACACCCTGGGTGTAGTACTCCTCGAGGAAGAGTTGTCCGGAGGTGTAGAAGCCGATCGACCCGGGGCCCTGGGTGTCGAGCAGCTGCCTGCTGCGGGCCACGATGCGGTCCATGGCGGTGTCCCACGAGCAGGGCCGCAACTCGCCGCCGGTGCGAATCAACGGGCTGGTCAGGCGGTCCGGGGATGCATTGGCCTGCCAGCCGAACAGGTCCTTGGGATCGAGGCGTCCATGGTTGACCCGGTCGACGGCACGCCCCCGGACACCCACGATGCGTCCGTCCTTGACGGCGATGTCGAGCCCGTCGCCGTTGGAGTGCAGCACGGCCGCCGACTGCACCCACTGCACCGACTCCGGGTCGACGTCCCCGATCAGGTAGTCGTCGACGCGCCGCGGCCAGGGCCAGCCGGGTTCGTACGGCGTCCGCGTGCCCCACGGGTGCGCGATTCGGTCGGTGACCACGCCTGAGGCGTACCCGGGGCCGGCCGTCCAAAACCGGTGTGGCGAACCGGCGCCGCCGGGCTACAGGCCGAACTCGGCTTCTATGCCGTCGATCCCGGCGCGGATGGCCGCCAGCGCGTCGGCGCGGGTGCGCAATTTGGTTGCGGCGTGGGCGTGCTGGTGCAGGCCGGCGAATTCCTGCGCGGCCTCCTCGGCGCGACTGAGCACCATCTCGGGCAGCACGATCTCGTCGACAAAGCCCGCGGCGAGGGCGGTTTCGCCGAAGAACGTCTTGGCCAGCCCGGTGGCCTGCTGATAGGCCGACCTCGTCAGGCGCAGCTTCATGATCTCCAGGGCGGCGTAGGGGATGATCATGCCGATCGCGACCTCGTTGGCCTGAATGTTGTACGCGTGGGCGGCCACCCGGTGGTCGCCGGACGACAGCAGGAACGCCCCCATCGCGATGGCGTGGCCGGTGCAGGCCATCACCACCGGCTTCGGGTAGGACAGCAGCCGATGCGCCAGCTCGAAGCCACCCCTGAGCATGTCGACCGCGGGCTGCACCTCGCCGGAGGTCAAGATCTTCAGGTCGAAGCCGCCGCTGAACACGCGCTCGTTGCCGGCGATCACCAACGCCCCGACGTCGTCGCTGTCGGCCTGGTCGATGGCCTCGTTGAGGGCCTGCTGCATGCTCGGGCCCAGCGCGTTGACTTTGCCGTCGTCCATCCGGATGACCGCGATGGAATCGTGGTGGCTGTAGGTGACCGGGCCGCTCATGGCTCACTCCTTCGATACGGGCAGCCCGTCGATTGAATCAGATCGACGCCCGCTCGACCGGAGACGGCCCGCCGTCACACGTGCTGGCTGTGATGTTTGCCGAGATCGTTTTCCGCATTGCCCCAGCGCAGGCTGACGTCGGTGGGTTCGTCGAGCTGCCGGGTGCGCCACCTGTCCTGGGTCTCCTGGACGGCCGCGTTGATCCGCTCGATCTCGCTGCGGAACACGTCGGGGCGCGTTTCCTTGCTGGCGTAGTGAAAGTAGGTGAGCAGCCCGCGCAGCAGTTCCAGCTTCTGCTTTTCCCGCTTCGCCAGGTCGTGCGTCGTCATCAGCTCGATGCGCTGAACCGGTGGCAGGGCGTCCCAATCCAGCACCACGTTGGTCTCCAGCGGCCGCCGTGCGCGCTGCCAGAACCGCCACCCCCGCGGCCTGTCGGGGCGGTCGTAGTAGATCACCTTCCCGGTGAAACGCGACTCGATCCCGCTGCCGATTTCGCCGCGGTCGAGCGCCGAATCCCACACCATCCGCCATTCCTGGCCGGGCGCGAGCACCGGCAACTCGCGGGGTAGCTGCAGTTCGACGACATCGGCGTAGCCGTCGGCCGCATTTTCGTATTCGGCCACCGTCGGGGGATTCGCAAACGAAAACGTGATGTCATAAGCCGCCGTCCGGCCGAAATTGCGGACCACGAGCTCGATCACGTGCCAGTCCGCGGCGTGCGGTTCCATGAGCATGGCGAGGTGGGGACGCGTCTGCTCCGCCGCCAACCGGCGATTGCGGCTGAGCTGGCGATTCGTGAACACCAGCGCGACGACGCCGAGCGCGATCGCCGCCCACGCCGCCCACGCCAACCAGGTGCTGGACCCAACGTTGGTGACCCCGTGCCAGCTGTCCTGGATCCACCCCATTGAATCCACCCTCCGCTTATATCACAGCGATCTTTCGCACGAAATTTCGCTGAACCGATAGTAGAGGCGCCGGGCGAATACCGCAGAACTCAAAATCACGCCGCACTCCGAATCGCCACTCCGAATCGCCACTCCGAATCGCCACTCCGAATCACAATGAAACGGTGGCCGAGTCACTCAGCCGCCCATCAACATTCGCCACTGATCGAGGTTGGCGGCCCGATACACATAGTTGGAGCGCTTGACTTCCGACAGCGACGCGCTGGAGTCGACCGAATACCAGTGCCCGGGAAACACTATCGGATCACCGGGCAGCGCGGCGAGCTGCTGCAGACTGCGATACATCTCGTCGGAGTCGCCTCCCGGAAAGTCGGTGCGCCCGCAGCCGTCCAGGAACAGCGTGTCACCCGCGACTAGCCGGCCGTCGAGCAGGAAACACTGGCTGCCGGGTGTGTGACCCGGTGTGTGCAGCAGCTCGATCTCGATGTCGCCGATGTTGATCTTGTCGCGGTGTCCATGGGTGGTGAGGTCGCCCAGCCCGATCCCGGTTACCCGCGAAACCCAAAGCGCCTCATGGGTATTCACGTGCACCGGCACGCTGACCCGCTCCAGCAGCTCCGCCAGCCCCTTGAGCTCGAAGCCCATCATGTTCCCGCCCACGTGATCGGGGTGGTGGTGGGTCACCAGCACCCCCGACAGGTGCATGCCGTCGGCCTCGAGCGCGTCGAGCAGATCACCCGCGGCATATGCCGGGTCGACCACCACGCAGTCCCCGGTCTGACGGTCACCGATCAGGTAGGCGAAATTGCGCATTTGTGTCGCAAACATGTCCCCGGCGGCGAAATCGCGACCGGAAAGCAGTTGGCGGAAGTACAGCCGGTCCTCGGACGAATCTGACACGCCACCAGACTATGACCCGCGGCGACGACGCTGCATGTGGGCGCCGCCGGGCCGCGCGACACACTTCGGCGGGCAAGCGACGGCAACCGGGGTTCAACCCGTCTGCGCTGGGTATCGTTAGCGCATGCGGAAGAAGGTCGAGATCGAGATCGACGACGACCTGGTCCAAGAGGCCATCCGTCGGTACCACCTCGCCGACGCGCGCGAGGCCGTCCACCTTGCGCTGCGGACCCTGCTCGGAGAGGCCGGTGACGCGTCCGGTGACCAGCACGACGGCGACTACGACGAGTTCAGCGACCTCAGCGCGTGGGAACCCCGCCGCAGCGACGCCCGGTAGACGCCTTTCACCCGCAACCTCGGGCCGCTGCTGTGGTTTGGTGCCGTTGCGCCCCAGGCTGTACCCTCTTTTAGGCCCGCGGGACGACTGGTCGCTTCGGGCTAAAGGCCCCCTTAGCTCAGTCGGTAGAGCGTTTCCATGGTAAGGAAAAGGTCAACGGTTCGATTCCGTTAGGGGGCTCGGCGGACGCCGAGCAGGCTGGCGGCCCCGACCCCAAAGGGGTGGACAGAGGCGATGTAGCTCAGTCGGTTAGAGCGAACGACTCATAATCGTTAGGTCGCCGGTTCGAGTCCGGCCATCGCTACAACACAACAACGCAGCGCGGCGAGAACCGCGAGAAGGAACCGAGAGAGAACCGTCATGGCTTCCAGTACCGACGTGCGGCCGAAGATCACCTTGGCATGCGAGGTGTGCAAGCACCGGAACTACATCACCAAGAAGAACCGCCGCAACGATCCCGACCGGATGGAGCTGAAGAAGTTCTGCCCGAACTGCGGCAAGCATCAGGCGCACCGCGAGACCCGCTAGGTTCGAGACCAGTGGGGTTGCGCGGAAACATCGTCGGGATGCACTTTCGCTATCCCGACCATTACGAGGTGGAGCGGGAGAAGATCCGCGAATACGCCGTGGCCGTGCAGAACGACAACACGGCGTTCTTCGACGAGGACGCGGCCGCCGAGCTGGGCTATAAGGGTTTGCTGGCCCCGCTGACGTTCATCTGCGTGTTCGGCTACAAGGCGCAGACGGCGTTTTTCGACTATGCGAACATCGCGGTCGAGGACGCGCAGATCGTCCAGGTCGACCAGGTGCTGAAATACCGGAAACCGATCGTCGACGGCGACAAGCTGTACTGCGACGTGTATGTCGACTCGGTCCGCCAGTCGCATGGCACCCAGATCATCGTGACCAAGAACATCGTCACCGACGACGCCGGTGACGTCGTGCAGGAGACCTACACGACCCTTGCGGGCCGTGCCAACGAGGATGGAGAAGAGGGATTTTCTGATGCCACTGCGTGAGTTCAGCTCGGTGAAGCTGGGTGACCGGCTCCCCGAAAGGACCTACCCGCTGACGCGCCAGGACCTGGTGAACTACGCGGGCGTCTCGGGCGACTTGAATCCGATCCACTGGGACGACGAGATCGCCAAGGTCGTCGGCCTGGACACCGCGATCGCGCACGGCATGCTCACCATGGGTATCGGCGGCGGCTACGTCACCTCGTGGATCGGTGACCCGGGCGCGGTCACCGAGTACAACGTGCGGTTCACCGCGCCGGTGCCGGTGCCCAACGACGGCAAGGGCGCCGAGCTGGTCTTCAACGGCCGGGTGAAGTCCATCGACCCGGAAACCAAGTCCGTGACCATCGCGCTCACGGCCACCACCGGCGGCAAGAAGATCTTCGGCAGGGCCATCGCGTCCGCGACACTCGCGTAGGCCCATGGCGCTCAAGACCGATATCCGCGGAATGATCTGGCGGTACCCCGACTATTTCGTCGTGGGCCGCGAGCAGGTTCGCCAGTTTGCGCAGTCCATCAAGAACCGCGACCCGGCTCACTTCGACGAGGAGGCGGCGGCCGAACTCGGCTACGACGCGATCCTGGCACCGCCGACCTTCGCGACCATCTTCGCCAAGCTGGTCCAGCTCGATTTCTTCCGGCACGTCGACATCGGCATGGAGACGATGGTGATCGTCCAGGTCGACCAGCGCTTCGTCTTCCGCCGACCGATCAAGGCCGGCGACAAGCTGTGGGCCCGGATGGACATCCAGTCGGTGGACGAGCGGTTCGGCGCCGACATCGTCGTCACCAAGAACGTCTGCACCACCGACGACGGCGAGGTGGTTCTGGAGGCCTACACCACCCTGATGAGCCAGTACAGCGACGGGTCGGCGAACCTGCGATGGGACGCCGAGTCCGGGCAGGTCGTGCGGACGGCGTAATTCCGGATTTCCTGCGCTTATGGGGAATCTAGTACACTCGGGCGTCGGGGTTTTCCCATTACAGCGCGCTGTCCGTCGGTTCGGCGATCACCGAACGGAGAGCGCGCGTGTCATGTGGGCCCGGGTAGGTAAGCGCAGGTTGGCCTGCCAACCGCGAAGGGGCGTAGCTCAAATGGCAGAGCAGCGGTCTCCAAAACCGCAGGTTGCAGGTTCAAGTCCTGTCGCCCCTGCTGACGGCCGGCGTCCGACGACGATGCAGGCCGGAACGGCCTGAGGAGGAGTCGGACCATGGGAATCGTGCCATGCTGGACACTGAAGGCCGACGAGCGAAGGAGCATGCGGTGAGCGACGAGGGCATCGAGGCCGCCAACGACGCCGCAAGCGACGGCGGCGAAACCGACGACGCCCGCGCCAGCGGTGGTCGGACGGCCGTGGTGACCAAGCCTGCGCGGCCGCAGCGTCCTACCGGCAAGCGGTCCCGGCAGCGGGTGGCCGACGCCGACGAAGACGTCGACATCGAGTCGCCGGACGAGGCCGAGGTCGCCGCGGAGGAGAAGACCAAGAAGGCCCGGACATCCAAGAAGGCCGGCAAGCAGGCCAGAAAACCGAAGAAACCCGCCGACCGTTCGGCCAACCCGTTCGTGTTCGTCTACAACTACCTCAAGCAGGTGGTTGCCGAGATGCGGAAGGTGATCTGGCCCAACCGCAAGCAGATGCTCACCTACACCTCGGTGGTGCTGGCGTTTCTGGCCTTCATGGTGGCGCTGGTAGGTCTCGCCGACTTCGGCCTGACCAAGCTGGTCCTGTTGGTGTTCGGCTGAGTGAGTGACAGGAAGGACTGAGAACCGTGACTGCCTTCGACGGTGACGCGTCCGCGGGTGAAGCGGTCGACGTGGAAGAGCGCACCGAGGTCACCGAGACCCCCGAGGCCGAGGCCCCAGAGGCTGAGGCTCCGGAAGCCGAGGCCCGCGAGGCCGAGGCTCCCGAGGCTCCCGAGGAGGTCGACCCGGCCGAAGCGCTCAAGGCGGAACTGCGCAGCAAACCCGGCGACTGGTACGTCGTGCACTCCTACGCGGGGTACGAGAACAAGGTCAAGGCCAACCTAGAAACCCGGGTGCAGAACCTGGACGTCGGCGATTACATCTTCCAGGTGGAAGTGCCCACCGAGGAGGTCACCGAGATCAAGAACGGCCAGCGCAAGCAGGTCAACCGCAAGGTGCTGCCCGGCTACATCCTGGTGCGCATGGATCTGACCGACGATTCCTGGGCCGCGGTGCGCAACACGCCCGGCGTCACCGGGTTCGTCGGGGCGACGTCGCGCCCGTCGGCCCTGTCGCTCGACGACGTGGTGAAGTTCCTGCTGCCGCCGGGGTCGTCGAAGAAGGCCGTCAAGGGCACGGCCACCACCGCCGCCGCCGCCGAGGCGGGCGGCCTGGAGCGCCCGGTCGTCGAGGTCGACTACGAGGTGGGCGAGTCGGTGACGGTCATGGACGGGCCGTTTGCCACGCTGCCGGCCACCATCAGCGAGGTCAACGCCGAGCAGCAGAAGCTCAAGGTGCTGGTGTCGATCTTCGGCCGCGAAACGCCGGTGGAACTGACCTTCGGCCAAGTCTCCAAGATCTAACCCCAGGCCCCAGAGCCCCAGAAAGGAACACCAACGTCTCATGGCCCCGAAGAAGAAAGTCATCGGGCTGATCAAGCTGCAGATCCAGGCCGGACAGGCCAACCCGGCCCCGCCGGTGGGGCCCGCGCTCGGCCAGCACGGCGTCAACATCATGGAGTTCTGCAAGGCGTACAACGCCGCGACGGAAAACCAGCGCGGCAACGTCATCCCGGTGGAGATCACGGTCTACGAGGACCGCAGCTTCACCTTCACGCTCAAGACGCCGCCCGCCGCCAAGCTGCTGCTCAAGGCGGCCGGCGTGGCCAAGGGCTCGGCGGAGCCGCACAAGGACAAGGTCGCCAAGGTCAGCTGGGATCAGGTGCGCGACATCGCCGAGACCAAGAAGGCCGACCTCAACGCGAACGACATCGACGCCGCCGCCAAGATCATCGCCGGCACCGCCCGGTCGATGGGGATCACCGTCGAGTAGGGTCCCGCATTCGTGGGAGGGCCAGCTTCGGCCCGCTTGATGACCACGACCCAACACCAGATTGGATATCTCAATGAGCAAGAACAGCAAGGCATACCGCGCCGCCGCCGGGAAGGTGGACCGCAACAACCTCTACACCCCGCTGCAGGCGGCCAAGCTCGCCAAGGAAACGTCGTCGGCCAAGCAGGACGCGACGGTCGAGGTGGCGATCCGGCTCGGCGTCGACCCGCGCAAGGCGGACCAGATGGTCCGCGGCACGGTCAACCTGCCGCACGGCACCGGTAAGACCGCCCGCGTCGCGGTGTTCGCGGTGGGCGAGAAGGCCGCCGAAGCCGAGGCCGCCGGCGCCGACATCGTCGGCAGCGACGACCTGATCGAGAAGATCCAGGGCGGTTTTCTGGACTTCGACGCCGCGATCGCCACCCCGGACCAGATGGCCAAGGTCGGGCGCATCGCCCGGATCCTCGGTCCGCGCGGCCTGATGCCCAACCCCAAGACCGGCACCGTCACCCCCGACGTCGCCAAGGCCGTGGCCGACATCAAGGGCGGCAAGATCAATTTCCGCATCGACAAGCAGGCCAACCTGCACTTCGTCATCGGCAAGGCCTCGTTCGACGAGAAGAACCTCGCCGAGAACTACGGCGCCGCGATCGACGAGGTGCTGCGGCTCAAGCCGTCCTCGTCGAAGGGCCGCTACCTGAAGAAGATCACCGTGTCGACGACGACGGGCCCGGGCATTCCGGTCGACCCGTCGATCACCCGTAACTTTGCCGACGCCTGAGTCCTCTCGCGAGCAGACGCAAAAGCACCCGTTTCGTGCCGAAATGAGGTGCTTTCGCGTCTGCTCGGCGTGGAGAGGTTACCCGCCGCACTCGGCGATGCGCCGCCGCAGGAATTCGCGGCCCGGCTCAGAACCGTTGGACTCCAACGCCGTTCGGTACCAGGTGAGGGCCTCGGCGGGCCGTCCCGCGCGCCGCAGCAGATCGGCGCGCACGGTCGCGACGAGATTGGAGCGGGCCAGCCGGGGATCGTGCGCCACCTTGTCCAGCGCGGCCAGGCCGGCGGCGGGCCCGTCGCGCAGGCCGATCGCCAGCGCGCGGTTGGCGCCCACCACCGGGGAATCGGTCATCCGCCACAGCCGGTCGTAGGCGGCGCAGATCGCAACCCAGTCGGTCTGTTCCCAGGACGGAGCCGTCGCGTGCAGCGCCGCGATCACGGCCTGCGGCAGGTAGGCGCCCGTCGATCCATGCGCGGCTCGCAAACGCGCCAGCCCGCGGGAGATCCGGCCCCGGTCCCACCGGCGACGGTCCTGCTCTTCCAGCGGCACCAGCATGCCGGCGTCGTCCACCCGGGTCGCCCGTCGCGAATCATGCAGCAGCATCAGGGCGGCCAACGCGTGCGCCTCCAGCTCGTCGGGCATCAGCGCGCACAGCTCCCCGGCCAGCCGGATCCCCTCGTCGCACAGCTCGTCGCGAATCGCCGAGGGCCCCGCCGTCGACCAATAGCCCTCGGTGAACACCGAGTAGATGCAGCCGAGCACGTGCGGGGTGCGCTCGGCAAGCAGCTCGGCCGGCGGCACCCGCAGCGGGATGTTGGCGTGCCGAATCTTGTTCTTGGCACGCGTGATTCGCTGGCCGACGGCCGCTTCGGTCTGCAACAGCGCGCGGGCGATCTCGCCGACGGTCAGCCCCGACACCAGCCGCAGCGTCAGCGCCAGTTGTGACTGCCGGTCCAGCGCCGGGTGCGCACAGGTGAACATCATCCGCAACTCGTCGTCGCGGACCGGGTGCGGATCGGTGCGATCGGTGCGCGCCCGAATGTCGTCCAGCACGGCCGCCAATTCCTTTCCGGGGCGCACGGATTCGCGGCGCAACCGATCCCGGGCGCGGTTGCGGGCGACGGTGAGCAGCCACCCGCTCGGGTTGGCGGGCGCGCCGTCGCGGGGCCAGCTGCGCAGCGCCTCGGCGCAGGCCTCCTGGACGGCGTCCTCGGCGACGGTGAGGTCACCCGACCACCGGGCCAGCGCGGCCACGGCCGGGCCCCATTCCCGACGAAAGACGCCGTCCAGGTCGGCCATGCGCTACAGGCCGGAGACCCCCGCCAGCTGGCGCAGCTGCACGGTCGAAGCCGGGATCATCGATGCGACCTTGACGGCCTCGTCGCGATCTGCGGCGCTCAACAGGTAGATGCCGGTGGCGATCTCGGCGCCTTCCACGTACGGCCCGTCGGTGATGAGGACCTCGCCGTCGCGCACCCGCACGGTCGTCGCGGTGGACCGGTCGTGCAGGGCGGCGCCGCCGATCACGTGATCGCCCGCGGCAGCGTGCAGATCCGCGTGCTTTGCCGCCACCGCGTCCCACTCCGGGGTGCCCGGTGTGTGCGCGGATTCGGGCGGCTCCTGCAGGAGCGCCAGCCAGTCGTTCCCGGTCGGCTTGCGGGAGGGCTCGATCGAATGGACCAGCGGCCACAGTTCCACCGCCCCGAATGCGGCGACCGGCACGTCGCGCGCCAGCGCCAGCGCCTCGTCGAGGTTTTCCGCTTCGAAGACGTAGTAGCCGCACGCCACCTCGGCCGACTCGGCGAAGGGACCGTCGGTGACGGTCGGCGCATCCGGGCCTCCCGTGATGACCGCCGCGGCCGCGGCGGGACGCAGCGCGTCACCGCCCTTGATCGCCGAACCGGCCTTGGCGTGGAAGCGCTCGAATGCCGCCATCGCGGCTGACGCATCGTCGGGCGTGCGGTCCTGCTCCTTGCTGATCAACAGCGCGAAATACTGCATGTTCGTCACCTCCGGTCGCGAGCGAAGCCCTGTGCTCCACTCTCTACCTACTCGACGAACGGCGCAGCCCCGATCCGACACCCGCCCAGAAATCAGGCGGCGGCTCCCGGCTTGAGGTAGGTCACCAGGCTGACGTCGAGCATCTCGTCGGTGAAGTAGTGCTCGCAGCCGCGCAGGTACTTCATGTAGCGGTTGTAGACCTCTTCGGAGGTGACCTCGATGGCCTTCTCTCTGTTGGACTCCAGCGTGTCGCCCCAGATGTGCAGCGTCTTGATGTAGTGCGGCCGCAGCGAAAGTGGTTCGGGGACAATAAATCCCGCCTTCTCGCCGTGCTCGACCATCATGGCGGTGGACGGCAGCCGGCCCCCCGGGAAGATCTCGGTGATGATGAACTTGATGAACCGTGCCGTCTCGAAAGTCAGCTTCTTGCCGCGGGCCGCCATCTCGAACGGGTGGTAGCTGACGCTGCTCTGCACGGTCATCCTGCCGTCCTCGGGCATGATGTCGAAGCACCGCTTGAAGAAGTCGTCGTAGTTCTCGTGCCCGAAGTGCTCGAAGGCCTCGATGGACACGATCCGGTCGACGGGCTCGTTGAAATCCTCCCAGCCGTGCAGCCGCACCTGGCGGGAACGGGTCGTGTCCAGCGCCCCCAGCACCTGCTCGCAGCGGGCGTGCTGATTCTTGGACAGCGTCAGGCCGATGACGTTGACGTCGAACCGCTCGACGGCGCGCTTCATGGTGGTGCCCCAGCCGCAGCCGATGTCGAGCAGGGTCATGCCCGGCTTCAGGTCGAGCTTGTCCAGGTTGAGGTCGATCTTGGCGTACTGAGCCTCTTCGAGGGTGAGGTCCGGCGGCTCGAAGTAGGCGCAGCTGTAGGTGCGGGTGGGGTCCTGGAACAGGGCGAAGAAGTCGTCGGAGACGTCGTAGTGCGCCTGAATGTCTTCGAAGCGCGTCCGCGTCTTCGTCGGGCTAGTCGGTTGATCAGCCATTTTCTTCTTGTTCTCCTGGATGATGTTCAGTGCCTGGCCTGTCGAAAGGCACGCATCGTCGGTTGGTGCGAAGTGCAACGATACCCCGCGGCCCCGCGCGTCAGCGGAAGCGGTAATCGGTCAACGGGAATCGTGATCCCTCACGTACCGCGTTGCGGGTCGACGTGGGCCGCAGCAGTGCCGCCTCGCCATCGGGGTTGAAGTAGTAAGAACGCGATGTGGCGCAATTGCCGAGGGCGAACAGGGACTTCCCGACCAGCTTGGTCATCCGATCCTTGAAGGCCGCAGTTGCTTCCTCGGTGACCTCGAATTCGGTCGCGCCCCTGCGCTGCAGCTCTCCGAACAGCCGGTCCATGTGTCGCATCTGGTATTCGATGGTGTTGAAGAACGACAGGCCGGAAAACGCGTACGGACTGCCCAGGCCCAGGTAGTTGGGAAAGTAGGGGACGGACACGCCCTGGTACGCCTGAAACCTGTTCTCGCGCCACCACTTTCCCAGGTTGCGGCCCCTGCGCCCGATCACCTCGAAGGCGGGGAAGTTGGCCTCCCACAGGTCGAAACCGGTGGCCAGCACCAGCGTGTCGATAACCGTCTTGTGTCCGTCGGCGGTGACGATGCCGTCGGGCTCCATCCGCTCGATGCTGTTGGTCTCCAGATGCACGTGCGGCTTGGTCAGGGTGCGGTAGTAGCTGTTGGAGTAGGTGGGCCGCTTGCAGCCGAAGTCGTAGTCGGGAGTGAGCTTGCGCCGCAACTCCTTGTCGCGGATCCAGATGAACCGGTTGATCTTGGCGACATCCGACGCCCCGATGTCCAGCCGCCGAAGTCCCTTGTGGTGCAGGGCGGTGGCCAGAACCACTTCGAAAAACAAGTCGGTCACCAGGCGTAAGGCTCGTTGTGCCAGCGGCACCCGGGCGAACACCCGTTGCAGCCAGACCGGGATCTTGAAGTCGAGCTTGGGCACCACATGGGTTGGCGTGCGCTGGTACACGGTCAGCTCGCCCGCTTTGGCGGCCAGCTTGGGAATCAACTGCACGGCGGTCGCCCCGGTTCCGATGATTCCGACGCGCCGCCCGCCGAGGTCGTAGCCGTGGTCCCAGGCCGTGGTGTGGATGATCTTGCCCGCGAAGCTCTCGATACCGGGGATTTGCGGCGTGTTGGGCTGCGACAGGAACCCGGTCGCGGAGATCAGGAAGCGTGTGGTCAGGCTTCCGCCGTCCGCCAGCGTCACCTGCCACACACGCTCGTCCTCGTCCCAGCGTGCACACTCGACCGTCGTGTTGAATCGCATGTGGCGGCGCACGTCGTACTTGTCGGCGACCTTCTCGGCGTACTGCTGCAGCTCGGCGCCCGGCGGGAACAACCGGGACCAGTACGGATTGGGCTCAAACCAGTACGAATAGGTGGTGGCCGGGATGTCGACGGCCAGGCCCGGGTAGGTGTTGACGTGCCAGGTCCCGCCCAGGTCGGCGTCGCGATCGAGAATCGCGATCTTGTCGTATCCGAGCCGCTTGAGCTGGATGGCTGCGCCGATGCCGCCGAAACCCGCGCCTACCACGACGACGTCGAGATTGTCCATGTCCAACGAAGACCGTTCCTTTCGTGGAACCTGGGCAACTGGCACGTCGGCAGATGCCCCCACGGCGTACTTGATCACGTGAAATCTTAGTGGATTGCCAGACTTCTCGCCCACACGCCTTAGACACGGGTTGATTTGAGCCCTGTCACAACTCTGTAAAAGAGCGCTACTTCTCCAGGGTGAACTGGTTGACGTCGATATAGCCGATCCGGAAGGCCTGGGCGCAGCCGGTCAGGTACTTCATGTACCGCTGGTAGACCTCTTCGGACTGGATCGCGACGGCCTCGTCCCGGTGCGCCTCGAGGGCCTCGGCCCACAGGTCGAGCGTCCTCGCGTAATGCGGCTGCAGCGACTGACGGCGGGTCAACTCGAAGCCCGCCTTCGACGAGTGCTCCCCGACCTTCTCGATCGACGGCAGCCGGCCGCCGGGGAAGATCTCGGTCACGATGAACTTGATGAAGCGGGCCATCTCGAACGTCAGGGGTATGCCGCGTTCGATGCACTGTGGTCCCGTCAGCCCGGTGATCGTGTGGAGCAGCATCACGCCGTCGGCGGGCAGGACGGTGTGGGCCATGGTGAAGAAGTCGTCGTAGCGGTCGTGGCCGAAGTGCTCGAACGCGCCGATCGACACGATCCGGTCGACGGGCTCGTCGAACTGTTCCCAGCCGTTCAGCAACACCCGCTTGCTGCGTGGGCTGTCCATCTCGTCGAAGGACTTCTGCACATGGGCGGCCTGGTTCTTCGACAACGTCAGGCCGACGACGTTCACGTCGTACTTCTCGATGGCCCGACGCATGGCGGCCCCCCAGCCGCAGCCGACGTCGAGCAGCGTCATGCCCGGCTGCAGGCCCAGCTTGCCCAGCGCCAGGTCGATCTTGGCGAGCTGGGCCTCTTCCACCGTCATGTCGTCGCGCTCGAAGTACGCACAGCTGTAGGTCTGGGTGGGGTCCAGGAAGAGGCGGAAGAACTCGTCGGACAGGTCGTAGTGCGCCTGCACGTTGGCGAAGTGCGGCGTCAGCTTGCCGGCCATGTTGCCTCGCCCGCTACTTGGTGAGCGTGTACTGCGCCACGTTGGAGATGCCCTTGCGGAAAAGGTCCGCGCAGCCGGTCAGGTAGCGCATGAAGCGGTTGTAGACCTCTTCGGACTGGATGGCGATGGCGCGTTCGCGATTGGCCTCGAGGTTGGCCGCCCACGTGTCCAGGGTCCGCGCGTAGTGCGGCTGCAGATATTGGATCTGCTCGATCGAGAAACCGCTGGCCTGTGAATAGTCGACGATGTCGCGTTCGCCGCACATCCCCCCGCCGGGGAAGATCTCCGTGCCGAGAAAGTGGAAGAAACGCAGATCCGACATCGTGATCGGGATGCCGCGCTCTTTCCATTGCGACTGCGGATACGTGAATATGCTGTGCATCAGCATCCGGCTGTCATTGGGGAGGGCCTTGTACGCCCAATCCCAGAACGCGGGCCAGCGCTCCTTTTTGAACGCATCGAAGGCCTCGAAACTGATGATCCGATCGACGTGCTCGTCGAACTCTTCCCAGCCCTGCAGCCGGGCCTCGGCCCGGCGCGTCGTCGGGATCGCGGCCAGCCTCGCCTTGGTGCGCGCGTAGTGGTTGCGGCTGAGCGTGATGCCGATGACGTTCACGTCGTATTTCTCCAGCGCGCGCACGACGGCGGCGCCCCAGCCGCACCCGACGTCGAGCAGCGTCATTCCCGGCTCGAGGTTCAGTTTGTCCAGCCCCAGATCCAGCTTGGCGAGCTGCGCCTCTTCCAGCGTCATGGCGTCGTTCTTGAAGTAGGCGCAGGTGTACACCATGTTGAGGTCGAGGAACAGCGCGAAGAAGTCGTCTGAAATGTCGTAGGTTGCCTGCGACTCTTCGTAATACGGCTTCAGCTTCGCCATCGTCTAGAAAAACCTCCCAGCGCCAACCGTACAAGCCTGTGAGACTTGTGTGAAATTCAGACCGAAAGCCTAATGGCGGCCGACCCCGGCTTCAGCGGGCTTCGGCGAAGTTGCTTGTCAGCACGCTGATCAGCCGATCCCAGAGTTGCTGAGGCAGGTCATGCCCCATGCCTTCGAACAAGACTAGCCGAGCGCCGTCGATGGCTCGCGCAACGGCCCGGCCACCGAAGGGCCGCATCAGCTTGTCGGACCGGCCGTGGATCACCACGGTCGGGGCGACGATGCGGCGGTCGTAGCGCGCCAGGCTGCCGCTGCCCAGGACCGCGGCGAAATGACGGGCGATGCCCTGCGGATAGTAGTTGCGGTCATATCCCTCGGCGGCGTCGGCGCGAAGCTGCTCCTCGGGCGCCCGGTAGCGAGGGCTGCCGATGACATTGCTGACCCGCACCGCGTTGTCGATGATCGCCTCGCGCGGCGCATCGGGCCCCGGGCCCTTGAGCAGCGCCAGCAACGCGCGCGGAGCCGGCGGCGGCAGGAACGCTGAGTTGTTGCTGGAGAACAGGATTCCCAGCGTTTTCGTCCGCGCCGGGAAACGCGCCGCGAAAACCTGGGCGATCATGCCGCCCATCGACGCCCCCACGATGTGGGCGTGCTCGATGCCCAGGTGGTCCAGCAGGGCCGCGGCGTCGTCGGCCATGTCCTCCAGCGTGTATGCCGCCCGGCTGCGCAGCCCGAGCCAGGACCGGACCATCCGTGTCATCAGCGGCTGCCCCGAGCTGCGGTGCTCGGTCTTGCTGGACAGGCCGACATCCCGGTTGTCGTAACGGATCACCCGCAGGCCCTGACCAACGAGCTTCTCGCAGAAGGCGGTTCGCCACAGCAGCAGCTGAGCGCCCAGGCCCATGATCAGCAGCACGGGCGGGTCGGCGATGTCGCCCATGTCCTCGTAGTACAGCTTCAGGTCGCCCTCGGGACCCACGACCGTCGCGGCGCCGGCGCGGATCTCCATCACACTTCGACGTCGGTCTGGTGCTCGCGGCTGACCTCGACCATGAAGTTCGCGAAGTACCCCGTCAGTTGCGGGTCCGACATCATCTGCCACCGGGGGGCGAGCAGCTTCATGTACCGCTCGACGTAGAGGAACTGCTTGCCGATCAGCACCAGCTCGCGGGGCAGCTTGACGTCGTAGGCGTCGGCCAGGGTCGAGAGCTGCCGGCCGATGTCGGCGTAGGACATGTCGCCCAGCGTCTGCATGGTCAGCGGGGTGGCGAACTTTTCCAGATCCTTGGCGGCCTGGGCCTCCGGCTTTATGGTGCCCACGGCGCCCATCAGCACGACGATCTTGCCGGCCGCGGCGTGGTCCTTCTTCACCAGCAGGGCGTACACCAATTCCCGCAGCAGCCAGCGGGTGCGCGGATCGATGCGGCCCATGATCCCGAAGTCGAAGAACACGATGCGGCCCTCGTCGTCGACGTACAGGTTGCCCGCGTGCAGGTCGCCGTGGAACAGCCCGTGCCGCAGGCCGCCCTCGAACAGGCTGAACAGCAGCGCCTTGACCAGCTCGGTGCCGTCGAACCCGGCCTTGCGGATGGCCGCGGCGTCGTCGATGCGGATGCCGTGCACCCGCTCCATCGTCAGCACCCGGTCGGTGGTGAAGTTCCAGTGCACCTGCGGCACCCGGATGTTGCGGCCCAGCGGTGAGGCGTGCAGGTGCGACACCCAGGCCTCCATCGACTGCGCCTCGAGGCGGAAGTCCAGCTCCTCGGCCAGGTTGTCGGAGAAGTCGGCGACGACGTCCTGGGCGGACAGCCGGCGGCCCAGCTTGGCCAGCTCCACGGCCTGCGCGAAGCGCTTCAGGATCTGCAGGTCCGCGGCCACCCGCCGGCGGATGCCGGGCCGCTGGATCTTGACGACGACGTCCTCGCCGCTGTGCAGCGTCGCGTAGTGCACCTGGGCGATGGACGCCGACGCGAACGGCTCCTCCTCGAAGCTGGCGAACAGCTCCGACGGCTGGCCGCCGAGCTCCTCGGCGAGCAGGCTGTGCACCTCGTCGGTGTCGGCGGGCGGCACCCGGTCGAGCAGGCCGCGGAATTCGCGGGACAGCGACTCGCCGAAAGCCCCCGGGCTGGACGCGATGATCTGCCCGAACTTCACGTAGGTCGGCCCCAGGTCGGCGAAGGTCTGCGGGAGCTGTTTGATCACCTTCTGCTGCCACGGGCCCCTGCCCGGCAGCTTGGTGACGACACGAGCGGCGGTGCGGGTGACCTGCCAACCGGTGGCTGCTACCCGGGCCGCTTCGACCGGCAAGGGCACCCGGTCGAGCCTGGCCACGTCGCGGTGTTTGGTGGAACTCATTCCAGCAGTGTCTCAAATCCGCCAGGTCGTACCGAATCGCGCAGGTTATGACCGTCCGCCGAGCGTGCAGCTATTGCGAAAATTCGGCCGGAAATTCGCAACAGTTTCACTTTCGGCGACTCTGTCCGAGCGCGAAGTTCTCGGTGAGCGCCTCGACGATCGGCCGCCAGACCGGCGCCGGAAGGTCGTGTCCCATCCCGTCGACCACGACGAAACGCGCGCCCGGGATGGCCGCGGCGACCGCCCGCCCGTTGCGCGGCCGGACCATCGGGTCGGCCGAACCGTGCAGCACCACCGTCGGCGCTTTGACCGCCTTGCTGTAACCGAGCAGGCTGCCGGTGCCCAGCATGGCGTCGACCTGGCGCAGCCTGCCCGGTTCGTAGCTGCAGCGCTCCGCGAGCCGCCGGACCCGCTCGCGAAGCTCGGCCTCGGGCGGCAGGAAGTTGGGGCCGTTGAACACGGCGATGTTGCGCGCCTCGTAGGCCAGCTTCTCCTCGCCCGGCGCGTCCTTGGCGGGCGCGTCGAACCTCAGCCGGATGACGCGCCAGGCCGGCAGCGCGGACAGCGGCTTGCCGGTCGACGACATGATGATGCCCAACGACGCCACCCGGTGCGGCTCGGTGGCGGCCAGGATCTGCGCGATCATGCCGCCCATGGAGGCGCCCACCACGTGGGCGCGGGCGATGCCCAGATGATCGAGCAGCGCCGCCACGTCGCCGGTCATGTCGATCAGGGTGTACGGCACGCGACTCGGCCGGCCCAACACGTAGCGGACCACCCGCCGGTACACGGAGCCCGGGGCCCGCAGCCCGTGCATCTTGGCCGAGAGCCCGATGTCGCGGTGGTCGAATCGGATGACGCGGTAACCGGATTCGACGAGTTGCGCGCAGAACCCGTCGGGCCACATGGGCAGCTGGGCGCCCAGGCCCATGATCAGCAGCACGGGCGGGGCGGCCGGGTCGCCGAGGTCCTCGTAGTAGAGGTCGACGGCGCCGTGCGGGGTCTGGCGGCTGGCGCGGCCGATGCGGGTCAGGACTTGCCCCAAGGCGTCACCCAGCCTTCGATCTCCCAGTTCTCCAGCCCGGCGATCAACTCGTACATCGTGGCGCCGTCGATGGATTCCCGGACGATGTCGGCGTGCCCGGCGTGCCGGGCCAGCTCGTTGATCACGTGCAGGATCACCCAGCGCACCGACCACGCGGGCTGATTTTTAGGGAACCACGGGATGTCCCGCGGAACGGGCACCGCGGCGTCGAGGTCCGCGGTCTCCACCAGCCGCAGCGCGGTCGCGTTCTGTGCCTCGAAGGCCTTCAGCAGCCCGGCCAGGGTTTCGTCGGGGCGCATCACATGCTGGTCGCCGAACTCCTTGGCGATCGCGTCGAACGGGCGCGGGTCTTTCGGCGGCGCACCCGGCGCGGCGGCGACGCGGGCCATCCAGGTGCGTTGCATCGCGGTGACGTGCTTGATCAGCCCGCCGATCGAAAGGGCGCTGACCGACGGCGCCGACCGCGCCTGTTCGTCGGTGAGGCCGTAAGAGACGGCGAAATAAGCGCTTTGGTGGAACGCCATGAACTCGCGCAGGGCGCTGCGTTCGTCGGCGACGGGCGGGGCGAGGGCGGGCATGGCCAGATCCTAAATTCGCGCCGTAAAGTGCGGGCAATGCAGGTGGTTTCGGCGGAGTCGACGGAGCTTTTCGTCGGGCCGCCGGACTCCCCGTCGCAGCTGGCCCGTGTCGCCCTGGTCCGCGTGGCCGGGGCGACGCCGATCCGCATCGACGGCGACGGCCTGGCGGGGGAGGCGGTCGCCCGGCCCGGCGACGAGATCGTCGAGGTCCCCGTCACGGTTGACCGTCCGGTCGTCGGCCAGCGCCGCGCCGCGCGGGTGCGCGCCGGGCGGGCGGGCACGCCGTTCGAGTTCGTCGTGGCCGAGCCCGGCTGGACGATGTACATGGTCAGCCATTTCCACTACGACCCGGTGTGGTGGAACACCCAGGGCGCCTACACCAGCGAGTGGGTCGCGGACCCGCCCGGACGGCAGACCAACGGCTTCGAGCTGGTCCACGCGCACCTGGAGATGGCCCGCCGCGAGCCCGAATACAAGTTCGTGCTGGCCGAGGTCGACTACCTCAAGCCGTACTGGGACACCCACCCCGAGGACCGCGCCGACCTCCGCCGGTTCCTGGCCGAGGGCCGCGTCGAGGTCATGGGTGGCACGTACAACGAACCCAACACCAACCTCACCGGCCCGGAAACCACCATCCGAAACCTGGTGCACGGCATCGGTTTTCAGCGCGACGTGGTCGGCGCCGACCCGGCCACGGCCTGGCAGCTCGACGTGTTCGGCCACGACCCGCAATTCCCCGGGATGGCCGCCGACGCCGGGCTGACGTCGAGCTCGTGGGCCCGGGGGCCACACCACCAGTGGGGCCCGGGCGGCAACGTCGAGGCGATGCAGTTCTGCAGCGAGTTCGAGTGGATCGCGCCGTCGGGCCGCGGCCTGCTGACCCACTACATGCCGGCCCACTACGGGGCCGGCTGGGGGATGGATTCGTCGGCCTCGCTCGCCGAGGCCGAGGACGCCACCTACGCGCTGTTCGCCCAGCTGAAGAAGGTCGCGCTGACGCGCAACGTGCTGCTGCCGGTCGGCACCGACTACACCCCGCCGAACAAGTGGGTCACCGCGATCCATCGCGACTGGGCCCGGCGCTACACCTGGCCGCGGTTCGTGTGCGCGCTGCCGCGGGAGTTCTTCGCCGCGGTGCGGGCCGAACTCGCCGCGCGCGGCCACGCCGCGTCGCCGCAGACCCGCGACATGAACCCGATCTACACCGGCAAGGACGTCTCCTACATCGACACCAAGCAGGCCAACCGGGCCGCCGAAAACGCCGTCCTGGGCGCCGAGCGCTTCGCGGTGTTCGCCGCGCTGACGACCGGCGCCGAGTACCCGCAGGCCGCCCTGGCCAAGGCGTGGGTGCAGCTGGCCTACGGCGCGCACCACGACGCCATCACCGGCTCGGAATCCGACCAGGTGTACCTCGACCTGCTGACCGGCTGGCGTGACGCGTGGGAGCTGGGCCGCGCCGGCCGCGACAACGCGCTGGCGTTGCTGTCCGGTGCCGTGAATCTTCCAGGCGCCCAAGGGCATTCGGTCGTGGTGTGGAATCCGCTGACGCAGCGGCGCACCGACATCGTCACCGCCCGGCTCGACCCGCCGATCGGCGCGGGGGTGCGCGTGCTGGATTCCGACGGCGCCGAACTGCCCGCACATGTCGAGCACGACGGCCGGTCGGTCACCTGGCTGGCCGGCGACGTGCCCTCGCTGGGGTGGCGGGCCTACCGGCTGGTCCCGGCGGGCGAAGCGGCGGGCTGGGAACCGGCGCCGGGGTTGGAAATCGCCAACGAGCACTACCGGCTGACGGTCGACCCGGCCCGCGGCGGGGCGGTGTCCTCCCTGATTCGGGACGGCCGTCAGCTGATCGCGACCGCCCGGGTCGGCAACGAGCTCGCCGTCTACGAGGAATACCCGGCGCACCCCACGCAGGGCGAGGGCCCGTGGCACCTGCTGCCCAAGGGGCCGGTGGTGTGCTCGTCGGAGGCGCCCGCCCGGGTGCAGGCCTACCGCGGCCCGCTGGGGCAGCGACTCGTGGTGCGCGGCGGCGTCGGCACCCTGCTGCGCTACACCCAGACCATCACCCTGTGGCGCGGCGTGGCGCGGGTGGACTGCCGCACCACCATCGACGAGTTCACCGGGGCGGACCGGTTGGTGCGGCTGCGCTGGCCGTGTCCGGTGCCGGGCGCCATGCCGGTCAGCGAGGTGGGCGACGCCGTCATCGGGCGGGGTTTCGCGCTGCTGCACGACGGGTCGCAATCGGTGGACACCGCGCGGCACCTGTGGACGCTGGACAACCCGGCCTACGGCTGGTTCGGGCTTTCGTCGGCGGCCCGGGTCCGGGTCTCGGATTCCGCCGTGCGCGCGGTGTCGGTGGCCGAGGTGGTCTCGCCGGGCGAAACGACGTCCGGACCGCTGGCCCGCGAGCTGATGGTCGCGCTGGTCCGCGCCGGCGTCACGGCCACCTGCAGCGGCGCCGACCAGGCGCGCTACGGCCACCTCGACGTCGACTCCAACCTGCCCGACGCGCGGCTCGCGCTGGGCGGGCCCGACCGCAACGCGTTCACCAAGGCCGTGCTGGCCGAGGCGGACCCCGACTACACCGCCGAACTGGAACGGCAGCTGGCCGCGACGGGCCGGGCGCGGGTCTGGGTGCCCGCCGCGACGCCGTTGGCCGCGGCCTGGGTGCCCGGCGCGGACCTGCGCGGGGTGCGGGCGCTGCCGGTGCTGGTGATCGCGGGCTCCGACGACGACAGCCTGTGCGACGAGATCGCCTCGGTGGCAAGCGATCTCGGGGACGCCGAGATCGTCGTGAACCAGCGCGCCCCGGCGGCGATGGAGCCCTTCGAGCCCCGCACCGTCGCGGTGCTCAACCGCGGCGTGCCGAGCTTCGCCGTCGACACCGAAGGCACGCTGCACACCGCGCTGATGCGCTCGTGCACCGGCTGGCCGTCCGGCGTCTGGATCGACGAGCCCCGCCGCACCGCGCCCGACGGCTCGAACTTCCAGCTGCAGCACTGGACCCACACCTTCGACTACGCGCTGGTCTGCGGCGACGGCGACTGGCGGCGCGCCGGGATCGCGGCCCGCAGCGCGCAGTTCTCCCACCCGCTGCTCGCCGTCGTTCCGGGCCGGCGGCGGGGCGGGCTGGCCCCGGCCGGGTCGCTGCTGCACCTCGACCCCGCCGGCTCGGTGCACCTGGGTGCGCTCAAGGCGGCCGGCAACCCGCTGACCGCCGGCAGCGCCGCGCCGGTCGACCCCGGCGCGGTGGCCCTGCGGCTGGTCGAAACCGGCGGGGGGACCGCCCGCGTCGGCATCGGCTCGGCGCTGGGCGACGTAGGCGCGCTCGAGCCTGCCGACCTGCTGGAAACCCCGCGGGGGCGGCGACGAAAACGATCGATCGAGCTGCGCGGCTACCAGGTCGCCACCGTGCTGGCGCGGCTCGACATGCCGCGGGTGATTTCCGGCGGCCGGGCCGGCCCGCTGGCCCCGCACGCCGAGGCCGCCCAGCCGCTTTACGCGCGCTATTGGCTGCACAATCGCGGGCCCGCGCCGCTCGGCGGGTTGCCGGCGGTCGCGCACCTGCACCCGCGCCTGGTCACCGCGCGGCCGGGCGGCAGGGCCGTGTTCCGGCTCACCGCGTCCAGCGACTGCAGCGATGCCGCGCTGCGGGGCGCGGTGAAAGTGGTGTGCCCGCAAGGCTGGTCGGCAACGCCCGCCGAGCAGCCGTTCGCTCTCTGCCCAGGCGAGTATCACGAGATCGACGCCGAGGTGGCGATTCCCGCGGGCGCGGAACCCGGGCTCTACCCGATCCGGGCCCAGCTGCGCCTCGCCGGGGATTCGCTGCCGACCGCGTGGCGCCAGGTGGTCGAGGACGTGGGCGTGGTGGCCGTCGCTGGGGACGGGGCCGACCTCGGCGACCTGCTCTACCTGGTCGACGGGCCCGCCGACGTCGCGCTGCGCGCCGGCGAGACGGCCCGGCTGGTCGTCACGGTCGGCACCCGCGCCCGCGCCGACCTGGCGCTGGAGGCGCACCTGATCAGCCCGTGGGGCACCTGGGAGTGGATCGGCCCGCCGGCGCTGGGCGCGGTGCTGCCCGCGCTCGGCACGGCCGAGCTCGGCTTCGCCGTCACCCCGCCCGCGTGGCTGGAGCCCGGCCAGTGGTGGGCACTGGTCCGGGTCGGCTGCGCCGGCCGGCTGGTCTACTCACCGGCGGTGAAGGTGACCGTGACATGAGCGCCCAAATGGTCGCGACCGTCGCCGGCACCCCGGTCGGCGTCGACGAGGTCGACGCCCGGGAGGCGCGGCTGCGCAGCGGTGCGCGCGCGGCGGCGCTGCCGACCGGCGGCACCAGCGAGGGGCGGCAGCTGCGACGCTGGCTCACCCAGCTGATCGTGACCGAACGCGTGGTCGCCGTCGAGGTGGCCGCGCGGGGGCTGAACGCGCGGGACGCCCCGACCGAGGCCGAGCTGCTGCCCGACGTCACCACCCGGCTGGAGATCGGCAGCGTGGCCGCGGCCGTGCTGGCCGATCCGGGCGCGCGGGCGCTGTTCGCCGACGTCACCGCGACGGTCCGGGTCACCGACGAAGACGTGGCCGACTACCACGCCCGCAACCCGCTGCGGTTCGCCGCACCGCGCCCGGGCCGTGACGGCTGGCGCGCCCCGTCGCCGGTCGCGCCGCCGCTGACCGAGGTGCGCACCGCGATCGCCGAGCACCTGCGGGGCGCCGCGCGCCGGCGCGCCTTCCGCGTGTGGCTGGATGCGCGCACCGCGGAGCTGGTCCGGCTGGCTCCCGGCTACGAGCATCCCGGCGATCCCCACCAGCCCGACAACACCCACCGGCACTGATGGCCGCGCTCACGCTCTGCCTGGACATCGGCGGCACCAAGATCGCCGCCGCCCTGGCCGACCCCGGCGGCGCGCTGGTGCACACCACCACCCGGCCCACCCCGCCGCGGGCTTCCGCCGAGGACGTCTGGGCCGCCGTCGCCGCGTCGATCGCCGACGCCGTGGGCGCCGCCCCGGGTCCGGTCGCCGCGGTGGGGATCGCCTCGGCCGGCCCCATCGACCTGCGCACCGGCTGCGTCAGCCCGATCAACATCGGGTCCTGGCGCGACTTCCCGCTGCGCGACCGCGTCGCCGCGGCGGTGCCCGGCGTGCCCGTGCGGCTCGGCGGCGACGGCGTGTGCATGGCCCTGGGCGAGCACTGGCGCGGCGCCGGGCGGGACGCCCGCTTCCTGCTGGGCATGGTGGTGTCCACCGGCGTGGGCGGCGGATTGGTGCTCGACGGCGCCCCCTACACCGGGCGCACCGGCAACGCCGGTCACGTCGGTCACGTCGTGGTCGAACGCGATGGCCTGCCGTGCTCGTGTGGCGGGCGCGGCTGCGTCGAGACCGTCGCGGCCGGCCCGTCGCTCGTGCGCTGGGCCCGAGCCAACGGCTGGTCGGCGCCGCCCGACGCCGGCGCCACGCAGCTGGCGGCCGCGGCGGCGCGCGGGGATGCATTGGCGCTGCGGGCGTTTCACCGCGCGGCCAACGCGCTCGCGGCGATGATCGCCTCCGTGGGCGCGGTCTGCGACCTCGACCTCGTCGTCATCGGGGGAGGCGTGGCGAAATCCGGTCCCCTGCTTTTCGACCCGCTGCGCGCCGCGCTGGCCGACTACGCCGGGCTGGACTTCCTCGCGGGCCTGCGGGTGGTGCCGGCCGAGCTCGGCGGCGAGGCCGGCCTGGTCGGTGCGGCCCGGCTCGCCGGACTCAGCCTGCCCCCGGCGTGACCCCAATCCCGTTGCGCTGCATGTGCTTTCGTCCCCACTCGCACAACCCGGCCAGGACCGGGGCCAGCGTCATCCCGTATTCGGAAATCGAGTAGTGCACACACGGCGGCACCGTGCGGGCGTCGTGGCGCTCGATGATCCCGTCGTCGACCAGTTCGTGCAGATGCCGGATGAGCATGCGTTCGGTGATGCCGGGGATGCTGCGCCTCAGCTGCGCGGTCCGCATCGGCCCGTCGCACAGCCGCCAGAGGATGGTGCCCTTCCAGCGGCCATCGATCACCGACAGCGCGGCATCGATCGGGCAGTCACTGATTTCTTTTTTCGACACTGCCATCGCAGCTCCCGGGCCCGCAGACTTGCTGACTAATTTGTCAGTACCTTGCTATTTGTCAGCATAACAGCCAGGGTCATTGTCATGAACGACATCACCGATGCAGTCGCCGTTGTGATCGCCGGGCCGATGGTGGGCGTGGAGCTGGCGGTCGCGGTCTTCTTCAACCCGCTGTTCGACCGGCTGCCCGACGATGCCTTCCGCGCGGTCCGCGCCGGGGCGGCCCGGGTCCTGGGCGCGGTGATGCCGTTCTGGTATTCCGCCTCGCTGCTGCTCATCGCGGTGGTCGCCGTCCGCGCGGGCGGCGGCTACCGCACCTGGCTGTGTGGCATCGCAGGGGGCCTGCTGGCCGCCGTGGTGCTGCTGACGGTCACCATGCTGGTGCCGATCAACAACCGCATCGCGAAGTGGCCCGCCACCGGTGAGGTCTCGCGGGAGCTCGCCGCCCGGTGGGACCGCTTGCACCGGGTGCGGGTGGGGTTGCTGGTGGTGCTCTTCGCGGTGCTGGCCGTCGGCGTCACCTGAAGCCGTTTGCGTCGTTTTGGCTGATCGCCGGTGGTCAGGCTATGGTGGTTGCCGATCCACCGAAGACCGTCGGTCACCGAGCAATCGGTTGAAGGTCCGGGCATGTCCCGGCGGCCCACGCAGGAGGACGAGGCATCAGCGCCGGCGCGCGCCGGCGTGTTTCACGCCCCGGCCGCTTCCTGCGCCGGGGCGTTCGTCGTTCCTGGGTGATCGCAGACAACAGACGTCCAACCGAGGAGGCATGCATGGCGAAGGCGGACAAGGCCACCGCCGTTGCAGACATCGCCGAGCAATTCACCGGCTCGACGGCCACCCTGATCACCGAATACCGCGGTTTGACGGTGGCCAACCTGGCCGAGCTGCGGCGGTCGCTGGCGGGGTCGGCCACCTACGCGGTGGCCAAGAACACGCTGATCAAGCGCGCCGCCGCGCAAGCCGGGATCGAGGGCCTCGACGAACTGTTCGTCGGCCCGACGGCCATCGCGTTCGTCACCGGTGAGGCGGTCGACGCCGCCAAGGCCATCAAGACCTTCGCCAAGGACAACAAGGCGCTGGTCATCAAGGGCGGCTACATGGACGGCCACCCGTTGACGGTCGCCGAGGTCGAGCGCATCGCCGACCTGGAATCCCGCGAGGTGCTGCTGGCCAAGCTGGCCGGCGCGATGAAGGGCAACCTGGCCAAGGCGGCAGGCCTGTTCAGCGCCCCGGCTTCGCAGGTGGCCCGGCTTGCGGCCGCGCTGCAGGAGAAGAAGGCCGCCGAACCCGGCGCCGCTGCCGCCGAACCGGCCGCCGAAACGCCCGAACCGGCCGCCGAGCCCGTCGCCGAAACACCCACCGAACCCGCTGCCGAAACACCCGAGCCCGCGGCCGAAACACCCACCGAGACAGCCACCGAGGCCGAGTAACCCAAACCCAAACCAGGAAGGACCCACACCATGGCAAAGATGTCCACCGACGACCTGCTCGACGCGTTCAAGGAGATGACCCTGCTGGAGCTCTCCGACTTCGTCAAGAAGTTCGAGGAGACCTTCGAGGTCACCGCGGCCGCCCCGGTCGCGGTCGCCGCGGCCGGCGGTCCCGCCGCCGGTGGCGCACCGGCCGAGGCCGCCGAGGAGCAGTCCGAGTTCGACGTCATCCTCGAGGCCGCCGGCGACAAGAAGATCGGCGTCATCAAGGTTGTCCGCGAGATCGTCTCCGGCCTGGGCCTCAAGGAGGCCAAGGATCTCGTCGACGGCGCGCCCAAGCCGCTGCTGGAGAAGGTCGCCAAGGAGGCCGCCGACGAGGCCAAGACCAAGCTCGAGGCCGCCGGCGCCACCGTCACCGTCAAGTAGTTCTGCCGAGCAGACGTAAAAGCCCCCGACACACCGAGTGTTCGGGGGCTTTTACGTCTGCTCACCGAACGCCGCGCGGAACGACTGCCGTATCCGCTCGGGCGAATCTCCCAGGGCGACAAACAGATTCGTGAACATCGAGCCGAGCACCGGCCCGACCGCCGCGCCCTCGTCGCCGTAGAAGCCGGCCAGTTCGAGCAACACGAAGCCGTGCATCAGCGCCCAGAACTGGGCCGCGATTGCTACCACCGTCTCGTCGTCGCCGGCGTCGATCCGGCCGGCCAGCATCGACCGGCGCACCGCCCGCACCACGTGCGCGAAGCTGGGGATGTCCTGCTCGATCTCGGCAACGGTCAGCTTCAGGATGTTGCCGGCCGGAGCGTTGATGCCGTGGGCGCTGGTGCTGCCGAACATCAGCCGATACATGTGCGGGCGCTCGATCGCGTAGCGCCGGTAGGCCAGTCCGACGGCCGCCAGGTCGGCCACCGGGTCGGCCGTCTGCGGCACCGACAACGCGGCGTCGAACTGCCGCAGGCTCTCCTCGGCGACCGCGGCGATCAGCCCTCGCATCCCACCGAAATGCGTGTAGACGGCCATCGTCGAGGTCCCCGCGGCGCCGGCCACCTTGCGGGTCTGCAGCGCGTCGGGCCCATGCTCGTCGAGCAGGTTCACCGCGGCGTGCAGCATCTCGTCGCGGACGCCGCGAACGCTGGTCTCGGTATCCGAAGTCATCCTTGCCATCTTCTCATCGGGCGCGTACGGTTCTCATAACACTGAAATATCAATGTTATAGGAGCTTAGCAGTGACGTCTACGCAAATCGCCACAACCGCGAATCCGTATCTCGAGGGCTTCCTGGCGCCCGTAGCCGCCGAGGTGACCGCGACCGACCTCGAGGTCACCGGGCACGTCCCCGAGCACCTGGACGGGCGCTATCTGCGCAACGGGCCGAACCCGGCCCAGGAGGTCGACCCGGCCGCCTACCACTGGTTCACCGGCGACGGCATGGTGCACGGGGTGGCGCTGCGCGACGGGAAGGCGTGCTGGTACCGCAACCGCTGGGTGCGCAGCGCGTCGGTGTGCGCCGCTCTCGGCGAGCCGGCGCCACGCCGGCTCGACCCGCGGGCGGGCATGCAGTCGCTGGGCGCCAACACCAACGTGCTTTGCCACGCCGGAAAGACCCTGGCCCTCGTCGAGGGCGGGGTGGCCAACTACGAGCTGACCGACGAGCTCGACACCGTCGGGACGTGCGACTTCGACGGCACCCTGCCCGGTGGCTACACCGCCCATCCGCACCGCGATCCGCGCAGCGGCGAGCTGCACGCGGTGTCCTACTCGTTCGCCCGCGGGCGAACGGTGCAGTACTCGGTGATCGACACCGCGGGCCGTGCTCGCCGGACGGTCGACATCGAGGTGTCGGGGTCGCCGATGATGCACGACTTCTCGCTGACCGACAAGTATGTGGTGATTTACGACCTGCCGGTGACGTTCGACCCGGTGCAGGTGCTGCCCGCGTCGATGCCGCGCTGGCTGTCGCTGCCGGCCCGGCTGGTGCTGCAGTCGCTGATCGGACGCGTCCGGGTGCCCAGCCCGATCGCGGTGATGATGAACCGCAACCCGAAGCATTCCGACGTCCTGCCGTACGCCTGGGACCCGCACTACCCTGCCCGCATCGGCGTCATGCCCCGCGAGGGCGGCAACAAGGACGTGCGCTGGTTCGACATCGAACCCTGCTACGTCTACCACCCGCTCAACGCCTACTCCGAGATGCGGGACGGGGCCGAGGTTTTGGTGCTCGACGTGGTGCGCTACTCGCGGATGTTCGACCGCGACCGGCGCGGCCCCGGCGACAGCCAGCCCACACTGGACCGCTGGACCATCAACCTGACGACCGGCGCGGTCGGCACCGAATGCCGTGACGACCGTTCGCAGGAGTTCCCCCGGATCAACGAGACCCTGCTGGGCGGGCGGCACCGGTTCGGCTACGCCGTCGGCATCGAAGGTGGGTTCTTCGCCTCGGGCGGGGCACAGCTCGAGACGCCGCTCTACAAGCACGACTACGCGACGGGATCGGCCACGGTGGCCGCGCTCGACCCGGCCCTTTTGATCGGTGAGATGTCTTTCGTGCCCAACCCCGAGGGCCAAGCCGAAGACGACGGCATCCTGATGGGATACGGCCATCACCGCGGCCGCGACGAAGGCCAGCTGATCCTGCTGGATGCCCAGACCCTCGAGTCGGTGGCGACCGTGCACCTGCCGCAGCGGGTGCCGATGGGCTTCCACGGCAACTGGGCGCCGGCCGGCTAGCCGCGACCTTAGACACGTGTTGACCAGCGCGGCAGCGCGGCGTCTCGAGATGGGTAATTTTTTGCGCAGGTGCCGTGCAACCCCTGATGCGGCGCCTCGGCGGTGCGCTACAGTGACTCAAGCCACAAGAACGGGCTGGTGGCGGGCACAGCGTCGACGGAAGGATTCCCCATGGGCGTCGCTATCGAGGTGAACGGCCTCACGAAGTCGTTCGGATCCTCGAGGATCTGGGAAGACGTGACGTTGGAAATCCCCGCCGGGGAGGTCAGCGTCCTGCTGGGACCGTCGGGTACCGGCAAATCGGTGTTCCTGAAGTCCCTCATCGGTCTGCTGCGCCCGGAGCGCGGCTCGATCATGATCGACGGCACCGACATCATCGAATGCTCGGCCAAGGAGCTGTACGAGATCCGCACGTTGTTCGGCGTTATGTTCCAGGACGGCGCGCTGTTCGGGTCGATGAACCTTTACGACAACACGGCGTTCCCGCTGCGCGAGCACACCAAGAAGAAGGAAAGCGAGATCCGTGACATCGTCATGGAGAAGCTGGAGATGGTCGGCCTCGGCGGCGACGAGAAAAAGTTCCCCGGCGAGATCTCCGGCGGTATGCGCAAGCGCGCCGGCCTGGCCCGGTCGTTGGTCCTCGACCCGCAGATCATCCTGTGCGACGAACCCGACTCGGGTCTGGACCCGGTCCGCACCGCCTACCTGAGCCAGCTGATCCTGGACATCAACGCCCAGATCGACGCCACCATCCTGATCGTCACGCACAACATCAACATCGCCCGCACCGTGCCGGACAACATGGGCATGCTGTTCCGCAAGCACCTGGTGATGTTCGGGCCCCGCGAGGTGCTGCTGACCAGCGACGAGCCGGTGGTGCGCCAGTTCCTCAACGGCCGGCGCATCGGGCCGATCGGCATGTCGGAGGAAAAGGACGAGGCCACCATGGCCGAGGAGCAGGCCATGGTCGACGCGGGTCACCACGGCGGCGGCGTCGAGGAGATCGAGGGCGTGCCCCCGCAGATCACCGCGACCCCGGGCATGCCGGAGCGCAAGGCGGTCGCCCGGCGCCAGGCCCGGGTGCGCGAGATCCTGCACACGCTGCCCAAGAACGCCCAGGCGGCGATCCTCGACGATCTCGAGGGCACCCACAAGTACCGGGCGCACGAGTTCGGCGACTAGCCGGCGACCACCACATACGGAGCCCCTCCGACCGGCATGGTTGGAGGGCCGCGTCTCCGCGTGCGCTCGAGGGACCCGGACCCGAAATTTTTCCCGTTAACTTCACGCAACTTGCCGCCTTTGCTCTTGACGACGGGGCTCAAACGGGCCAGTCTGTTGGGCAGCATGTGCCCACGGGAACGCAAGATGCCAGCCAGCGCCGATGTTCCCTGGGTGGGTAGTTGATGTATGCGCGCGCCTGCGCTATCGTTGGACGTTGCGCTGGCTACTTCCTGCCCACCTCACCCGCCACTTGACACCGTGGTCTTAGCCTGAGCCCCCTCTGCGGCCCAGCTATTCAGTTGCGCGTGAGATCAGGGCAGATCGTTCGCCGGCCTAACCGACACAATTCGCGGCGAACAGGCCCGGTGGCCCCGGTTCTCGTGAGTCGCACGAGGTGCTGGAAGGATGCATCTTGGCAGATTCCCGCCGAAGCAAGACGGACTCTTCTCGCCCACAAAGCTCCGCCAACAGCTCCGTCCCCGGAGCACCCAACCGAATTTCCTTCGCCAAGCTCCGCGAGCCGCTCGAGGTTCCGGGGCTTCTCGACGTGCAGACCGACTCGTTCGAGTGGTTGATCGGTTCGCCGCGCTGGCGTGAGGCCGCATCCGCGCGCGGAGACGTGAAGCCGGTCGGCGGCCTCGAAGAGGTGCTCTACGAGCTGTCGCCGATCGAGGATTTCTCCGGCTCGATGTCGCTGTCGTTCTCCGACCCCCGGTTCGACGAGGTCAAAGCCCCCGTCGACGAGTGCAAAGACAAGGACATGACGTACGCGGCCCCGCTGTTCGTCACGGCCGAGTTCATCAACAACAACACCGGTGAGATCAAGAGCCAGACGGTGTTCATGGGCGACTTCCCGATGATGACCGAGAAGGGCACGTTCATCATCAACGGCACCGAGCGCGTGGTGGTCAGCCAGCTGGTGCGCTCGCCGGGTGTGTACTTCGACGAGACCATCGACAAGTCCACCGAGAAGACGCTGCACAGCGTCAAGGTGATCCCCAGTCGCGGCGCCTGGCTGGAGTTCGACGTCGACAAGCGCGACACCGTCGGCGTGCGCATCGACCGCAAGCGCCGTCAGCCGGTCACCGTGCTGCTCAAGGCGCTGGGCTGGACCAACGAGCAGATCACCGAGCGGTTCGGCTTCTCCGAGATCATGATGTCGACGCTGGAGAAGGACAACACCGCCGGCACCGACGAGGCGCTGCTGGACATCTACCGCAAGCTGCGTCCGGGCGAGCCGCCGACCAAGGAGTCCGCGCAGACGCTGCTGGAGAACCTGTTCTTCAAGGAGAAGCGCTACGACCTGGCCCGGGTGGGCCGTTACAAGGTCAACAAGAAGCTCGGGCTGCACGCCGGTGAGCCGATCACGAGCTCGACGCTGACCGAGGAAGACGTCGTCGCCACCATCGAGTACCTGGTGCGCCTGCACGAGGGGCAGTCCGCGATGACCGTTCCCGGCGGCGTCGAGGTTCCGGTGGAAACCGACGACATCGACCACTTCGGCAACCGCCGGCTGCGCACCGTCGGCGAGCTGATCCAGAACCAGATCCGGGTCGGTATGTCGCGCATGGAGCGCGTCGTCCGGGAGCGGATGACCACTCAGGACGTCGAGGCGATCACGCCGCAGACCTTGATCAACATCCGGCCCGTCGTCGCCGCGATCAAGGAGTTCTTCGGCACCAGCCAGCTGTCGCAGTTCATGGACCAGAACAACCCGCTGTCGGGTCTGACCCACAAGCGCCGGCTGTCGGCGTTGGGGCCGGGCGGTCTGTCGCGCGAGCGCGCCGGGCTGGAGGTCCGCGACGTGCACCCGTCGCACTACGGCCGGATGTGCCCGATCGAGACCCCGGAGGGTCCGAACATCGGTCTGATTGGGTCGCTGTCGGTGTACGCGCGGGTCAATCCGTTCGGCTTCATCGAGACGCCGTACCGCAAGGTGATCGACGGTGTGGTCACCGACGAGATCGAGTACCTGACCGCCGACGAGGAGGACCGCCACGTGGTGGCGCAGGCCAACTCGCCGATCGACGACGACGGCAGGTTCACCGAGGCGCGCGTGCTGGTCCGCCGCAAGGCGGGCGAGGTGGAGTACGTGTCCTCGTCCGAGGTGGACTACATGGACGTCTCGCCGCGCCAGATGGTCTCGGTGGCCACGGCCATGATCCCGTTCCTCGAGCACGACGACGCCAACCGGGCCCTGATGGGCGCCAACATGCAGCGCCAGGCGGTTCCGCTGGTGCGCAGCGAACGGCCGCTGGTGGGCACCGGCATGGAGCTGCGCGCCGCGATCGACGCCGGCGACGTCGTCGTCGCCGAGAAGTCCGGCGTCATCGAGGAAGTCAGCGCCGACTACATCACCGTGATGGCCGACGACGGCAGCCGGCACACCTACCGGATGCGCAAGTTCGCCCGTTCCAACCACGGCACCTGCGCCAACCAGTCGCCGATCGTGGACGCGGGCGACCGCGTCGAGGCCGGCCAGGTGATCGCCGACGGCCCGTGCACCGACCAGGGTGAGATGGCGCTGGGCAAGAACCTGCTGGTGGCGATCATGCCGTGGGAGGGCCACAACTACGAGGACGCGATCATCCTGTCCAACCGCCTCGTCGAGGAGGACATCCTCACCTCGATCCACATCGAGGAGCACGAGATCGACGCCCGTGACACCAAGCTGGGCGCCGAGGAGATCACCCGGGACATCCCGAACGTCTCCGACGAGGTGCTGGCCGACCTCGACGAGCGCGGCATCGTGCGCATCGGCGCCGAGGTCCGCGACGGCGACATCCTGGTCGGCAAGGTCACCCCGAAGGGGGAGACCGAGCTGACGCCGGAGGAGCGGCTGCTGCGCGCGATCTTCGGCGAGAAGGCCCGCGAGGTTCGCGACACCTCGCTGAAGGTGCCGCACGGCGAGTCCGGCAAGGTGATCGGCATCCGGGTGTTCTCCCGCGAGGACGACGACGAGCTGCCGGCCGGCGTCAACGAGCTGGTCCGCGTCTACGTCGCCCAGAAGCGCAAGATCTCCGACGGCGACAAGCTCGCCGGCCGGCACGGCAACAAGGGCGTGATCGGCAAGATCCTGGCGCAGGAGGACATGCCGTTCCTGCCGGACGGCACGCCGGTGGACATCATCCTGAACACCCACGGTGTGCCGCGACGGATGAACATCGGCCAGATCCTGGAGACGCATCTCGGCTGGTGCGCGCACAGCGGGTGGAAGGTCGACGGGCATCCCGACTGGGCGTCCCGGCTGCCCAAGGAGCTGCTGGAGGCCGAGCCGAACGCCATTGTGTCGACGCCGGTGTTCGACGGCGCCCAGGAGGCCGAGCTGCAGGGGCTGTTGTCGGCCACGCTGCCCAACCGGGACAACGACGTGTTGGTGGATGCCGACGGCAAAGCGGTGCTGTTCGACGGCCGCAGCGGTGAGCCGTTCCCGTACCCGGTGACGGTTGGCTACATGTACATCATGAAGCTGCACCACCTGGTGGACGACAAGATCCACGCCCGTTCCACCGGCCCGTACTCGATGATCACCCAGCAGCCGCTCGGTGGTAAGGCACAGTTCGGTGGCCAGCGCTTCGGTGAGATGGAGTGCTGGGCCATGCAGGCCTACGGTGCCGCGTACACGCTGCAGGAGCTGCTGACGATCAAGTCCGACGACACCGTTGGCCGGGTCAAGGTCTACGAGGCGATCGTCAAGGGCGAGAACATCCCGGAGCCGGGTATTCCCGAGTCGTTCAAGGTGCTGCTCAAGGAGCTGCAGTCGCTTTGCCTCAACGTCGAGGTGCTGTCGTCCGACGGCGCGGCGATCGAGCTGCGCGAAGGTGAGGACGAGGACCTCGAGCGGGCCGCGGCGAATCTCGGAATCAACCTGTCCCGCAACGAATCCGCCTCTGTTGAGGACCTGGCTTAATCAGTTACTAAACCCGCAAGGGGAAAGGGAGTTACGTGCTCGACGTCAACTTCTTCGATGAACTCCGTATCGGTCTGGCCACCGCGGAGGACATCAGGCAATGGTCTTACGGCGAGGTCAAGAAGCCGGAGACGATCAACTACCGCACGCTGAAGCCGGAGAAGGACGGCCTGTTCTGCGAGAAGATCTTCGGACCGACTCGCGACTGGGAGTGCTACTGCGGCAAGTACAAGCGGGTGCGCTTCAAGGGCATCATCTGTGAGCGCTGCGGCGTCGAGGTGACCCGCGCCAAGGTGCGCCGCGAGCGGATGGGCCACATCGAGTTGGCCGCGCCGGTCACGCACATCTGGTACTTCAAGGGCGTGCCGTCGCGCCTGGGGTACCTGCTGGACCTGGCGCCGAAGGACCTCGAGAAGATCATCTACTTCGCCGCCTACGTGATCACGTCGGTCGACGAGGAGATGCGGCACAACGAGCTGTCCACCCTCGAGGCCGAAATGGTGGTGGAGCGCAAGGGCGTTGAGGACCAGCGCGACGCCGAGCTCGAGGCCCGCGCGCAGAAGCTGGAGGCCGACCTGGCCGAGCTGGAGGCCGAGGGCGCCAAGGCCGACGCGCGGCGCAAGGTCCGCGACGGCGGCGAGCGGGAGATGCGCCAGATCCGCGACCGGGCCCAGCGCGAGCTGGACCGGCTGGAGGACATCTGGAACACCTTCACCAAGCTGGCCCCCAAGCAGCTGATCGTCGACGAGAACCTCTACCGCGAGCTCGTCGACCGCTACGGCGAGTACTTCACCGGCGCCATGGGCGCGGAGTCGATCCAGAAGCTGATCGAGAACTTCGACATCGACGCCGAGGCCGACTCCCTGCGCGACGTCATCCGAAACGGCAAGGGGCAGAAGAAGCTTCGCGCCTTGAAGCGTTTGAAGGTGGTGGCCGCGTTCCAGCAGTCGGGCAACTCGCCGATGGGCATGGTGCTCGACGCCGTCCCGGTGATCCCGCCGGAGCTGCGCCCGATGGTGCAGCTCGACGGTGGCCGGTTCGCCACGTCCGACCTCAACGACCTGTACCGCCGCGTGATCAACCGCAACAACCGGCTCAAGAGGCTGATCGACCTCGGTGCCCCCGAGATCATCGTCAACAACGAGAAGCGGATGCTGCAGGAGTCCGTGGACGCGCTGTTCGACAACGGCCGCCGCGGCCGCCCGGTCACCGGGCCGGGTAACCGTCCGCTGAAGTCTTTGAGCGATCTGCTCAAGGGCAAGCAGGGCCGGTTCCGCCAGAACCTGCTCGGTAAGCGCGTCGACTACTCCGGCCGTTCGGTCATCGTGGTCGGCCCGCAGCTCAAGCTGCACCAGTGCGGTCTGCCCAAGCTGATGGCGCTGGAGCTGTTCAAGCCGTTCGTGATGAAGCGTCTGGTCGACCTCAACCACGCGCAGAACATCAAGAGCGCCAAGCGGATGGTGGAGCGGCAGCGTCCCCAGGTGTGGGACGTCCTCGAAGAGGTCATCGCCGAGCACCCGGTGCTGCTGAACCGCGCCCCCACCCTGCACCGGCTGGGCATCCAGGCGTTCGAGCCAATGCTGGTGGAGGGCAAGGCCATTCAGCTGCACCCGTTGGTGTGTGAGGCGTTCAACGCCGACTTCGACGGCGATCAGATGGCCGTGCACCTGCCGCTGAGCGCCGAGGCGCAGGCCGAGGCCCGCATCCTGATGCTGTCGAGCAACAACATCCTGTCGCCCGCGTCGGGCCGCCCGCTGGCCATGCCGCGACTGGACATGGTGACCGGGCTGTACTACCTGACCACCGAGGTCGAGGGCGACACCGGCGAATACCAGCCGGCTGCAAAGGACAAGCCGGAGATCGGCGTGTACTCCTCACCGGCCGAGGCGATCATGGCGGCCGACCGGGGGGTGCTCTCGGTGCGGGCCAAGATCAAGGTCCGGCTGACCCAGCTGCGCCCGCCGGTCGAACTCGAGGCCGAGCTGTTCGGCGCCAACGGCTGGCAGCCGGGCGATGCCTGGATGGCCGAGACCACGCTGGGCCGGGTGATGTTCAACGAGCTGCTGCCGCTGGGGTATGCGTTCGTGAACAAGCAGATGCACAAGAAGGTGCAGGCCGCCATCATCAACGACCTGGCCGAGCGCTACCCGATGATCGTGGTCGCGCAGACCGTAGACAAGCTCAAGGACGCCGGTTTCTACTGGGCGACCCGCAGTGGTGTCACGGTCTCGATGGCCGACGTGCTGGTGCCGCCGCGCAAGAAGGAGATCCTCGACCAGTACGAGGAGCGGGCCGACAAGGTCGAAAAGCAGTTCCAGCGTGGCGCTTTGAACCACGACGAGCGCAACGAGGCGCTGGTGGAGATCTGGAAGGAAGCCACCGACGAGGTCGGCCAGGCGCTGCGGGAGCATTACCCCGCCGACAACCCGATCATCACCATCGTCGATTCGGGTGCCACGGGTAACTTCACCCAGACCCGGACGCTGGCCGGCATGAAGGGGCTGGTGACCAACCCGAAGGGTGAGTTCATCCCGCGTCCGGTCAAGTCGTCGTTCCGTGAGGGCCTGACGGTGCTGGAGTACTTCATCAACACCCACGGCGCTCGAAAGGGCTTGGCGGACACCGCATTGCGCACCGCCGACTCCGGGTACCTGACCCGTCGCCTGGTGGACGTGAGCCAGGACGTCATCGTCCGCGAGCACGATTGCCAGACCGAGCGCGGCATCGTCGTCGAGCTGGCCGAGCGCCAGCCCGACGGCATGCTGATCCGTGACCCGTACATCGAAACCTCGGCGTACGCACGGACTCTGGGCACCGACGCGGTCGACGAGAAGGGCAACGTCGTCGTCGCGCGCGGCGAGGACCTGGGCGACCCGGAGATCGACGCCCTGCTGGCGGCGGGCATCACGCAGGTCAAGGTGCGCTCGGTGCTGACGTGCACCACCGGCACCGGCGTCTGCGCGACCTGCTACGGGCGGTCCATGGCCACCGGCAAGCTGGTCGACATCGGCGAGGCCGTCGGCATCGTCGCCGCCCAGTCCATCGGCGAGCCCGGCACGCAGCTGACCATGCGCACCTTCCACCAGGGTGGTGTCGGTGAGGACATCACCGGCGGTCTGCCGCGCGTGCAGGAGCTGTTCGAGGCCCGCGTGCCGCGCGGCAAGGCGCCGATCGCGGACGTCACCGGCCGGGTCCGTCTCGAGGAGGGTGAGCGCTTCTACAAGATCACCATCGTCCCCGACGACGGCGGCGAGGAAGTCGTCTACGACAAGCTGTCCAAGCGGCAGCGGCTGCGCGTGTTCAAGCATGACGACGGTTCCGAGGGAGTGCTTTCCGACGGCGACCACGTCGAGGTGGGCCAGCAGCTGATGGAGGGCTCGGCCGACCCGCACGAGGTGCTGCGCGTGCAGGGCCCCCGCGAGGTGCAGATCCACCTGGTCCGCGAGGTCCAGGAGGTCTACCGCGCCCAGGGTGTGTCGATCCACGACAAGCACATCGAGGTGATCGTCCGCCAGATGCTGCGCCGCGTCACCATCATCGACTCGGGCTCGACGGAGTTCCTGCCCGGCTCGCTGATCGACCGTGCGGAGTTCGAGGCGGAGAACCGCCGGGTGGTGGCCGAGGGCGGCGAGCCCGCCGCCGGCCGTCCGGTGCTGATGGGTATCACGAAGGCGTCGCTGGCCACCGACTCGTGGCTCTCCGCGGCGTCGTTCCAGGAGACCACGCGAGTGCTGACCGATGCGGCGATCAACTGCCGCAGCGACAAGCTCAACGGCCTGAAGGAGAACGTGATCATCGGGAAGCTGATCCCGGCCGGTACCGGTATCAACCGGTACCGCAACATCCAGGTGCAGCCGACCGAGGAGGCCCGCGCCGCCGCGTACACGATCCCGTCCTACGAGGATCAGTACTACAGCCCGGACTTCGGCCAGGCCACCGGCGCCGCGGTTCCGCTGGACGACTACGGCTACAGCGACTACCGGTAGTCACTCAGGAAAAAGCCCCCGCTCCGTGCGGGGGCTTTTTCCTGGGCTGATGCCATCACAACGGGTTTCCGTATCGCCGAGGCTCGTTGACAACAGGCCGATCCTGGTCCTGGTCGTGCTTCACCGATGACGTTCCCGGTGGTGGCGTGCACCGATACTTCTCGGGGATGTCTGATGGGCGCTCGGGGAGACCTTCACGCGGAAAGCCGAACCACCAAATTGTGTCCCGCTCGTTTGGCCGACGAAATGATGAGGACGGTTGGTTCTCTTCGAAATCGATGAGGTAGTAGTAAAGCACCGCCTCGTCCAAGTCCGGCCAGGGGCCGGGGTCGATGATCGAGTGCCTGGTGTCGCGGGCGAGCCCCCAGGTTCTGTCCGAAGGCGGCGCCGTGTACACCAGGTACATCATCGGTCCCTCGGTCCAGGCGTGGGAGACCAGAAAAGGCCCACGTCCTCTGTGGTTCTCAGCCTCGATGTGGCGCAACAGGTTTCGCAACGCATCTGCCGCGAATTCACGCTGGGCGTCAGGAACTTCAGTTGATGGGCACATTTTTATTCACCCAGGGCGGGCACAATGTCCAGCCCGGTTCCACTTCCACCACTCCACTACCGCCCGCAAGGGGATACATCGAGATGACTCCTTTCTGTCCCCCGTCGGGGATGCCGGCGCGACCCTCGTTGATATTCGCGACGATCCTCATCGTCACGCTCTCGCCAGTGTCCTCGCAGTCGGGAAATCCCAACGGTCCACTCGTGCAGTGCACACGGTTGATCGGGACCTCATATACGAGAGTTCCGTCCTTATTACTTATCGGCCGACTGTGGGAGATCAGATCTTTGAACACATTGGGGTTGACCACATGATGCCTCCAGTACGCCTTGTCCCACCCGAACCCTTGCTGGGTTTTCTGGTCGTAGTAACCGCGCCGCAGGATGACATGGTTGCTGTCTAGGTCCGTGGCCTCGGCGATCACGTCATTGACGGGGTAGGGCGCCGGTTTTGGTGCTGGGTCCTGTTTCCAGTGGTTGTCGACGGCTTGGATCTGTGGTTTCCGCGGCCCGGCGAGGCCGGGGCTCTGCGGAAAGGTTTCGCGGATTCCGGCGACTGCCGCGGTGATTTTGCCGGCGACTTGTTGATCGAGACCCACCAGTTGCGCGGCACGTTGTCGAATGTCGCCGGCCAAGGTTTGCGCCTGAGCCTGTCGGGCGGCCCGCTGGACGGCCGGCCCGCCGCCGGAGCGATCGGTGACGGACAGGTCTTCACTTACGTTGAACCCCGCCGTGCGGGCATCCGCGACTGCGTATTGCACCCGGGATCGAGCCGCAGTCAGGTCTGAAGCCCCGCTGCGGGCAACCTTGGCCGCCGCATGCAGCTGGTCGGCTGCCGCGCTTGTTGTCACCATGTCGGCATGGGTCGCGGTGCGCAGCGAGTCCGCGGCGTCGCCCTGCCAGTCGATCGACAACGCGTCCCGCCAGACTTGGTTGGCCACCCCGTAGCTTCGCGCGCCGACGGTCTCCCAGTGGTCGGCCGCCTCGGTCAAATGGTCGGTGGGCCAAGCCAACAGCTGCGAGAGGCCCGGAATGCCTGCAACCGCGGACATCGCTACACGCCAGTCACCGGAGGGGCCACAGCCTCCATCTCGTCGGCCGACTGGGCTTCATTGGCGAGGTAGCCGGCGTTGGCCTCACCGACGTGGGGTGAGTGGGTACCTACCCGTGCCGCCAGTGCCGCTGTGAACGCAGTGACGTCGGCATGGGCCACGTTCACGGCAGCCGCGCTGGCCTGGCACGACAAGCCCAACCCCGCCGGAGCCGCCGCTTGGTCTAGTTCTTCGGCCGAGGCGGCCCATCGGCCGGCCATCGCTGGCAGGCCAGCGGTATCGACGCGCAGTTCCTGCATAGGCGGAAGCTTAGTCGGACTTGCCGGCCGCGAAAGTCAGCCACATCAGCCACATCAGCACCTCGCGGCAGCCACCGCCCATTGGTGCGGGCGAGGGCGCCACGTCGTCGCCACCCGTCACTAGACTGGGCCGCGTGCTCATCGGTTCACACGTCCGCAACGACGATCCCCTCGCCGCCGCCGAGGCGGACGGCGCAGAGGCGGTGCAGTTCTTCCTCGGCAACCCGCAGAGCTGGAAGAAGCCGAAGCCGCGTGAGGACGCCGAGACGCTGAAGGCGTCGACCATCCCGCTGTACGTGCACGCGCCGTATCTCATCAACGTGGCATCGGCCAACAACCGGATCCGCATCCCGTCGCGCAAGATCCTGCAGGACACCTGCGACGCCGCCGCCGCGATCAACGCGACGGCGGTGATCGTGCACGGCGGCCACGCCGACGACAACGACATGGAGGCCGGCTTCGAGCGCTGGGTCAAAGCGCTGGACTACCTCGAAACAGACGTGCAGGTGTACCTGGAGAACACCGCCGGCGGCGACCACGCGATGGCCCGCCACTTCGACACGATCGGCAGGCTCTGGGATCACATCGGGGACAAGGGAATTGGCTTCTGCCTGGACACCTGCCATGCCTGGGCCGCGGGGGAGGAGCTGATCGACGCGGTCGACCGGATAAGGGCCTTGACGGGTCGCATCGACCTGGTGCACTGCAACGATTCGCGCGACGCGGCGGGCTCGGGCGCCGACCGGCACGCCAACCTGGGCAGCGGCAAGATCGACACCGAGCTGCTCGTCGCGGCGGTCCAGGCCGCCGACGCGCCGGTGATCTGCGAAACCGCCGACGAGGGCCGCAAGGACGACATCGCGTTCTTGCGCGAAAAGACCAGCGGCTGAGGCTCACTCGGGCCGTGATTCGTCGGGTAGTCATGCTGCTCGGCCTGCTGGTGGTGATCGCGGGTTGCGCGCCGCCGCTGCCGTCGGGCTTCGTCAAGGGCGCCAGCGCCCACCACATCCGAGTCGGCGTACACGAGCGCGGCTATCGGCTGTACCTGCCCGCCGCGCTGCCCGCCTCGGCCCCCCTGGTGGTCGTGATGCACGGCGTATCGGGGAGCGCGAAGCAAGCCGAAAGAGCCTTCGGCTGGGACGAAGTCGCCGACTCGGCCAAGTTCGCCGTCGCCTACCCGGACGGCCTCGACCGAAGCTGGAACGTTGACGGGGAGACCTGCTGCGGCCGTTCCGGACGCGAAGGCGTCGACGACGTCGGCTTCGTCGGCGCGGCCGTCGCCGACATCACCAAGAACGTCGGCATCGACCCCGCCAAGATCTATGCCACCGGCATGAGCAACGGCGGCATCATGTCCTACACCCTGGCGTGCAGCACCGACATTTTCGCGGCGATCGGGCCGGTTGCCGGCACCCAGCTGAACGCGTGCGGTTCCCCGCACCCGGAGTCGGTCATGCACATCCACGGCACCGCCGACGATCTCGTCCCCTATAACGGTGGGCCGGGCTTCAGCGTCATCAACGGCCCACCGGTACGAGAGACAAATGCGTTCTGGCGCAACGTCGATCGGTGCGGCGCCGCGGCCGTCAGCACCGACGGCCCGGTCACCACGTCGACGGCCGAATGCCCCGAGGGCCGCAGCGTCGTGCTGATCACCGTCGACGGCGGGGGTCACGACTGGCCCGCCTTCGCCACCCGGCGGCTGTGGGAGTTCTTCGCCACGCATCCCCGCTAGCCGTGTTACAGCTCTTGTGCGGTTGTTGAAAAAATGTAACATGGGGGGCATGCCAGATACGCATGTCGTCACCAACCAGGTTCCTCCGCTGGACAACTACAACCCCGCGACGTCCGCTGTGCTCGTCGAGGCCCTGATCCGCGAGGGCGGGCAATGGGGCCTGGAAGAGGTGAACGAGGTGGGCGCGATCGCCGGTGGTCGCGAAGCCCAGCGCTGGGGTGAGCTCGCCGACCGCAACCGGCCCATCCTGCACACCCACGACAAGTACGGCCACCGCGTCGACGAGATCGAGTACGACCCGGCGTACCACGAGCTGATGCGCACCGCGATCGCCCACGGCCTGCACGGCGCACCGTGGGCCGACGAGCGCCCGGGCGCGCACGTGGTGCGGGCCGCCAAGATGTCGGTCTGGAACGTCGAGCCCGGCCACACCTGCCCGGTCTCGATGACCTACGCCGTTGTGCCGGCGCTGCGCTACAACCCCGAACTGGCGGCGGTTTACGAACCCCTGCTGACCAATCGCGAATACGACCCCGAACTCAAGTTGGCCACCACCAAGCGCGGCATCACCGCCGGCATGTCGATGACCGAGAAGCAGGGCGGATCCGACGTCCGCGCCGGCACCACCGAGGCGGTCCCGAACGGCGACGGCAGCTACAGCCTGACCGGTCACAAATGGTTCACCTCGGCGCCGATGTGCGACATCTTCCTGGTGCTCGCGCAGGCCCCGGGCGGCCTGTCCTGCTTCATGCTGCCGCGGATCCTGCCCGACGGCAGCCGCAACCGAATGTTGTTGCAGCGCCTCAAGGACAAGCTCGGCAACCATGCCAACGCGTCAAGCGAGGTCGAATACGACGGCGCCGTCGCGTGGCTGGTGGGCGAGGAGGGCCGCGGCGTGCCGACCATCATCGAGATGGTCAACCTCACCAGGCTGGACTGCACCCTGGGCAGCGCCAGCAGCATGCGCACCGGCCTGACCCGCGCCATCCACCACGCCCAGCACCGAAAGGCGTTCGGCGCCTACCTGATCGACCAGCCGCTGATGCGCAACGTGCTGGCCGACCTGGCGGTGGAGGCCGAGGCCGCCACCATCGTCGCGATGCGGATGGCCGGCGCCACCGACAAGGCGTTGCGCGGAGACGACAGGGAGGCGTTGCTGCGCCGCATCGGATTGGCGGCCAGCAAGTACTGGGTGTGCAAGCGCGCCACCGGCCACGCCGCCGAGGCGCTGGAATGCCTGGGGGGCAACGGCTACGTCGAGGACTCGGGCATGCCGCGCCTGTTCCGCGAGGCACCGCTGATGGGCATCTGGGAGGGCTCGGGCAATGTCAGCGCGCTGGACACGTTGCGCGCCATGGCAACTCGGCCCGAATGTGTCGAGGTGCTGTTCGCCGAACTGGACGAGAGCACCGGTCAGGATCCGCGCCTGGCCGCTCATGTCGAGCCGCTGCGGCAAGACCTGACCGAACTGGACACCATCCAGTACCGGGCCCGCAAGGTTGCCGAGGACATCGCGTTGGCGCTGCAGGGGGCGCTGCTGGTGCGCCACGGCCACCCCGCCGTCGCCGAGGCCTTCCTGGCCACCCGGCTAGGCGGCCAGTGGGGCGGCGCGTACGGCACCATGCCGACGGGCCTGGATCTCGCGCCCATCCTCGAGCGAGCCCTCGTCAAGGGCTGAGCCACAACATGACTCACGCCATCAGGCCGGTCGACTTCGACAAGTTGAAAACGATGACCTATGAGGTCACCGACCGGGTTGCACGCATCACCTTCAACCGGCCGGAGAAGGGCAACGCGATCGTCGCCGACACCCCGCTGGAGCTCTCGGCGCTGGTGGAGCGGGCCGACCTGGACCCCGGTGTGCACGTCATCCTGGTGTCGGGTCGCGGCGAGGGCTTCTGCGCGGGCTTCGACCTGTCCGCCTACGCAGACCAGACCGGCTCGGCCGGCGGAACGGGCGCATACAAGGGCACGGTGCTCGACGGCAAGACCCAGGCGGTCAACCACCTGCCGAATCAGCCGTGGGACCCCATGATCGACTACCAGATGATGAGCCGCTTCGTGCGCGGGTTCTCCAGCCTGATGCACGCGGACAAGCCGACGGTGGTCAAGATCCACGGCTACTGCGTGGCCGGCGGCACCGACATCGCGCTGCACGCCGACCAGGTGATCGCCGCGGCCGACGCCAAGATCGGTTACCCGCCCACCCGCGTCTGGGGTGTGCCGGCGGCGGGGCTGTGGGCGCACCGGCTCGGTGACCAGCGCGCCAAACGCCTTCTGCTGACCGGGGATTGCATCACCGGCGCGCAGGCCGCCGAATGGGGCCTGGCGGTCGAGGCCCCGGCCCCCGAGCACCTCGACGAGCGCACCGAGCGGCTGGTGGAGCGGATCGCGGCGGTGCCGGTCAACCAGCTGATCATGGTCAAGCTGGCGCTGAATTCCGTCCTGCTGCAACAGGGCGTGGCCACCAGCAGGATGGTCAGCACGGTGTTCGACGGGATCGCCCGGCACACGCCCGAGGGGCACGCCTTCGTCGCCGACGCGGTCGAACACGGCTTCCGGGATGCGGTGCGGCATCGCGACGAGCCCTTCGGCGACTACGGCCGGCAGGCATCCCAGGTCTAGGCAGGCGTAGATAACCATGCCCAACATGACGGCGCGGTCGGTGGTGCTCAGCGTGCTGCTCGGTGCCCACCCGGCATGGGCCACCGCCAGCGACCTGATCAGGCTGACAAACGATTTCGGCATCAAGGAGACCACGCTGCGGGTCGCGCTGACCCGCATGGTCGGCGCCGGCGACCTGATCCGCTCCGCCGACGGCTACCGGCTGTCGGATCGCCTGCTGGCCCGGCAGCGCCGGCAGGACGATGCCATCGACCCACGCGTCCGCCCCTGGCACGGCGACTGGGTCGTGCTCATCGTCACCAGCGTGGGCAACGACGCGCGTACCCGGGCGGCGCTGCGAACCACCCTGCACAACAAGCGCTTCGGCGAACTGCGCGAAGGTGTTTGGATGCGGCCGGACAACCTGGAGCTGGATCTGGATCGCGAGCTCGAAGGCCGGGTGCGAATCCTGACGGCACGCGACGATGCCCCCGCCGAGCTGGCCGGCCGGCTGTGGGACCTGCCCGGCTGGGCGCAACAGGGCCACAGGTTGCTCGCAGAGATGGCCGCGGCGCGCGACATTCCCGGCCGCTTCATGGTGGCCGCGGCGACGGTCCGGCACCTGCTCACCGACCCGGTGCTGCCCGACGAGCTGTTACCGACCGAGTGGCCGGGCGACCGGCTGCGCGCGGCGTACCACGACTTCGCCGCCGAGCTTCTCAACCGGCGCGAACCAACCCAACTCCTGGAGGCGACATGAGTGATCCGGTGCGCGTGGAGCGCAAGGGCCCGGTGACGACGGTGATCCTCGACCGGCCGGCGGCGCGCAACGCCGTCAACGGTCCGACGGCCACGGCCCTGTACGCGGCGTTCGAGCAATTCGAACGCGACGACTCGGCGTCGGTGGCCGTGCTGTGGGGCGACGGCGGAACCTTTTGCGCGGGAGCAGATTTGAAGGCGTTCGGCACGCCGGAGGCCAACGTCGTGCACCGGACCGGTCCCGGACCGATGGGCCCGTCGCGCATGGTGCTGTCCAAGCCGGTGATCGCCGCGGTCAGTGGTTACGCCGTCGCCGGGGGTCTGGAGCTGGCGCTGTGGTGTGACCTGCGGGTGGCCGAGGAAGATGCCGTGTTCGGCGTGTTTTGTCGCCGCTGGGGCGTGCCGCTGATCGACGGCGGCACCGTGCGGCTGCCGCGGCTGATCGGCCACAGCCGGGCGATGGACATGATCCTCACCGGCCGCGGTGTCAAAGCCGACGAGGCGCTCGCCATCGGGTTGGCCAATCGCGTTGTGCCCAAAGGCAAATCCCGGCAGGCGGCCGAGGAGTTGGCGGCCGAGTTGGCCGCCCTGCCCCAGCAGTGCCTGCGCTCGGACCGGCTGTCGGCCCTGCACCAGTGGGGACTGCCGGAATCCGCGGCGCTCGACCTGGAGTTCGCCAGCATCTCCCGGGTCGCCGGGGAGGCGCTGGAGGGGGCGGGCCGATTCGCCGGCGGCGCCGGCCGCCACGGCGCGCCGGCCGGTTAGCCGCCCTTGTTGATGGTGTTGGTCGACCCGATGTTGTCGACCTTCGGGTCACCGTCCTTGTAGGTGATGGTGTTGTCCATCCCCAGCACCGTGAGTTTGGTGTTGATCTTGTCGATCGTGATCTTGTTGTTGGCGCCGCCGATGGTCACCTTCTCGCAGGTGCCGGTGACCGTCAGCGTGTTGTTCGAACCGGCGACGTTGAGCGACTTGCCGGTGGCGCAGTCGAGGCTGGCCGTGGTCCCCATCGATCCGTAGTTCAGCGTGTTGCCGATCTCCACCGATGCGGTGGTGCTTTCGCCGCTCGTGCCCGTCGTCGGCGCGGCGGTTCCGCTGCTCGCCGTCGTGGTCGCCGTCGTGGAGGTCGTCGGAGCGCCGCCGGGCGGGTTGGCGGTCGAACTGCACGCGGCCAGCACCAGCGCCGCGAGCGCCGGCGCCGCGGCGTAGGCCACGCGTCCGCGTGGGTGACCAGTGATGTGGGCTGCGCGCATTGTTCGTCGATCCCCCTTGGTGTCTCAGGCGGGCACTTGCTGAAGCCGGTTCGTCATGCCCAGTTCGCGGCCGCGGTCCCAGAGGATCGGCGCGCCGTTGTGATAGAACACGGTCTGGTTATAGCCGTAGACGGTGATGTCGTGGGTCACCGAGTCGGCGATGACGGTGTTGCCCGAGCCCATCACCGTCACGGCCCAACAGTTGCCCAACGCGTTGACGGTGTTACTCGTGCCGTTGACGATCAGGGTGGCGTCGTTGCAATCCAGCGTCTGCTCGAGCCCCTGCCCGATGACGTGGGTGTCGCCGTTCTTGGCCTGCGCCGCGGGCTGCGGGCCGGCGAGTGCTGCGCTCGTCGCGATGACACAGGTTGCAAGCGATCCCGCGATGGTTGTCCATTTCACTGCGGGCCCCCTTCGCTTCGGCGGGTATCTCCTGGACTGAGCGTACGTGTATTTGCCTGCGCGATGGCAGACTTTTTTCTCCCCCATCGACGGGGCGCCACCCCGGATCCGTCGGAGCTTTTTCCCGCCGACGTCAACTAGAGTCATTAGTCATGACAGCTCAGCCCGAACCGCCGTCAGCCGGCGCGCGACAACGCGCCGGGCGGTCGGCGGCGCGCCCGGCCAAGCTGAGCCGGGAGGGCATCGTCGACGGCGCGCTGACCTTCCTGGACCGGGAGGGCTGGGACTCGCTGACCATCAACGCGCTGGCCACGCAGCTGGGGACCAAGGGGCCGTCGCTGTACAACCACGTGGACAGCCTGGAGGACCTGCGGCGGGCGGTGCGCATCCGGGTCATCGACGACATCATCACGATGCTGAACCGGGTCGGCGAGGGCCGGGCTCGCGACGACGCGGTGCTGGTCATGGCCGGTGCCTACCGCAGCTACGCCCACCACCACCCGGGGCGCTACTCGGCGTTCACCCGGATGCCGCTGGGCGGCGACGACCCCGAGTACACCGCCGCCACCCGCAACGCGGCCGCGCCCGTCATCGCGGTGCTGTCCTCCTACGGCCTGGACGGTGACGAGGCGTTCTACGCGGCGCTCGAGTTCTGGTCCGCGCTGCACGGCTTCGTGCTGCTGGAGATGACCGGCGTGATGGACGACATCGACACGGATGCGCTGTTCTCCGACATGGTGCTGCGGCTCGCGGCGGGCCTGGAACGGCGGACCGCGCACAACAGCGCGAACCCGGCCTAGGTGGGCCTAGGGCCGCTTTGACCTGCCAGACCAGCGGCGGGTATTGTGGTTGCTCGTGCCTGGCGGCTTACGGCGCCTGACGTAAGGAAGTGGATGCCGGGCGAATTCGCATGTCCACGAAGCAACGGATGAATCCGACGCTGAGCGCGTGCGACACACCCGGCCGCGGGGTACGGAGACTACTCCAAGGCGGGGCAAAACCGCAGTACAAAGACTTGAACACCGTTAGCGAGACGCCGAACACAGAAAGCCGGTAGATGCCAACCATTCAGCAGCTGGTCCGCAAGGGTCGTCGGGACAAGATCGGCAAGGTCAAGACCGCGGCCCTGAAGGGCAGCCCGCAGCGCCGTGGCGTATGTACCCGCGTGTACACCACCACCCCGAAGAAGCCGAACTCGGCGCTTCGCAAGGTCGCGCGCGTGAAGCTGACGAGCCAGGTCGAGGTCACCGCCTACATCCCCGGCGAGGGCCACAACCTGCAGGAGCATTCGATGGTGCTGGTGCGCGGCGGCCGAGTCAAGGACCTGCCCGGCGTGCGGTACAAGATCATCCGCGGTTCGCTCGACACTCAGGGCGTCAAGAACCGCAAGCAGGCCCGCAGCCGTTACGGCGCCAAGAAGGAGAAGAGCTGATGCCGCGCAAGGGGCCCGCGCCCAAGCGTCCGCTGGTCAACGACCCCGTTTATGGGTCGCAGCTGGTCACCCAGCTGGTGAACAAGGTTTTGCTGAAGGGGAAGAAATCGCTGGCCGAGCGCATTGTTTATGGGGCGCTCGAGCATGCCCGCGACAAGACCGGCACCGATCCCGTCATCACCCTCAAGCGGGCCCTGGACAACGTCAAGCCGGCCCTGGAGGTGCGCAGCCGCCGCGTCGGTGGTGCGACCTACCAGGTGCCCGTCGAGGTGCGGCCGGACCGGTCGACCACGCTGGCACTGCGCTGGCTCGTCAGCTTCTCGCGGCAACGCCGGGAGAAGACCATGATCGAGCGGCTGGCAAACGAGATCCTGGATGCCAGCAACGGCCTCGGGGCCTCCGTCAAGCGGCGTGAGGACACCCACAAGATGGCCGAGGCAAACCGCGCCTTCGCGCACTATCGCTGGTGATAGCCGCCGGCAGAGTGGCCGGCCGGGCGCAAAACCGACAGCGAAGTAACTGAGCAACGTAGAAAGAGTGGGAAGACTTCTGTGGCACAGAAGGACGTGCTGACCGACCTGAGCAAGGTCCGCAACTTCGGCATCATGGCGCACATCGATGCCGGCAAAACGACGACCACCGAGCGGATCCTGTACTACACCGGCATCAACTACAAGATCGGTGAGGTCCATGACGGCGCCGCCACCATGGACTGGATGGAGCAGGAGCAGGAACGCGGGATCACCATCACCTCCGCGGCCACGACGACGTTCTGGAAAGACAACCAGCTCAACATCATCGACACCCCGGGACACGTCGACTTCACCGTCGAGGTGGAGCGCAACCTGCGCGTGCTCGACGGCGCCGTCGCCGTGTTCGACGGCAAGGAGGGTGTCGAACCGCAGTCCGAGCAGGTCTGGCGGCAGGCCGACAAGTACGACGTCCCCCGCATCTGCTTCGTCAACAAGATGGACAAGATCGGCGCGGACTTCTACTTCTCGGTGCGCACGATGGAGGAGCGGCTCGGCGCCAACGCGGTGCCGATCCAGCTGCCCATCGGCTCGGAGAGCGAGTTCGAGGGCGTCGTCGACCTGGTCGAGATGAATGCCAAGGTGTGGCGCGGTGAGACGAAGCTCGGCGAGACCTACGACACCGTCGAGATCCCGGCCGAGCTGGCGGAAAAGGCCGAGGAGTACCGGACCAAGCTGCTCGAGGTCGTCGCCGAGACCGACGAGGACCTGCTGGAGAAGTACGTCGGCGGCGAGGAGATCACCGTCGACGAGATCAAGGCGGCGATTCGCAAGCTGACCATCGCCTCGGAGATCTACCCGGTGCTGTGCGGCAGCGCGTTCAAGAACAAGGGCGTGCAGCCCATGCTCGACGCCGTCGTCGACTACCTGCCCTCGCCGCTGGACGTGCCGCCGGCCGTCGGGCACCCGCCGGGCAAGGAGGACGAGGAGGTCGTGCGCCACGCGTCCACCGACGAGCCCTTCGCGGCGTTGGCGTTCAAGATTGCGACGCACCCGTTCTTCGGCAAGTTGACCTACATCCGGGTGTACTCGGGCACCGTCGAGTCGGGCAGCCAGGTCATCAACGCCACCAAGGGCAAGAAGGAGCGGCTGGGCAAGCTGTTCCAGATGCACTCCAACAAGGAGAACCCCGTCGAGCGCGCCTCAGCGGGCCACATCTACGCGGTGATCGGGCTCAAGGACACCACCACCGGTGACACCCTGAGCGACCCGAGCCACCAGGTCGTGCTGGAGTCGATGACCTTCCCCGCCCCGGTCATCGAGGTCGCCATCGAGCCCAAGACCAAGAGCGACCAGGAGAAGCTTTCCCTGTCGATCCAGAAGCTCGCCGAGGAGGACCCGACCTTCAAGGTGCATCTGGATTCCGAGACCGGCCAGACCGTGATCGGCGGCATGGGCGAGCTGCACCTGGACATCCTGGTGGACCGCATGCGCCGCGAGTTCAAGGTCGAGGCCAACGTGGGCAAGCCCCAGGTGGCCTACAAGGAGACCATCAAGCGGGTCGTGCAGAACGTCGAGTACACCCACAAGAAGCAGACGGGTGGCTCGGGCCAGTTCGCGAAGGTCATCATCAACCTCGAGCCGTTCACCGGCGAGGACGGTGCGACCTACGAGTTCGAGAACAAGGTCACCGGTGGCCGCATCCCGCGGGAGTACATCCCGTCGGTCGATGCCGGCGCGCAGGACGCCATGCAGTACGGCGTGCTGGCCGGTTACCCGCTGGTGAACCTGAAGGTCACCCTGCTCGACGGCGCCTACCACGAGGTCGACTCCTCGGAGATGGCGTTCAAGATCGCGGGTTCCCAGGTGCTGAAAAAGGCTGCGGCGCAAGCGCAGCCGGTGATCCTCGAGCCGATCATGGCGGTCGAAGTGACCACACCCGAGGACTACATGGGTGACGTGATCGGCGATTTGAACTCCCGCCGTGGCCAGATCCAGGCCATGGAGGAGCGGGCCGGTGCGCGCGTCGTTCGGGCGCACGTGCCGCTGTCCGAGATGTTCGGCTACGTCGGCGACCTGAGGTCCAAGACTCAAGGCCGGGCGAACTACTCCATGGTGTTCGACAGCTACGCCGAGGTTCCGGCGCAGGTGTCGAAGGAGATCATTGCGAAGGCGACGGGCGAGTAGTCGGAACGTTACGAGTAAGCTGACGCGGTCACCGCGGCATAACTGGAAAACATCAACACTGCTTAACAAGCACCAAACAAGTCGGAGGACACAAAAGTGGCGAAGGCGAAGTTCCAGCGGACCAAGCCCCACGTCAACATCGGGACCATCGGTCACGTTGACCACGGCAAGACCACACTGACCGCGGCTATCACCAAGGTCCTGCATGACAAGTTTCCGGACCTGAACGAGTCGAAGGCGTTCGATCAGATCGACAACGCTCCCGAGGAGCGTCAGCGCGGCATCACGATCAACATCGCGCACGTCGAGTACCAGACCGACAAGCGGCACTACGCCCACGTCGACGCCCCCGGGCACGCCGACTACATCAAGAACATGATCACCGGAGCGGCCCAGATGGACGGCGCGATCCTGGTGGTGGCCGCGACCGACGGCCCCATGCCGCAGACGCGTGAGCACGTGCTGCTGGCCCGCCAGGTCGGGGTGCCCTACATCCTGGTGGCCCTGAACAAGGCGGACGCCGTCGACGACGAGGAGCTGCTCGAGCTCGTCGAGATGGAGGTTCGCGAGCTGCTGGCCGCCCAGGAGTTCGACGAGGAGGCCCCGGTGATCCGGGTCTCGGCGCTGAAGGCGCTCGAGGGCGACGAGAAGTGGGTCGCCTCGGTCGAGGAGCTGATGGCCGCGGTCGACGAGTCGATCCCGGACCCCGTCCGCGAGACCGACAAGCCGTTCCTGATGCCCGTCGAGGACGTCTTCACCATCACCGGCCGCGGCACCGTGGTCACCGGTCGGGTGGAGCGCGGCGTCATCAACGTGAACGAGGAGGTCGAGATCGTCGGCATCCGGCCGTCAACCACCAAGACGACCGTCACCGGCGTTGAGATGTTCCGCAAGCTGCTCGACCAGGGCCAGGCCGGCGACAATGTCGGGCTGCTGCTGCGCGGTGTCAAGCGCGAGGACGTCGAGCGCGGCCAGGTCGTGACGAAGCCCGGCACCACCACGCCGCACACCGAGTTCGAGGGCCAGGTCTACATCCTGTCCAAGGACGAGGGTGGCCGGCACACGCCGTTCTTCAACAACTACCGTCCGCAGTTCTACTTCCGCACCACCGACGTGACCGGTGTGGTGACGCTGCCGGAGGGCACGGAGATGGTGATGCCCGGCGACAACACCAACATCTCGGTGAAGCTGATCCAGCCCGTCGCCATGGACGAGGGCCTGCGATTCGCGATCCGCGAGGGTGGCCGCACCGTCGGCGCCGGCCGGGTCACCAAGATCATCAAGTAGTCCGGTTCCGCAAAGCCCGGGTTGTCGTTTGTCGGCGGTCCGGGCTTTGCGCGTCCCGGCGCGGAACGAAGCTTGCGAAAAAGTCGCAAAAAGCCCGGTCAAGTCCTACGATTTGGATTGTCCAGTCTGCGATTGGCGGCCGGGCGATCATTTGACCGCCATGGCCTGGTCGGAGGGTGCAGATGTCGTACGTGAACGCGACGCCCGCCTACGTGGCGGCCGCGGCATCTGACCTGGCCGGCATCGGCTCCTCGATCAGCTCAGCAAACTCGGCCGCGCTGGGCCCGACGTCGAGCGTGCTGCCCCCGGGCGCCGACGAGGTCTCGCTGGGCATCGCGGCCTTGTTCGGCACGCACTCCCAGATGTATCAGCAGCTCAGCGCGCAGGCGGCGCTGTTTCATCAGCAGTTTGTGCAGCTCATGAACGGCGGTGCGGCCGAGTACGCCGCGACCGAGGCCGTGAACACCGCGCCCCTGCAGGCCGTCAGCCAAGGCGCGGTGGGGTCGGCGGCCCCGGCGGGTTCGATGGCGGCCGCGGTGCCGGCGGCGGCGACGGCCGGCCTGACGGGCGGGTCGGCGACCGTGGCGCCGGCCGCGCCGCTGGCCGCCGGAACCAGCGCCGGCAGCCCGGGCG
>NZ_JAPJAV010000011.1:0-200642 GCF_035616495.1 Mycobacterium sp. 663a-19 | reverse complement strand
CCGCTGAAGCCCTCGACGAACTACTGTCTAACCCACCCAAACCGCCCACTGTTGCATCCATCGCGTGAAAGCGCCGCCAATTTTTCGCAACGGCTTCACGCTCGGCGAAAGCTGTCAGCGGCTAGTGCGCCTGGCTGACCGACGACATGTGGAAGTCGGGGATGCGCAGCGACGGCATCGCCGCCCGGGTGGCCCAGTCGGCCCACTCGCGCGGCAGGGTCTTCTCACTGGCCCCGGCCTCGGTTGCCCGCCGCAGCAGGTCCAGCGGGCTCTCGTTGAACCGGAAGTTGTTGACGGCCGCGGTCACCTCGCCGTCTTCGATCAGGTACACGCCGTCGCGGGTCAGCCCCGTGAGCAACAGCGTGGTCGGGTCGACCACGCGCATGTACCACAGCGTGGTCAACAGCAGGCCGCGCTCCGTACCCGCGATCATGTCGGCCAGCTCGGCCGACCCGCCGGTCATCACCAGGTTGTCGGCGGCGACGGCCACCTTGGCGTCGTACTTGGCGGCGGTGGCCCGCGGGTACGCCAGCGCGTTGATCACCCCGTCGAGGATCCAGTCCACCTGGCCGATCTCCATGCCGTTGTCGAACACCGACACCGTCTCCGAGGAGCTGCTCGTCGCGACGAACGGCGTGCACGTCAGGCCCGGCGCCATCGGATCGGTGAACAGCGTCAGCGGCAGGTCGGTGAGCCGCTCCCCGATCCGGGTCCCGCCGCTGGGGGCGGAGAACGCGGTCCGGCCCTCGTGCGCGCCGCGGCCGGCCATCGACCACGCCAGGTAGATCATCATGTCGGCCACCGTCGACGGGGGCATGATCGTCTCGTACCGCCCCGCCGGCAGCTCGACGGTCCGCTGCGCCCAACCCAGCCTCGTCGACAACTGCTCGAGCAGCAGATCGGTTGGGACGTCGACGAAATCGGGGGTGCCGACCCCCGCCCAGGCGCTGGCGTCGTCGCGTTTGGCGTTGACCTCCACCGCGCCGGCGGGCTGGGTGAAGCGCCGGCGCAGCCCCGTCGACGAAGCCAAGAAAGTCGTCGAAACACTGTGGTGCGCATAGCCATACAACCGGTCACTGCCCTTGAACCCGCGGCTCAGCGATCCGGCGAGGTCGGCGAATATCTCCGGCCCGGTGCCGGCCGCCGGGGCATTCCAATCGCCGGGCACCCCGGCATCGGCGAGCAGCGGCGCGGCGTCGCCGGCCTCCGGCGCGGAGCGGGCCGCGTCCTGGGACGCCGCCACCAGCCCGGGGATCACCCGCGGATCGACCTCGGCGGAAACCATCGTGCCCACCCGCGCGCTGGTGCCTTCGCGCACAACCGAAATGACGGTCAGGCTGCGGCTGACCGAAACGCCGTTGGTGGTCATCGAATTGCCCGCCCAGCGCAACGTCGCCTCGACCCGGTCGGTGACCAGCACCATGGTCTCGTCGGCGCCGCCACGCTTGGCCGCCTCGTCCAAGACGATGTTGACGACGTGCTGCGCAGAGATCATCGGCCACCCTCGGTACGCGTGTTGAGCACGTTGACGCCGCGGAACAACGCCGACGGGCAGCCGTGGCTGACCGCGGCGATCTGCCCGGGCTGGGCCTTGCCGCAGTTGAGAGCGCCGCCCAGTCGCCAGGTGGACGGGCCGCCGACGGCTTCCATGGCATTCCAGAATTCGGTGGTGGTGGCCTGATACGCGACGTCGCGCAACTGGCCGTCGAGGCGGCCGTCGCGGATGCGGAAGAACCGCTGCCCGGTGAACTGAAAGTTGTAGCGCTGCATGTCGATCGACCACGACTTGTCGCCGACGATGTAGATGCCGTCCTCGACCCGGCCGATCAGGTCGGCGGTGCCGGTGTCGTCGGGGCCGGGCTGCAGCGACACGTTGGCCATCCGCTGGATCGGCACGTGGTGCGGCGAATCGGCGTACGAGCAGCCGTTGGAGCGCGGCTGGCCCAGCCGCGGCGCGAACGCCCGGTCGAGCTGATAGCCGACGAACACCCCGTCGCGCACCAGGTCCCAGCTTTGCGCGGCCACGCCCTCGTCGTCGTAACCGACGGTGGCCAAGCCGAATTCGACGGTGCGGTCGGCGGTCACGTTCATCACCGGCGAGCCGTAGCGCAGGGTGCCCAGCTTGTCGGGGGTGGCGAAGGAGGTGCCGGCGTAGGCGGCCTCGTAGCCGATCGCGCGGTCGTATTCGGTTGCGTGGCCGATGGATTCGTGAATGGTCAGCCACAGGTTGGTCGGGTCGATCACCAGGTCCTTGCGGCCCGGGGTCACGCTGGGCGCCTTGACCTTCTCGGCCAGCAGCGATGGCAGCTGGGCGAGCTCGTCGGTCCAGTTCCACACGTCGTCGCCGGCCACCATCTCCCAGCCGCGGCCCACCGGCGGAGCCAGCGTGCGCATCGAGTCGAAGCTGCCCGCGGCGGCGTCGACGGTCACCGCCTCCAGCGTGGGCTGCAGCCGCACCCGCTGCTGGGTGATCGACGAGCCGAAGGCATCGGCGTAGAACGTCTGCTCCTTGACCGCCGTCAAACCGGCCGACACATGGTCAATGCCCTCGGCGTCCAGCAGTCGCCCGGAGTAGTCCTCGAGCACGGCGATCTTGTCGGCGGCCGGGATGTCGAACGGATCGATCCGGTAGTCCGACACGTAGCAGGCGTCGGCGTACACCGACTCGGGCGCCAGCTCGACGCGCTCGCTGTTCAGCGTCGCCAGCGTGGTGGCCACGTGCACCGCGCGGCGCGCGGTCTCGGCGGCGACCGACGGCGCCAACTCGGCGTGCGAGGCGAATCCCCAGGTGCCGTCGACGATCACCCGCACCGCCAACCCGATCTCGCGGCTGATGACCGCGGTCTCCAGCTCGCCGTCGCGCAGTTGGATGATCTCGGTGCTGACGCGGTGAACCCGCAGGTCGGCATGGCTGGCTCCGGCCTTGGTGGCCGCCGACAGTGCGGCGTCGGCGAGTTCGTGGCGGGGCAGGTCCAGGAAGTCGGCATCGATCCCCCGGTTCGGTGTCACTAATCCAGCCTAGGTCCACCGCAACCGCCCGGCTTTAATACACCCATGGCCGACGCGCCCCGCCGACCGACTGCGCTGGGTTACGCGCTGCTGGCGCCCAGCCTGTTCGGCGTGGTCGCGTTCCTGCTGCTGCCGATTCTCGTGGTGGTCTGGCTGAGCCTGTACCGATGGGACCTGCTGGGGCCGCTGCGCTATGTGGGCCTGGCCAACTGGCGCTCGGTCTTGACCGACGCCGGCTTCGGCAACTCGCTGATCGTCACGGCCGTGTTCGTGGCGATCGTGGTTCCGGCGCAGACGGCGCTCGGGCTGCTGGCCGCCTCGATGCTGGCCCGCCGGATGCCGGGCAGCGGGCTGTTTCGCACCCTGTACGTGCTGCCGTGGATCTGCGCGCCGCTGGCCATCGCGGTGTTGTGGCGCTGGATCCTGGCCCCCACCGACGGCGCCGTCAGCACCGTGCTCGGCCACCGCATCGACTGGCTGTCGGATCCCGGACTGGCGCTGCCGCTGGTTTCGGCCGTTGTCGTCTGGACCAACGTCGGCTACGTCTCGCTGTCCTTTCTCGCCGGCCTGCTGGCCATCCCGGCGGATATCCACGCCGCTGCGCGCACCGACGGCGCCACCGCCTGGCAGCGGTTCTGGCGCATCACTTTGCCCATGCTGCGGCCGACGATGTTCTTCGTCCTGGTGACCGGGATCGTCAGCACGGCACAGGTTTTCGACACCGTCTACGCGCTGACCGGCGGCGGGCCGGGCCTCAGCACCGACCTGGTCGCCCATCGCATCTACGCCGAGGCGTTCGGCTCGGCGGCCATCGGTCGGGCATCGGTCATGGCGGTGGTGCTGTTCGTCATCCTGGTCGGCGTCACCGTCGTTCAGCACGTCTACTTCCGTCGGCGGATCAGCTATGACCTCACCTAGTCGCGTCTCCAACACCGCGATCTACGCGTGCCTGACACTGGGGGCGCTGATCACGTTGGCGCCGTTCGCGCTTGGCCTGCTGACCTCGTTCACGTCGGCTCACCAGTTCGTGACCGGCACGCCGCTGCAGTGGCCGCGGCCGCCGACGCTGTCGAACTATGCCGACCTGGCCGGGGCGGGGTTCGGTCGGGCCGCGGCGGTGACCGCGTTGATGACGGCGGTGATCCTGGTGGGCCAGCTGACGTTTTCGGTGCTGGCCGCCTACGCGTTCGCGCGGCTGCGGTTTCCCGGGCGCGACGCGCTGTTCTGGGTTTACATCGCAACGCTGATGGTGCCGGGGACCGTCACGGTGGTCCCGATGTACCTCATGATGGCTCAGCTGGGATTGCGGAACACGTTCTGGGCGTTGGTGTTGCCGTTCATGTTCGGCTCGCCCTACGCGATTTTCCTGCTGCGCGAGCACTTTCGGATCATCCCGAACGACCTGATCAACGCCGCGCGCCTCGACGGCGCCAACACGCTGGACGTGATCGTGCATGTGGTGATCCCGTCCAGCCGCCCGGTGCTGGCCGCGCTGACGCTGATCACCGTGGTCTCGCAATGGAATAACTTCATGTGGCCGTTGGTGATCACCAGTGGCCACAAGTGGCGGGTGCTCACGGTGGCGACGGCGGACCTGCAGTCGCGGTTCAACTCCCAGTGGACCCTGGTCATGGCCGCCACCACCGTCGCGATCGCGCCGCTGATCATCCTCTTCATGCTCTTCCAGCGTCACATCGTCGCGTCAATCGTCGTCTCGGGGCTCAAGTGAGACTCCGATTCTCCACGCTGGTCACCGGGGCGCTCGCGCTCGTCGCGGTGCTGCTGGCCGCGACGGCGATGCTGTTGGACTACTCCGGCGAAACCCACGGCGGCAAGGTCGTTGTGACGGTGCGGATCTGGGCCGACCAGATTGCCTCGGCATACCGGCAATCGTTCGAGGCATTCACCCGCACGCACCCAAATATCGAGGTGCACATCAACATGGTGGCCTACCCGACGTACTTCAACACCCTGCGCACCGATGTCGCCGGCGGCAGCGCCGACGACATCTTCTGGCTGTCCAACGCATACCTCGCCGGATACGCCGACAGCGGCAGGTTGCTGAACATCGGCAAGGCGCTCGGCCCCGGCGCCGCCTCGGCGTGGGAGCCCGCCGTCGTCGATCAGTTCACCCGCGGCGGGGCGCTGTGGGGTGTGCCGCAGCTGACCGACGCCGGCATCGCCGTGTTCTACAACGCCGACCTGCTCGCGGCGGCCGGCGTCGACCCCGCCCAGCTGAACAGCCTGCAATGGAACCCCGACGGCGACGACACGCTGCGGCCGCTGCTGTCGCGACTCACCATCGATGCCGACGGACATGCCGCGGGCACTTCGGGTTTCGACGCCACACGGGTGCGTCAGTGGGGCTACAACGCGGCTAACGACGCCCAGGCCATCTACCTCAACTACATCGGGTCGGCCGGCGGCGTGTTCCAGCGCGGCGACGAGTTCGCGTTCGACAACCCCGCGGCGATGAAGGCCTTCCGCTACCTGGTCGGCCTGATCAACGTCGACCACGTCGCCCCGCCGGCCTCGGACACCAACGACAACGGCGACTTTTCCCGCAACCAGTTCCTCGCCGGCAGGATGGCGCTGTTCCAGTCCGGCACCTACAACCTGGCGCCGGTGGCCCGCGACGCCCGGTTCCGCTGGGGTGTGGCGATGCTGCCGGCCGGGCCCGCCGGCCGGGTCAGCGTCACCAACGGCATTGCGGCGGCGGGCAATGCGGCGACCAAGCACCCGGATGCGGTTCGCCAGGTGCTGGCCTGGATGGGCAGCCGCGAGGGCAACGCGTACCTGGGTCGCAACGGCGCGGCCATCCCCGCGGTGGTGTCCGCGCAACCGGTCTACTTCGACTATTGGTCCGCCCGGGGCGTCGACGTCAAACCCTTCTTCTCCGTCCTGGACGGGCCGCGGATTCCGGCGCCGGGCGGCGCCGGCTTCGCCGCCGGCGACACCGCCCTGCAAAGCTATTTCGACGAAATGTTCCTGGGCCGAGGCGATGTCGCGGACACCCTGCGACGGGCGCAACAGGCGGCCAATGCCGCCGCGCGCCGATAGCGTCAGCCGGGCAGCACCACCACCGGCACCGAACTCTCGCGGATGATCTTTCCGCTGCGGGATCCGAGGAACACCCTGCGGATGTCGCCGCGCGGCGACGTGCCCAGGGCCAGGATCTCGCCGTCCTGCCAATCCGCCTTCTCCACCGCTTCGCTCCAGCTGTGGCCGGTCACCACCTCCAGCACCACGTCGTCGCCGACAACGCCCTCGGCCTTCAGGCTTTGCTGGACCTCTCGCGCCTGCGACGCCCACGCCTGCAGGACCGAATCCTCGGCGTCGAGGCCCACCTCGGGCGGATACATCGTCTTGCCGCGGACCGCGAAGGTGATCACCCGGACCGGCAGGCCCAACCGCTGGGCGAACGCTACGCACCGGCGCACCACGTCGATGGCGTCCGGGGTGGCAGCGTAGGCGCAGCTGAGTCGCGTCAATCCGCCTGCGTACGAACGATATTCGCGGGGGCTGATCGCGACCGGCACCGGCGACACGTGCAGCAGCCAGTCTGCGGTCGAGCCAATCACCACCTGGCCGCGCCCGCCGCTCGGCAGCGACCCCAACACCAGGACCTCAGCCTCGACGTCCGCGATCAGCTCGATCAATCCACCCGACACCGACCGATGCGCGCGGTGGGAGTAGGTGACCTCGAGCCCGTCGGTCAAGCCCTGCAGAAAGCCTTGGGCCTCCGCGGCCGAGTCCGCGGCCAGATGGTTCGCCCAGTGCTCGTACTCCGCGTCGACGCGGGCGAAGGACGGTGTCGGCCAAGGCTTGGGCACGATGGTCGCCACCGTCAGCGAGGTGCGAAGCGTCCGCGCGACTCGCACGGCCAGGTACAGGCCCGACAGGCCGACCTCACCGGCCCGGTAGCCGACGACGACGGTCACAACACCTCCCTCGGCTCGTCTTCGCTCTCGTTGAGCGCGCTGTGGTGGCGTCCCCAGGCAAAGTAGAAGACCAGCGCCAGCGAGACCCATCCGGTGAACGCGATCCAGGTGTACCAGTGCAGGCTGAGCAGGATGTAGCCGCACGCCAGCACCGAAAGAGCAGGCGTGACAGGGTAACCCGGCACCTTGAACCCCCGTGGCAGGTCGGGTTGGCGCACTCGCAGGATGATCACCCCGACCGATACGACGATGAACGCCGTCAGCGTGCCGATGGACACCATGTCCGCCAGCTTGTCGAGCGGCACGAAGGCCGCCAGGCCCCCCGCCGCGGTTGCGACGATCACCGTGTTGCTCACCGGGGTCAGGGTGTGCGGATTCACGGTGGCGAATCGCGAAGGAAGCAGGCCGTCACGGCCCATGGCGAACAGGATGCGGGTCTGGCCGTACATGGACACGAGCGTGACGGAGAAGATGGAGATCACGGCGCCGGCGGCCAGTATCGTGCTGGCCCACCTGCCGTGCGTGACGTTGTCGAGGATGGTGGCCAGGCCCGCTTCCTGCTGGCCGGCGAAATCCCGCCACGACTGGGTGCCGAGCGCCGCCACCGCGACAAGGACGTACACCGTGGTGACGGTCGCCAGCGCCGCGATTATGGCGCGCGGCATGGTCTTCTGCGGATCCTTCACCTCGTCGCCCGCCGTCGACACCGCGTCGAGGCCGATGTACGAGAAGAAGATGGTGCCCGCCGCCGAGCCGATGCCGGCGACGCCGAAGGGGGCGAAGTCCTGCAGCCGGCCGGCGTCGAAGGCCGTGAACGCGAGGAGCACGAACATGATCAGGACGCCGAGCTTGGTCAGCACCATCACCGTGTTGACCCTGGCCGATTCGCTGGCACCCCGGATCAGCAGCAGCGCGCACATCACGATCAGGATGACCGCCGGCACGTTCACATAGCCCGGTTGCGAGTCCCACGGTGCCGCCGACAAGCCATGCGGCAGTTGGAATCCGAACACATTGCTCAGCAGCTTGTTGAGGTAGCCGCTCCAGGTGACCGAGACCGCCGCGGTGGACACCCCGTATTCCAGCAGCAGGCACGCCGCCACGCCCATCGCGACGACCTCCCCGAGCGTGGTGTACGCATAGGAATACGCCGAGCCCGAAACCGGCACGGCGGCGGCCAATTCCGCGTAGCAGATGGCCGCGAGCCCCGCCGCGATCCCCGCGATGAGGAACGAGACGATCACTCCGGGGCCGGCTTCGGGCACCGCCTGCGACATGACGAAGAAGATTCCGGTGCCGATCGTCGAGCCGACGCCGAACATGGTCAGCTGAAACGTGCCGAGGCTGCGCTTGAGGTGGTCCGCGGCCCCGCGTGCGGCGTGAGCGCCGACGACGGGACGACGCCGCAGCATCTGCGCTGTCAGGCTGATCGACGTGGCAGGCAATTGCCCCTCCTGTTGCCGGATCAGCTGATTATGAGGCAGCCTCCCGCAACGCCAAAGCAAACTGGTCAACCGCCCAGTCGATCTCCCGCTCGGTGATCACCAGGGGCGGCGCGAACCGCAGCGTCGAGCCGTGGGTGTCCTTGACCAGCACGCCGCGCTCGGCCAGTCGCAAACTCATCTCCCTGCCGCTGGCCAGCGCCGGTTGGATGTCGACGCCGGCCCACAATCCGATGCCGCGCACCGCGACGACGCCGTCGCCGATCAGTTCGTGCAGGCGCCGGTGCAGGTGAGCGCCGAGGTCGGCGGAGCGCGCCTGATATACGCCCGACGCCAGCAACGAAACCACGGTGGTGCCGATCGCGGCGGCCAGCGGGTTACCACCGAACGTCGAGCCGTGTTCGCCCGGGTGCAGAACGCCGAGGATTTCCCGGTCCGCGACCACCGCCGACAGCGCGACCACGCCGCCGCCCAGCGCCTTGCCGAGCAGATAGACATCCGGCGCGACGCCCCAGCGGTCGCAGGCGAACGTGTAACCCGTGCGGGCCAGCCCCGACTGGATCTCGTCGGCGATCATCAGCACGTTGCGCCGGCTGCACAGCGCGCGGACGGCCGGGAGGTAGTCGTCGGGCGGGACGATGATGCCCGCCTCGCCCTGGATCGGCTCGAGCAGCACCGCGACGGTGTTGTCGTCGATGGCCTCCGCCAGTGCCTTGGCGTCGCCGAACGGCACGGAACGGAATCCCGGCGTGAACGGCCCGAAGCCGCCGCGCGCCGTCGGATCGGACGAGAAGCTCACGATGCTGATCGTTCGGCCGTGGAAGTTGTTGTCGGCCACGATGATGTTGGCGCGGCCCTCGGGAACGCCCTTGACGTCGGCGCCCCACTTGCGGGCCACTTTGAGGCCGCTCTCGACGGCCTCGGCGCCCGAGTTCATCGGCAGCACCATGTCCTTGCCGCACAGCCGGGCCAGGGCGGCGCAGAACCGTCCCAGGTTGTCGGAGTGGAACGCGCGGCTGACCAGCGTGACGGTGTCGAGTTGGGCGTGGGCCGTCGCGGTGATCTCGGGATTGCGGTGGCCGAAGTTGACCGCGGAATAGGCGGCCAGGCAGTCCAGGTAGCGCCGGCCCTCGACGTCGGTGATCCACGCGCCCTCGGCGCTGGCCACCACCACGGGCAGCGGCGAATAGTTGTGTGCGGCATACCTTTCCGCCAGGGCGATCGCGGTCTCGGTCTCGTTCGCGCCGACGCCTGGGACATCGAGGAGCGTCATGGGAACACCTCCAATGTGCAGCACTTGACCGAACCGCCGCCCTTGAGCAGCTCCGACAGGTCGACGCTGACCGGGTCGAAGCCGGCTTCGCGCAGCTGCGCGGCGAAACCCGTTGCGGCGGAGGGAAGCACGACGTGCAGGCCGTCGGAGACGACGTTCAGCCCGAGGACGAACGCGTCAGCGCTGCCCACCACGATGGCGTCCGGGAACAGCGCGCGCAGCTGCTCCTGCGCCGCCGCGCTGAACGCCGGCGGATGGAAGGCGATCGTGTGGTCGTCGAGGACGGCGAGCGCGGTGTCGAGGTGATAGAACCGCGGATCGACCAGCTCCAGGGACACGACCGGCACGCCCAGCGCGGCCGAGATCTCGTCGTGCGCGCGCCGGTCGGTGCGAAAGCCGTAGCCCGCCAACACCATGTCACCGACCTTGAGCAGGTCGCCCTGACCCTCGTTGACGTGCCGGGTGGTCACCGGCCGATAGCCCATCGACGACATCCACGCGGCGTACGCCCTCGACTCGCCGGTGCGCTGGGCGAACCGGAACCGGGCGACGATGGCCACGTCGCCGGCGATGAACCCGCCGTTGGCGGCGTAGACCATGTCCGGCAGCCCGGGCACGGGTTCGATCAGATCGACGTGGTGGCCCAGCCGTCGGTAGGTCCGGTACAGGGCCCGCCACTGCGCCAGCGCGAGGCCGGCATCGACCGGTGCGGTGACGTCCATCCAGGGATTGATCGCGTACTCGACGGCGAAAAACGCCGGCGGCGTCATGGCGTAGCGGCGGGTGCGGGCCGCGCGGACCGTGCGGCCGGGCGTGGCCGGCGTGGCGACCGGCGTCGGCTCGGCGAGGTAGAAGTCCGTCATAAATCAACGATATTTTCGCCGTTGAAGCCTGGCAAACGACGATTCTTGCGTGTCTAGCCACGATCTGTTGCGCTAGAATTCGCACAGTGGCGATTTATTGTGCGCAGGCCTGAGGGGCTCCATGGAACGGCTGGACGAGACCGACGACCGCATCCTCGCCGAGCTGACCGAGAATGCGCGGGCGACCTTCGCCGAGATCGGGCAGAAGGTGAATTTGTCGGCGCCGGCGGTGAAGCGCCGCGTCGACCGGATGCTGGACAGCGGCGTCATCAAAGGGTTCACCACGATCGTCGATCGCAATGCGCTGGGCTGGAACACCGAGGCGTTCGTCCAGGTGTTCTGCCACGGCACGATCGCGCCCGATCAGCTGCGCGCGGCCTGGGTCGACATGCCCGAGGTGGTCAGCGCGGCGACGGTGACCGGGACGTCGGACGCGATCCTGCACGTGCTGGCCCGCGACATGCGGCACCTGGAGGCCGCGCTCGAGCGCATCCGGTCGAGCGCCGACATCGAACGCAGCGAAAGCATCGTCGTGCTGTCCAACCTCATCGACCGGATCCGGTCCTGAGATCGGCGCTGCCGTCGTCGGCCGACGAGATACGTTGAATGTCAGCCACTTTCGCGCTCAGAACGGCGGAGGCAGGATCGTCTCGAGCGCCACCGCCGCCCCGCTGGCCGCAATGGTGATCGCGATCGTCACCCAGTCGGCCAGCTTCGGGCGCGCCGGATTGGCCGACAGCTGACCCGTGCCGCCGCGAGCCGTGATCGCGTCGCCCATCTCGTCACCGCGGCGCAGGGTCACGGTGATGGCGGCGGCCATCAGGTCGATCAGCTCCATGGCGTGCCGCCGGCGACGGGCCTTGCGGCTCTTCGGTATCCGTTTCGGTCGCAGCCTGCGGGCGGCGTGCAGCACCTGGAATTCGTCGATCAGCATCGGAAACGCCCGCAGCGCGAGCGCCAAGGCCACCGCCCATTCGTCGACCGGGATCCGGAATATGCGCAGCGGCCGGCCCAATTTCGCCAGGGCGGGCCCTATTTCGGCGACGTTGGTGGTCCACGACACCAGCGCCCCCAGCCCGAGCAACACGATCGACAGCGCGGTTATCCGCAGGAAGTGCAGCGCTCCGCCGAGCCCGATCTCCAGCCCGGCCACTGGGATGTTCGGCCGACCACCCGACAGCGCGGCCGAGAAGAAGCCAAGCGCGAGAACGATCCACAGCCACCGCGGTATCGACGGCAGCACGCCCCGTGGAATGTGTGCGATCCTGATCGCCGCGAATACCAGGGCCGCTGCCAGCCCGATCGTCACCCACCCCGGGTAGAACGTCAGCAGCACCGAAAAACCGAAAACGACCAGCAGTTTGGTCCCCGCCCACAGGTCGTGGATCGCCGACCGTCCGGGCACCGGGACCAGCAGCACGACGGGGCGAGACGGGCGACGGGTCGCGCCGTCCGCCGTGACCGCCGTCGACGTTGTGGTCACGTCATGCCTCCCGCCGCGATCGACATCGGCTCCACGGTGCCGTTACGCAGATGCAGGATGCGCGGGCACAGTTCCTCCAGCCCGGCGAAGTCATGTGAAATCACCACCACCGTCAGGCCCCGCTCGCGACGCAGGTCCTCCAGCAACCGCAGCAGGCCACGCTGGCTGGCGGCATCCAACCCCGCGAGCGGTTCGTCGAGGATGAGCGCGCGGGGCGAGCACGCCAGCAGCCCGGCCAGCACCACACGGCGCATCTGGCCGCCGCTGAGCTGGTCGATGCGCCGCTTGGCCAGGGCGGGATCCAGCCCGACGACACCCAGTGCCGCGGCGACCCGATCCCTGTCGCGGTGCGAAAAGCCCGCTGCGGAGGCAACTTCCAGGTCGACCCGGCTGCGCATCAGCTGCAGCCGTGCCGCCTGAAACGACAACGCCACCGCGCCGACCTGCTCATGGGTGGGCCGGCCGTCCATCAGGCAGGCGCCGGACGTGGGAATGGTCAGTCCGGCCATGATCCACGCCAGCGTCGACTTGCCCGAGCCGTTGCCGCCGTGGATGAGCACACCGTCGCCTTGCTCCACCACGAAGTTGACGTCGTGCAGCGCGGTCTTGGCCCACGGCGTGCCGCTGCCGTATTCGTGGCCGACGCCGACGAGTTCGATCACCGGCGTGTGCTGCCGGAAATCCACGGGGACGGTCGGCGCCGGCGCGGCCGACGTCTCGACCATGCACGTGTTGTCCGGTGAATCGCTGAGATCGATGGTGCGGTCCGCGGAGTCGGCCTCGTTGTTGTAGTGCGTGATGTGCACCAGGGCGGTCCGGTGTCGTTTGGTCAGACCGGAGAGCACGCCCAACAACGCGTCGCGGCCCCGCTGGTCGACCATGGTCGTGACCTCGTCGGCGATGAGCAGCGCGGGCTCGCGGGCCAGCGCCGCGGCAAGCGCGAGGCGCTGCAGTTCACCCCCGGACAGGCTTCCGGTGTCGCGCTCGGCGAGCGCCTCGAGGCCCACCTCGCGCAGCAGCCCGGCCACGTCGATCTCGGTACCCGGTGGCAATCCCCAGACCACGTCGTCGGCCACCCGGGTGCCCAGGACCTGACTTTCGGGGTGTTGCAAGACCAGGGCCGTGCCGCCCAGCTCGCCCAGGCCCACCGAGCCCGGCCGCTGCACGCTGCCCGACGTCGGTTGGCGGCCGGCCAAGATCAGCATCAACGTGGTCTTGCCCGAGCCGTTGGCTCCGACGATCGCTACGTGTTCGCCGACTTGGAGATCCAGGCTGGTCTCGCGCAGCGCGTCCTGGTTGGCGCCGGGGTAACGGAAGCGCACCTTGTCCAACCGCACCGGAACCGGGCCGACCGGGGCCTCGTCGTCGTGACTTCCCTTCCAAATGTCCAGCTTGTGCACGTCGGGGATGCCGCGCAGGCGCTCCAGCAGGCGCGACAACGCCCACCAACCGATCAGCGACACGGCCGTGATCCCGAGGGTGTAATAGGCCAGCGTCCACCACTGCCAGTAGCGCAGTGACCAGGAGCAGAACCGGGTCAGGTCGGCGCCGAGTCCCTGCATGTGCACCCGACCCAGGAACGCGGCGAACCCGTTCACGTCGGCGGTGATCGCGTCGAAAATCAGGTGACGCAGCCGGGTCATCACGGTCAGCGCGCCGACCGACATGGCGCCGAAGGCGAGCCCCGCGATCGGGGACCAGACCATCACCGCCAACGTGCCCCAACGCTTGCGCATGACGAATCCGGTCAGCCCGCCGACGTAGGCGCAGTGGACGACGGTCATCAGACCGCCCATCCCGGCGATCAGGAAGGCGATCATGCCGGCGGCAACCGTCGCCGCGAGCAAAACCCGCAGCCGGTAGCGGTAGGCCAGCAGCCCGGTGGGCACGGTGCCCAGCAACGCCAACCCCGCCGCAAACGGGATGACGATGGAGATGATCGCGATGACCGCACACAGCGCGCCCATCACCGAGGCCTGTGCCAATTCGACCGGACGCAGCGGACCGCCCCGACGGCGTGGTCTCGGAACGGTCACCCTAACGATTCTGCCAGGCCGCGGCGCCAAGTCCCCGCAGCACACTTGGTGATCTGGGATTCCGCGTCACGGCGTCCGCAACTCGTCTCGCTTAGCAAAGCTATGCAACCATGTAGGTATGAATGCATCCGCCGCCAACCACACCGATGTCGTTGACGCAGCGAACTCCGATCCCCAGCCCGGCCTGGGAGCAGACCTTCTCGCCGTCGTCGCGCGGCTCAATCGGCTGGCCACCCAACGCATCCAGATGCCGTTGCCCGCCGCGCAGGCCCGGCTGCTGGCCACCATCGATGCCCATGGCGAAGCCCGCATCGGCGATCTGGCCGCCGTCGATCACTGCTCGCAGCCGACGATGACCACGCAGGTGCGACGGCTCGAGGATGCCGGCCTGGTCACCCGGACCGTCGACCCCGGCGACGCGCGGGCGGTCCGCATCCGCATCACCGAGGAGGGGATGCGCACCCTCAACGCCGTGCGGGCCGACCGCGCCGCCGCGATCGAACCGCAACTGGCCCTGCTCGAGCCGTCGGACCGCAGGGTGCTGGCCGACGCGGTCGGCGTGCTGCGCCGGCTGCTCGACAACGCCGCGGTCGCGCCGCGTCGCCAGACGCAGTGATCTCGGCCCGGTGGCTCGCCGAGCGGTGGCGGGTGGACACTTGACCGAACGCCTGATTGGTCCGTAGGCGCGATCAATTCAATCTGACCGGCGACGAAAGGTGGCGTTGATGCGGCCCGAGGCTTCGGCCCTCCCAGCCTCCCCGCTAACCGTATGGGTCGGATCGACGAGGTACGTCTTCGCGCCGGGCCGCGACGTGGTGGTGGGCTACGGCCCCGGGTGCGACGTCCCGCTGGACCACGCCGGCCCACCGCCGCAGGCGCCGCGCCCGGAGGTGGTGCTGCGGTTCCTCGGCACGCATTGGGTGGCCATGGACAGGAGCCCGAACGGCATCTTCATCAACGGCTTCCGGGTGCCGGCCGTCGACATCCACGACGGCCAGGCGATCATGATCGGCGACCCGCAGCGGGGTCCGCGGCTGGTCTTTCAGCTCGCCGCCCCGCCGTCGCCGTCGCCCACGCCGTCGCGCCCCACGGAGCGGGATACCGGGCCGATGCAGGTGCCGTCCCAATCGCACCAGGTTGAGCACCAGCTTGAGCCGGCGCCGCCGCCGGTCCGGCCGTTCTCGCCGCCGGTGCCCCCCATCGGACCGCCCGCGGCCCCGTCGCCGCCACCGCACGCCGAGCCGGCTCCACCACCTCCGCCCGAGGCGCCCGCTGTGCCACCACCGCCCCCGCCCCCGGCGCCCGCCGCCGAGGATCAGCAACCACAGGGTCCGGGCCTGATCGAGCGGATGATCACCCGAAAGCTGCGCGCCGCACGCCCGTCGTTCCGCACCGAACAGCCGGAGGCCACCTATCGGCTGCCGCTCAACGCCGGCGCGCGCACGATCGGCGTCGCCGCACATCGCGCGGGCCTCGCCGTCGACGGGCGCGAGCTGCTCACGGATCTGTCGTTCGCCGCGCGCCCGGGCACCCTGACCGCGGTGATCGGGCCGTCGGCCGCGCGCAACTCCGCGGTGCTCGGAATGCTCGCCGGCACAAGGGAACTCAGCTCCGGCCGAGTCACCGTGGACGGCCACGACGTGCGCGCCGAGCCCGAGTCGATGCGCGCCCGCATCGGGATCGTGGCTCGCGAGGACCTGTTGCATCGGCAGCTCACGGTCGAACAGGAAGTGGGCTATGCGGCCGCCCTGCGGTTGCCGCCGGACACCTTGCCCGAGCACCGCCACCGGGTGGTGGATCAGGTTCTCGAAGAACTCGAGCTGACTCCGCATCGCTCGACGCGGATCGGCAAGCTGCCACCGGAAGCGCGGCGGTGCACCTCGCTGGCGGTCGAACTGATCACCCGACCGACGCTGCTGGTGGTCGACGAGCCCGGCGCCGGTTTGGATGTGGCACAGGAGAATCACGTGATGGGGGTGCTGCGACGGCAGGCGGACATCGGCTGTGTCGTCGTGGTGGCGATGAATTCGCCGACGGCGCTGGGCCAGCTCAACCTGTGCGACCAGATCCTGCTGCTCACCGCCGCCGGCACGATGGCGTTCGCCGGCACGCCCCTGCAGGCCCAGTCGCTGCTGGGCACCAACGACTGGTCGGCGGTCCTCGCGCAGGTGCGCGCCGATCCCGACGGGGCGCACCGCGCGTTTCGTGCCCGGCAGCAAGCGGTGGGCCCGCCGGCGCCGCCGGAGGTGGCCGCGCCGTGGCCGCTGCCCGCCGAACTCGGCGCGGGCCGGCAAATCCGGTTCGTGATGAGCCGCCAGCTGCGCCTGCTGGTGGCCGGCCGCGGCTACTTCTTCTTCCTGCTGTTGCTGCCGCTCGTGCTGGCGGCGCTGACGCTGCTGATTCCCGGCAATCACGGCCTGGGCAAGCCGGGCGCGGGCAGCCACCACCCGCACGAGGCAATCGAGATCCTGGCCGCGCTCAACATCGCGGCGGTGATCATCGGTGTTGCGCTGACCATCCGGGAGCTCGTCGGCGAGCGCCGCATCTTTCGGCGCGAGCAGGCCGTCGGGCTGTCGACGCCGGCCTATGTGGCGGGCAAGGCCATCTTCTTCAGCGTGGCCGCGGCGATCCTGACGGCCGTCATGTTCGCGCTCGTCGTCATCGGCAAAGGCGGGCCGGTGCACGGCGCCGTCGTGCTACAGAACGCGACCGTCGAGCTGTATGTGACCGTGGCCTTTACCGCGATCGTGTCCGCGATCACCGGGCTCGCGCTGTCGGCGCTGGGCAAGTCGCTGCGGGAGGTCGTGCCGCTGCTGGTGCCGGTGATCCTGGCGTCGGCGCTGTTCAACGGAAGCCTGGTTCAGCTGGTGAGCATGTGGGGGTTTCAGCAGATCTCGTGGTTCGTCCCGGCGCAGTGGGGCTTTGCGGCCTCGGCGTCGACGGTCGACCTGCGCAGGGTCGACGCGCTGGCCGCCAACGCCCAGATGTGGACGCACTATTCGGGCTGGTGGGTGTTCGACATGATCATGCTGATCGGCTTCGGCAAGGTCGGGATCGGCTTCCTCCTGTACCGGCTGCGGTCGCCCGGCCGCTGAGCCGCGCCGGGCGGGGGGTCATCTTGTTTCAACGGCGCGAGCAGCGGGTTACCGTCGCTTCATGGCGCCAGACATAAGCACGGCCGAACACCTGCGCAACACGCTCGACGGGCGTTGGCGCGACGTGAAGAACCGGATGCGGGAGACGCTGACCGAGGAGCTGTTCCGCCCGCACTACACGCCCAACACGGTGATCGCCCGCACCAAGGTGGCCGAGCAGATGCGGATCATGGCCGCGTTCGGAGCCGCCGCCGACAACTTCCGCAAGGAGCACGGCGGGACCGGCGACGTCGGCGCGGCGATCACGATGATCGAGATGCTCGCGATGTCGGACCTGTCGCTGATGGTCAAGGCCGGGGTGCAGTGGGGGCTGTTCGGCGGCGCCGTGGAAAACCTGGGCACCGAGCGCCACCACGAGGCCTACGTGCCCAAGATCATCAGCCTGGAGCTGCGCGGCTGCTTCGCGATGACCGAGACCGGGCACGGCAGCGACGTGCAGTCGCTGGAGACCACCGCGACCTACGATGCCGAGACCGAAGAGTTCGTCGTCCACTCCCCCACCCCGACGGCCCGCAAGGACTACATCGGTGGCGCTGCCCAAACCGCAACCATGGCAGCGGTTTTCGCGCAATTGATCACCACCGAGGACGGCAAGCCGGTGAACCACGGCGTGCACTGCCTGCTGGTCCCGATCCGCGACGCCGACGGCAACGACCTGCCCGGGGTGACCACATCCGACTGCGAATACAAGGGCGGCCTGCCCGGCGTCGACAACGGCCGCATCGTGTTCGACAACGTCCGCGTCCCGCGGGTCAACCTGCTCAACAAGTTCGGCGACGTCGCCGCCGACGGCACCTACAGCTCCCCGATCGACAACCCCAACCGGCGGTTCTTCACCATGCTGGGCACGCTGGTTCGCGGCCGCATCACTGTGGGCGGCAGCGCGGGCTCCGCGGCCCGGGTGGCGCTGGACATCGCCACCCGATATGCGTTGCAGCGCAGGCAATTCACCGCACCCGACGACGACGACACCGAGGTGCTGATCATGGATTACCTGGTGCATCAGCGCCGGCTGTTCCCGTTGATCGCGAAGTCGTACGCGCTGCAGTTCGCCCAGAACGAGCTGGTCGCCAAGTGCCACGACGTCCAGACGGCGGACGCACCCGACGCCGAGGAGCAGCGCGAGTTGGAGGCCCGCGCCGCGGGGCTGAAGGCGGCCAACACCTGGCACGCGTCGCGGGCCATCCAGGAGGCCCGCGAGGCCTGCGGCGGCGCCGGCTACATGGCCGAGAACCGGCTGATCGCGCTGCGCGGCGACACCGACGTGTTCACCACGTTCGAGGGCGACAACCATGTGCTGACCCAACTGGTCGCCAAGGAACTGCTGACCGCCTACGCCGACGACATCCGCAGCATGAGCCCGGTCGAATGGGTTCGGTTCGCCGCCAACACCGTCGGCGAGCGGGTGATGAAACGGACTGCGGCCGAGGCGATCATGCAGACGATCATCGACGCCCGCCAGGACAGCGAGGAAGAGGGCAGCCTGTTCAACCGCGGCACCCAGGTGACCATGTTCGAGGAGCGCGAGAACTACCTACTGTCTTCGGTCGCGCGCCGGCTGCAGGGCAAGTCGAAGGAGATGTCGGAGTTCGACGCGTTCAACGCCGTGCAGGATCATGTGCTGCATGCGGCGAACGCACACATCGACCGGGTGGTGCTGGAGGCCTTCGTCGCCGGGATCGACTCCTGCGCGGACGAGGACGCCCGCAACCTGCTCGAGCTGGTCTGCGACCTGTACGCGTTGTCGGTGATCGAGGACGACAAGGCCTGGTACGTCGAGCACGGATACCTGTCCACCGGGCGGGCCAAGGCCGTCACCCGCGGCATCAACGACCGCTGCCGGGCGCTGCGCCCGCATGCCAGGACGCTGGTCGACGGTTTCGGCATCCCCGAGGCGCTGCGCTACGCCGAGATGTTGCATCCGGAGAACCTGCCCGACTCCTAGCACGCCGAGTGTGGGGCCTAAGTACGCCAACCGGCTTGAAGTCGTCCCTAGAGCCCACGCTCGGCGGGTCAGCTTGGGCGCCAAGGCTACTGGTTCGGGATCTTGCCCAGCGCCCGCAGCTTGCCGTCGGGACCGATCTGGAACTTCACCGTGCCGATTCCGGTGGGGCAGCAGGGCTGGTCGTTGCCCTTTTGCCATTGGTACTGAACCGTGATCGTGTCATCCGAGGGCGGCAGCACGGAGATGTAGGGCTTCGGGTTCGGCGTGGCCGGGCCCAGCGGCGTGTTGTGATCGAAGAACAGCAACTGCTGCGGCGTGTTTTCGCTGGCGATGGTCGGGATGATCTGCACCCAGTACAGGCGGCACTTGCGGGTGTGCCCGCGCGCGATTTCGACCCAGGAAGAGCCCTCGACGATGATCGGAACCGAGGCGATGGCCCGCCGCACCGTGTCGGCCGTCGGCCCGTCGGAGTCCCTACAGGTGTCGGCCGGTGTCGCGCGCGGCGCCGGGGCGTTCGAGCCGCAACCCGCGGTCAGCAGGATCAGCAGAAGCACGATCAGGCGGCGACGCACACCGCGAGCCTAGCCATCCCGGACGGCTCCTAGAACGCGTAATACGGCCGAAACGTCAAGCGCGTTTGGCTGAAACATCTCGGTCGCACCATTCACTCGAGGATTTGGTCACGTGCTCGAGAGAGGGGCACCCGCGTGACACGGGAATGGGACGTGCCGGACAGCGAAGCCGCCAAGACCGTCTGCCGGTGTCGACTCCGGTATGGCGCGGCCGACCATCAGCCAGGTGACCAGGACCACGTCGACTGGGCCGGACTGCCGGTAAACCTGGACTTGGCGTTTTCCCCGGCGCAGCGCGACAAGGTCTACGCGCAGCACCTGATGCGCAAGCGCCAGGCCCAGCTGCGCCGATGGTCGAACGACCGCGCGTGCGTCTGTGAAATCGTCGCCGAGGACGCCAGCCTCGAGGCCGACTTGGCCGACTCCACGTCCGGCCGGTAGCGACCCCGGGCGACCCGCTGGTCAGCCCAGGTGAGGGCGGTCGGCCGCGACAAGGCATGTCCTATAGTGGGGCTATGCAACAGGCCACACCGCCGCGCCCCGACTTAACGCGCCGCCGCACCGTGGACTTCTGTTGTCCCTGTTGTTGATCTGCTGACGCCTGCTGACGTCCGAGCAATCCTCGCGCTTTTCCCGATGCGGCAGGACCGGGACGCGCGAATCAAAAGTCTTCAGGAAGCCCTGTACCGACACTAGGAAGAAATTTCATGAGCATCGCCGAGGATGTCACGCAGCTCATCGGGGGGACGCCGCTGGTGCGGCTGCGCCGGGTCACCGACGGCGCCGTCGCCGACGTCGTCGCCAAGCTGGAGTTCTTCAACCCGGCGAACAGCGTCAAGGACCGCATCGGGGTCGCCATGATCGACGCGGCCGAGCAGGCCGGCCTGATCAAGCCCGACACGATCATCCTCGAGCCGACGAGCGGCAACACCGGCATCGCGCTGGCGATGGTGTGCGCGGCACGCGGCTACCGATGCGTGCTGACCATGCCCGACACGATGAGCATCGAGCGGCGAATGCTGTTGCGCGCCTACGGTGCTGAGCTCGTGCTGACTCCGGGCGCCGACGGCATGCCCGGCGCCATCGCCAAGGCCGAGGAACTCGCCAAGAGCGACCAACGGTATTTCGTGCCCCAACAATTCGAGAACCCCGCCAACCCGGCGATCCACCGCGCCACGACCGCCGAGGAGGTGTGGCGCGACACCGACGGCAAGGTCGACATCGTCGTGTCCGGGGTCGGCACCGGCGGCACCATCACCGGCGTCGCCCAGGTCATCAAGGAGCGCAAGCCGTCGGCGCAGTTCGTCGCCGTCGAACCGGCCGCCTCACCGGTGCTGTCCGGGGGCCAGAAGGGACCGCACCCGATCCAGGGCATCGGCGCCGGATTCATCCCGCCGGTGCTCGACCAGGAGCTGGTGGACGAGGTCATCACGGTCGGCAACGACGACTCGCTCGCCCTGGCGCGGCGGCTGGCCGCCGAAGAGGGGCTGCTGGTCGGCATCTCCTCGGGCGCGGCCGCGGTGGCGGCCCTGGAGGTGGCGCGCCGCCCCGAGAACGCGGGCAAGCTCGTCGTCGTCGTCCTCCCCGACTTCGGCGAGCGGTACCTGAGCACAGTCCTGTTCGCCGACCTCGCCGACTAGCCATGCTGGCAGCGATACGGCGCGACATTCAGGCGGCCCGAGAGCGGGATCCGGCCAACCCCACCGTGCTGCAGGTCATCTTCTGCTATCCGGGCGTGCACGCGGTGTGGGGCCACCGCATCAGCCACTGGCTCTGGCACCGCGGCGCACGGCTGGCCGCCCGGGCGCTCGCGGAACTCACCCGCATCCTCACCGGGGTCGACGTCCATCCCGGTGCCGTCCTGGGCTCCGGCCTGTTCATCGACCACGCCACCGGCGTGGTGATCGGGGAAACCACCGAGGTGGGCGACGACGTCACGCTGTATCAGGGCGTCACCCTCGGCGGCACGGGCCGGGACACCGGCAAACGGCACCCCACCATCGGTGACCGGGTGACCATCGGCGCCGGGGCCAAGGTCCTCGGCCCGATCAAGATCGGCGAGGACACCCGGATCGGCGCCAACGCCGTCGTGATAAAGCCGGTGCCGGCGAGTTCGGTGGTCGTCGGGGTCCCCGGGCAGATCATCGGCGAGCTGGCGGCCACCGACGATTCGATGATGCCGGATCTGGTGGGAGTCAGCCTCGACTCCCTGCTCACCAGGGTGGCCAGGCTGGAGGCCTCCGGCGACGGCCCGCAGAACGGCCGCGTGATCCGCCCGCCCGAGGCCGGGGTGTGGCACGGCGAGGACTTCTCCATCTGACCCCTCTGACTCCGGGCGGCGGCGCTACCGTGACGTGACGGGCCGAACCACTGGAGGTTGTGATGAGCGATCCCTGCACGCCGCGCATCCCGGCCGCGTTGGCCGCGCCGAGCCTGAACCGCGGGGTCGGCTTCACCCACGAGCAGCGGCGGCGGCTGGGGCTCGCCGGCCGGCTCCCCTCGGCGGTGCTCACCCTCGATCAGCAAGCCGACCGGGTGTGGCATCAATTACAAAGCCTCGCAACGGATCTGGGCCGTAACCTGCTGCTCGAGCAGCTGCACTACCGGCACGAGATTCTGTACTACAAGGTGCTGGAAGACCATCTGACCGAGCTGATGCCGGTGGTGTACACGCCCACCGTCGGTGAGGCCATCCAGCGCTTCTCCGACGAATACCGCGGGCAGCGCGGGCTTTTCCTGTCCATCGACGAGCCCGACGAGATCGGCGAGGCCTTTCGCACGTTCGGCCTGGGGCCCGACGACGTCGACCTGATCGTGTGCACCGACGCCGAGGCCATCCTGGGCATCGGCGATTGGGGTGTGGGCGGAATCCAAATCGCCGTAGGCAAATTGGCGCTCTACACCGCCGGCGGCGGCATCGATCCGCGCCGGTGCATCGCGGTGTCGCTCGACGTCGGCACCGACAACGAGCAGCTGCTGGCCGACCCGTTCTATTTGGGCAATCGCCACGCCCGGCGCCGCGGCGCGGAGTACGACGAGTTCATCAGGCGCTACATCGAGACCGCGCACCAATTGTTTCCGCACGCGATCCTGCATTTCGAGGACTTCGGGCCGCTCAACGCGCGAAAGATCCTGCAGACCTACGGCGACGACTACTGCGTGTTCAACGACGACGTCCAGGGCACCGGGGCGGTGGTCGTCGCCGCGGTCTACGGCGGCTGCCACGTCACCGGCACCCCCCTGCGCGAGCAGAAGGTGATCGTCTTCGGGGCCGGGACCGCCGGCATCGGCGTCGCCGATCAGATCCGCGACGCGATGGTCGCCGACGGCGCCACCGTCGAGCAGGCCACGTCGCGGATCTTTCCGATCGACAGGCAGGGCCTGCTCTTCGACGACATGGACGACCTGCGCGATTTCCAGGTGCCCTACGCGAAGGACCGCCGGCGGCTGGGCGTGGACGGCGGGGTTCGGGTCGGGTTGGTGGACGCGATCAAGCTGACGTCACCGACCGTTCTGGTGGGCTTTTCGACCGTGTTCGGCGCGTTCGACCGGGAGGTCGTCGAGGCGATGACCGCATCGTGCGAACACCCGATGATCTTCCCGCTGTCCAACCCGACCTCGCAGATGGAGGCCATGCCCGCCGACCTGCTGGAGTGGTCCGACGGCAGGGCGCTGATCACCACCGGCACCCCGGTCGCCCCCGTCGACCACAAAGGCACCACCTACAGCATCGGGCAGGCCAACAACGTGCTGGTGTTTCCCGGGATCGGGCTGGGCATCATCGTCGCCGGGGCCAGGCTGCTCACCCGGCACATGCTGCAGGCGGCGGCGAAAGCCGTTGTGCGGCAAGCCAGTCCCACACGCCCGGCAGATTCGCTGTTGCCGGACGTGCAAAACCTGCGCGACATCTCCGCCGCGGTCGCCGAGGCCGTCTATCACGCCGCCGTCGACGACGGGGTGGCCACCAGGGAGCACGACGACGCGGCCCGGGCCGTGCGCGACACGATGTGGTATCCGGTGTACGACTAGGTCGGCTCGGGGCTTCGAGCGTGAATCCTGGGCTTTGAGCGTGCGCTGACGGTGGGATCCGTCCAGATTTTTCGCCCTGAGCTCACCGCGAAAGCCCTGGATTCACAGTGAACGGCCAAACGGCGCCAGCCCGCTCCCCCGCCTGGACTCGAACCAGGAACCCTTCGGTTAACAGCCGAACGCTCTGCCAATTGAGCTACAGGGGACTAACCCGATCGCCGGACGACTCTAGCGTACTGGCATAACCGCGCCCAACTGGCGAACTGCCCGGCTCAGGGGAGCGGGCGGGCGCGCACCCGGGCGGGTGAGGCAGGATGGAGCAATCGATCGTCGGGAGGAACGCTTTGATCCGGTATGTCGTGGTGCTTGCGCTGGGTTACGTGCTGGGCTCGAAGGCCGGGCGGCGCCGATACGAGCAGCTCGCCGGCACCTATCGAGCGCTGACCAGCAGTCCCGTGGCCAAGTCGATGATCGAGGGGGGCCGCCGCAAGATCGCGAATCGGATCTCGCCCGATGCGGGATTTGTGACGCTGACCGAGATCGACGAGCAGACGGCCGTCGTCGAGCGGCCCGCGGACGGGGTGCTCACACCGTCAGATCGTCGCCGCTAGCCTGCTCCAGCAGGCTGCGCCGATAGGCCTCCATGGCGACGAGGTCACCGAACAGCGCGTGATATTCGTCGCCCTGCTCGATGGGCGACATGCGCTGCAGTTTGGACTTCACCTCGGCGATCTGCCGGCCCATCCACACCTCCTGCAGGCGGGCCATCACCCCGGCGATGTAGCGCGGCAGCCGCTCGTCCTCGACGGCGACGGCCTCCACCCCCAGCTCGTTGATCAGGCCCGCGGTCAGGTCCGACGTCGTGTGCCGGCGCACCGCGTCGATCCACTGCGCCCCGGTGGCACCGGTCGACGTGCCGCCGGCCGCGTCGATGGCCGCGCGCACCGCGGCATACCCGGGATGGGTGAAGCTCTCGACGGGCAGCGCGTCGAACACCGGACCGGCGAACGCCGGGTACTGCAACGCCGATTTGAGCGCCTCCCGCTGGGGCCACAGCGTGGGGTCGCGCGGGTCGGGCCGGGCGGCGGCGGGCTCGGCCGCGGCGCGCGGCTGCTGGACGACCCGACCGGGGGCCTCGGATCTCGCGCCGCCCCGCACGGGCGACTTGGACCTCTTCGCCTCGCCCCGCACCCGGTCGATGACCTGCGCGACGTCGTCCCAACCGACCCAGCCGGCGAGCTGGCGGGCGTACTCGTCGCGCAGCGTCGGGTCCTTGATCCGGCCCACCATGGGCACGCAGCGGCGCAGCGCGGCGACCCGGCCCTCGGCGCTGTCCAGGTCCATCTCGGCGATCGCGCTGCGAATCGCAAACTCGAACAACGGGGTTCGCCGCGCGACCAGGTCGCGCAGCGCGCCGTCGCCCGACTTCAGCCGCAGGTCGCAGGGATCCATGCCGTCGGGGGCGACGGCGACGAAGGACTGCCCGGCCAGGTTCTGCTCGCCGTCGAAGGCCTTGAGCGCGGCGGCGCGGCCGGCCTCGTCGCCGTCGAACACGTAGATCAGCTCGCCGCGAAAGAAGCTGTCGTCCATCATCAGCCGGCGCAGCATCGCCAGATGCTCGTCGCCGAACGCGGTGCCGCACGACGCGACGGCCGTGGTGACCCCGGACAGGTGCATCGCCATCACGTCGGTGTAGCCCTCGACGACGACCGCCTGGTGCCCCTTGGCGATGTCGCGTTTGGCCAGATCGATACCGAACATCACCGACGACTTCTTGTACAGCTGGGTCTCGGGGGTGTTGATGTACTTGGCTTCCATCGGGTCGTCGTCGAACAGCCGCCGCGCCCCGAAGCCGATCACCTCGCCGGCCGACGTGCGGATCGGCCAGAGCAGGCGGCGGTGAAAGCGATCCATCGGCCCGCGCCGCCCTTGCCGGGACAGGCCGGCGGCCTCCAGCTCCTTGAACTCAAAACCCTTGCGCTGCAGGTGTTTTGTCAGCGAATCCCAGCCCGACGGCGCGAACCCACAGCCGAAACGACGAGCCGCCTCGGCGTCGAAGTTCCGTTCGCTCAGGTACTGGCGGGCGGGCGCCGCCTCGGCGGACTGCAGCGCCGCCGCGTAGAACTCCGCGGCGGCGGCGTTGGCCGCGACGAGCCTGCTGCGGCTGCCGCGGTCGCGCTGCACGCTGGTGGCCGAGCCGGTGTAGCTGATCGTGTACCCGACCCGGTCGGCCAGCAGCTCGACGGCCTCGACGAAGCTGGCGTGCTCGATCTTCTGGACGAACGCGTACACGTCGCCGCCCTCGCCGCAGCCGAAACAGTGAAAGTGGCCGTGATTCGGGCGGACATGAAACGACGGCGACTTCTCGTTGTGGAACGGGCACAGGCCCTTGAGCGAGTCGGCGCCGGCGCGCTTCAGCTGCACATAGTCGCCGACGACATCCTCGATGCGGGCCTGTTCGCGGATGGCGGCGATATCGCGCTCGGAGATACGGCCAGCCATCGGCCCAGTCTAAGACCCCGGCCGGTTCAGCTGGCCGGGCCGATGACGCCGCACGCGACCCGGTCCATCGCCATGTCGTCCGCGCCGTGCAGCATCAACGCGGTCTTGTTGCCGCCCAGCAGCTGGTCCCTGGTGAACCCGTCACTGGTGGTCACCAGGTAGCCGGAGCCGTCCTGGCGCACCTGCAGCGAGGTCAGGTCGCCGCTTTCGGGCTTCCCGGTGTGCCCGGGCGCCTGGTAGTGACCGCCCGCGGACAGGAAATTCCCGGGCGGGCCGCCGCCGGGCGCAACGGAGTTCGGCTCGCACTTGCCGATCTCGTGAATGTGCAGCCCGTGGAAGCCGGGCGCCAGGATTCCGGTGGCGACGGTCTTGACGGTGACGGTGGCGTAGCCGCCGGTGAAGTCGAACGTCGCCGTGGCCACGGCCCGCCCGTCGGGCGCGTTCAGTTGGGCCGAAAGCGATGCGGCACCGGGCGACGGGCTGCCCGTCGTCGACGATTCCGGTGCTCCGCTCTTGACGGGCGGCGTGGTGCCGGGCTGCGTGCTCGGGTGCTGGGGCGAGTTGCATGCGCTCACGGCCAGGACGGGAAGCGACAGCAGGGCGGCGACGGCGGTCAGTTTGGTCATAGGCTCCGAGCCTAGCCCCGCCTGGTGTCGATGCGTTCCAGCCGGCCTTCGGTGTAGGACGCGATCTGATCGACGACGGCCCGCCACCGGGCGCCGTCGTCGGCGGCGGTGGTGAACGCCGCGGCGAAAACCGGATCGAGGGTTCCGGGCGCACCGGCGTACAGCCACTGCGCCACCCGGTGGATGCGTTCGCGCTGCCGGGCCTGCGTCTCCAGATGCCGCGGGTCGGACATGATGAACTGCAGCGCCAGGATTTTCAGCAGCGTCACCTCGGCGCGCACCAGGTCGGGAACCTGCAGATCGGCCCGATAGCGCGCCAGCGGCCCGGGGCCGGCCGCGGCGCGCGTGGTGGCGATCGCGGCCGAGGCGAAGCGTCCCACCAATTCACTGGTCAACCGCTTGAGCGCGACCGACGAGGCCAGCGTGGCGTCGTACTTGCCCACCGCGGCGACCACCTGCAGCCCGGACAGCCGCCGCGCGGCCGCCATGAAGTCGTCGGCGCTCAGCCGGGAGAATTCGCTCTCCCCCAGCCTGGCCAGCGTGGCGGCCTCGTCGTCGTCGGCGAGCACGCGCAGGTCGATGCGTTGCGAAACGACGCCGTCCTCGACGTCGTGCACCGAATAGGCGATGTCGTCGGCCCAGTCCATCACCTGCGCCTCCAGGCAGGTCCGGTCCGCGGGCGCCTCCCGGCGGACCCAGTGCGCCGGCTCGAGGTCCTCGGCGTAGAACCCGAACTTGGCCCGGCCCTCGCGGCGCGTCCACGGATACTTGGTGACCGCATCCAGCGACGCGCGGGTCAGGTTCAGCCCGACGCTGTCTCCTTGCGCGTCAAGCACTTTCGGTTCGAGGCTGGTCAGGATTCGGAAGTTCTGCGCATTGCCCTCGAAGCCGCCGTAGGCGGCGGCGACCTCGTCGAGGGCGCGCTCGCCGTTGTGGCCGTAGGGCGGGTGCCCGATGTCGTGGGCCAGGCCGGCGAGCTCGACGAGATCGGGGTCGCAGCCCAGGCCGACCGCCATGCCGCGGCCGATCTGCGCCACTTCCAGCGAATGCGTCAGCCGGGTGCGCGGGGTGTCGCCCTCCCGCGGCCCGACGACCTGCGTCTTGTCGGCCAGCCGGCGCAGCGCGGCGCTGTGCAGGACGCGGGCCCGGTCCCGCGCGAAGTCGGTGCGATGCTGGCCTTCGGTGCCCGGCAGGCCCGCGGTCTTCGGCGCTTCGGGCACCCGTCGCTGACGGTCGAAGTCGTCGTAGGGATCTTGCTGTTTTGCGGCCACCGCAGCACAGTCTGCCAGGGACGGGCGCGCCTCGATGCCCGCTCGGCCGCACCGCGGGCCGGGCTTTAGATTGACGTATGCGCACTCGCCTGTTCGGTGTGATCCTGGCGATCCTCGCCACGGGGCTGCTGCTGGCCCCCGCGGCCGTCGCGCAACCGCCGTTTCGGCTGCCGGGGCAGATCACCGACAACGCCGGTGTCCTGTCGGAGTCCGGTCGCGCCGCGGTGACCTCCTCCGTCGACAAGCTCTACACCGATCGCCACATCCGGCTGTGGGTGGTCTACGTCGACGACTTCTCCGGGCAGAGCTCAGAGGACTGGGCGAAGCGCACCATCAGCGTCAGCGACCTGGGCGACTACGACGCGCTACTGGCCGTGGCCACCGCCGGCCGGGCGTACGCGTTCCTGGTGCCGTCGGCCGTGCGCAGCGTCACCCGAAGCCAGGTGGATAGCCTGCGGCACAACCGGATCGAACCCGCGCTGCACGCCGGCGACTTCGGCGGCGCGGCCGTCGCCGCGGCCGACGGGCTCGACGCGCCGCCCGGATCGGCCAACCGGGTGGTTCTGCTGGTGGCGCTGGGTGTCATCGTCATCGCGGCGGCGGTGCTGGTGTCGGTCATGCGCTTTCGCGCCCGGCGGCGCCGCGGCGCCGCGCTGGCCGCGGCGCGGCGAGTCGACCCGACGGACGCCGATGCGCTGGCCGCCGTGCCGCTGGAGGCCCTCGACGACCTGTCCCGCTCGATGGTGGTGGAGGTCGACAACGCGCTGCGCACCAGCTCCAACGAACTCGCCCTTGCCGTCGACGAATTCGGCGAAGAGCGGACCCAACCGTTCACCCGAGCGGTGGACAACGCCAAAGCGGCTCTGTCCCAAGCGTTTACCGTGCGACAGCAGCTTGACGACGGCATACCCGAGACACCGGCGCGGCGTCGCGAGCTGCTCACCCGCGTGATCGTGTCGGCGGCGCGCGCCGACCGCGAACTGGAGTCGCAGGCCGAGGCGTTCGAGAAGCTGCGGGATCTGGTGATCAACGCGCCCTCGCGGCTGGACGCGCTGACCCGGCAGGTGGTCGAGCTCACCAGCCGCCTCGGCCCGGCCGAACAGCGGCTGGCCGAGCTGCACAACGAATTCGACCCCGCCGCACTGGCTTCGGTCTCCGGGAACGTGACGACCGCCAAGCAGCGGCTGGCGTTCGCCGACCGCAACATCGGCTCGGCCCGCGCCCTCGCCGACAAGGCGGTGAGCGGGCAGCAGACCGGCCTGGTGGACGCCTACCACGCCGCCGAGTCGGCGCTCGGCCAGGCGCGCACGTTGCTCGATGCGGTCGACAGCGCGGCCGGCGACATCCGGCACGCCATCGACAAGCTGCCGTCCGTCATGGCCGACGTCCAGGCGGGCATCGAGCACGCCGACGAGCTACTGCGCGACCGGAACGCCAAGTCCGCCCACGGCGGCGAGCTGCTCGCGGCGCGGGACGCGGCCGCCAACGCCGTCGACGGCGCGCGCAGCGGCGGCGCCACCGATCCGCTGGGTGCGTTCGCCCGGCTGACCAAGGCCGACGCCGACCTCAACCGGCTATTGGCCACCCTCGCCGAGGAACGAGCGAACGCCGAACGGCTCAACCGTTCCCTCGAACAGGCCTTGTTCACCGCCGAGTCGCGGGTGCGCGGGGTTTCCGAATACATCGACACCCGGCGTGGCAGCGTCGGACCCGAGGCCCGGACCCGGCTCGCCGAGGCCAACCGGCACCTGGCGGCCGCGCGGGACAAGAAGGCGGCCAACCCGGCCGAGGCGATCGCGCACGCCAACGCGGCGTCGACGCTGGCCGCCACCGCGCAGTCGTTGGCCAACGCCGATGTGCAATCGGCGCAACGCGCCTACGCCGGACGCAGAGGCGACGACACCGGCGCGCTGCTCGGCGGAATCATCCTCGGCGACCTGCTCAGCGGCGGCATGCGGGGAGGGTTCGGCGGCTGGAGCCCCGCGTCGTTCGGCGGCGCCTCGTCCGGGGGCGGCTTCATGGGTGGCGGCGGGCGCTTCTAGGGCGCCCGCGCACCGGCCAAACGGGCTCAGGCCCAGCTGGACCCGACGGCGCTGTCGGTGCTGGCCATGTTGCTGCCGGCGGTCTGCACCTTCTGCCCGTGGGCGTTGGCCTGCTCGTAGATCACCTGGAAGTTGCGGCCCAACTGGGTGATGAACTCCTGGCAGGCCACCGAGCCGGCGCCACCCCAGAAGTCACCGGCGGCAATCACATCGCGCACGATGGCCTGGTGCTCGGCCTCCAGCGAGGCGGCCTGCGCGCGAATCAACGCGCCGTGGGCGTCGACATCGCCGAACTGGTAATTGATCGTCATATCGGTGTTCTCCCGCTAGTGGCTGAGGATCTGCTGCGAGGCCTGCTCTTGGGTCTCGTAGTTGTTGGCGTCGCGGATCAGCCCGTCGCGGACCCCGTGCAGCATGTTGACGATGTTGTTGAACGCCTGGTTCATCTGGCCCATGGTGTCGTAGGAGGTCGCCTGGGCCTGCCCACTCCAGCCGGCGCCGGCGATGTTCTGCGAGGACGCCCACATCTTGCGCGCCTCGTCGGCCACCGTCTGAGCGTGCATCTCAAAGCGGCCCGCCATGGCCCGCATCGCGTGCGGGTCGGTCATAAAACGTGCTGGCATTGGGTGTCTCCTTCTCGACTCGATGTGTTCAGCCAGATCGGCGGCTGTCTTGGGGCGTCAACCGGCCGCCGGAGAATGTGGCACCACACCCGTGATCCGCGGCACCTCGAAGCGGGGCTCGGCTTCGCCTTCCCACTCTTCTTCGGGCGCCGCCTCGGAATTGCGCGCGTCGGGGATCTTGTCGTCGGCATCGGCGCCCTCTTCGGGTTTCGGTGCCCAATGGTCGTAGTCGTCGGGGGGAACGGCCACGCCCCAACTCATCGGAACCGACAAGCGACCGAGCAGACCCGATTCACCCCGAAATGCCAACACCGCATCGTCCGGCAATGGCGAACCAAGAGGCAATAACACGATGCCCCCTTTCACACAAGCGCCTTTATCGTAAATCAGCCCCGACCTTGATATCGGGGATTGACCATTCCTATCCGGCCCCGGTCCGGGGTACGACGGTGGGCCGCGTCGGCACCACGTGAACGCCGCGGCCCGTCATCTTCTTGGGCACGCCGTTGGCGCCCACACCCACGGGCATCGGTGACACCGGTCCGGCGGTCGCGGGAGCGACCTCAGCGGCCTCGGCCAACGCGGCGCTGGGCAGCGCGGACATCGCCGGAGCGGCCAGGCGCATCGGCATCGCCCCCTGCCAGGTCGGCGGCACCGATATCGCGCCCACGAACCGCGCCTGACCGATCCCCGCGCCGACCGGCCCCAAACCGGTGGCGGCGCTACTCAGGGGATTCAGCTGGGGAGCAGGCGAACCGACGAACTGGGGGACATTGGACATCCCGGGGGTCACCGAGCTGACCAACCCCGCTCCGTTCGCGACGTTCGCGACCTGCGCCAGGCCCATCATCGGCGTCGCGACCATGCTCGCGGGGTATATCCCCGCCTGCGCCACCGACACCAAGGACGCCACCGGCACCGACAACGTCGCCGACAGCTGACCCACTGCGCTACTGAGGGCGGCGGGAATCCCCGCTATCAGGGTCTGGATCTGGCCGGCCACGCCCGCCAGGCCCCCGACCGGCAACAGGCCCGACAGGGAGGACACGATCGAGGAGAAGATGTTGCCCAGCCCCGCGCCGAGCCCCGCCAGGCCCACCGGGGGCGCGCTGAACGACGGCAATGTCGAGGCCACCGACATGGCCGAGGCGTGGTAACCGGTCATCGCGGCCACGTCGAGGGCCCACATCTCCAGGTACTCGAGCTCGGTCATCGCGATCGCCGGCGTGTTCTGACCCAGGAAGTTGGTGGCGATCAGGACCATCAACCTCAGCCGATTGGCCGTCACCGCGGACGGATGCACCGTGGCCAGCTGCGCCGTCTCAAACGCGGCCGCCGCCGCCAAGGCCTGCGCGGACGCGCCGGAGGCCTGTGCCGCCGCGGCGTTCAGCCACGCCACATACGGCACGGCCGCGGCCGCCATCGCCAGCGACGACGGGCCCGTCCACATTCCGCCGGTCAATCCCGAGATCACCGAGTCGAACGACGACGCCGCGCCCGCCAGATCCGCCGCCAACGCGTCCCACGCCGACGACGCCGCGAGCAACGGTCCCGGACCCGCGCCGGCGTACATCAGCGCCGAGTTGATCTCGGGAGGCAACCAGGGAAAGAACATCACAACCTCTACACACACCCGCCCGCGGCGACTAGACATGTGAAACCCGCCACAGTGATCCTAAGGCAATCCGGCGACAAAAGAGCCAGGCGGATTGGCGGATCAGCTGCCCTTGAGCCGCACCGCCAGGTAATCGGCGACGGCGTCCATGCCGATCCGCTCCTGTGTCATGTCGTCGCGCGCGCGCACGGTGACGGCGTTGTCCTCGAGCGAGTCGAAGTCCACCGTCACGCAGAAGGGCGTGCCGACCTCGTCCTGGCGCCGGTAGCGCCGCCCGATGGCGCCGGCGTCGTCGAACTCGATGTTCCAGCATTTCCGCAGCTCGGCGGCCAGGTCACGCGCCTTGGGGCTCAGGTCGGCGTGCCGCGACAGCGGCAGCACCGCGGCCTTGACCGGCGCCAACCGCGGGTCCAGCCGAAGCACGGTGCGCTTGTCCATCCCGCCCTTGGCGTTCGGAGCCTCGTCCTCGCTGTAGGAGTCGATCAAAAACGCCATGAACGACCGGCTCAGCCCGCCCGCGGGTTCGATGACGTACGGCGTGTACCGCGTGTCGGTGACCTGGTCGTAGAAAGAAAGGTCGGCGCCGGAGTGTTTTGCGTGCGTCGCCAGGTCGAAGTCGGTTCGGTTGGCCACGCCTTCCAGCTCGCCCCACGGATTGCCCTGAAATCCGAACTTGTATTCGATGTCGACGGTGCGGTCGGAATAATGCGACAGCTTGTCCTTGGGGTGCTCCCACAGCCGCAGATTGTCCGGATTCATGCCGAGGTCGACATACCACTGCAGGCGGGTGTCGATCCAATATTGATGCCATTCCGGGGCGGTCGACGGCTCGACGAAGAACTCCATCTCCATCTGCTCGAACTCGCGGGTCCGGAAGATGAAATTGCCGGGGGTGATCTCGTTGCGGAAGCTCTTGCCGATCTGGCCGATGCCGAACGGCGGCTTGCGCCGGGCGGTGGTCACCACGTTGGCGAAGTTGATGAAGATGCCCTGGGCGGTCTCGGGCCGCAGATAGTGCAGCCCCTCCTCGGTCTCGATGGGCCCGAGGTAGGTCTTGAGCATCATGTTGAACTCGCGCGGCTCGGTCCAGCGGCCGGGCTCGCCGGTCTCCGGGTCGCGGATGTCGGCCAGCCCGTTGGGCGGCGGATGCCCGTGCTTGGCCTCGTAGGCCTCGATGAGGTGGTCGGCGCGGTAGCGCTTGTGGGTGATCAGCGACTCGACCAGCGGGTCGTGGAACACCTCGACGTGGCCGGAGGCCACCCAGACCTGCCGCGGCAGGATGATCGACGTGTCGATTCCGACGACGTCGTCGCGGCCGGTGACCACGGACCGCCACCACTGCCGCTTGATGTTCTCCTTGAGCTCCACGCCCAGCGGGCCGTAGTCCCACGCCGATTTCGTGCCGCCGTAGATCTCGCCCGAGGGGTAGACGAAGCCACGCCGTTTGGCCAGGTTGACTACGGTGTCGATGACGGACGCCACGGGGCGGTGCACTCCCTTTCCGGGTCGGGGTCCGCACCGGCGGCGATCGACCGCCGTGCGCAAAACATCAGTCATGGTATCGACCAGCGCCGCGGTCTTTGACATGCGTCATCATGCATGTGACAGTGGAGGAAGCCCACGCCCGTCCGACGGCGGGCGCTGCTATGGCCCGAGACTTCTCGAGGTGATGACTCTCCGATGGTGATGTCCTCCTCAACGCCGACGGCGGCCGACCACCAGCACGACGCGGCCGGGTCGGGTGCGCACTCCGAATTCGCCGAATACCCCGTACCGCCGCCGCGGGAGATCCTGGACGCCGCCGGCGAGCTGCTGCGCGCGCTGGCCGCACCCGTGCGGATCGCCATCGTGTTGCAATTGCGCCAATCCCACCGCTGCGTGCACGAGCTGGTCGACGCACTGGGTGTGCCGCAGCCGCTGGTCAGCCAGCATCTGAAGATCCTCAAGGCGGCGGGCGTGGTCGCCGGGGAGCGATCCGGCCGCGAGGTGCTGTACCGGCTGGCCGACCACCACCTCGCGCACATCGTCGTCGACGCCGTCGCGCACGCGAGCGAGGACGCGGAGTGACAGGCGCGAGTGTCCGGTCGACCCGCCAGCGCGCCGCGATCTCCACGCTGTTGGAAACGCTCGACGACTTCCGCTCGGCGCAGGAATTGCACGACGAGCTGCGCCGCCGCGGGGACAACATCGGGCTGACGACCGTGTACCGGACGCTGCAGTCGATGGCGGCGGCGGGATTGGTCGACACCCTGCGCACCGACACCGGGGAGTCGGTCTACCGCCGGTGCTCGGAGCACCACCATCACCACCTGGTGTGCCGCAGCTGCGGTTCCACCATCGAGGTGGGCGACCACGAGGTCGAGGAGTGGGCCGCCCAGGTGGCCGCCAAGCACGGCTTCTCCGACGTCAGCCACACCATCGAGATCTTCGGCACCTGCTCCGAGTGCGGGTCATAGGCTGACCCGACGCGGCCCCCCACCGCGTCCCCGGAGAAAGTTCCGGAAAATGTGTCCGACACGCGTCCGCCGCGTGCTCCTACCCATGAGTGGCCCACGGGCCGAGATCCTCAAGGGAAGTGAGAACACGATGCGGGACCACCAAGCGCCCCACCTGCGGCCGGTACGCGACGTCGAGGCTCCGTCACTGCAATTCCGGACCATCCACGGCTACCGCCGCGCCTTCCGGATCGCGGGGTCCGGTCCGGCTCTGCTGCTGATCCACGGTGTCGGCGACAAATCCGCGTCATGGGGGCCGGTGCACGCCAAGCTTGCGCAACGGTTCACCGTCATCGCACCGGACCTGCTGGGCCACGGCGAGTCCGACAAACCACGAGCCGACTACTCGCTGGCCGCCTTCGCCAACGGCATGCGCGACCTGCTCACCGTGCTCGGCATCAACCGCGTCACCGTCGTCGGGCACTCGTTCGGTGGCGGCGTCGCGGCGCAATTCACCTATCAGTACCCCCAGATGGTGGAGCGCATCGTGCTGGTGAGCGCCGGCGGCGTCGCGCAGGACGTGAGCCTGGCGCTGCGGATGGCGGCGAGGCCGATGGGCGCCGAGGCGCTGGCCATGGTGCGCCTGCCGGGCGCGCTGCCCGTATTGCGAGTCTTTGGCCGCGCGGTTCAAACCCTCTTGGGTTCCACCAAGTTCGGGCGCGACGCCGTCGACACCGTGAACCTGCTCGAGGGCTTCCGGGACCCCGCCGCGCTGTCGGCGTTCGCGCGCACCCTGCGGTCGGTGGTGGACGGACGCGGCCAGTTCGTCACCATGCTGGATCGCAGCTATCTCGTGCAATCCGTTCCGGTGCAAATCATTTGGGGCGAAGACGACTTGATCATCCCGGTGGACCATGCCCACCAGGCGCACGCGGCGATGCCCGGTTCGCGCCTGGAGATCTTCAAAAACTCCGGGCACGTACCGCATCACGACGACCCGGATCGCTTCGTCGAGGTCGTCGAGCGGTTCATCGACTCCACCCGACCGGCCGATCACGACCCGGACCTGATGCGCTCGCTGTTGCGCACCGGCGCCCGCGACGCCGCCGGTTCCGTGGCCGTCGCGCTGACCGAATCCACCGCCTCCTAGCCCGTCAGCGTGCGACGTATCTGGGCGCCCGTGTCCAGCACCAGCAGGATCAGGGTTCGCAAGGCGTCGTCGGCCAGGCCCGCGCCGGGAAAGTTGTAGCGCAGCATCACATCCGCGGTCTTCGCCGCGCCCCTGCCGGAGTTGCGCCGCACCGCTTTTTCGCTGACCTTCTCGACGATGGTGACGTTGCCGAAGTTGCTCTCGCGCGCCTGCTTGGCCACCAGGTCGCTGACCTTCTTGGTCAGCGGCAGGTCCCACACCAGTATCTGGGTGAGCGACACCAGGTCGAGGCCCTCGGCGATGTTCACCACCCGCAGCGACGCGATGGTGCCGTCGTGGCGCACGGTCAGCGCGCCGTCGGGTTCGTCCTCGACGGGCAGCACGTCGCGGAGGATGACCGCCAGCCGCTCCTGCAGTGATGGCATCAGGCGCTCCCGAACCGTCGGTTGCGCGACGCGTATTCCTCGCAGGCCGCCCACAAGTCGCGCCGGTCGTAGTCGGGCCACAGCTTGTCCTGAAAGATGTACTCGGCGTAGGCGGCCTGCCACAACATGAAATTGCTGGACCGCTGCTCCCCCGACGTCCGCAGGAAAAGATCGACGTCGGGAATGTCGGGGCGCTGCAGGTGGCGGGCGATGGTCCCCTCGTCGATCCGCTCCGGGTTCAGTCTGCCCGCCGCCGCCAAACGCGCGATTTCCCTTGTCGCATCGGCGATTTCGGCGCGCCCGCCGTAGTTCACACAGTAGTTCACCGTGATGACGTCGTTGCCGCGCGTCATGGCCTCCGCGATCTCCAATTCGTTGATGACGCTGCGCCACAGGCGCGGCCGTGAGCCCACCCAGCGGATCCGGACCCCGATCGTGTTGAGGTTCACGCGGCGCATGCGCACCACGTCGCGGTTGAATCCCATCAGGAAGCGGACCTCCTCGGGGGAACGCTTCCAGTTCTCGGTGGAGAACGCATACAGGCTCAGCCACTTGATACCGAGTTCGATTGCACCGCAGACGATGTCGATGACGACGGCCTCGCCGGCCCGGTGGCCGTCGGTGCGGGCCAGCCCGCGCTGGGTGGCCCAGCGGCCGTTGCCGTCCATCACGATGGCGACGTGATTGGGCAATCGGTCGGCCGGGATCCGCGGCGCGGCCGCCTTCGAAACGTGCTGCGGGGGCCGGCACGGACCCCCGTCGGCGGGCGGCGGCAACTCCGGGAAGACGACCGGCCATGTCGATTTGTCGGGGAAGGTCGGGTAGTCGTCGGGGGCGGGGGGCAGCTGCGGGAAGTCGGTGGACTTCGGCTTGCGCTCGGCCTTTCGGCCGGATCCGGTGGCCCGGTACTTAACCACAGGCCTCATCCTGCCCGATCGGCGCCGCGCGCCGTTCGGCGATCTGATAGGTGCGCTCCACCAGCGGCAACGTCTTGAGCTGCCGTTCCAGGTGCCACTGCAGGTGCGCGGCGACCAGCCCGCTGGCATAGCTGCGATGGGATTGCGGCGCCGCCCCGGCGGCCTCCCAGTCGCCGTCGTGCAGCGCCGACATCAGGTCCAGCACCCCCAGCGGCGGCGTGCTGGAACCGGCCGGGCGGCACTGCGCGCAAACGCTGCCCCCGGCGGCGATGTGAAACGCCCGATGCGGACCGGGCGTGGCGCAGCGGGCGCACTCGGTCAGCGCCGGTGCCCACCCGGCGATGGCCATGGCGCGCAGCAGGTAGGCGTCCAATAGCAGGTCACGGGGGCGGTGCCCGTCGGCCACCGCCCGCAGCGCGCTCACCGTGAGCCGGTGCAGGGCCGGGGCAGGCGCGCGCTCCTCGCCGGCGAGGCGCTCGGCGGTTTCCAGCATCGCGCATCCGCAGGTGTAGCGGCCGTAGTCGCTGACGATGTCGGTGGCGAACGCGTCGATCGAAACGACCTGGGTGACGATGTCGAGGTTGCGCCCGGGGTGCAGTTGCGCATCGATGTGCGCGAACGGCTCCAGCCGCGCGCCGAATTTGCTGCGGGTGCGGCGGACGCCCTTGGCCACCGCGCGGACCAGCCCGTGGTCGCGGGTCAACAGGGTCACGATCCGGTCGGCTTCGCCGAGCTTGTGCTGGCGCAGCACAACAGCCCGGTCTCGATATAGCCGCATCACAATAGTTTTGCACCCCGCCGCGACATTGCGGGTATCCGCGCCGTTAGTCTCGTACCCCGTGGTCGGCGCTTCTGGGTCCCTTTCCGGGTCCGCTTCGGGGTCTCGCAGCCAGCGCCTGCCAACGCTGACCGACCTGCTCTATCAGCTTGCCAGCCGCTCGGTGACGTCCGTCACATTGGTGCGCCGCTCGCTGCAGGCCATCGAGCAGAGCCAGCCCACCCTGAACGCGTTCCGCGTGGTGCTCACCGAGTCGGCGCTGGCCGACGCCGCCGAGGCCGACCGGCGGCGGGCCGCCGGCGACACGGCCCCGCTGCTGGGCGTCCCGATCGCGGTCAAGGACGACGTCGACGTTGCTGGAGTGCCCACCGCGTTCGGCACCGAGGGGTACGTCCCGCCGGCCACCCAGGACGCCGAGGTGGTCCGCCGCCTGAGGGCGGCCGGCGCGGTGATCGTCGGCAAGACCAACACCTGCGAGTTGGGCCAATGGCCGTTCACCAGCGGACCCGGTTTCGGGCACACCCGCAACCCGTGGTCGCGCCGGCACACCCCGGGCGGGTCGTCCGGCGGCAGCGCCGCCGCGGTGGCGGCGGGTCTGGTCACCGCGGCCATCGGCTCCGACGGGGCGGGCAGCGTCCGGATCCCGGCCGCGTGGACGCACCTGGTGGGCATCAAGCCGCAGCGCGGTCGGATCTCCACCTGGCCGCTGCCGGAGGCTTTCAACGGCATCACGGTCAACGGCGTGCTGGCGCGCACGGTGGCCGACGCCGCGCTGGTGCTCGACGCCGCGTCCGGCAATGTCGAGGGCGACCGGCACAAGCCGCCCCCGATCAAGGCATCCGACTATGTCGGGATCGCGCCCGGCCCGCTGAACATCGCGCTGTCAACCCGCTTCCCGTACACGGGTTTTCGGCCCAAGCTGCATCCCGAGATCCTGGCTGCGACGCGTGCTGTGGGCAAGCAGCTGGAACTGCTCGGCCACACCCTGGTGACCGGAAACCCGGACTACGGGGTGCGGTTGTCGTGGGACTTCCTCGCCAGATCTACTGCGGGCCTTCGGGAATGGGAAGAGCGGTTGGGCGACGGCGTCATCTGGGATCCCCGCACGCTGTCCAATCTGCGCGTGGGCCATGTGATGGGTGAGGCGATCCTGCGCAGCGCGCTCCGGCATGAGGCCGCCGACCAGCGTCGGGTGGGTTCGATCTTCGACATCGTCGACGTGGTGCTGGCGCCGACGACCGCGCAGCCACCCCCGCTGGCGCGCGCCTTCGACCGGTTGAGCGGCTTCGGCACCGACCGCGCGATGATCGCCGCGTGCCCGCTGACATGGCCGTGGAATGTGTTGGGCTGGCCGTCGATCAACGTGCCGGCGGGGTTCACCTCCGACGGCCTGCCCATCGGCGTGCAGCTGATGGGGCCGGCCAACAGCGAGGGCATGCTGATCTCGCTGGCCGCCGAGCTGGAGGCGGTCTGCGGCTGGGCGAGCAAGCAGCCGGTGCCGTGGTGGCAGCACGGCATCGAGTCCGTACACGATTGACGGACGCTAAAATCCCAGCCGGCCAAGCTGTTTCGGGTCGCTCTGCCAGTTCTTGGCGACCTTGACCCGCAAGTCCAGGTAGATCTTGGTCCCGAGCAGCTTTTCGATCTGAGCGCGCGCCGCGGTGCCCACTTCCCGCAGCCGGGCGCCGCCCTTGCCGATGACGATGCCCTTCTGGCTGTCCCGCTCGACGTAGAGGATCGCGTGCACGTCGATCAGATCGTCCCGGTCCTCGCGCGGGTTGACCTCGTCGATCACCACCGCCAGCGAGTGCGGCAGCTCGTCGCGCACTCCCTCGAGGGCGGCCTCGCGGATGAGCTCGGCCATCAGCATCTCTTCGGGTTCGTCGGTCAGCTCGCCGTCGGGGTAGTAGGCCGGGCCGGGCGGCAGCGCCGCGGCCAGCACGTCGATCAGCACGTCGACCTGGGCGCCGGTCACCGCCGACACCGGCACGATCTCGGCCGGGTTGTCCAGGTCCTTCACCAGCTCGCTGACCGCCACCAGTTGGGCGGCGACCCGGTCCCTGGGCACCTTGTCGATCTTGGTGACGATGACGACCAGCGTGGTCTTGGGCGCGACCGAACGGATCTGGTCGACGATCCAGCGGTCGCCCGGGCCGATCCCCTCGTCGGCCGGGATGCACAGCCCGATGACGTCGACCTCGGAGTAGGTGTCGCGGACCAGGTCGTTGAGTCGCTTGCCCAGCAGCGTGCGCGGCCGATGCAGGCCGGGGGTGTCGACCAGGATGATCTGGAAGTTCTCCCGGTGCACGATTCCGCGGATGGTGTGGCGGGTGGTCTGTGGCCGCTTCGAGGTGATCGCCACCTTGGTGCCGACCAGCGCGTTCGTCAGCGTCGACTTGCCGGTGTTCGGCCTGCCCACCAAACAGACGAAGCCGGAACGGAATTCAGCCATGCCTGCCCGCCGCGGGGGCTGCCGCCGAGACGTTCGGCGTCACGTCGGGACCCCGTCGCGGTCGGTGAGGATGACCACCGCCGTCGGGGACAGCTCGCGCACCGAGGCAATGCCCGGGTCGTCGGCGGATGCGGCCACCAGCACGGCGGCCTCCAGGCCGGTCGCCCCGCTGGACACCGCGGCGGCCACCGCCGCCTGCAGCCCGGTCAGCCGCAACGTCGAAAGGTTCACCGGCGCGGCCGCATACGTGCGGCCATCGACATCGCGCACGGCGGCGCCGCTGTCGGCGTCGGCGCGGGCCATCGCGGCCCGCGCCAGCACCACCAGCTTGGCGTCCTCGGCGTCCAGTTGCTCAGCCATCATGATCGCCTCCCTGCTCGACGGGCTCGGCCGGGCTCAGCAGCACGGTGTTGATCCGCACCCGCCCGCGATGGTCGGGACCGCCCTCGGCGCGCAGCCGCAGGCCGTGCGTGACCACCTCGGCGCCCGGCAGCGGGACCCGGCCCAATTCCAGGGCCAGCAGGCCGCCCACGGTGTCGACGTCGAGGTCGTCGTCGAATTCCACTCCGTACAGTTCGCCGACGTCCTCGATCGGCAGCCGCGAGGAGACTCGAAAACGCTTGTCGCCCAGGTCTTCTATGGGCGCCGTCTCTTCCTGGTCGTACTCGTCGGCGATCTCGCCGACGATTTCCTCCAGCACGTCCTCGATGCTGACCAGGCCGGCTATCGCGCCGTACTCGTCGACCAGAAGCGCCATGTGGTTGCGGTCGCGCTGCATTTCCCGCAGCAGCGCATCCAGTGGCTTGGAGTCCGGCACGAACACCGCGGGGCGCATCACCTGCGACACTTTGGTGTCCCGTCCGCCGTCGGGAGACAAAACCGTCTGCTGGACAAGGTCTTTCAGGTACACCACCCCGACGATGTCGTCGACGTTCTCGCCGATCACCGGGATGCGGGAATGCCCGCTGCGCACCGCCAGGTTGATGGCTTGGCTGGCGAACTTGTCGCTTTCGATCCAGATCATCTCGGTGCGCGGCACCATCACCTCGCGCGCGGGGGTGTCGCCGAGTTCGAAGACCGACTGGATCATCCGCCGCTCGTCGGCCGCGACCACGCCGCGCTGCTGGGCGAGGTCGACGACCTCGCGCAGCTCGATCTCGGACGCGAACGGCCCGTTGCGCAGGCCGCGGCCCGGGGTGAGCGCATTACCCACGACCACCAGCAACCGGCTGAGCGGCATCAGCAGCCACGAAAGCGCCTGCAGCGGAAGGGCCGTCGCTAACGAAATGGAGTACGCGTGCTGGCGGCCGAGGGTGCGCGGGCCCACGCCGATGACGACGAAGCTGGTCAGCACCATGGTGGTTGCGGCGCCGAACAGCGCCCACTTGATGCCGAAGTTGTCGTAGAGGAACACCACCAGCAGCACGGTCGCCGTGATCTCGCAGATGATCCGCAGCAGGACGACCAGGTTGATGTAGCGCGGCCGCTCGGACATCACCTTGAAAAGCGCGCCCGCGCCGGGCCGCTCGTCGCGCACCAGCTCCTGCACGCGGGCCAGGGATACCGTGCTGATCGCGGCGTCGATCGCCGCGAAGAGTCCGCCCAGCGCGATCAGCGCGATCGCGCCGAGCAGCTGGGACACACCGGTCAATTGTCGAAATACCTTGACTTGTCCAGCAACCGACGGTCCCGTTCCTCCTGACGGTCCTGCTGGTAGGCCTCGACCTGTTCGGCGACCCACTCCTCGAGCAGCCGCTCCTGCAGGGCGAACATCTCTTTTTCTTCGTGGGGTTCGCCGTGGTCGTAGCCGAGCAGGTGCAGCACGCCGTGGATGGTCAGCAGCGCCAACTCATGTCCGAGGCTGTGGCCGGCCGCGGCCGCCTGCTCGGCAGCGAATTCCGGGCACAGCACGATGTCGCCCAGCATCGACGGCCCCGGCTCGGGGGCGTCGGGGCGGCCACCGGGCTCGAGCTCGTCCATCGGGAAGCTCATCACGTCGGTCGGTCCGGGCAGGTCCATCCAGCGCATGTGCAGGTCGGCCATCGCCGCGGTGTCCAGCAGCACCATCGACAGCTCCGCGCTCGGGTTGACGTCCATCTTGGCGATGACAAACCGGGCGACGCTGACCAACTCGGCCTCGGAGACGTCGATGCCCGACTCGTTGGATACCTCGATGCTCATGGGACCATCACCGGCGATTGCGGCCACCGGAAGCCCGCCGGGCCGCCCGATTCATACCCAGGCCAGGTTCCTCGGATTTCGCGTAGGCGTCGACGATTTCGGAGACCAGCCGGTGACGCACCACGTCGACACTGGTGAGCTCGGCGAAGTAGATGTCATCGATGCCCGCGAGGATGTCGACGGCGGCGCGCAGCCCGGACCGAGCGCCGCCCGGCAAGTCGATCTGCGTAACGTCGCCGGTGACAACGACTTTGGACCCGAATCCCAGCCGGGTGAGGAACATCTTCATCTGCTCGGCGGTGGTGTTCTGCGCCTCGTCGAGAATGATGAACGCATCATTCAAGGTCCGCCCACGCATAAATGCCAGTGGCACAACCTCAATCACGCCGGAGGCTATCAGTTTGGGGATCAGCTCGGCGTCCATCATGTCGTAGAGCGCGTCATACAGCGGGCGCAGATACGGATCGATCTTTTCGCTCAGCGTGCCCGGCAGAAAGCCGAGGCGCTCGCCGGCTTCCACCGCCGGGCGGGTCAGGATGATCCGGCTCACCTGCTTGGTCTGCAGCGCGTTGACCGCCTTGGCCATGGCCAGATAGGTCTTCCCGGTGCCCGCCGGCCCGATCCCGAAGACGATGGTGTTGGCATCGATGGCGTCGACGTAACGCTTCTGGTTGAGCGTCTTGGGACGGATCGTCTTACCGCGGCGCGACAGGATGTCCAGCGTGAGCACTTCGGCCGGTGATTCATTGCCGGTGCCGACCAGCATGGCGACGCTGTGCCGCACCACCTCTGGCGTCATCGGCTGGCCGCTTCCCACGATCGCGACCAGCTCGGAGATCACCCGCTCGGCCAGCGCGACGTCGGCCGGCTCACCCGAGAGCGTGACGGTGTTGCCGCGCACATGCAGGTCGGCGTTGAGCATGCGTTCCAGAGCACGCAGGTTCTCGTCGGCCGAACCAAGCAAGCCCACGACGAGATCGGGCGGTACATCGATGCTGCTGCGAACCTGAGCGTCGGGCTGCAAGGCCCCAGTTGCGTCAGCGGCGCTGGTGTCGCGTGGCGTCACGTGGTTTCCGATGCCTGCTTCCTCGGCTTCTCAGGGGTTTGCTCAGCTGACTCAGTCTACGCCGGGGGCCCCTCGATGGTCAGCCTTCTAGTCACCGTCGCTTGTGCTAAGGGCCCGGATCAACCGATCGATGACCGCGCCGGCATCCCGGCGTGCCGTGTCATGATCCTCCGCCCTCGCCACGTAGAGAGTCGCCTCACGCATGGCGCCAAGCATCGTCAGCGCGGTCGCCTCGATTGGTTGCGGCGGGATGCGGCCGGCCACGATGGCGCTGGAGAGCAGCGCCTGCACCAACCCGATGTTGTAGCGGTTGCCGATCTCGGTCCACCGCGTCCAGCCGAGCACCGCCGGCGCGTCCACCAGCGCGATGCGCTGGATTTCGGGATCGGAGCAGGCGTCCAGCCAGAAAGCGGCGCCCAATCGCATGACCTCTATGGCGTCGGTTTCGCCAGCCGCTGCGATGGCCTCGCCCATGCGCGCGGCGACCTCCGCCTCGACTTGCTCGAACACCGTCGCGAACAGCTCGGTCTTGTCCGCGAAGTGATGGTAGAGCGCGCCGCGGGTCACGCCCGCCGATCGCACGATCGCCTCCAGAGCCACCTCCGAGAAACCGTGGGCCGCGAACAACGGCCGCGCCGCGGCCACCAGCGCCTCCCGTGTCTCCGCGGAGCGCTCCGCCTGGGTGCGGCGATCGTCGTTCAAAGCAGTTGCCTTTCATACATACTGTATGTAGGTTCATACATACTGTATGAATCCCGCCCTCAAGATAGCAGCGGGAAGACCCAACCACGGAAAGGGACACGGTGACATGAGCTCAGCGATACAGGCCGTCGAGGCGGACCGCGCGGCGTTGCTGGCGATTTTTCCGCTCCTCGGAGAATCCGACTGGGCCCGGGCAAGCGGGTGCCCTGGCTGGTCGGTGCGGGACGTCGTGTCCCATATGGCGTGCAGTTTCTGGCTGGCCGTCGACCCGTCGCAGTTACCCGATCCCGACGGCCTGCCTGCGGAGCGGGCAGCGGACCTGTACGTCGAGTCGCGCCGGTCCATGACCTCCCGGGAAATCGTCGACGATTACGAGTCGGTCAGCTTGAAGGGCCTCGAGGTCCTTGCCGCGGCGGAGGGCCAAGACTTCGAGGTGCCGCTCGGCGATGTCGGAACCTATCCCGCATCGGTGATACCGACGGCGTTCGCCTTCGAACATTACGTGCACATCAGGCACGACCTATTGCGGCCGCATGGCCCGCTGCAGGCGGAGCCCCCGGCGTCCGACGGATTGCGGCTGGAGCCAACCGTCGACTGGATCGAGGCGGCGCTGCCCCAGCAGAACGCTGCCCTGCTCGCGCGCATCGGTGGCGCGGTCGAGGTTCGCCTGACCGGAGGCTGCACGCGCACACTGCGCTTCGGGGGTGGGGACGTGACCGCCCAAATCACTTCCGACGCCGACGCATTCGTCCGGTGGGTCAGTCAACGCGGAACGTGGGAAGCCCTCGGTGTGCAAGCGGAGGGGGACCGAGCGAACCTCGAGATCGTGCGCCAGCTCAGCGTTTTCTGAAGCGGCGCCGCCGAGGCGTCATCGGCCGCCGTCCAAACCGGCAGCGTCCCACCGCGGGGTGAGCACGCCCAGCGCGCCCAGCCCCACCGCGGCCGCGCTCGACGTCCGCAGCACCTGCGGGCCCAGTCGGACCGCCACCGCGCCCGCGTCGGTCAGCTCCGCGAGCTCGTCGGGCGCGATGCCGCCCTCCGGTCCGACCACCAGCAGGATCGAATTCGCTTGCGCCACAGCGACATCCGCGAGCCGATCGGTCGCGGACTCGTGCAACGCCAACGCCGTCGCGCCGGCCGCCACCTCGTCGCGGATCCGACGGGCCAGCGCCGCGGTGGACAGCACGCCGTCGACGGACGGGATGTGCGCCCGACGGGATTGCCGGGCCGCCGACCGGGCGACGGCACGCCACCGGCGCAGGCCCTTGTCGACCCGAACCCCCTGCCAGCTCGCCACACAGCGCGCCGCCTGCCAGGCCACGAACGCGTCGGCGCCGGCCTCGGTGGCCAATTCGATCGCCAGCTCCGAGCGCTCGGACTTGGGCAGCGCCTGCACCACCGTCACCGGCGGCCGCCCCGGCGCCACGCTCCAGCGGTCCAGCACCCGGGCGCGCAGGCCGTCGCGCCTCGCGTCTTCGACCACGCAGCGGGCCAGGCCACCGGCCCCGTCGCCGAGGACCAGCTGCTCGCCTGGACGGGTCCGGCGCACGGTGGCGGCGTGAAATCCCTCGTCACCGTCGACGACGGCCAGCGCGCCGGCGTCAGGCAGTGCGTCGATGTAGAACAGCGTCGCCACCATGTGCGCGGTCCGTGGAGCTGCGGCTAGCGCCCGGTGAACGTCTCGCGCAGCCGGCTGAACAACCCGCCGCCGCCGTGCGTCGAACGGACCTCGGCCACGTCGCGGCCGCGGCGGTTCTTGAACTCGCGCAGCAGCTCGGTGTCCTGGTGGTCCAGCCGGGTCGGAACGACCACCTCGACATGGACCTGCAGATCGCCGCGGGTGCCCGAGCGCAGGTGCGGCATCCCGTGGCCGCGCAGCGTGATGACCGAACCCGGTTGCGTGCCAGGCGGAATGGTGATCTCGCTCATGCCGTCGAGGATGGCGTCGAAGGTGACGGTGGTGCCCAGCGCCGCGTCGACCATCGGCACCGAAATCGTGCAGTGCAGGTCGTCGCCGTCGCGGACGAAGATGTCGTGGGCCTGCTCGTGGACCTCGACGTACAGGTCCCCGGCCGGCCCTCCCCCGGGCCCGACCTCACCCTGAGAGGCGAGCCGGACCCGCATGCCCTCGCCGACGCCCGCGGGGATCTTGACGCTGATGTCCCGGCGGGCGCGCACCCGGCCGTCGCCCATGCACTGGTGGCACGGGTCGGGAATGACCACCCCGACGCCGCGACAGGTGGGACACGGCCGCGCCGTCACCATCTGGCCCAGCAGCGAACGCTGCACCGTCTGCACCTCGCCGCGGCCCCCGCAGGTGTCGCAGGGAATCGGCGCGGAATCGCCGTGGGTGCCCTTGCCCTGGCAGCGGTCGCACAACACCGCGGTGTCGACGGTGACCTGCTTGGTCACGCCGGTCGCACACTCTTCGAGGTCCAACCGCATCCGCAGCAGCGAGTCCGACCCGGGCCGAACCCGGCCCATCGGACCCCGTGACGTCGCACCACCGGTGAACCCGCCGCCGAAGAAGGCCTCGAAGACGTCGCCCAGGCCGCCGAAGCCGCCGAACCCTCCGGCCGACGCGGCCGCGTTCTCCAGCGGATCCCCGCCCAGGTCGACGATCCGGCGCTTCTCCGGATCGCTCAGCACCTCGTAGGCGACGCTGATCTCCTTGAATTTCGCCTGCGCGGCCTCATCGGGGTTGACGTCGGGATGCAGTTCGCGCGCCAGCTTGCGGTACGCGCGCTTGATGTCCGCATCGCTGGCGTTTCTGCTCACGCCGAGCAGCCCGTAGTAGTCGCGTGCCACGCCTGACCTTTCTTAGGCTTTTTGCGGCCGCGCTACGGCGGCCGTCCACAAATTGTCGGGGTGCGCGTTCATCGAGCACCCAGGACTTCACCTATATAGAGAGCAACCGCGGCCACGCTGGCGATAGTTCCCGGATAGTCCATCCGGGTGGGCCCCAGCACACCCATGCCGCCGTACACGGTGTCGGTGGTGCCGTAGGCGGTGGACACCATCGAGGTGCCCGCCATCTCCTCGACCGCCGTCTCGTGACCGATGCGCACCGTGACCTTGCCGGCTTCCTGCTGCGCCGCCAGCAGCCGCAGCACCACCACCTGCTCCTCCAGAGCCTCCAGGATCGGGCGCAGCGACCCGCCGAAGTCCGCGGCGTTGCGGGTCAGGTTGGCGGTGCCGCCCATCACCAAGCGTTCCTCGGTGTGCTCCACCAGCGACTCCAGCAGCACCGTCGCCGAACGGCCGACCGCGTCACCCAAACCGCCGGCGCCGTCGAACCGGCTGGCGAGGTCGGCGACCGCGGTCGAGGCCGCCGCCATCCGTTTGCCTTCCAGCGCCTGGGCGAGCAGCTCGCGCAGCTGGGAAAGCTGGTGGTCGTCGATGACGTCGCCGAGTTCGACGATGCGCTGGTCGACGCGGCCGGTGTCGGTGATGACCACCATCAGCAGCCGCGCCGGTGTCAGCGCGATCACCTCGAGGTGGCGAACGGTCGAGGTGGACAGCGTCGGGTATTGGACCACGGCGACCTGCCGGGTCAGCTGAGCCAGCAGGCGCACCGCGCGGCGCAGCACGTCGTCGAGGTCCACGCCCGACTCCAGGAAGTTTTGGATCGCGCGCCGCTCGGCCGACGACAGCGGCTTGACGTCCTCGAGCCGGTCGACGAATTCGCGGTATCCCTTCTCCGTGGGCACCCGCCCGGAGCTGGTGTGCGGCTGGGTGATGTAGCCCTCGGCCTCCAGCACCGCCATGTCGTTGCGGACCGTCGCGCTGGATACGCCCAAGTTATGGCGTTCCACCAGCGACTTCGAGCCGATCGGTTCCTTGGTGGCGACGAAGTCGGCGACGATGGCGCGCAACACCTCGAAGCGACGCTCGTCCGCGCTTGCCATCGACTCCCACCTCCTTGACCGCGTTCATTTTACGGTCTCGGGAGGTGTCACCTGCCATTCGCGGGCGTCGGCGGCCGCGGGCGACGGTTTTGCGGCTAGCCTGTCCAACATGCATCCGTCGGGCCTGGGCGACGCGTAGGGGAAGTTCCACCGATGATTTTCAAGGGCGTGCGGGACGGCAAGCCGTACCCCGAGCACGGGCTTTCCTACCGGCAGTGGTCGCAGATACCGCCCCAACAGATCCGCCTCGACGAACTGGTCACCACGACGACGGTGCTGGCATTGGACCGCCTGCTGTCCGAGGACTCCACCTTCTACGGCGACCTCTTCCCGCACGCGGTGCGGTGGAGGGGCGTCACCTATCTCGAGGATGGCCTGCATCGTGCGGTGCGCGCCGCGCTGCGGAACCGCACCGTGCTGCATGCCCGGGTGTTCGACATGGACGTGCCGCTGAGCCAGCAGACCTGACCGGTCACATTCGGCGGTCGCCGGGTGTCGACGTAGTGAGGACCATTGAAGGTCCGCACCGCGAATCGTCAGGAGGACCGCCATGGCTCGTCTCGAAGGGGTGTCCGACCGCGACGCCGGCCTGGGCGCCAAGATCGCCTTCTTCTTCACCAAGCGCAAGCTGGCGCAGATGACCGGCCTGGAAACGGCCGGGATGCTGGAGCCGCTGCGAATGTACGCGCACATCCCCCGCCTGCTCAACGCCTACGGCAAGCTCGAACAGGCGGAGTCCAAGCTCGACGTCCTCAGCCCGCGCGAGCGCGCGCTGGCCGAGCTGAAGTCGGCAACGACGGTGCGCTGCGAGTACTGCATCGACCTCGGCTCACAGATCGCCCGCCAGTGGGGCATCACCGACGAGGAACTGTTGGCGATGGCCGACTACCAAAACGCCTCGTGCTTCTCCGACGTCGACAAGCTGATTCTGGAGTACGCGACCGCGATCAGCCGCACCCCTGTCGAGGTGAGCGACGAGCTTTTCGACGCGCTGCGCGCCCATTTCGACACGCCCCAACTCGTCGCGCTCACCCACGTCGTCACGCTGGGCAACCTGCGCGCGCGGTTCAACATCGCGCTGGGCATCGGGTCGTCGGGATTTTCCGGCAATCAGGTGTGCGCGCTGCCCGACAAGGGCCGCGCGTGACTCTGGACGCGTCGCTGGCGGAGCGTTTCGAGGCGGCCCGCCCGCAGCTGGGCGCCGTCGCCTACCGCATGCTCGGCTCGATCGACGACGCGCAGGACGCGGTGCAGGAGGCGTGGCTTCGGCTCAGCGGCAGCGCCGACACCGACGGCATCGCCAACCTCGACGCCTGGCTGACCACCGTGGTGGCCCGCATCTGCCTGAACATGTTGCGCGACCGGCACGGCCGCCACCGAGAGGAACCGGTCGCCCACCTGCCGGACCCGATCGTGGATCCCGTCGGCGAGTCCGACCCCGAACACCGGGCGATGCTGGCCGACGCGGTGGGCCTGGCACTGTTCGTGGTGCTGGACACGCTGCCGCCGGCGGAGCGGCTGGCGTTCGTGCTGCACGACGTCTTCACCGTCCCGTTCGACCAGATCGCGCCCATCGTCGACCGGACGCCGGAGGCGACACGGAAGCTGGCCAGCCGGGCGCGCCGGCGCATCGAGCGGGCCGACCCGGTTCCCGACGCCGACATGGCCGCGCAGCGCGAGGCGGTCGACGCGTTCTTCGCGGCGGGTCGCAGCGGCGACTTCGACCGGTTGGTGTCGGTGCTGCATCCCGACGTGGTGCTGCGCGGCGACTTCGGCGCCGGGACGGCCGGGTTCCGGGCCGACGGCGCCGCCGCGGTGGCCAAGCTGGCCCGCAGCTACGCGGGACCCGAGCGCGAGGCCCGCGCCGCCACCGTCAACGGCGCCGCCGGCGCGGTCGTCTTCGTCCGCGGACGCGCCACGGCGATCATGGGTTTCGTGGTGCGCGACGGGCGCGTCGCGGCCATCGACGTCCTAGCCGACCCCGCGCGCATCGCCAAGCTCGACCTGAGCGCGGTCGGCACCGATCACTGACCGGCGGCCTGCAGCAACTCCATCGCCGAGGCGCGCGACAGCACCCAGCCGCCCTGGTTGACGAACGTGACGGTCTGGGTGACCGGCGACGTCAGCTTGGGACCCGAGACCGACACGTCGGCCGTGGCCGAGCCGGGCGCGCCCGGTTGAATGTTGGTCACGTCGAACGCCAGCGGCAGGTCACCGTTCTTGGCCGCCTTCTGCAGCTTCTTGTCGGCGACATGCGCCTCGATCCCACTGATGCCGCCCTGGACCAGGCTGCTCTTGCTGGAGAACGAGACGCTGGGGTCGGCCAGGCTGTTCAGGACACTGGTCAACTGATCGGCGGTCGGGACGTTCGCGTCCACGGCCGGGGCGGGCGGCGGATCCTGCGGCAGTGGCGCACCGACCGCGGCCAGGCGCACCGGGGCCGGCTGGCCTGGCTCCGCGAGCGAAGCCATGCCGGCGGCCCCGATGACGGCCAGCGCTCCCGCGCCGGCGGCAAGGGTTCTAACGATTTTCATGGTCTCCCTTTCATGGGAACGGTTACTCGGTGGTGACCGGTCAGGTCGTCGCCGACGCCGCCTGTATCAGAGCGATCGCCGCGTCGTGCTGCAGGACCCAGTTGCCCCCCTGGTTGATGAACACGAGGTGCTTCGTGACCGGTCCGGCGAACTTCGGGCCCGAGATGGCCACGTCGGCCTGGGCCATGTTCGGGCCGGCCGGCGCGATGTTCGTCACGTTGAACTGCTCGGGAAAGTTCCCGTTGCGCCAGGCCTTTCGCAGGTCGTGGTCGGCCACCATGCCCTCGTTTTGACTGATGCCGTTCTCGACGAAGTTGTTCTTGTCCCGGTAGTTCACGCCGGGATCGGTGACCTGGTTGCACAGGGTGGACAACTGCTCCGGCGTCGGCAGCCCCGGCGCCGCGGGCGGGGGCGGGGGCGGCGGCGGGTCTTGCGGCAGCGGCGCGCCGACCGCGGCCAGCTGCACCCCGGCCGGGCCGGCCGGAATGAACGCGGCCGACGGTAGGACGACGGCGACGCCGATGGCGCCCAGCGCCGCGACGCCGGTCGCGACGGATTTCACGGTCTTCACGGTCTTCAAGGTCGCTGTCATGGTCAGGTTCTCCCCCTTCGATGCGCATGCAATGTATCGGACGGTCCGGTGCCGCCCGTCTTCCATGCGGTTAGGTGCAGTAATTCTGCCCGCTGCGACCGCTGTTTGTGTCACGGCCCGGTCACGTTACGACCAAGCTTCGCGTCTGTTCGGGGGTTCGACGCCCTGGACGGATTGGTGGTGGATCCCAGCACCCGGTCGGACAGCAGTCCCAGGCAGCTCAGGTTGGGAAACCCGGGGCCCTGGGTGAGCCCGGCCAGGTTCGGCAGGAAGAGCTTCGGGGCGACGTCGGTGACGGACAGGTCGTAGCCGATCGCTTCCTGCAGGGTGTCGGCGGTCAGCGGCCCGCCCAGGCCCAGCTCGAGCAGGTCGAGCGCGTCCTGGCCGAACAGGGAGGTGAACCAGAGCGGGTCGGCGCCGGAGCCGTCGATGACGAGATCGAAACCGTGGACCGTCTCCAGGTTCTCGGCGCCCCGGTTGGTGGACAGCGTCAGCCGGATCTGGCCGTCCCAACCGACCGCGTGGGCGACGCGGCCGCGCAGATGGTGGATGCGGTCGTCGGCCAACAGCGCTTCCTGCACGTTGGCCGAGAACACCCCGCGGTCGGTGCGGGCCAGGGCGTCGCGTCGCTCGTCGAGCGTCAGGGCGGTCCAGTCGGTGGGGTCGGAGAACAGCGAGTTCTCGAAGAAGCCCTCGCCGCGGGTGAACAGCGTCACCTGCGGGGAGATTACGGTGATGGTCGAAACCCGGTGGCGGAACAGCTCGTTGAGCATCGACGCGGCCGTCTCGCCGCCGCCGATCACCGCCACCCGCTCGGCGCTGATGCGGTCGTGGCCCGCGGCGCGATCCCAGAACTGGGCGATCGAGAGCATTCGCGGATTGCCCGGCAGCAGCGACTTTTCGGCCTGGCCGGGCCCGGTGATCATCAGCGCGTCGGCGTGCACCGTGGTCTCGTGGGTGTGCAGCGCCCAGCGGTCACCGGCGACGGCCAGCCCGTCGACCTCGCCGTGCACCACGTTCAAGCCCACGTGCTGGGCGACCCAGCCCAGGTACTGGCTCCACCGGCGATGGGTGGGCGCCGGCCTGCCGCGGTCGATCCATTCGGCGAACGACGCCGTGGCGATCAGGTAGGACTGCCAGCTGTAGCGCGTCATCCGCTCGTCGAGTTCGGCGTTGCGGCGCGGCACCAGCGCCGACCGGTACGGAAACCCGACGTCCTTTTCCGGGCTGGTGCCCAGCCGATGCGCGCCGTCGGTCCAGCCGCCGCTGGCCTGCCAATTGGCCCCGACCCCGGTGCGTTCGACCGCGACCACGTCGGGGATCTCGACGCCCATTTCGCGCAGCACGAACGCCTTGGCGGCCACCGCCACCGCCTTGGCTCCGGCGCCCAGGACCGCAAGCGTGCTCATGTCGCCATCTCCCGCAGTGTGTCGGACCAAAGTTCTTGCAGTGCAGCGATATCCGCGGCATCGAGGATGTCTGGCAGCGTGCGCCACTGGGCAATTAGGACGCGGCGATCGCCCGTCCCGACGATTCCCGCAACCACGGTCAGTTCGTGGCGCACCGCCTGTTCGGGCTCCGGCGCCCGATCCAGCCCGGACATCAGTTCGCGGTCGAGCTCCAGGTCGCCCACGCCGCCGTGGACGGTGCCGAGGTAGTTCAGCAGCAGCTGGGGTTCGGGGTGTTCACGCAGCCGCGTGTCGGGCCGCAGATACCGCAGCAGGCCGTAGTCGACGGGGCTGCCGGGAATGCGGGCAAGGTCGGTGGGGCCGTCGCGGTGGATGCGCAACGGGTGGATCGCGCTGAGCAGCCCGACGGTGTCGCTGGTGTCGACGGTTTCGTCGAAGTCCGCGCGGCCGTGCGTCTCCAGCGCCAGCAGCGGTGCCGGTGTGTCCTGGCCGCGGCGCCGCCGCCACGCGGTGACCGTGCGCGCGGTCGCGGTGACGAGTGTGTGGTGGATCGGCTGCGGCATCGCGAGCAGCCGGGCGGTCAGGTCGGCGTCGCAGGTCGAGACGCTGATCGCCATGTCGCCGACCCGGTCGGCGCGCGGGCGCAGCCTGCGGGCGCCCAGCGGCGGGTCGGCGCCCTGCAGTTCGGCGGCCCAGAAGGTTTCGGTGTCCAGGGCCGCGGCCCGCTCGGCCAGCAGCCGCGACCACTGTCGGTAGTCGGTGTGCTCGCGCGCCGGCGCGGGTGTGCGTCCGGCGGCCAGCGCGTGCAGGCCGGCGTCGAGCTCGCCGAGCACGATGCGCCACGAGGCCGGGTCCATCACCAGCACGTGGGCCGTCAGCACCAGCACGCCGGGCCCGTCGGGCACGCGCAGCCACACCGCCGACATCAGCCGGCCGGCCTGCGGGTCGAGGCTCTCGAGCGCGTCGCGGGCCCGATCCGCGACGGCGTCGACCAGGTCGCCGTGGACGCGGACCTCGCCGAGGATGTCCGGTTTCGGTTGCGCGACAAGCGTCATCGCGTCGCGGTCCAGCCTGCAGCGCAGCACCTCGTGGCCCTCGATGACCGCGCCCAGCAGCGCGTCCAGGCCCTCGCGGGTGATCGTGTCGGGCAGCCGGATGACTTCGGTCTGCGCGAGCCGCCGCGGTTCGCCGTATTCGTAGAGCCAATGCGCGTTGGGTAACAACGGGATTGGCTCGGCGGCGTCCGCCGCGCCGTTGACGGACGCGTGCCGGGCGGCGTCGGAGTCGACCGCCGCGGCGAGCTCGCGGATGGTGTCGCACTCCATCATCAACCTCGCCCGCAGCGCGATGCCGCGGCGGCGGGCCGCCTGCACGACCGACAGGGCCGCGATGCTGTCCAGCCCCATGTGCAGGAAGCCGGCCGTGACGTCGACGTCCGCGGTTCCCATCACGTCGGTGAACGCCTCGGCCAGCGCCGTCTCGGTCGGGGTCTCCGGCGGGGCGCCCGGCCCCTGCACGACATCGTGTGCCGCCAAGGCGTTTTCGTCGATCTTGCCGTGCGGGGTCAGCGGCAACTCGTCGAGGACGACGATGTGGTGGGGCATCAGGTAGCGGGGCAGCCTCTCGAGCAGCATGGAACGTAGCTCGGCCACCGCCGGCGGATTGGGTCCGCCCGCCACGTACGCGGTGAGCCGCGGCCCGCCGGCGTGGCCGTGGGCCATCACGTGCGCGCCCCGCACCGCGTCGTGACTGTTGAGCGCCGCGGCGATCTCGCCCGGCTCGACGCGGTAACCGCGGATCTTCAGCTGGGCGTCGCCGCGTCCGAGGAACGCCAAACCGCCATCGGGCATGCGGCGCACCACATCTCCGGTGCGGTACATCCGGCCGCCGCGGCCGTTCGGGTCGGCGACGAACCGCGCGGCGGTCTCCGCCGCGCGCCCGAGGTAGCCGCGGGCAAGCTGGTCGCCCGCCAGGTACAGCTCTCCGGCGACGCCGTCGGGCAGCGGCCGCAGCCAGGGGTCCATGACGTAGGCGCGGGTGCTCCGGGTCGGGCGCCCGATGGCCGGGCGCGTGTGTTCGTCGACGGCGGCGACGACGGCCTCGACCGTCGTTTCGGTCGGCCCGTAGCAGTTGAAGGCGGTCATTCCCGTTCGGGCGCACTCGGTTTGGATCGCTTGCCACGCGGTGCGGCCCAGGGCCTCGCCGCCGAGCGCGAGGACCGCCAGCGGCACCCGTCGCAGCAGGCCCGCGTCGTGCAGCTGGGCGAACATCGACGGGGTGGTGTCGATCATGTCCAACCCGAGCCGGTCGATCGTCTCGACGAGGGCTTCGGCGTCGCGGCGCTGGTCCTCGTCGACGACGTGCACGCAGTGGCCGTCGAGCAGCGCCGCCAGCGGCTGCCAGGCGGCGTCGAAGGTGAACGACCACGCGTGTGCGACGCGCAGCGGCCGCGCGAGCCGGGCGGCCGCGGGCCGCAGCACGCGTTCGATGTGGTCGTCGGCGTAGGCCGACAGCGCGCGGTGGGTGCCGACGACGCCCTTCGGCGTGCCGGTGGTGCCCGAGGTGAAGACCGCGTAGGCGGCATGGTCGAGTGGCACGTTGGCCGCCGGGTAGTCGGCGGGTCCGGCGATGGCAGCCGTGAACAACTCGTCGTTTACGACGACCGGGGCGGACGTCTGGTGGAGGATCTCGGCCACCCGCTCGTCCGGCATCGCCGGGTCGAGCGGCACGATCGTGCCGCCGGCCTTGAGGACCGCCAGCATCGCGGCCACGTAGTTGGGGCCCCGCGACAGCATGATCGCCACGGGTGTCTCGGCGCCGACGCCGGCCCGGCCGAGGGCGGCGGCCACCCGGTCGGCGAGCGCGTCGAGCTCGCGGTAGGTCAGCCGTCCGTCGGCCCAACTGAGCGCGAGCGAATCCGGTTGCGCCGCGGCGATTTCCGAGAATCGGGCATGCACCGTCGGCCCCGGTGCACTCACATCCGTCGGGTTCAGCGGATCTCGCTCGCCGTCGAGCAGGATGTCGACGTCGCGCAGTGGCCGGTCCCACCGCTCCACCAAGCGCTGCACCAGCGTCAGCAGCCGCCGGCCCAGGTCCTCGGGCGCCATTGCGCCCAGCGCTCCGTCGAGTGTTTCCACCAACACCGTGAGGGCGCCGGCCGTCGGGTGCGCGGCGATGGTCACCGGGAAGTGGGACAGGCTCTCCAGCGCCACCGGGCGGATGGTCGCCCCGTTTGCAACGAACTCCAGGTTCCCCACCACCTCCCGGGGCGGGGCGTTCTCGTATACCAGCAGCGTGTCGAACATCTCGCCGACGCCCGCCAGCGAGCGCAGTTCGGCATGCGGCAGGTAGCTGTGTTCGCGCAACGCCGCGAATTCGCGTTGCAGCGCGGCGCATTGCGCCGCGACGGTGTCGCGGGGATCCAGCCGTACCCGCAACGGCACGGTGTTGATGAACAGGCCGATCATGGTGTCGATGCCCGACAGTTCGCTCGGCCTGCCGGCCACCGTCACGCCGAACACCACATCGCCGCGCCCGGTGAACGCGGAAAGCATTATGGCCCAGGCGATTTGGAACATGGTGTTGAGAGTGACCCCGCGCGCCCGCGCGGCATCGGCCAGGGCCGTCGTGCGATCCGGGTCGAGACGCAGCATGGTGCACCGCGGGATGCCCGTCGACGGTGGAGTCGCGGTCAGCGCCGGGGTCAGGAAAGTCGGCGCGTCAAGGCCTTTCAGGTGTTCGGCCCACAACGCGCGGCTGGCCGTCTGGTCCCGGCCCGCCAGCCAGCCGATGTAGTCACGGTACGGCCGCGGCGGCGGCGGCAGCGCGGCGGTGTCGCCGCCGGCGCGATACAGCGCGAGCAGCTCCGAGACGAACAGGGGCAACGACCAGCCGTCGATGACGATGTGGTGCGCGACGATCAGCAGGCGCCAGCGCTCGTCCGGCAACTCGATCAGCAGGAACCGGATCAGCGGCCCGCGACCCACATCGAAAGGGCGCCGGCGCTCTTCGGCCTCCAGCGCCTCGACCTCGTCGGGGGTGGCGCGCAGGCGCCGCCAGGGCACCTCGACGCGGGTCGGTATCACCTGCACGGGCCGACTCAGATCGCCGTGCACGAAGCTTGCCCGCAGGTTCGGGTGGCGCGCCAACATCGTTGCGGCGCAGTCCTGGAGCAGCGCAACGTCGATCGTGCCGATCACGTCCGCGGCCATCGCGATGACGTAGGGGTCGGCCTCGCCGGATTCGGCATCGGTCAGCACCGCCATCGAGTAGAGCCCCTGTTGCAGCGGGCTGAGTGCCATCACATCCTCGAGGGCGGGTCGCTCGCCGGCTCGCGTCACGGCCGATCACCCCACGACGCGGTCAGGGCCGCCAGTTCGTCGGGGGGCAGCCCCGATGCGCTCATGGGTGCGTGATGCGTGTCGTCCGACTCGGTTTCGTCGTGCAACTTGGCATCGAGCGCGGCGGCGACCTCGCCGAGAACGGGATGCTCGAAGAGCATTCGCGGGGTCAGCGGCATCCCGTCGTCCCGGGCCCGTGCGGCGACCCGCACCGCCAGGATGCTGTCGCCGCCGAGGTCGAAGAAGTCGTCGTCGCGCCCGACGTCCTGCGCCTCCAGGACCTCGGCGAGAATGGCCGCCAGGGCCCGTTCGGTCGCGGTGCCGGGCGGCCGTGCGGCACCGGCGAGCGACGCGGCCCGAGCCGGCGCGGGCCGTTCGGGGCCCGCGAACAGCTCCAGTTGGCCGTCCTCGGTCCACATGCCGCGCTCGCCGTTGCGGTAGAGCCGCGAACCCGGTTGGGTGGCAAAGGGATCGGCGACCAAGCGGGTCGCGGTGAGCGATGGCCGCGCCAGCCGGGCGATGACGGCCGGACCGCCGCCGTAGTACACGTCGCCGGCCACCCCGACCGGAACGGGGTTCAGCGACGCGTCGAGCAGGTACACCCGCGCCGCACCCGGATGCGCGTTCGCGAAGTCCAGGACGCGGCGCCTCTCTTGCGGGCCGGTGATCTCGACCTCACGCAGCGGTTGTTCGGGACGGTCGGCGAACGCCTCGACGACGTTGGCGAGCCAGCCGGCGAATCGCTCGGCGGTGCCGCGCCGATACAACTCGGTGCGGTAGATGACGTAACCCCGGTAGCCGTCGCCGTCGGCGAAGAAATTGACGGACATATCGGCTTGTGCGACATCGAATGTCGGTTGCAGCGGGCTGAACGTGGTGTCACCGTCGGGCCCGGTGTCGATGACGCGATCTTGCTGCGACAGTTCGCGAACGTGTACCACCACGTCGAACAGCGGGTTGCGGGACAGCGACCGCGCCGGGCTCACGGCTTCCACGACCTGTTCGAACGGCAGGTCCTGATGCGCGTAGGCGGCCAGCGTTGTTTCCCTGGCTCGCTGCAGGATCTCGCGCAGCGTCGGGTTTCCGTGCAGGTCGTTGCGCAGCACCAGGATGTTGGCGAAGAATCCGATCAGCTGATCCAGCTCGGACTCGCTACGACCGGCCGTGGGTGTGCCGATCGGGATGTCCGTGTTGCCGCTCGCCTTGTGCAGCACCACCGCGACCGCGGACTGCAACAGCATGAACTCGGTGATGCCGAGGTCGCGGGCGAGGGTAAGCAGCTTGTCGCGGGTCTGGCTTCCGATGCGCAATTCGACGGCGTCACCGGCGCCGCTGAGCACCGCCGGGCGCGGGAAGTCCGGGCGCACAACATTTTCGGTGGGCAGCCCCGCGAGATGCCGTATCCAGTAGTCACGTTGCGGGCCGGCGACGCCGGCGCCGTCGTCCAGCAGCGCCGCCTGCCAGACGCTGTAATCGGCGTATTGCACGGGCAGCGGCTCCCACGATGGCCGCTGTCCGCGGCTGCGGGCCCGGTACGCGGTGAGCACGTCGCTGAACAGCACCCCGGCGGACCAGTAGTCACCGGCGATGTGGTGCAGCACCAGCGACAGCACGTTGCGGTCCGGCAGGCTCAGCACCGCCGCCCGCATCGGCCAGTCGTTCTCGAGGTCGAAGACGTGACGTCGCTCGTCGGCCAGTTCGGCCTGCAGCCAGTCCTCGTCGGGTCCGGCGGCGCGGCGCACCAACACCTCGGCGGGCGGGTGGATGACCTGGTGCGGCACGCCGTCGATCTCGCGGTAGGTGGTGCGCAGGATCTCGTGCCGTCCCGCGACGTCGGTGATGGCCGCGGACAGCGCCTCGGTGTCGCAGGGGCCGCGCAGCGCCGCGGTGAACGGGATGTTGTTGACGGCACTGGGACCGTCGAAGCGATACGTGAACCACGAACGCAGTTGCGACGAGGACACCCGCAAGGGGCCGTCATGGCCCACCGCGGTCAGGCGCGGCCGCGCCGACGCCCGATCCAGGGTGCCGATAACGTCAATGTGCGCGGCGATCCGCGCCACCGTCGCCAGCTCGAAGACGTCCCGCACGCCGATGTCGACGCCGAACGCCTTGCGCACTGCCGCAACGAATTTCGTCGCCAGCAGCGAGTGGCCGCCGAGGTCGAAGAACGAGTCGTCGGCGCCGACACGGTCCCGGCCGAGCAGCTCGGCGAAGAGCTCGGCGACGCGGCGCTCGGTCCCCGGCTCGGGCTCGCGGAACTGGACGCCGGAGCTGACCTCGGGATCGGGCAGCGCGGCGCGGTCGATCTTGCCGTGCGCGGTGATCGGAATCTCGTCGAGCACAACGTAGGCCGCCGGCACCATGTACTCGGGCAGCGCCGCGGCGACGCGTGCCCGGATGCGGTCGAGGTCGACCTCCGCCGGTCCGTCGTCGCCGGCCGCGGGTGTCACGTAGCCGACCAGGCTCTTGCCCAGCCGCGGCAGGTCGCTGACCACCACGACGGCCTGCCCGACGGTGGGATCGACCGAGATGGCCGCGGAAACGTCGCCCAGTTCGATTCGGAAACCGCGGATCTTGACCTGTTCGTCGGCGCGGCCCACGAACTCGACGTCGCCGTCCGCGTTGCGGCGCGCGAGGTCCCCGGATCGGTACATCCGGGCGCCCGGGTTGAACGGGTCGGCGACGAACCGCTCGGCGGTCAGCGTCGCCCGCCGATGGTAGCCGTGCGCCAGATGCGTTCCGCCGAGGTAGATCTCGCCGATCACGCCGACCGGCACGGGCCGCAGCGAATCGTCGAGCAGGTGCATCGTGGTGTTGATCTTGGGTCGGCCGATGGGCACGATGCGGGTGCCCTGCGGGCCCTCCACCTTGTACCGGCTGGCGTTGATCACGGTTTCGGTCGGGCCGTAGAAGTTGTGCAGCAGCGCGTCGAACGTGGCGTGGAACCTGTCGGCGACCTCGCCGGGGAGCGGCTCGCCGCCGATCGGCACCCGCTGCAGCGTCCGCCACTGGTTTACCCCGGGCAGCGACAGGAACAGGCCGAGCAGGGAGGGCACGAAATGCATTGCCGTGATTCCCTCGTCGCGCAGCAGGGCGGTGAGGTAGCCGATGTCGTTGAGCCCGCCGGGGCGCGGGATCACCATGCGTGCGCCGCAGGCCAGCGTGCCGAAGATCTCGGCGATGGAGACATCGAAGCTCGGCGAGGCGACCTGCAGCAGCCGGTCGGTGTGGTCGACCCCGTACTCGCCCTTGAACCAGACGAAGTACTCGGCGACGGGGCGGTGCGGCACCGCGACGCCCTTGGGCAGGCCGGTGGTCCCCGAGGTGTAGATCAGGTACGCGGTGCTGTCCGGGGTGAGCGGCCGGACCCGGTCGGCGTCGGTGGGGTCGTCGGCGCGGTAGCCGGCCAGGTCGGTCACCGGCTCGCGCAGCACCAGCTTCGGGTCGCAGTCGCCCAGGATGAAGTCCAGCCGGTCGCGCGGGTAGCTGGGATCCACCGGCACATACACCGCACCGGACTTGGCGATGCCCACCGCGGTGACGACCAGATCGGGTGACTTGTCGAGCAGCACGGCGACGCGGTCCTCGCTGCCTATCCCCCGCTCGATCAGCCAGTGCGCCAACCGGTTTGCGGCCTCGTTGATGTCGCGGTAGGTGAGCCGGCGGCCCTGGTAGCTGACGGCGACGGCGTCCGGGGTGCGCGCGGCCTGCCCGGACACCAGGTCGGCGAGGGTCTTCGGGGCGGTATCGAACGCCTCGCCGCGCGACACCGCGCGCAGCCACCCGGCGCCGGCCTCGTCCATCAGCGTCAGCGCGGCCAACGGCTGGTCCACCCGGGCGAGGGCGTCGTCGAGCAGCACCGCGAAGTGATCCAGCAGCTGGCGCGCCAGGGCGGGTTCGAGGATCTCCAGTTGGTGTTCGGCCTCGACCAGGGCGCCGGTGCCGTCGAATTCGACCATGAAGCCCAGCGGCAGCTGGGTGAGGTTGGCGCGCAGGTCGTAGCGCTCACACTCGACGCCGGGCGGGCGGAAGCCGCCGCCGTCGGGCTCGCGGAATCCGAAGCTGACCCGGGTCATGCGTTCGGCGCCGTGGCGGCGATCGGGGTTCAGCTCGCGCACCGCGCGGTCGAGGCTGACCCGCTGGTGCGCGAAGGCCCCGGTGGCGACGTCGCGTGTCGATTCGAGCAATTCGTGGAAGGTCATCGTCGGCCGCGGCCGCAGCCGCATCACCACGGTGTTGCCGAAATAGCCGATGGCGTCGTCGGTTCCGGCGGCGCGATTGAGCACCGGTGCGGCCACCAGGAAGTCGTCGCTGTGGGTGTAGCGATGCATCAGGGCGCCGAACGCGGCCAGCAGCACCATATAAGGGGTGCAACCGGTTTCGCGCGCCATCGCCTGCACCCGCCGCGCGGTGTCGCCGGGCAGCCGCAGCGTGGCGCGGGCGGCGCGCCAATTGGTCGGCATGGTCGTGCCCGCCGGCCCGGGCAGCTCCAGCGGCTCGGGCGGGTCGGCCATGACGGCGCGCCAGTAGTCGAGGTCGGCGTCGATGGTGTCCGGCCCGGACGGGGCCGGCGGGTGGCGTTCCGGTCCCAGGTCCTCGCCTTCGTAGGACCTGGTGAGGTCTTCGAAGAACACCCGCCACGAGCCGTCGTCCCAGGCGATGTGGTGGGCCACCAGCAACAGCACGTGTTCGTCGGCCCCGGTGCGGATCACGGCGATTCGCAGCGGCGCGTCGGTGGAAAGGTCGAAGGGAGCGGCGAATTCGCGCTGGGCCAGCACCTCGAGTCGCAGCCGCCGGGCGCGCTCCGGCATGTCGGTCAAGTCGTGTTGCGCCCAGCCCGGCCGCAGGTCGGGGTGCACGGTCGGCCGCGGGTCGCCGTCCTCGCCGACGTTGTAGGTGGTGCGCAGGATGCGGTGGCGGCGCGCGACCGCGTCGATGGCGTCACGCAGCCGACCCGGGTCGATGTCACCGGTGATGCGGTACGACACGCAGACGTTGAGCAATGCGCTGCCGGGGTCGGCCATCTGCACGAACCACATTCGCGCCTGACCGTCGGAGAGTTGGTCGGCCGCGGGCGCTCTGGGTGCCTCGGCTTCCGACGAAAGACCGCGATCGGCGAGCCTGCGGCGAAGCAGTTCCAATCGGGCCTCGTCGAGCCGGGGGCCGGTGTCGGCGATATCAGTCACGCGAAACTTCCACTTTCCGTTCGGTGTCGGGGCGCTCGTGGGCGCCCTCGAGTTTCTCGACGAGTTCGGCGCCGGTGATCTCGCCCATCAGCGTGGCCAGGGACACGGTCCGGCCGGTCATGCGTTTGAGGCGGTTGCGCAGGTCCACCGCCAGCATCGAGTCGATGCCCAGGTCGAACAGCGATTCTTCCAGGTTCAGCTCGCCGGTCCGCCGGACTCCGAGCACCGCCGCGAGCTGGGTGCGCACCGTGTCGGCAATCGTCGCGTTGTCGGCGGGGGTAATCACTCGGGCGTCACGCGGTCGGGATTGCCTGCCGTCCAACAATTCCCGCAGCCGGGCCGCGTCGGCGGCGAACACCAGTGGGTCCGCGGAGTGCTCGCGCAGGCTCGCCTCGATCGCCCGCCGGGGCGTCATCTGGCGCAGGCCGGAACGCTCGATGTGGGCGATCTCTGCCGTGTCCGCGATGCCGCGACCCGGTTCGCCTTCAGATGGGGGCTGCCACAACCCCCATTTCACGGCGGTGCAGTGCCTGCCCGCGGCACGCAACTGGGCGGCCATCACGTCGAGCAGGCGGTTCGCCGCCGAATACGCGACGACCCCGTGTCCGCCCCACACCCCCATCACCGAGGAGCACAACAACATTCGCGCGTCCGGGCGCACCGGCCACAGCTCGATTATGCGGGCGAGACCCGCGACCTTGGCCGCGAAGTTTTCGGCGGCGGCCGCCGCCGTCAGCACCGGAGAGGTGCCGGAGACCGCCCGGCCCGCCGCATGGATGATCAGCGAGGCGCCGGAACCAGCGAATTCGGCTGCGGTCGCCGACAGTTGGGCGGCATCGGTGATGTCGCACGGCGGTGACACGACCGCGGTGCCGCACCGCTGCGCCAGCGCCGCCAGCGTGGCCGGGTCCGCGGGGTGGCGGCTCAGCAGCACGATGCGCCGCGCGCCGCGCTCGGCGAGGTGCCGGGCGTAGTGCAGGCCGATGGCGCCGGCGCCTCCGGTGATGACCACCTCGTCCAGCAGCCCGGAGTCCAGGGGCCACTCCGGCGCGGCCGGCGCGTCGCCGAGTGTGCGCTCGAATCGCGCGTATCCACTTACGGCGCGGCGCAGTGCGGTCTCGCCCGCGCACGCCAACAGCGCCTCGACGATGCCCGCGGTCACGTCCGACGACGGCAGGTCGAGGTGGCTGAAAACCAAATCGGGATACTCGATTCCGACGCTGCGGTGCATCGCCGCCAGCGCCGCCTGGCCGGCGGACGGCACCGGATCCCCCGGGCCCACCTGCTCGGCGCCGACGGTGACGAGGCACACCGTTTGACAATGCGGACCGACTTCGGCGGGATAGTCGAGCAGACCGTCCCCGACCAGCTCGGCAAGCACATCGGCTGCGCGGTCCGCGGCGACGTGGTCGAGCGGGGGCGCCGTCACCACGACCAGCTCCGCGTCTCGCGGTGCGCTCCGCTCGGTCGCCGGGTGTTCGTCGATCGCCGCACCCAGCGGTCGGGCGAGCACGCCGTCGGTGCCGAGGTCGAGCACGGCCACGCGCCGGGGCGCCGTTGCGACCGGCCGCACCGGCTCCCGCTGCTCCCAGCGCTCCACCGCGATGGTCAATGCGGTGTTCGGCATCGACGGCAGCGGCTCCGGGTGGGCCCACAAGGGGATCGCCCGCATCGGCGCGTTGGGGAATCCGCGCAAACCGACATCGGCCGCGGCACCGTCGAAATCACCCCACGGGTAGCCCCGGTCGGCCACCGCCGCGGTGACGATGTTCGCCGACAGCGCGTCGACAAGCGGCTCGTCCCTGCGGCCCGAGCCGACCAATACCGCGGGGTCTTCGGGCAGGTTCGCCTCGAAGACCTGGCCGATGGACAACAACAGCGCGGGATGCGCCGACAACTCGATGAACGACCGCGCGCCACAGCGGATCGCCGACTCGAACGCGCGGTCCAACCGCACCGTGTTGCGCAGGTTCGCATACCAGTACTCGCCGAAGGGCGTGTCCGGCGCCACCACCTCCCCGGTGGCGCCACCGATGAATTGCACCGGGGCCTCGGCAAACTCGGACGACGGCAGCAGCGCGAGGAATTCGTCGCGGAGCGGCTCGAGCAGGCTGGTGTGCCCCGGGAAACCCGCGGTGATCTCGCGGGCGAACCGGCCGTCGGCGCGAACCTTGTCGACGATGGCCAACACCGCATCCCGGTCGCCCGATATCGCCACGGTCGAGGCGGAGAAGACCACGGACAGTTCCACCCAGCCGTCGGTGGCCGCGATCAGCGCCCGGGCCGCCTCGGCGCCGACGCCCAGCGTGGCCATCGCGTAGCAGCCGGGGAGGCGGTTCACCACGCCGGCGCGGGCGGCGACCACCGCGACCGCATCCGGCAGGGTGATGCTTCCGGCGATGAGGGCCGCGGCGACCTCGCCGAGGCTCTGGCCGATGGTGAGGTCGGGGACAACGCCGCACGAGCGCCAAACCTCCGCCAGCGCAACGGCGTGCACGAATTGCGCGCCCTGGACTTCGATTTCGGTAAAGGCCCGCGAATCGTCGGCGGCCGTCAGGTAGGCCAGCGGCGACACGATGCCGGCGCTTTCGAACGCCGAGTTGCAGCCATCGGCCACGGCTCGATAGCCCGGGAGCGCCAGGTAGGGGTCGGCGCCCATGCCGGGCCAATGAACGCCCTGACCGGGAAGCACGAACGCCTGCCGTGGCGCCGAACTCAGCTCCGACCGGGCGATCAGCGGATGCTCCAGCCCGTCGGCGAGTGCCCGCAACCCGTCGACGAGCTCCAGCCGATCCGCGGCGCGCAGCACCGCCCGGTGCCTGCGGACGCGGCGGGTCCTGCGCAGTTGCCGGGCCACCTGGTCCACCGTTGTTTCCGGAAAGCGCTCGAGATAGTCGGCGATCGCCCGCGCATCGACGGAGACGAGTTCGCCGGCGTGCGCGCTCAGCAGAACCGGAGTCCGCCCATCGGGGAGTCGTCTAACCGACATCGGCGACCTCGTGACCGGACGCGTTCGCGGTGTCCGGCATCGAGACGATCACATGGGCGTTGGTGCCGCTCATGCCGAACGCGGATACCGCCGCGGTTCGCAGCCCGTCGACCGCGTGCCACGGCGTCAGCTTCTCCGCCAGCCGCAAACCTTGGCCCTCCCAATCTATTTCGCGGCTCGGCTCGTCGACGTGCAGCGTCGGGGGTATCGCGGCGTGTTCGGCGGACACGATGACCTTGGCCAGGCCCAGCGCGCCCGCGGCGGCCTGCGCGTGCCCGATGTTGGACTTGACCGATCCCAACAGCGGTCCGCGCGCGGCCGGTGCCGAGCCGTAGCTGGCCACCAGCGACCGCAGTTCGGTCCGGTCACCGAGCCGGGTGCCGGTTCCGTGCCCCTCGATCATCCCGACGTCGGCGGGCTCGACCCCCGCCTGCGCGATGGCGCGCCGAAACAGCCGCAGCTGCGCGTCTCCGCTCGGGGCCGTCAGCCCGTTGCTTCGCCCATCGGAATTCAGGCAGCTGGCCCGTACCTCGGCGAGGATCCGGCGCCCGTCGGCCTCCGCGCGGGACCGGCGCTGAAGGACGAACATGGCCGCGCCCTCCGCCCACACGGTTCCGCTGGCGTGGGCGCTGTAGGGCCGGCAGTGGCCGTCGTCGGACAGCGCGTGCTGTTTGGAGAACTCGACGAAGTAGCCCGGTGTCCCCATCACGCACACACCGCCGGTCAGCGCGATGTCGCAGTCGCCGGCCCGGATCGCCTGCAGCGCCGTGTGAAACGCGCTCAGCCCCGACGAGCACGACGTGTCGATCGTCAGCGCGGGACCGGCCAGATCGAGCGTGTAGGCGATGCGTCCCGAGATGACGCCCAGCGACGTCCCGCTGATCAGATGCCCACTGTGATAGGAGAATTCGAAGAGCCCGGGACCGTATTCGAGCGCGGAGGCGCCCACGTAGCAGCCGACGTCGTGGCCGGCGAGGTCATCGGGGTTGATGCCGCTGTTTTCCAGGCTGCGCCATGCCAGTCGCAGCCCGACCCGCTGCTGGGGGTCCATGGCGGTGGCCTCGCGCGGCGAGATGCGAAAGAACTCCGGATCGAACGTCGTTGCGCTGGACAGAAACCCACCAAGGTCGTGGATGGGCTTGAAGCCGTCGCGCCGCGAGCCGTCGAACAGCTCGCCCAGCGCCCAGCCCCGATCGGTGGGGAACGGGCCGAGGCCCTCGCGCTGCTCGGACAGCAGCGCCCAGAAATCGTCGGCGGTTTCGACCCCGCCGGGGGCCTCCAGCGCCAACCCGATGATGACGACCGGGTCGTTATCGGACATCGGCGCTCACCATCCGGGCCACCGCGTCGAGGTGGTCGTTGAGGTAGAAGTGACCGCCGTCGAAGTCCGAGAGCGTGAATCGGCCGGACGTGTGAGTTTCCCACGCGGCCACCATGTCCCGGCTGATCCGGTGGTCGCGGTTGCCGCCGACCGCTTGGATGTCGGCGCGGATCCGCACGTCCGGCCGGCACGAATAGGCGTTCATGGCGGTGTAGTCGGCCTGCACCGCCCTTACCAGGAGCTCGACGAATTCCTCGTCCTCCAGCAGCACGGGATCGGTGCCCCCGAGGTCGATCATGTCCGCCAGCACGCCGCCTTCGGTGGTCGGCAGCGGGCCCGTGGCGGTGACCGTCGACGGCGCCTGCCCGGCCGAGGCCCACAGCACGCGCACCGGCACGCCGTGGTGTTCGGCGATGCGGGCGAACTCGAAGGCCACAACCGCGCCCATGCAATGACCGAACAGGCTCAGTGGAGCCACCGTGGCCCAGTCGCCCGCCTCGAACAAGTCGAGCGCCAACGCGCCGACGCTGCCCGCGCCGGGATGGTCGCGCCGGTCGGCCCGCTGCGGGTACTGCACCACGTACGCGTTGACATCGTTGGCGGCCAAAGCTTTTGCCAGCGACCGGTATGCCGCAGCCGCTCCGCCGGCGTGCGGGAAGACGACCACCGAGCCGCTCGCGCGCTCACTGGTGAACCGCTTCACCCAGGGCTGGAACGGCCGCGGCGCCGGTTCGGCCTTCGAATTGTCGAGCGCGGACAACACGTCGCCGCGGGACATGTCCGCGATCTCCAGGTACACGTCGGCGACCAGCTCGAGCCGGTTCCGGTCGGTTTCGCGGCCGACGAGCAATTCCGCCAGCGCGGCCGCGGTCCTCGCGGCGAAGACGTCGGCGACCATGAGGCTCGGCGAGTCCAGCCATTGCCGAATGGCCGCGACCGCCTGCGTCGCCAGCACGGAATCGCCGCCGAGGGAGAAGAAGTCGTCGTGCACGCCCACCGTGTCGCGGTTGAGGAGGCCGGCGACGATGTGGCACAGCGCCCGTTCCAGTTGTGTGCGCGGCGCCGCGTGCGTCGCCGCCGCGTCGCGCGAACTCTCGGCGACCGCGGCGGCCAGCCGGCCGGCGACGGCATTGCGGTCGATCTTGCCGCCGTCGGTGAAGGGGATGCGATCCACCAGCGATATGTGCCGCGGAATCATGTGCGCGGGAACGAGATCGGCGAGGGCCTCGCGAATCGGTTCGGCGTTCGGCCCGGTGTGCCCGGCGTCGGCGCAGACCTGCGCCGCCAGCACCTCGGGGCCGCCGGCCCCGGGCAGCACCGCGGCGACCGCCGCGCGCACGCCGGGCACCCGGCGCAGCGCGGCCTCGACCTCCCCGAGCTCCACCCGATACCCGCTTATCTTGATCCGGTGATCGGCGCGGCCGACGAACTCGAGGGTGCCGTCCGGCCAGTAGCGGGCCAAATCGCCGGTGCGGTACCAGGTCCGGCCGTCATGGCGGACGAAGCGTTCCGCGGTCAAATCGTCGCGGCCGCGGTAGCCCCGCGCCACGCCGCGCCCGGATATCCACAACTCGCCCGTGACCCAGTCGGGGCAGTCCGCGCCGGTGTCGCCGACGACGCGGCACGCGATATTCGGGAACGGGACGCCGTAGGGCACCGCGGTCCAGTCGGCCGGAAGGTCGTCGTCCACCTCGAAAATGGTTGCATGGACGGCGGTTTCGGTGGCACCGCCCAGCCCAGCGAAGCGCACGTTGGGCGCCAGGTCCCGCAACCGGCGGGCCAGGCCGGGGCGCACCCAGTCGCCGCCGGTGGGCACCACCCGCAGCGACGACAGGCGCCCCTGGAATGCGGCCTCGCCGACCTCGACCAGCATCTCCAGCCAGCCCGGCAGGAAGTTCAGCACGGTGACGTCGTGGGCGGCGATGAGCCGGGCCCACGCATCGGGATCGCGTCGCTGCGCCTCGTCGACCACCACGATCGCCCCGCCGGCGCGCAGGGTCGCGAAGACGTCGAGCACCGACATGTCGCATTCCAGCGTCGACAGGGCCAGGCACCGATCGGCGGCGCCGAGATCGAAGTGGCGGCTGATAAATTCCACGGTGTTCATCGCGGCGTCGTGCGTCACCTCGACGCCCTTGGGCTCCCCCGTCGAGCCCGAGGTGAACAGCACGTAGGCGACGTCGGCGGGATCGCAGCTCGCGGGCGCGACGTCCGGCGCGGCGGGCGGGTCGCGCAGCACGTCCGCAATCGTCAACTGCGGCACCGGAAACGACAGCCGCTGCCCGCCGCACACCAGGGCCAGCCGCACCCCGCCGGTGCCCAGGATGCGGAGCGCGCGATCGCGCGGCTGGTCGACACCGATCGGCAGGTACACGCCGCCGACGGCCAGGATCCCGAGCAGCGCGGGCACCTGCTCGGCGGTCTTGGGCCCCATCACCGCGACCGTGTCGCCGACGCCGATCCCGTTGGCGCGCAACGCCGCAGCCACCGCCAGCGCCTGATCGCGCAGCCGCGCATAGCTGAGGTCGCCGGAACCGGCGAACACCGCCGGCGCATCGGGCTGGAGGGCGGCCCGGCGAAAGAAGCCGTCGTCCAGGGTTTCGCCGCTGGGCTCGGCGGTGCGGCCGTTGACCGCGTCGCGCACCGCGCGCTGCGCGGCCGGCAGCGGCGACGGATCGCGCGCGTCCCAAGGGTCGTCGGCCGCGGCCAGCCGGAGCAACTCGTCGACGTGGTGGGCGAACATCGCGTCGACGACACCGGGCGCGAAGACGCCGTCGCGCACGTCCCAGTTCACCAACACCCCGCCGTCGAACTCGGTGACCTGCGCGTCGAGCAGCACCTGCGGGCCCTGCGAAATGATCCAGCCGGGGCGGCCGAATTGCTCGGTGACGTCGGCGCCGAACAATTCGCCCAGCCCCAGCGCACTGGTGAACACAACCGGCGCCAGCACCTGGGTGCCGCGATGCCGGCTCAGGTCCCGCAGCACCGACAGCCCGGGGTACGCGGAGTGGGCGGCGGCGGTGCGCATGGCGTCCTGCACGACGTGCGCGCGCGCCGCCGCGGTGCCCGCGCCGGTCAGGTCGATGTCGAGCAGCAGCGACGAGGTGAAGTCGCCGACCAGCAGGTCGACGTCGGGATGCAGGGCCTGGCGGCCGAACAGCGGGACGTTCAGCAGGAACCGCGGCCCGGTCGACCAGCGCGCCAGGGCGTTGGCGAACGCCGCGGCCAGCGCCATCGCCGGGGTGATGCCGCGCGCCCGGGCGCGGGCGAACAGCGCGTCCCGGCTGGCCGGATCCAGCCAGTGCCAGCGACGGATGCTCCGGCGCGATCCGCGGCCGCCGGTGGTCGGCAGGGCCGGCGGGTCCGGCAGCCGCGGGACGCGCTGCGCCCACCAGTCCCGGTCGGCGTCGTGGGCCGGTTGCGTCTCCTCCCGCGCGATAGCCTGCCGGTATTCCCGGTAGGTGTAAGCCAATTCGGGCAGATCGCGCCCGAGGTAGAGGGCGGCCAGGTCCGACATCAGGGTGCGGTAGCTCATCGCGTCGGCGGCCTGCATGTCCAAATCGACGTGCAGGCGCGAACGCCCGCCGGGCAGCAGCGTCAGGGCGAGTTCGAGGACCGCGCCGTCGAGCTGCTGGTGCGACTTCGCCTCGCGGATCGCGGCCAGCCGCGCCTCGACGAGATCGCCGTCGAGGTCGCGCAGGTCCTCGACGGCGACCGGGAAGTCGCGACTGTCGTTCGCCGGGGCGATCCGCTGCGTGCCGTCGGAGCCGAACCGCACGCGCAGCATCGGGTGGCGGCGCGCCAGCCGGGTGGCCGCGGCGCGCAGCCGGCCCGGGTCGGTGGCGCCGCCGTCGAACTCGACGTAGAGGTGCCCGGCCACCCCGCCGAACCGCTGGTTGTCCTGGCGGCCGACCCACATCGCGTGCTGCATCGGGGCCAGCGGAAACGGCTCCGACGCATCGCCGGCTCCATCGACAGCCGGGGCGGCCGGGGCGGCCGTGTCGGCGGCGATGGCCGGCGAGCCGACGGTCACTAGTTCCGACCACGCCTCGATGGTCGGGGTCGCGGCCAGCGTGGCGAAGTCGATGCCGATGCCGTGCCGGCGCCAGCGGCCGGCCAGCGTCATCATCCGGATCGAGTCGAGCCCCTGGCCGATCAGGTTGCTACCTGGGTGAACGGAGTCGGTGGGGACGCCGAGCAGCTCGGCCACCTCCGCGCGGATATCCTCCGAGCACGCCGGGGCACGCACCACGAACCCTCCCTGGAATTAGCAAAGGCTGCCCTAATTTCTTTGGGTACCCTATCCTCGATCACCGGGTCGCCGCTACCACGCCCCCTTCTAAGGAGTCCGATGCCCGCAGACACCGCGCAACCGGCGGCGGGAGGCCCGGACGGATTCGTGCCGTTTCCCGCCGATCGGGCCGCCGCGTACCGGGCCGCCGGGTATTGGACGGGCCAGGCCGTGGACACGATCCTCACCCGTGCGGCGCGGCGCTGGCCCGACCGGCTCGCCGTGCTCGATGCGCTGCCCGGTGCGCGACTCAGCTACGCCGAACTCGACGAGCGGGCCGACCGCGCCGCGGCGGGCCTGCGCAGCCTGGGGATCGCGCCGGGCGATCGGGTCCTGCTGCAGCTGCCCAACGGCTGCCAGTTCGCGGTGGCGCTGTTCGGGCTGATGCGCGCGCGGGCGATCCCGGTGATGTGCCTGCCCGGTCATCGGGCCGCCGAATTGGCGCACTTCGCCGCCCTCGGCGAGGCCAGCGGGCTGTTGATCGCCGACACCGCAAACGGTTTCGACTACCGGGCGATGGCGCGCGAGCTCGCCGGGGACAACCCCGCGCTGAAGCACGTCATCGTCGACGGCGACCCGGGGCCGTTCGTCTCGTGGGCGCGACTATGCGAATCGGCCGCCCCCTCGCCGGCACCGCCCGTCGACCCGGAATCGCCTGCCCTGCTGCTGGTTTCGGGTGGCACCACCGGCCTGCCCAAGCTCATCCCCCGCACCCACAACGACTACGTGTTCAACGCGACCGCCAGCGCCGAGGTCTGCCGGCTCACCGCCGACGACGTCTATTTGGCGGTCCTTTCCGCGGGCCACAACTTCCCGCTGGCCTGTCCGGGCCTGCTCGGCGCGATGACGGTGGGCGCCGCCACCGTGTTCGGCACCGATCCCAGCCCGGAGGCCGCCTTCGCCGCCATCGACCGGCACGGCGTCACGGTCACCGCCGTGGTGCCGGCGCTGGCGAAGCTGTGGGCACAGGCCTGCGACTGGGAGCCGGTGACACCGAAAACGTTGCGCCTCTTGCAGGTTGGCGGGTCCAAGCTGGAACCCGAGGACGCCCGACGGGTGCGCGAAACACTGACCCCGGGCCTGCAGCAGGTGTTCGGGATGGCGGAGGGCCTGCTCAACTACACCCGCCTCGAAGATCCGCCCGAGCTCGTCGACCACACCCAGGGCCGGCCGCTGTGCGCGGGTGACGAGTTGCGCATCGTCGACGCCGCGGGCGCGCCCGGCGACGAGGGCGAGCTGCTGGTGCGCGGACCGTACACGTTCAACGGCTACTTCCGCGCCGAGCGCGACAACGAGCGCTGCTTCGATCCCGACGGTTTCTTCCGCAGCGGCGACCTCGTCCGCCGCCGCGCAGACGGCTACCTGGTGGTCACCGGCCGGGTCAAGGACGTCATCTGTCGCGGCGGCGAAACCATCGCCGCCGCCGACCTCGAGGAGCAGATGGTCAGCCACGCGGCGATCTTCTCGGCCGCGGCCGTGCCGCTGCCCGATCCCTACCTGGGCGAAAAGATCTGCGCCGCCGTCGTGTTCAACGGCGAACCGGTCAGCCTGGCGGAGCTGAACGCCCACCTCGACCGGCGCGGCGTGGCCGCCCACGCCCGGCCCGACATGCTGGTGGCGCTGCCGTCGCTGCCCACCACGCCCATCGGCAAGGTCGACAAGAGGGCGATCGCCCGCCGGGTCGTCGGCGCCGACTGACCGCTGACTGACGTCGTGCGCCCGCCCCGCGCGTGGTGCTACGTTCGACGGCGGGACAAAGGAGCGCGATGGTTGAGTCCGGCTTGTGGGGTTTTCTGACGCTGCTTTCCCTCGCGCTGGCGCTGGTTTTCGTGGCCGTCGCCGCCGTGTTCGTCAAACGGCTGGGCGACCGGCCGACCACCCTGATAGGCGAAGAAATCGGCAGCGCCACGGCGGTGACGAAAAAGGTGCGCAACCGCGAACCGATGTCCGCCGACGAGTTGGACTTTGCGCGACGGATCGTCGCCGCCCGTAGCTCCCCGATGGCGCTGTGCATCCCCGGTGCCCTGTTCATGGTGGGCTGCTTCTACGTGTTCGGCAGCCTCTACCACCTGCACGGTGCGACGCCCTCGGAGCGGACGTTTCTCGGCGTGTTCCCGATGTTGGCCTCCATCAACTTCACCGCTCAGATTCTGCGCAGCGCGCGGCTGAAAAGGCTCCTGCGGAAGATGTCCTGACCCACCCAAGGGTGTCCATTGGGCACAGGACCGTCTACTATTTGCACTTGCATGAGCGTCGGCGGAGCGAAAACACGAGGTCTCGGGACCTCGGCGGGGAGGTGGTCGGGTGAGCCCTCGTTCGGCCGGCAGGACTGTCCTGGCGCGAATCTGGATGCCGTTGGTCGCCGTCGTCGCGGTCGGGGTGGGCGCGGTGTGCATGTGGAAGGTGCACCAGTTCTCTGCTCCCCCGCCCGTCATCACGGTCAACGGCCCGGCGGCGCCCGAGCAAACCACTCCCAAACAGCTCACGTATGAGTTGTTCGGGTCCCCCGGCGACGGGGGAATGCTCGTCTACCTCGACATCGACGGGCATCCGCATCAGGTCAATCTGACGACCCTGCCGTGGTCGCACACGGAGACGACCACGCTCACCGTGGTGTCCGGCAGCATCTCGGCGCAGGTGCACGGCGGTCAACTCGGCTGCCGGATGCTGGTGAACGGCGTTGTCCGCGACGAGCAGTCCGATAGTCACGGGGACGCGCACGTCATGTGCAGGGTGAAGTCCGCATGAGCGAGCCCATGATCGAACGGCGGCCCCAGCGGCCGTTCATCCCCCGCATGGTTCGCGTCCTCGCGATACCCATCATCGCCTTCTGGGCGCTGCTGGCCGTGTCGACGAACACGTTCATGCCGCAGGTCGAGAGGGTCGCGGAAGAACTTGCGGGGCCGATGGTCCCGCACTACGCGCCGTCGCAGCGGGCGCTGCTGCGCATCGGCGAGAAGTTTCACGAATCCAATTCGACCAATCTGACGATGCTCGTGCTGGAGGCCGACCGGCCGCTGGGCGACGTGGACCATCGCTATTACGACGATCTGGTGCGCCGGCTGAAGCGCGACCCCAAGCATGTGCAGTACGTCATGGACCTGTGGGGCAAGCCGATCACCGCGGCGGGGGCGCAGAGCGTCGACGGCAGGGCCGCGTACGTGCTGTTGCGCCTCGCGGGCGACATCGGCCAAATGGAAGCGAACTATTCCGTCAACGCCGTGCGCGACATCGTCGCGAAGGATCCCGCGCCGCCCGGGCTCAAGGTCTACGTCAGCGGCGCGGCTCCGCTCGCGTCGGACACCGTGGCCATCGCCAATTCGAGCCTGAACAACATCACGATCGTGACGATCATCCTCATCGTCACGATGTTGCTGCTGGTGTACCGCTCGATCAGCACCCTGCTGGTGCCCCTGCTCGGGGTCCTGATCGAGATGCTGGTCTCCAAGGGCGTCATCGCGACCCTCGGGCATTTGGGGTACATCGAGCTCTCGTCGTTCGCCGTGAACATCGTCGTCGCGCTGACCCTGGGCGCGGGGACGGATTACGGCATCTTCCTGATGGGCCGCTATCACGAGGCGCGGCAGGCCGGCGAGAGCCGGGAGGACGCGTTTTACATCGCGTACAAGGGCGTCACGCCCATCATCGTCGGCTCGGGGCTGACGATCGCCGGGGCGTGCTACTGCTTGACCTTCGCGCGGCTCAACTACTTCCACACCATGGGGCCGGCCGTCGGCATCGCCATGCTGTTCACCATCGCGGCGGCGCTGACGCTCGGGCCGGCGCTATTGACCGTGGGCAGCCTGTTCGGGCTCTTCGACCCGAGGCGCAAGGCCAAGGCGCAGCTGTATCGGCGGATCGGGACCAGCGTGGTGCGGTGGCCGGTGCCGATCCTCACGGCCAGCGCCGCCGCCGTCCTGCTCGGGGCGATCTTCGTGCCGACCTACCGGCAGAACTACGACGACCGCGCCTACCAGCCGCACAGCGCCCCCGCCAACCGGGGTTTCGCGGCGGCCGACCGGCACTTCCCGAAGAGCAAGCTGTTCTCCGAGATGCTGATGATCGAGACCGATCACGACATGCGGAACTCGGCCGATTTCATCTCGCTGGACCGGGTGGCCAAGAGCCTGATTCGCCTTCCCGGGGTCGCGATGGTGCAGAGCATCACCCGGCCCCTGGGCCGGCCGCTGGAGCATGCCACCCTGCCCTACCTGTTCACCACGCAGGGCAGCGGGAACGGCCAACAGCTCCCGTTCACCAAGCAGCAGAACGCCAACACCGACCAGCAGGCGCAGATAACGCGGCACACCGTCGCGGTGTTGCGCAAGGAGATCGTCTTCTTCCAGGGCATGTCCGACGAGTTGCACAAGACCGTCCTCACCGTCGAGGACCTGCAGAAGATCACCGACGAGATGAACCAGGAGATCGCGAACGTCGACGATTTCTTCCGACCCGTCAAGAGCTATTTCTATTGGGAGAAGCACTGTTTCGACATCCCCATCTGCTGGGCATTCAGGTCGCTGTTCGACGGGCTGGACAACATCGATCACCTGGCCGCCGACATCAACGACGCCAAGACGTCCCTCGAAGCCGTGGACAGGCTGCTGCCGCAGGTGATAACCCAGCTGAAACTCACGGCCGACGACTCGGAGGAGCTGGCCGCCCTGTTGGTCAGCAGCTACGGCCAGTCGGCCCTGCAGTCGACGGCGACGGACCAGACATTCGACGACCTGGTCAATGTCGGACTCGACTTCGACCGGTCCCGCAGCGACGACTTCTTCTACATCCCGCACGAGGGTTTCGACAACGACGACGTCAAAACCGGTATGCAGCTGATGATGTCGCCCGACGGCAGGGCCGCCCGGTTCATCGTCACCCACGAGGGCAACGCCATGGGACCCGAAGGGGTGCAGCACGTCGACCAGTTCCCCACCGCGATCACCACGGCGCTGAAGGAGACGTCGTTGGCCGGCGCCCGGGTCTACATCGGCGGGTCGGGATCGAACGACAAGGACATCAAGGAATACGCCGCGTCCGATCTGCTCATCGTGGCGATCGCCGCGTTCGTGCTGATCTTCCTGATCATGTTGTTCCTCACGCGAAGTCTGATGGCCGCCTTGGTGATTCCGGGCACCGTCGCGTTCTCCTACGCCGGGGCGTTCGGCCTCGCCATCCTGGTCTGGCAGCACCTCATCGGCCTGCCGCTGCACTGGCTGGTGTTGCCGCTGACGTTCATCATCCTGGTGGCGGTGGGTTCGGACTACAACCTGCTGTTGATCGTCCGGGTCAAGGACGAGCTGCACGCCGGCTTGAACACCGGTCTCATCCGCGCGCTGGGCAGCACCGGCGGTGTGGTGACGTCCGCGGGATTGGTGTTCGCGTTCACCATGCTGGCGATGCTCACCAGCGATCTGCGGACCGTCGGCCAGGTGGGTTCGACGGTGTGCATCGGCCTGCTGCTGGACACGCTGATCGTGCGTTCGTTCGTGGTGCCCTGCATCGTCAGGATCCTCGGGCCGTGGTTCTGGTGGCCCACGCTGGTGCGTTCCCGCCCGCTGCCGCAGCGATCGGCGGTCGGCTAGAAGTTGAGGCCCGAGAACATGATTCGGCCGGGGTCGTACTTCTGCCGCACGGCGACCAGCCGGGGCAGGTTCGGGCCGAAGTAGCGTGACGGCGGCTGGTTGGCCTCGATGTAGTTCACATAGCCGCCCACCGAATACTGTTGCACCGCTTGGTGTGCCGTGTTCAGCCAGCTGGTCGCGGCCGCCGGGTCGCCTGTTTCCACGTACCACTGCACCAGCGCGGACTGCCGGCGCCACGGAAACGCCGTCGCGTCCGGCGCCACGCTGGCCAGCGCCCCGTCGAGCGCGTGCATGATCGCCAGCATGCGGCCAGCGTTGCGGGGAAAGGCGTTCACCGCCGCGGCGATTCCCTGCGCGACGGCCGCGTTGACGGTGGGAAAGACATCGGAGCCGCCCACGTACCCCAGCGGCGACGGGTTGAGATTTCCGACGGCGAGGTAGTTCACCAGGTCCATGTAGTTGAACGTGTGGGTCTCGGTGCCGGACGGCTGCAGTCCCACCGCCTGGGTGATGGCGGCCGCCGCGTTGTTTCCCGATCCGGCGGGGCAGGTCGCCAGGATTCGGCAGTGCGTGCCCATCCCGTCGACGGTGGCGTCGGCCAGCGCCCAGCTGTTGCGGTCGGCGGTGCGCAGCCAGTTCTGCCAACCGACCAGCACCTGCGCGAACGACTGCGGCGGGAAGTTGAGGTTCACGACGTCGACGTCCTTGGTGGGGAACGTGGCGAAGGTCAGCGCGGTCGTCACGCCGAAGTTGCCGCCACCGCCGCCGCGCAGCGCCCAGAACAGGTCGGGGTTGCTGGCCGCGGACGCGGTGACCGCCTGGCCGCTGGGCAGCACCACCGACGCCGACGTCAACTGGTCGGACAGCAGGCCCGCATGGCGGGATTGGGCGCCCATGCCGCCGCCCAGGGCATGCCCCGCGGCACCGACCGACGGGCAGGTGCCCGTCGGGACCCCCCGTCCGGCCGCGGCCAGCGTGCGGTGCATCGTGTACAGGCTCGTGGCCGGCGTCACCGTGACCTGCCCGGTGGCCGGGTCGTAGTGGGCGTCCCCGGGCAGTTGGCGCAGGTCGAGCACCATGGCGCCGTTCGCCGTGGACGCCCCGATATAGGAGTGCCCGCCGCTGCGCGGGGCGACCTTCAGATTGTTGGCGGCGGCGAACGCCATCGCCTTTTGCACGTCCGCCGCCGATTTCGGGGTGACGACCGCCGCCGGCGTGAAGCCGTTGTAGTTGGTGTTGAAAACCTGCTTGGCCCCCGCGAATTGCGGACTGCCCGGCAGCAACACCTCGCCGCCGAGGGCGCTCGAAAGCCCTTCCCAGCCAGTGGGATTCGGGGCCGCGACGGCCCGCATCGAGCCGATTCGGCCCGACGAAAGAACCGCGCCGGCGGCCAACGCCCCGGCGGCGCCCCGCAGAAACGCCTGCCGCGAGATCTCACGCGCCATCGTCGGGCTCCCGCGACTGCGTCATGTTCCGCATTCTCGACCAGGGGAACCGCGACGCCGGGTGACGTGTCGCGGGGTGATTGAAATGTGCCCGGACCGTGACCCGCCCGATTGAGTCAGCTATGGCGGCCAGAGCGAGGACAACACGTGCGGTGTCCACGTCGGCCAGGTGGGGGCGCCGATGACGTGGCCGCTGCTCAGTTGGGCGACGACGCGAGGACCTTTGAGTGCGCTGTTGTCGAACACGGTGGCGGTGTCGCAGCGGGCGATCGCGGTTGCGACGAGTGGCCAAAGGCGTTGGTAGCGTTGACGAATCTTGCCCTCGGGGACGTTGTGTCCGCCGGCGTCAACTCTGTGTCTGACGCGCTGCACGGCCAACTCTTCGGGGACGAGCAGCACGTGCAGGATCACCGTGTAGCTCGCCGCGTGTGCGGCGTCGATCAGCTCGAGTTTGGCGGCGTGTGAAAACACGGTCTCGGCGATGAACGATCGGCGCAGTTCGATCAGCCTGGTCCTGGTGTCCGCGGCGACCCGGGCGGCGTCGTAGGCGTGTGCGGCCGGGTCGGCGGGCCAGCGATGTTTGGCGATCTCGTCGGCGTTGACGACGACGCTTCTCGGTAGCAGCGGGGCGAGAGTGAGCTCGACGAATGTCGATTTGCCGGCTCCGTTGGGACCGACGACCAGGTCGAGCCGGTTCATCGGGCCGCGGCGTTCACTTCTTGTTGCGTCGTGTCGGTCGGCGTTTGGCCGTCACCACCACCGAAGTGCCGTCGGGCCGGTGCTCGACGATCTCACCGGCCTCGTTCAGGGCTACGGTCGTGATCCCGCGCTTGGCCAGCACCTCGCCGTAGTTTGACTCCGCCAGGTTCTCCTGGATCGCCGCGGCGATCTCGGCGTTGAAGACGACGCCTTCCTCGACGCTGAGTTCGCGCAATTCCAGTTCCCCGGCCAGCGCCGCTTCGACCCGTCGACGTGCGGCGGTGTGCTGGCTCGACACGGCGCGCCCTACCCGTGCCCAGTGATCGAGTTGCTGCTTGGCCGAGCGGCTCTGCCGTGCGCCCTCGGCCGCGGCGCTGTCGAACAGGTCCGCGGCGAACCGGGTAACCCGATCCGCGGTATCAGCCATTCGCCCCTCGATTCTGTAGCAATCTGCAACAAGCGTAGCACCTAGCTACGGATGGCGGGTCCGCAACGACCGACCGCAAAGCTGCCATTGACTAATGTCACCATTTGGTATTGACTGCGTTGCATGACGGACGTCGTTCCGGCCCGGGGGTCACTGCGCTCCCGCGGCGCGGCCGCGGTGAGCGCGTACACACTGCGGCCGATCACCGCGGCGATACCGCCGGAGCGGGCGTGGGGCATCTGGATGTCGCGCCGCATCATCGCCAGGATCATGGGCACGCTGGGCCCGTCGCTCGCGGGCACCCGCGTCGAACAGGTCGACGCCAGGCTGCCCGACGGGCGACGCGTCAAGGGCGAATGGGTGAGCGGGCCGCGGACCCCGGCGAGTGAGACCCCGCGCGCCATCGGAACCGGCGCGGGCGCCATCTACTACGTGCACGGCAGCGGCTACGCCGTCTGTTCGGCAAAAACCCACCGGCGGTTGACCTCCTGGCTGTCGTCGTTGACCGGTTTGCCGGTGTTCTGCGTGGATTACCGGCTGGCGCCGCGCCATCGCTTCCCCACCGCGGCCGACGACGTCAGGGCGGGCTGGGACTGGCTGCTGCAGGCCCGCGAGGTGTCGCCGAAACAGCTTGTGATCGCCGGCGATTCGGCGGGCGGGCACCTGTCCGTCGACTTGCTGCTGCAACCCGAGGTCGCCGCGAATCACCCGGCCGCCATGGTGCTGTTCTCGCCGCTGTACGACATCACCTTCGAGCTGTCCCTGGCGCGCGAACGGGTGCGTCCCGACCCGGCCGCCCGCGCCGCCGACGCGCTTCGCTTGGTCCGCCTCTACCACGGCGACATCGATCCCACCCATCACCGGTTGACGCTCGACGTCGCCGGCGGCCCCCCGCTTCCCCCGACCCTGATCCAGGCCGGCGGGGCCGAGATGCTGCAAGAGGATGCGCGCCAGCTCGCTGCCGACATCCAAACCGCCGGTGGCCGTTGCGAACTGCAGATCTGGCCACACCAGGTGCACGTCTTCCAGGCGTTGCCGCGGATGACGCCCGAGGCGGCCAAGGCGATGGCGTACGTCGCGCGTTTCATCGCCCACACGCTGCAGGACGCGCGCGTCCTCGCCGACGAGGCGGGCTGAAAATGCTTGGGCCGCTGGGCAACCTACTGGGCACCTCGAAGACCACCAGCCGCGGCGCGTCGGCCGTGGTGACCGGGGCCGGCAGCGGCATCGGCGCGGCCTTCGCCGTCGAACTCGGCCGCCGCGGTGGCGCGGTGGTCTGCAGCGACATCGACGAGGCCGCCGCCCAACAGACGGCCGACGCGATCACCGCGGGTGGCGCCAAGGCGGTGGCGGTCCGTTGCGACGTGTCCCGGTTCGACGACGTGTGCGCGCTGGCCGAGCAGGCGCAGGCCTGGTTCGGCGCGCCACCCACGCTGGTGATCAACAACGCCGGCGTCGGCTCCGGCGGCGCGGCCATCGGCGATGCGCCCCTGGACGATTGGGCGTGGACCCTGGGCGTCAACCTGTGGGGCCCGATTCACGGCTGCCACGTCTTCACCCCGATCCTGCGCGAGGCCGGCCCGTCGCACGCGCCGCGGGGCATCATCAACGTCGCGTCGGCGGCGGCGTTCGGTGCCGCCCCCGGCATGGCCGCCTACAACGTCAGCAAGGCCGGCGTGCTGTCGCTGTCGGAGACCCTGGCGGCCGAATTGTCCGGAACCGCGGTCAAAGTCACCGTGCTGTGCCCGACCTTCGTCAAGACCAACATCGTGGAATCGGGCCGCATCAGCGAGGAGTCCGGCGAGCTGGCCACCAAATTGATGCGCTGGACCGGCTTCTCAGCCGCGCGGGTCGCCCGCATCTGCCTGAACGCGCACGACCGCGGCGAACTGTACTGCATGCCCCAGCTCGACGCCAAGCTCGGCTGGAACGCCAAACGCCTGGCCCCGCAGGCATACACGCGTGCCATCGGCCTGCTGTCCCGGGCGACGACCAACCACTAGAACGAAAGGAGCTTCCGGTGGCCATCGACATGGAAGCCATGCTCGCCAAGATCAAGGATCGCCAGTGGGCGCTCGCCGACATCGACTGGGACGCGCCCGGCGCCGACATGATCACCGACGAGCAGCGGCCACAACTGAAGGCGTTCATGGCCGACCTGTGCTGGATCGAAAATATCGGCGCCAGAGGATTTGCGGCACTGGCCAAGAAGGCACCCACCCCGACCGTCGGCGAGATCTACCGCTACTTCCACGCCGAGGAGCAGCGTCACGCCAACGCCGAACTGGCGCTGATGAAGCGCTGGGGCATGCTCGAGGACGGTGAGGTTCCCGAGCCGAACGTGAATATCCGACTGGCCATCGACTGGCTGGACCGCTGGGCTGACGACATGCCACTGTCGCTGCTCGGCACCGTCATCCCGATGCTGGAAGTCGCGCTGGACGGCGCTCTGCTGAAATTCCTCCTCGACGAGGTGCACGATCCGGTGTGCCATCAGGTCTTCGAGAAGATCAACAATGACGAATCACGGCATCTGGTTGTCGATTTCGAAGTTCTCGACATGATTGGTCACGCGAAGATTCGACGGCTGCTGATCGACTTCGTCGGCCACCACGCAACCCCGGGCCTCATCATCGGCGCGGTCATGGGCGCACCGCTCATCAACAGAATCCGCAACGAGATCACCGCCATGGGCATGGAGCCCGAGCGGCTCTACAAGGCCGTGAAGCGATTCAAAGAACTGGGCGACCGCGCCGAACACGCCAGGCGGGTGCCGACCTACCGGTTCCTGAGGCGCTACGCCGGCGTGGTGACGAATCCGCGTCACCCCTACCATCTGCTGGCCAATTCGATGGTGTGGCTTTCCGACCGGTATCCGCGGCCGCTGCTGCCGTCGGTACCCACCTGGGTCCGAGAAGTCACCTACAAGCCGGCGGCGTGACGATGGCGAAAAACCACACCCACGCCGCCCTCATCGTCGGGGCGGGCTTCACCGGGCTCGGCGCGGCGATCCGGCTGGCCGAGGCCGGCATCGACGACATCGCCATCCTGGAGCGTTCCGACCGCGTCGGCGGAACATGGCGCGACACCACCTATCCCGGTGCCAGCTGCGACATCCCGTCGCTGCTGTACTCGTACTCCTTCGTCAAGAACCCGGCGTGGTCGCGCACCTACTCGCGCGCCCCGGAGATCCGCGGCCACCTGGAGGACATGGCGACGTCGTTCGGCGTGCGCCGCCACATCCGGTTCGGCCACGAGGTCAGCGGCCTGACGTTCGACGAGGATGCCGGCGTGTGGACGGCAAAAACAAAGGCCGGCAAGAAGTTTCGTGCCCGCACCGTCGTGCTGGCCTCCGGGCCGCTGTCCGACGTCAGCCTCCCCGACATCCGCGGGCTGGACAGCTACGAAGGCCACAAGATCCACAGCGCCCGCTGGGACCACGACTACGACTTCGCCGGGAAGCGGGTGGCCGTCGTCGGCACCGGAGCCAGCGCCATCCAGATCATCCCCGAACTCGTGAAGAAGGCCGGGTTCGTCAAGGTCTTCCAGCGCACCCCGGGCTGGGTGCTGCCGCGCCTGGACGTCGCCACCCCGCCGGCCGTGCAAGCGTTGTTCGCCAAAGTGCCCGCGGCACAGCAGCTTGCCCGTCAGGCGCTGTTCTGGGGGCACGAGGCCAGCGCCACGGCGCTGGTGTGGGACACGCCGCTGACCTCGCTGCTGGCGCGGCTGGGGCGGGCGCACCTGCGGATGGCCGTCAAGGACCCATGGCTGCGCCGCCAGCTGACGCCCGACTTCACCCCGGGCTGCAAACGCATGCTGGTGTCCAGCGACTACTACCCGGCGCTGCAGCGCGACAACTGCAAACTCATCGACTGGCCGATCGCGACGCTGAGCCCGGCCGGCATCCGCACCAGCGACGGCATCGAACACCACCTCGACTGCATCGTGTTCGCCACCGGTTACGACGTCCACCTGACCGGGCCGCCGTTCGAGGTGACCGGGCTGGGCGGGCGCTCGCTGGCCGCCGAATGGGCGCGTGGCGCACAGGCTTACAAGAGCATCAACGTGCACGGGTACCCGAATTTGTTCTTCATGACCGGGCCCAACTCCGGCCCCGGCCACAACTCGCTGCTGGTCTACATCGAGGGCCAGCTCGATTACGCGGTGCGCGGCATCACCACCATCCTCGCCAGCGACCTGCGCTATCTCGATGTGCGCGAGGACGTCCAGCGCCGCCACAACGAGCGGATTCAGCGCCGGCTCACCAAGACGACCTGGATGTCGGGTTGCCGCAGCTGGTATCTCACCGCGGACGGGTTCAACGGGTCGATGTACCCCGGGTTCGCCACGCAGTATCTTCGCCAGATGAGGGATTTCCGAGTCTCCGACTACCACGCGGTGGCACGCCACGCCCAGACGTATGCCGTCTCGTCCGCCTGAACCCGGCACGATCGCCAGCGTGCTGCACAACGTGCGGCGCGCCCCCAAGCGCGTCCGGCGGCAGTCTCGCGATTTCATCGAGACGGCCGTGTCGCAGCTCTTCGACGCGGCGACCCGCCATGGCGCCGCACCATCGGGGGCGTCCGGTGAGTACCGGATCGACGACCTGGCCCGGCTGGCCGGCACCACCACCCGCAACATCCGCGTCTACCGCGATCGCGGGTTGCTGCCGCCGCCGTTGCGCGTCGGCCGCATCGCGTTGTTCAACGACACGCACCTGACGCGGCTGCGACTGATCACCTCGATGCTCGACCGCGGATACAACATCGCGCACGTGCGCGAAATGCTCAGCGCGTGGGAGGAGGGCAAGGACCTCGGCGACGTGCTGGGCCTGGAGACGGCGATCGTGGGCACCTGGACCACCGAGAAACCGGAAACCATGCCGCTCGGCGACGCCCAGCGGCTCGTGGACGACCCACGCGCGTTCGATCGGCTGGTCGCGCTGCAACTGATCCGGGTCGACGGCGCCCAGGCAACCCTCACCCGGCCCAAACTCATCGAAGCCTTCAACGAAATCCGCGGCTATGGCGTCAAATTGGGCAAGCTCATCGACCTGCACGAGCAGATCGTCCCCGAGATCGACAAGATTAGCGACCTGCTGGTGCGCGCGGGCGCCGAACACGTCATGGACCGGATCAAGCCCGGCCAGCCGCTGCCGGCGGACGCCGAGATCGCCGAGCTGATCACGATGCTGGTCCGGTTTCGCACCCAGGCCGTGGCGAGCGTCACCGCCACCCTGGCCGCGTCGATCGAATCGAACATCGAGTCGCTCGTCAGCCGCATACTCGCCGACTACCTCGAGCAGTCCGCCGACAGCGAGCCGCACCTGCGGCAGGTGAAGTAGGCGGCTACCTGCCGCTGAGCGTAAGCGTCCCTTCGGTTTTGAGCACCCGGCTGGCCGTGATCCGCTCCGCCTTGCGGGCTTCCCGCTCCAGGTAGCGCTGCTTGGATTCGTCGAACTTGTCGCCGGCCACCTCGAGTTCCTTGATCAGCACGGCCAGGTCGTCGCGCATCTGGGCGGCGTCGCCGGTGAAGTCCTCGCGTTCGAAGATGCGCCACTTCTTCAGCACCGGCATGACCACCTCGTCGAGATGGATCCGCGGGTCGTAGACGCCGCCGACCGCGATGATCACGGCCTTGCGCCGAAACTCCGGCACCGTGAACCCGGGCATCTTGAAGTTGCGCAGGATTCGGTGCACCGACCTCATCGCCTGGTTGGGCGCGATGTCCAGGCCCGCGGCGCTGACGTCCCGGTAGAAGATCATGTGCAGGTTCTCGTCGTGCGACACCCGAGCCATCAACTGTTCGGCGATCGTGTCGTCGGCGGCCTTGCCGGTGTTGCGGTGCGCGACGCGGGTGGCCAGCTCCTGGAATGACACATACATGACCGAGTCGAACAGGCTCTCGGCGAACATGTCGCCCTGCTGGTTCTGGCCCGGGCTGAAGCCCCGCGTCATTTGCTCCATGCGCAGCTTTTCCAGCTCGACGGGGTCGACGGCGCGGGTGACCACCAGGTAGTCCCGCAGCGCGGTGCTGTGCCTGTTCTCCTCGGCCGTCCACCGATTCACCCACTGCCCCCACGGGCCGTCCATGCTGAAGTTCATCGCGATCTCGCGGTGATACGACGGCAAGTTGTCCTCGGTCAGCAGGTTTTGCACCATCGCGACCTGCGCCACGTCCGAGAGCTGGCTCTGTTCGGGCTCCCAATCCTGACCGTCCAGCGCGTAGAAGTTCTTGCCGTCCGACCACGGCACGTAGTCGTGCGGGTTCCACTCCTTGAACAGCGAGAGGTGGCGGTTGAGCAATTGCTCGACGACGGGCTCGAGCTCGTGGAGTAGCTGCAGGTTGGTCATGCCGTCGGACACGAAGTCCTCCCAGTTATGTGTGGCGATCAGTAACACTGACTTTACCTGTGTCGTGCAGTTACACCAAGGTGACACGCGGAAAATATGGCGACTAGTGCCAAAAGTCCCTACGGACGTCACGAAACGGCAGCAGCGGTTCGGGCGCTACTGCCGGGCAACCAGGTACGGGGCGAGCGTGGAGAGCTTCTCGCAGGTCTCCTCGAACTCGCGCTCGGGGTCCGACGCCTCGATGATGCCGGCCCCCGCTCTCAGCCAGGTCTTCCCGTCGCACTCGTAGGCCGCCCGCAGCGTCAGCGCCGCGTCCAGCCCGCCGCCCGCCGAAATCATCACCACCGCACCGGAATACAGGCCACGCGGGCGGTCGTCCAGGCGCAGGATGGCCTCGACACCCGCCGCCTTCGGGATGCCCGATGCGGTGACGGCGGGGAAAAGCGCCTCCAGCGCGTCCATCCGGTCGCGCGACGGGTCCAGCCGCGCGCTGATCGTGGAGCCCAGGTGCTGCACGCTCCCCCGCTCGCGCACCGTCATGAAATCGGTGACGGCCGGCGTCCCCGGCACGGCGACCTCGGAGATCTCCCGAAGCGAGCTGCGCACCGAAATCGCATGCTCGACAATCTCTTTCGAGTTCGACTCCAGCTCTTCGCGGGCCGCACGGTCGAGCGCCGAACCACGGCCGAGCGCGCGGGTGCCGGCCAGCGGCTCGGTCACCACTTCGCCGTCGTCAGCGACCGCGGCGACCAGCTCGGGACTGTAGCCCACGGCGCGAATCCCGCCCAGCCGCAACAAGAACGAGCGCACCGGGGTGTTGTGCCGGCGGCCGAGCCGGTAGGTCGACGGGAAGTCCACCGCGAAAGGCACTTCGACACAACGCGACAGGATCACCTTGTGGTAGCCGCCCGCGCCGATCTCGCGGACGGCCGTCGCCACCCGATCGCGGTAGCCGGACGGGTCGGCCGTCACCGTTACTCCGCGGGCGTCGCCCACGTGTGGCACGCCGTCGCCGACCACCCCGAGCACGGCGTCGCGGTGGCTCGCGCCCGCGTCGAAAAGCTGAACCGCCCCGGGGGTGACCACGATGCGCGTCCGCGGCCAAAACAGCCGGGCCAGTGGCGTTCCCGGCGACAGCCGCTGCTGCAGCCCGTAGCGATAGACGCCGAATTCGAACGCGATCCAACCGAACACCTGATCGGTTTCCAGCAATAGCCGGTCGACGGCCTCACCCAGGGCAGGCCCCGGGCGCCCGGACCACTGCTGCCGCTGAATCACGCCGTCGCGGATGACGCGCAGCTCGTCGCTGTCCAGTTCGACCATCGCCTGCACGCCGCTGGCGAGCACCCATTGACCGCCGTGCTCGTAGAGCAGGTACTCCTTGCCGAGCCGCTCCGGCAGCACCGCGGCCAGCTCGGCCGCCAGGTCGGCGGGGTCGATATGCGGGGGCAGCGGAATCGGCGGGGATGTGATGCCGGCGGAACTCGTCTCGACGCTGACCCCAGTCACGGTTAGTAAATGTAGCCTAACCTATGTAAGCGCGCGCAACCCCCTCCGCCTCGGGGCAAAGGTCGCGGCGGCCCCGCCTCCGGGTGGCCCGCCCGGCCCGACGGGCGGTGTCCCCCGTGTTTCCCGCGTCACGATTTCGAGGAAATCGCCCATTTTCTTCGCGTTAATGCTGCGTTCACCACACAGTAGATGCACAGCTGATTCACACTGAATTGTACTGATGGCTCGTTTTCCCGCGCGACCAGCGCGGCTGTGACCTCTGGTTTTATTACGGCCAGCCATACCGGTACCGAGCGGACTGGCCTGCGCTTTTCGCAGTCTCGCTGAGTGGCGGTTTGGCGGTGGCACGGCTAAGTTTCTGCACGGTCGTCGGGAAGTTCGTGGTTGGTCCGCTTGCGGATGGTGCTTTCCCGACCGTCACACGGTCAAGGAGAGGCCCCCAAATGCTGCAAGAGTTCTGGCACAACTTCACCCACAACCTATTCAAGCCACTCCTGCTGTTCTTCTACTTCGGCTTCCTGATCCCGATCCTCAAGGTGCGGTTCGAGTTCCCGTATGTCATATATCAGGGCTTGACGATGTACCTTCTGCTGGCGATCGGCTGGCACGGAGGCGAAGAGCTCGCCAACGTCAACGCCTCCAGCGTCGGGGCAATCGTCGGATTCATGGTGTTGGGCTTCGTGCTGAACTTCGTGATCGGGGGCATCGCCTACCTGCTGCTGAACGCGCTGACATCCCTGAAGAGCGTCGACCGCGCGACGGTGGCCGGCTACTACGGATCGGACTCCGCCGGAACTTTCGCCACCTGCGTGGCGGTCCTGGCCGCGGTCGGTATCGCGTTCAACGCCTACATGCCCGTGATGCTGGCCGTGATGGAGGTTCCCGGCTGCCTGGTGGCGCTGTACCTGGTGGCGCGCCTGCGGCACCGGGGTATGGACGCATCGGGGTACATGCCCGGCGAGCCGGGCTACACGCCACCGGCCAAGGTCGGGGTCGGGCCGGGCACCGCCGCACGGCCGCCGCACGGCCAGAGCCTCGAGTCCGAGGAGGAACGCGCCATCGAGCAGGAGCTGGAGCTCTCGCTGGAAAAGATGGAGCATCCGGACTGGGAGCCCAGCCCCGTCGTCGCGAAGCGCAAGGCGCCGCTTTTCTCCCGCGAGCTCTTCCAGGAAGTGTTCCTCAACCCGGGCCTGGTCCTGCTCTTCGGCGGAATCATCATCGGGCTCATCAGCGGCCTGCAGGGACAGAAGGTCGTCGCCGACGACGACAAGTTCTTCGTCCTGGCATTCCAGGGAGTGCTGTGTCTGTTCCTGCTCGAGATGGGCATGACGGCGTCGCGCAAGTTGCGGGACCTGCGCTCGGCAGGCCTGGGTTTCATCTTCTACGGTGTGCTGGCGCCGAATCTCTTTGCGACGCTGGGAATCATCGTCGCCCACATCTACTCGTCGGTCAGCCACGTCGATTTCAAGCCGGGAACCTACGTGCTGTTCGCGGTGCTGTGCGGCGCCGCGTCCTACATCGCGGTCCCGGCGGTCCAGCGGCTGGCGATCCCCGAGGCCAGCCCGACGCTGCCGTTGGCCGCATCGTTGGGCTTGACGTTTTCCTACAACGTCACCATCGGCATCCCGCTCTATATCGAACTCAACCGGCTGATCTCACACTGGTTCTAGCCGGCCGAAATCGGTCCGGTGAGCGACGAAACATCCTGGGCAACAGGACTATTGGCAGTATCGATGGATTGCGTAGATGCCTTTGCCTCGCAAATCCCGCTGAGCACACCGACAACCGGTGCGCCGCACGGATTATTGCGCCTGTCAACAAGTTGTTAATTGTTCGTAAAGACGCGTTCACCAAGTTGACTCGGATTTCGTGAGTCCTCAAGGTTTACTCGTGTCCGTAGAAGCCCCTCGTCGATCCGCCGCTTCCCGCATTGCCGGACTGACTCAGCGGAAGAGACCACCGGGTCATGAGGCCGCTGTCGTCGGCCGTCCACACGCGCGACAGGCGTTAGCCGTTGCAACCGAAAAACCCCGCAACGGCCTGGCCGGTCTCAAACACTGGCGATACGACCTTCGCTCGGGCTTCACCGTGGCCATGATCTCGCTACCGTTCTCGATGGGAATCGCGATGACCTCGGGTGCGCCGCCGATCTGCGGGATCATGTCGGCGATCATCGCCGGTTTCATCCTGCCGTTCTTGGGCGGCTCGTACGTGACGATCAGCGGCCCGGCCGCGGGGCTGGCGCCGGCCCTGTTCGCCGGCATGATCGCGTTAGGGCACGCCCGCCTGGGTCGGGGCGCCCCCACATCCGAATTGCTCGCGGTTGGTTACCCTCTGGTCCTGGTCGCCATCGCCATCGCGGGCGTGCTTCAAGTGATCCTCGCCAAGTTGAAGGTGGCGCGCCTGAGCGCCATCTTCCCGGCCGCGGCCATCCAGGGCATGCTGGCGGCGATCGGCCTGATGATCATCGTCAAGCAGATTCCGCTCTTCATGGGAGTGAAGTTCGAGGCCCACGAGTTCTGGGCGGTCCTGGGCGAAGTGCCCAGCCACGTCTCATCGATGCACCCACAGGTCTGCGCGCTGGGGATCGGTTGCCTGGCGGCGCTTTTCGTGCTGGCGGCCCTACCCGGGCGGCTCCTGAAGATCATGCCGCCTCCGGTCTGGGTGTTTCTCGCCGGCACGATGTTCAGCACATTGATCCTGAAGTTGGACAAGCACTACCTGATCAACGTGCCCGACTCGCTCGAGCACGGGATCGTCTTTCCGCAGTTCGGTGAGGCACTCACCGATACCGCACTGTTGCTGCCGCTGGGCTACCTGGTTGTCACCCTGCTGTTGATCGACGCGACCGAGTCCCTCGCGACGATCGCGGCCGTGGACAACATCGACCCCTATCGCCGCCGGTCCGACCCGGACCGAACCTTGCTCGCCATGGGGGTGTCCAACGGCGCTTCGAGCATGCTCGGTGGCTTGACCATCATCCCCGGCATGGTCAAGAGCACCGCGAATGTCCTGGCCGGCGGCCGGACCCAATGGGCCAACTTCTACAACGCCTGCTTCCTGCTGACGTTCGTGCTGTTCGGCCGCTACGTCATCGACATGGTCCCGATGGCGGTCCTGGGCGCCATCCTCGTCTTCATCGGCTACAAGCTGTGTAAGCCCGCGGTTTGGTTCAAGGTCGCGCGGGTCGGCACGGAGCAGTTCGTTGTCTTCGCCACCACGTTGCTCGTGACGGTGACGACGGACCTGCTCATGGGTATCGTCGCCGGCATCGTCCTGGAGCTGGTGCTGAACCTGTGGTACGTGGGCCTCTGGCACACGCTGCGGAACGGCTCGGAATTTGTGAAACCGAATTTTGCCGTCCGCTTTCTCAGCCTCTTCCGTAATCCGGTGTCGGAACGGGAATTCGAGGACGGCGCCTACCACTTGTACCTGGATGGTCCACTGGTCTGCTTCAACCTGTTCCACGTGATTCGGGAGCTGCGGCAGCTTCCGTCGGATACGCGCACGGTGCATCTGCACTTGAGCTCGCATGTGCCTCTGGTCGATCACACGACGGGTGAGTCCCTCCGTTATTACCTGGACGAGTTCAGCGGCCGAGACCAGAGTCCGAGGCTGGTCATCGAGGGTTGGGATCACATGCGGCGCCTGTCCAAGCATGAGACAAGCACGCGCATCGCCCTGGGCAGCCTCGAGAAGTTGGGAATCCCACAACCAACGGATTGACGGGGTCGATTAATGGAACCCGTTTATCCCAGCAGCGTTCGCACCACCCCGTCGGCCAGCAGCCGCCCGCGCGACGTGAGCACCAGCCGGTCGCCGTCGGGCACCAGCAACCCGTCGGCGACCACGGCCTGGGCACGTTCGCGCTCGGCAGCCCCCAGCCGGCTTAACGGAAGCCCTTGGCGCAGACGGGTTTTCAACAGTAGTTCCTCGGTGTGCAAGGCGTCCGGGCCGAGCTCCTCGAAGTCTGCGACAGGCAGGGCGCCAGCGGCCAGCATTTCCGCATAAGCGTTGGGGTGCTTGACATTCCACCATCGTGTCGTGCCCACGTATCCGTGCGCCCCGGGGCCTGCCCCCCACCATTGACCACCGTCCCAGTAGCCGAGGTTATGCCGGCACTCAGCGCCCGGTCGCGACCAGTTGGACACCTCATACCAGGTCATCCCGGCCGCGGACAGCCGGGCATCGACCAGCTCGTAGCGATGCGCCAGCACGTCGTCGTCGGGCGCATCCAGCTCCCCCCGCCGGACGCGCCGGGCCAGCGCGGTGCCCTCCTCGACGAGCAGGGCATAGGGCGACACGTGATCTACGCCCGCCTCGACCGCCGCGTCGACGGACCGCATCAGGTCGTCATCGCTTTCCCCGGGGGTTCCATAGATCAAATCGAGGTTGACATGTTCGAAGCCCGCGGCCATCGCCTCGCCGGCCGCGGCGCACGCCCGCCCGGGCGAGTGCACACGATCCAGGGTCGCCAATACCCGTGGGGCCACGGACTGCATGCCGAGCGACACCCGCGTGTATCCGGCCGCGCGGATGGCATCGAAAAATTCTGGCCACGTCGACTCGGGATTGGCCTCGGTGGTCACCTCCGCATCCGGGGCCAGCGCAAACTGCTCGCGCACCATGCCCAGCAGTGTCGCCAGGCGTTCACCACCGAGCAGTGACGGTGTCCCGCCCCCCACGAACACCGTGTTCAGCGTCGGTGCGTCCAACCGTTTGGCCGCGAGTTCGAACTCCGTTCGCAGAGCCGCCAGCCAGGCATCCGGGTTGACGCCGCCCAACTCCGCCGGCGTGTAGGTGTTGAAGTCGCAGTAACCGCACCGGGTGATGCAGAACGGGACATGCACATACAGGCCAAACGGCCGTCCACGAGTCGGCTGCACGTCGGGCAGGTCGACCGGTGCGTCGCGAAGGGCCATGCCAAATCCTCCCATGCCGGGCAGGTTGAACCGCGTGCTCGAGAATTCTCGTCGAGATCGACCCTAGGGCGAAGAAGTCCGAGAGTGGACCGCACGCCGGCGGCGATGGTCGGCGTGCAAGGAGGCCGGCGCTCTCAGCGGATTCTCGGCTTTGTCAACCCAATCACCCAGGATTGATCGCTAGTTTTAATCACTGTGAAAAGAAATTTGACCTGGTGGCGACGCCCGCCGGGATTCATGGCAGAATGGGCGCCGTGACCGTCGCCAACCCCACCCTGCGTATCGCCTTAGTGGCGCGGCGGCACATCGACCTCAAGCGCGTCTGCAGCTGTTGCTGTCTGCCTTGACGTCGTAGACCCAGCCCCCTGTACTTCCAGCCGGCCCCGGATCTGCGCAGCCCGGAGATACCGGTTGTTTTGCGCGCCCATGGCTGGCACCGTCCGCGAAGGAGAACCCCCCGGATGACCACGGCACGTCCCGCTGGATCCGCAAACAAGGCCCCCCGCAGCGAGGGCCAGTGGGCGCTGGGCGATCGCGAGCCGCTCAACCCCAACGAAGAGATGAAACAGGCCGGTGCCCCGCTCGAGGTTCGGGAGCGCATCGAAAACATTTACGCCAAGGGCGGATTCGACAGCATCGACAAGAGCGATCTGCGCGGCCGTTTCCGCTGGTGGGGCCTGTACACCCAGCGCGAGCAGGGTTACGACGGCACGTTCACCGGCGACGAGAACGCCGACCTGCTCGAGGCCGAGTACTTCATGATGCGGGTGCGCTGTGACGGCGGCGCGCTGTCGACGGCCGCGCTGCGCACGGTGGGTCAAATCTCAACCGAGTTCGGCCGCGACACCGCCGACATCTCCGACCGGCAGAACCTGCAGATCCACTGGGTCGAGGTGGAGAACGTCCCGGAAATCTGGCGCCGGCTCGACGAGGTCGGGCTGCAGACCGCCGAGGCGTGCGGCGACTGCCCGCGCGTGATCCTGGGCTCACCGCTGGCGGGCGAGTCGCTCGACGAGGTGATCGATCCCACCTGGGCGATCGAGGAGATCGTGCGCCGCTACATCGGCAAGCCCGACTTCGCCGACCTGCCGCGCAAGTACAAGACCGCCATCTCCGGCCTGCAGGACGTCGCGCACGAGATCAACGACATCGCGTTCATCGGCGTCAACCATCCCGAGCACGGCCCGGGCCTGGACCTGTGGGTCGGCGGCGGCCTGTCCACCAACCCGATGCTGGCTCAGCGCGTCGGCGCCTGGATTCCGCTGGACGAGGTGCCCGAGGTGTGGGTCGCGGTGACGTCGATCTTCCGCGACTACGGCTACCGGCGGCTGCGGTCGAAGGCGCGGCTGAAGTTCTTGATCAAGGACTGGGGCATCGAGAAGTTCAGGGAGGTCCTCGAGACCGAGTACCTCAAGCGCCGGCTGATCGACGGCCCGGCCCCCGAGCCCGTCGCGCACCCGATCGACCACGTCGGGGTGCAGCGGCTCAAGAACGGGCTCAACGCCGTCGGGTTCGCCCCGATCGCCGGCCGGGTCAGCGGCACCATCCTGTCGACGGTGGCCGACCTGGCCGAGCAAGCCGGCTCCAACCGGGTCCGGTTCACCCCCTACCAGAAGCTGGTGGTCCTCGACGTGCCCGACGACAAGCTCGACGACCTGATCGCGGGCGTGGAGGCGCTGGGCCTGCAGTCGAAGCCGTCGCACTGGCGGCGAAACCTGATGGCCTGCACGGGAATCGAATTCTGCAAGTTGTCGTTCGCCGAAACGCGCGGCAAGGCACAGGGTCTGGTGCCCGAGCTGGAGCGCCGGCTGGAGGACATCAACGCTCAGCTGGACGTGCCGATCACCGTCAACATCAACGGCTGCCCCAACTCGTGTGCGCGAATTCAGGTCGCCGACATCGGGCTCAAGGGCCAGATGGTCGACGATGGCCACGGCGGCTCGGTCGAGGGCTTCCAGGTCCACCTGGGCGGCAGCCTAGGCCTGGACAGCGGATTCGGCCGAAAACTGCGTCAGCACAAGGTCACCAGCGACGAGGTGGGCGACTACATCGATCGGGTGGTGCGCAACTTCGTCAAACACCGCAACGAGGGTGAACGCTTCGCGCAGTGGGCGATTCGCGCCGAGGAGGCCGACCTGCGATGAGCGACCAAACACGGACCGAAGCCCAATTGCGTGAGCTCGCGGCGCGCGGCGCCGCGGAACTCGAAGGCGCCAGCGCGACGGACCTTTTGCGATGGACCGACGAGAACTTCGGCGGTGTCAACGGACCCCGCGGCTGGGCGACGTGCAACTACGTGGTGGCCTCCAATATGCAGGACGCGGTGCTGGTCGACCTGGCCGCAAAGGTCCGGCCCGGCGTGCCGGTGCTGTTCCTGGACACCGGCTATCACTTCGTCGAAACCATCGGCACCCGGGACGCGATCGAATCCGTCTACGACATAAGGGTTCTCAACGTCACGCCGGAACACTCGGTGGCCGAGCAGGATCGACTGCTGGGCAAGGACCTGTTCGCCCGCGACCCGAGCGAGTGCTGCCGGCTGCGCAAGGTCGCCCCGCTGGGCAAAGCGCTGCGCGGTTACTCCGCCTGGGTGACCGGACTACGCCGGGTCGAGGCACCCACGCGTGCCAACGCGCCGCTGGTCAGCTTCGACGAGGCGTTCAAGCTGGTGAAGGTCAACCCGCTGGCGGCGTGGACCGATCAGGACATGCAGAACTACATCGACGAGCACGACGTGTTGGTCAATCCGCTTGTCTACGAGGGCTATCCGTCGATCGGCTGCGCCCCCTGCACCGCCAAGCCCATCGACGGCGCCGACCCGCGCAGCGGGCGCTGGCAGGGGCTGGCCAAGACGGAATGCGGGTTGCACGCCTCGTGACTCCCCTGGTGCTGACCGCGCACGGAAGCAGGGATCCACGATCGGCGGCCAACGCGCGGGCCGTCGCGGACCTTCTCGCGCGCATGCGGCCCGGCCTCGACGTGCGGCTGGCCTTCTGCGAGCTCAACGCCCCCTGCCTGGGCGATGTGCTGACGGACCTGTCCGGCCCGGCCGTCGTGACCCCGCTGCTGTTGGCCGACGCGTACCACGCCCGCATCGACATCCCCCGCCAAATCGCGGGTTTCGCGGGCGTGCGGCAGGCGCCCGTGCTCGGCGAGGACGAGCGGCTGGTGGCGGTGCTGCGGCACCGGGTGGCGGAGTTGGGGGTTTCCCGGTTCGACGACCGGCTCGGTGTGGCGGTGGTGGCGATCGGCTCATCGGACCGCGACGCCAACACCCGCACCGCCGAGGTCGCGCGGAAGCTCGCGGCCGGCACCCGCTGGGCCGGCACGACGACCGCGTTCGTGACCCGCCCGGACGTCTCGCCGGCCGACGCGGTTCGCGAGTTGCGGCGCCGGGGCGCGCGTCGGGTGGTTTTCGCGCCGTGGTTTCTGGCGCCGGGGCTGCTGCCCGACCGGCTGCGCGCCTACGCGGCCGACGCCGGCGTCGCGATGGCGCAGCCGCTGGGCGCGCACCGGCTGGTGGCGGCGACCGTGCTGGATCGCTACGAGCAGGCCCGCAAGGCCGCCGCCGACCGGATTGCGGCCTGAACACCGTTCAGTACACTTCGGGTGTTGAAAACGCCCTGGGCAATTGGAGCTGCGCTGGCTGCGCTGGTGCTGTTCCTGGCTGGGTGTAGCGGCGCCAACCACGTGGCCGCGCCGAACGCGGCGGCTCAGTGCGAGATCGTGCCCAACGGCACGCCGGGCCCGGGGACGCCGCGGGCGCCGTCGTCGCGGGTCACCGCGACCAATCCCGAGGTCGCGACCGGGTACCGCCGCGACATGACCGTCGTGCAGACCACCCATTACGCGGTGGCCACGGCCAATCCCCTGGCGACGCAGGCGGCCTGCCGGGTGCTGCGCGACAGGGGCACCGCCGCCGACGCCTTGGTGGTCGCCCAGGCGGTGCTGGGTCTGGTCGAACCGCAGTCGTCGGGGCTCGGCGGCGGTGGCTTCGTGCTGTATTACGACGCGGGCACGGGCTCGGTGCAGGCCTACGACGGCCGCGAGGTCGCCCCCGCGGCGGCGACCGAGAACTACCTGCGCTGGGTCGGCGACGCCGACCACGCCGCGCCCAGGCCCGACGCGCGGGCCTCGGGGCGGTCGATCGGGGTGCCGGGCGTCCTGCGAATGCTCGAGCTCGTGCACAACGACCACGGGCACACGGCGTGGCGCGACCTGTTCAACTCCGCAATGGCGTTGGCCGACGGCGGTTTCGACGTCAGCCCGCGGTTGGCGGCCGCCATCGCCGACTCGGCGGCGCAACTGCGGGTCGACCCGCAGGCCCGCGAGTATTTCCTCAATCCCGACGGCGGCCCGAGGCCCGCGGGAACGCGGTTGACCAATCCCGCGTATGCGAAGACCTTGTTCGCGATCGCCTCGTCGGGCAGCAATGCGTTCTATACCGGTGCCATCGCGCACGACATCGTCACGGAGGCAACCGCTTCCACGGACGGTCGCACGCCGAGCCTGATGACGGACAAGGATCTGGCGGGCTACGTGGCCAAGAAGCGCGAACCGCTGTGCATGACGTATCGAGGCCGACAGGTCTGCGGCATGCCTTCGTCGGGTGGCGTCGCGGTGGCCGCCACGCTGGGGATCCTGCAGCATCTCCCGGTGAGCGACTACCCGCCCGACCGTGTCGATCTCAACGGCGGGCGCCCGAGCGTGATGGGGGTTCATCTGGTCTCCGAGGCCGAGCGGCTGGCCTACGCCGACCGCGACCAATACGTCGCCGACGCCGATTTCGTTGCGCCGCCAGGCGGTTCGCTCAACACGCTGATCGACCCGGGCTACCTGGCCGGGCGCGCCGCGTTGATCTCGCTGCAGCGCAGCATGGGAACCGCCAGGCCGGGCGACTTCGGCGCGCCCGCCGATCTCGTGCCGCCCGGCAGGGAGCACGGCACCAGCCACGTCAGCGTCATCGACTCCTACGGCAACGCGGCCGCGTTCACCACGACCGTCGAGTCGCCGTTCGGCTCCTTCCACATGGTCGACGGGTTCGTTCTCAACAACGAGCTCACCGATTTCGCCGTCGAGCCGCGCACGCCCGACGGGTCGCCGGTGGCCAACCGGGTCCAGCCCGGGAAACGGCCGCGCAGCTCGATGGCGCCGACGCTGGTGTTCGACTCCGCGCCGGCCGGGCGGGGACCGCTGTACGCGGTGACGGGCTCGCCCGGCGGCTCCACGATCATCCAGTACGTCGTGAAAACGCTTGTGGCGATGCTGGATTGGGGGCTGAACCCGCAACAGGCCGTGTCCCTGGTCGACTTCGGCGCCGAGAACTCGCCGCGGACCAACGTCGGGGGCGAGGATCCCGAGATCAACGCGTCCGACGACGGCGACCACGACCCGCTGGTGCAGGGTCTGCGCGCGCTGGGACACCAGGTCAACCTGGCCGACCAGTCCAGCGGGCTGTCGGCGATCACCCGCGCCTCGTCGAAGTGGGCCGGCGGCGCCGACCCGCGCCGCGACGGTTCGGTGATGGGCGACAACGGATAACGGCCACTTACCGGGCCGGGCTACGCCGTCGTCAGCGTGGTCCGTTCCTCGTCGGCGCCGCCGCTGCCGACGATGGGCGGCACCCGGGTGGCGCGCACGTATACGGTGTCGCCCTCGCGCAACGCCAGCGCCTCGGCGTCGCCCCGGGTGATCTGGGCGGTGAACGCGCCGCCGGTGGCCGCGCTGGTCAGCTCGACGCGCACCTCGAAACCCAGTGCCACCACCCGGTCGACGACGGCGCGCACCACCCCGATGGAGTCGGCGGTGCCGTCGCCGCCGGCGATCGCCATGTCGGGCCGACGCCCCACGCGGATGTCGTGCGGTCGGACCAGGGCGCCGTTCAGCGCGGAAACCGCGCCCAAAAAGGACATCACGAACGCGTTCGCCGGGGAGTCGTAAACCTCGGTGGGCGATCCGACCTGCTCGATGCGGCCCTTGTTGAGCACGGCGATCTGGTCGGCCACGTCCAGCGCCTCGTGCTGGTCGTGGGTGACCAGCACGGTCGTGACGTGCACCTCGTCGTGCAGGCGCCGCAACCAGGCCCGCAGGTCCTCGCGGACCTTGGCGTCCAGCGCGCCGAACGGCTCGTCGAGCAGCAGCACCTGCGGGTCGACCGCCAGCGCCCGGGCCAGCGCCATCCGCTGCCGCTGGCCGCCGGACAGCTGGTTGGGATAGCGGGTCTGAAACCCGCTCAGCCCAACCACTTCCAGCAGATTGTCGACCTTCTTCTTGACCTCGGCCTTGGGCCGCTTGCGGATCCTGAGCCCGTAGGCCACGTTGTCGCGGACGGTCATGTGCTTGAACGCCGCGTAGTGCTGGAACACGAACCCGATGCCGCGCCGCTGCGGCGGCACCCGGGTCACGTCGCGGCCGTTGATGGTGACGGTTCCGGTGTCGGGCTGGTCGAGGCCGGCGATGGTGCGCAGCAGGGTCGACTTACCCGACCCGCTGGGGCCCAGCAACGCCGTCAGCGAACCGGCGGGCACGACGAAGTCCACGTGGTCGAGCGCGACGAAGTCGCCGTAGCGCTTGTTGGCGTCGCGCACGACGATCGCCTTTTCGCGCCGGTCCGTCTCGGCGGTGGTCATTTCACGTCCCCCTCGTTTACGCCGTTCTGGTTGCCCGGGCCCGGCGGGCGTCGACAACCACCTGGAAGATCAGCACCAGCACGGAAACGGCCATCAGCAGCGTCGACAACGCGTACGCGCCGTACTCGGCCCCACGGTTGTAGCGGTCGGAGACCAGCAGCGTCAGCGTCTGCGACTTCCCCGGCAGGTTGGAGGACACGATGAGGACCGCGCCGTATTCGCCGAGGGTACGCGCGACCGTCAGCACGATGCCGTAGGTCAGGCCCCACCGGATGGAAGGCAGCGTGATCCGCCAAAACGTCTGCCACCAACCAGAACCCAGCGTGGCCGCCGCTTCCTCCTGATCGGTCCCCAACTCGTGCAACACCGGTTCGACCTCGCGCACCACGAAGGGCAGGGTGACGAAGACGCTGGCGAGCACGATGCCGGGCAGGCCGAAGATGATCTTGAACCCGAGGTCTCTTTCGACGAAGCCCAGCGCGCCGGCCGATCCCCACAGCAGGACCAGCGCCACACCCACGATCACCGGCGACACCGCGAACGGCAGGTCGATGATCGCCTGCAGCACACCCTTGCCGCGAAAACGGTTGCGCGCGAGCACCAATGCCGTCGGGATGCCGAAGACGACGTTCAGCGGCACCACGATGGCCACCACCAGCAGCGACAGGTTGAGCGCCGATACCGCCGCCGGGGTGCTGATCCAGTCGAAGAACTGGCCCAGCCCCGGCCGGAAGGTGCGCCACAGGATCACCGCCACCGGGACGACGAGCAGCACGAAGATGTACGCCAACGCGACATAGCGGATGAGGTAGCGAACCCGCGCGGACGATCTCATGCGGCCAGCTCCTGCCGTTTGGCCGCGCGCGCCCCGACGATGCGCAACACAAGAAGCACGACGAACGAGATCGCAAGCAGCACAATGGATATCGCCGCCGCGCCGGTGCGGTCGTCGTTCTCGATCAGCGTGCGGATCCACTGCGACGACACTTCGGTCTTGCCCGGCACCGCCCCGCCGATCAGCACCACCGAACCGAACTCGCCGATCGCGCGCGAGAACGCCAGCCCCGCACCGGATAACAACGCCGGGGTCAGCGACGGCAGCACCACCGAGGTGAACACCTTCGGCCCGGAGGCGCCCAGCGACGCCGCCGCCTCCTCGGTCTCGTGGTCGATTTCCAGCAGCACCGGCTGGACCGCGCGCACCACGAACGGCAGTGTGACGAACGCGAGCGCCACCGCCACACCCCACGCGGTGTGCTGCAGATGCAGACCCACCGGGCTGTTGTTCCCGTACAGGGCCAGCATCACCAGGCTGGCGACGATCGTCGGCAACGCGAACGGCAGGTCGATGATCGCGTCGACGAGCCGCTTGCCGACGAAGTCGTCGCGCACCAGCACCCAGGCGATCAGCAGGCCGAAGACCACGTTGACGACGGTGACCCCGGCCGAGATCGTCAGCGTCACCCGGAACGACTCCAGCGCGGCGTTCGACGTGACCGCCAGCCAGAAGGCCCGCCAGCCGCCGCCGGCGGCCTGCCACGCGATGGCGGCCAGCGGCAGCAGCACGATCACCGACAGCCACACGATCGCCACACCCACCCGCAGCGACGTGCCGCCCGACGGCCGCCCGCCCGACGCCGGTCGGCCCTGCGGCTCCGGCCGGGTCACCTCCGACGTGATCGCCGCCGTCATCCGGTGGCCTGCGTGTAGATCTTGGTGATGCTGCCGCCGTTCTTGTCGAACAGCTGCGGATCGGCGGTGGCCCAGCCGCCGAGCTCGGCGATCGTCCACAGCTTCGCCGGCACCGGATACCGGTCGCGGAAATCGGCGGCGACCGCGGGGTCGACCGGCCGGAAACCGGCCTGTGCCCACAACTTCTGCGCCTCGGCGGTGTACTGGAAGTTCTTGAAGGCCCGCGCGGCGTCCAGGTGCGGGCTGGTGGTCACCACCGCCAGCGGATTCTCGATCTTGAACGTTTGCGGCGGGGTGACGTGTTGCACCGGCTTGCCCTGCCGCTCGGTGGCGATGGCCTCGTTCTCGTAGCTGATCAACACGTCACCGCTGCCCTGGACGAAAACGTCGGTGGCCTCGCGTCCCGACCCGGGGCGCAGCTTGATGTGCTCGCTCACCAGCTTCCGCACGAAATCGATGCCGGCATCGGGGTTCTGGCCGCCGCTGCTCTTCACCGCGTACGGGGCGAGCAGATTCCATTTGGCCGAGCCCGAACTCAGCGGGCTCGGCGTGATGACTTCCACGCCGGGCCGCACCAGGTCGTCCCAGTCCCTGATGTTCTTGGGATTGCCCGCGCGCACCACCAACGTCACCACCGAACCGAACGGGATGCCCTTGGTGGCGTCGGTGTTCCAGTCCTTGGCAACCTTGCCGGCCTTGACCAAACGGCTGATGTCCGGTTCGACCGAGAAGTTCACCACATCGGCCGGCTTGCCGTCGACAACCCCGCGCGACTGGTCGCCGGAGGCGCCGTAGGAGGTGATCACCTGGACGCCCTTGCCCTCCTCCGAGGCGTTGAACGCGGGAATCACCTTGCTCCAGCCCGGTTCCGGGGCGGAGTAGGCGACCAGGGTCAGGCTCGCATGCGCGTTGGCCAGGCCGCCGCCGCCGACGACGTCGCTGGCGCCGCCCTGGCAGGCCGCGACGACACCGGCAATCAGCGCGAGCGCGACGACATGCGTGCGGCGCAGCGCGCTTCCGATGTCCATTGGTGGCCTTCCGGTGCGGGACTGGGGATATCGGTCCGTTGTTGCGGAAAGGCGCCGAGAACTTCGGCAGGGGTTAGGAACTCCAGACCAGACCGCGCACGGGTTTGGGAGTCAGCGACAACAGTGCACGAATACATAGCACTCCAAAACACCGGTTGCTACGTGCATGGCGCGAAGCCTAACAGGAATCCGCGGGGGTCACCGGGCGGCGCGTCGGCAACGGTTGGCCTCAGCGGGCCAGCAGCCACGCGACGATCACCAGCACCACGAGCGCGACGAGGACCAGCGTCACGTGGGAGCGCGGCATGCGGTTACCCGGGCGTCCCGTCGGCATGGCGGGCACGCCGCATCAACGCGATGCCCTTGCCGAGCAGGCCGTCCAGCAAAGCCGCGGTGAGGTAGGCGACCACCAGCACCACGGGCATCACCACCATGGCCTGCAGCACAAAGGCCAGCCCGGAAAGCCACAGCTCGTTGCCGTCCCACCAATTCAGGAACGCGTCCATCGGGCTCACCCTATTCGCCCCGGCCCCGGTAAACCAAGGCGCCGGTACACCGATGTGCCAAGATCGGCGGGTGCCTCCCGCGTCCGCCGAACCCGAGGCGACGACCTGTCTGATCGCCGGCGGCGGACCGGCCGGCATGGTGCTTGGCCTGCTGTTGGCCCGCGCCGGCATAAAAGTCACCGTGATGGAAAAGCACGCCGACTTCCTGCGTGACTTCCGCGGGGACACCGTGCACGCGAGCACCCTGCGACTGCTCGACGAGCTCGGGTTGGGGCCGCGGTTCGCCCGGCTTCCGCATCGCCTCATCGACACCGTTCACATGGAGATCCAGAACCAACCGGTGAGCCTCGACCTGACCCGCCTTTCGGGCGAGCATCAGCACATCGCCCTGGTGCCGCAGTGGGACTTCCTGGAGATGGTGGCCACCGCCGCCGAGGCCGAGCCCAGCTTCCGGTTGCTGCGCAACGCCGAGGTGGTCGGGGTGATCCGGGGTTCGGGCGGCCGCGTCGTCGGCGCGAGCTACCGCGACGAGACGGGTAAGACCAGGGAGATGCGCGCCGAGCTGACGGTGGGCTGCGACGGCCGCTCGTCGACCGTGCGCTCGGCGGTCAGGCTCACGCCGCGCCGTTTCGGCGCCCCGATGGACGTGTGGTGGTTCCGGCTGCCTCGCCGGCCCGACGACCCGAGCGGCCTGGCCGGCGTGCTGCGCGCCGGGCACGCGACGATCATGGTCGACCGCGGCGACTACTACCAGATCGCCTACATCATTCCCAAGGGAACCGACGCCCAGATGCGCGCCCAGGGCATCGAGGCGTTGCGGCGCGCGCTGGTCGGCATGGTGCCCTGGCTCGTCGATCGGGTCGACCAGCTCACGTCGTTCGATGACGTGAAACTGCTTGACGTGCAACTGGATCGGCTCCCCCGCTGGTACTCCGACGGCGTGCTGTTGATCGGCGACGCGGCGCACGCGATGTCGCCGGTCGGCGGCGTCGGCATCAACCTGGCGGTGGCCGACGCGGTGGCCGCCGCCCGCATCCTGGCCGACCCGCTGCGCGCGGGACGAGTGTCGGCCAGCCGGCTGGCCCGGGTGCAGAGGCGCCGCTGGTTTCCGACCGTGATGCTGCAGGCGGCGCAGCGGGCGATCCATGCCAACGTGATCGCGGCGACGGTGCGAGGCAGCAATGCCGTGCCACGGGGCGTGCGCGTGGTCAGCAGATCGGCGGTTTTGCGGCGGCTCGTCGGCTACCTGGTGGCGATCGGCCCGCTGCCCGAGCATGCGCCCGGGTACGCCAGGCGCCGCGGGTAGGCCACCGCAACGCGCCACATGGGCCAAATCGTGGACTCCGGCCAGGTCGACGGTCGATGATGTCGAAATGGTGCTGCACGCGCAACCCGCCGACCAACCGGCCGACGCCGGCCCCGAGGAAGCCCTTGAAGCGGCACCGAAAAACAGCCGCGAATCCGCCTTGGCGTCGCCCCTCGACTTCAGCGCGCCCGCACCCAATGCGTCCAGCGGGGTGCTGCGCAACCCGTTTCCGCCGATCGCCGATTACGCGTTCCTGTCCGACTGGGAGACGACCTGCCTGATCTCCCCGGCCGGGTCGGTGGAGTGGATGTGTGTGCCCCGGCCGGATTCCCCGAGCGTGTTCGGCGCGATCCTGGATCGCAGCGCCGGCCATTTCCGGCTGGGCCCTTACGGCGTCTCGGTCCCCTCGGCCCGCCGCTACCTGCCCGGCAGCCTGATCATGGAGACCACCTGGCAGACCCACACCGGCTGGCTGATCGTGCGCGACGCCCTGGTGATGGGACCCTGGCACGACCTCGAGCGTCGCTCACACACGCACCGTCGCACGCCGATGGACTGGGACGCCGAGCACATCCTGCTGCGCACCGTGCGCTGCGTCAGCGGCACCGTCGAGCTGATGATGAGCTGCGAGCCGGCGTTCGACTACCACCGCGACGGCGCGGCCTGGGAGTACTCGTCCAACGCGTACAGCGAGACCGTCGCGCGTGCCGTCCGGCAACCCGACTCCCACCCGACGCTGCGGCTGACCACCAACCTGCGCATCGGCATCGAGGGCCGCGAGGCGCGGGCGCGCACCCGCATGACGGAGGGCGACGACGTCTTCGTCGCGCTGAGCTGGACCAAGCATCCGGCGCCGCAAACCTACGCCGAGGCCGCCGACAAGATGTGGCAGACCACCGAGTGCTGGCGGCAGTGGATCAACATCGGCAACTTCCCCGACCACCCGTGGCGCGCGTATCTGCAGCGCAGCGCGCTGACGCTGAAGGGGCTGACCTATTCCCCCACCGGCGCGCTGCTGGCCGCGAGCACCACGTCGCTGCCGGAAACACCGCGGGGGCAACGTAATTGGGACTACCGCTACGCGTGGGTTCGTGATTCGACGTTCGCGTTGTGGGGGCTTTACACGCTGGGGCTGGACCGCGAGGCCGACGACTTCTTCGCCTTCATCGCCGACGTGTCCGGCGCCAACAGCAACGAGCGCCATCCGCTGCAGGTGATGTACGGGGTCGGTGGCGAACGCAGCCTGGTCGAAGACGAGCTGCACCATCTCTCCGGCTACGACCAGGCCCGCCCGGTGCGGATCGGCAACGGCGCCTACGACCAGGCCCAGCACGACATCTGGGGCTCGATCCTGGACTCCTTCTATCTGCACGCCAAGTCGCGCGAGCAGGTTCCAGAGACCCTGTGGCCGGTGTTGAAGAAGCAGGTCGAGGAGGCGATCGCGCATTGGCGCGAGCCCGACCGCGGAATCTGGGAGGTGCGCGGCGAGCCGCAGCACTTCACGTCGTCGAAGGTGATGTGCTGGGTGGCGCTGGACCGCGGGTCGAAGCTGGCCGAGCGGCAGGGCGAGAAGAGCTACGCCCAGCAGTGGCGGGCCATCGCCGAGGAGATCAAGGCCGACATTCTCAAGCACGGTGTGGACTCGCGAGGCGTGTTCACCCAGCGCTACGGCAGCGACGCGCTGGACGCCTCGCTGCTGCTGGTGGTGCTGACCCGGTTCCTGCCCCCGGACGATCCGCGGGTGCGCAACACGGTGCTGGCCATCGCCAACGAGCTGACCGAGGAGGGCCTGGTGCTGCGCTACCGGGTCGAGGAGACCGACGACGGGCTGTCCGGCGAGGAGGGCACGTTCACGATCTGCTCGTTCTGGCTGGTGTCGGCGCTGGTCGAGATCGGTGAGGTGGCCCGCGCCAAGCGGCTCTGCGAGCGGCTGCTGTCCTACGCCAGCCCGCTGCACCTCTACGCCGAGGAGATCGAGCCGCGCACCGGCCGGCACCTGGGCAACTTTCCGCAGGCGTTCACCCACCTGGCGTTGATCAACGCGGTGGTGCACGTGATCCGCGCCGAGGAGGAGTCCGACGGCTCCGGGATGTTCCAGCCCGCGAACGCCCCGATGTAGCTTGTGGCGAGCAGACGCAAAAGCACCGATTTCGTGCCGAAATCGGTGCTTTTGCGTCTGCTCGCCGCTACTTCTTACCCACGGCGTCGGTGGACAGCGCGGCCACAAACGCCTCTTGTGGCACCTCGACGCGGCCGATGGTTTTCATCCGCTTCTTGCCTTCCTTCTGCTTTTCCAGAAGTTTGCGTTTGCGGGTGATGTCACCGCCGTAGCACTTCGACAGCACATCCTTGCGGATCGCCCGAATGTTTTCGCGCGCAATGATTTTCGACCCGATCGCCGCCTGCACCGGCACCTCGAACTGCTGGCGCGGGATGAGTTCCTTGAGCTTGGTGGTCATCTTGTTGCCGTAGGCGAACGCCGAATCCTTGTGCACGATCGCGCTGAACGCGTCGACGGCCTCGCCCTGCAGCAGGATGTCGACCTTCACCAGCTGGGCCTCCTGCTCGCCGGCCTCCTCGTAGTCGAGGCTGGCGTAGCCGCGGGTGCGCGACTTCAGCGAGTCGAAGAAGTCGAAGATGATCTCGCCGAGCGGCATGGTGTAACGCAGCTCCACCCGCTCGGGCGACAGGTAGTCCATGCCACCCAGCTCACCACGACGGGATTGGCAGAGCTCCATGATGGTGCCGATGAACTCGCTGGGCGCGATGACGGTGGTCTTGACCACCGGCTCGTACACCGTGCGGATCTTGCCCTGCGGCCAGTCCGACGGGTTGGTCACCCGGATCTCGGTGCCGTCCTCTTTGATCACCCGGTACACGACGTTCGGCGACGTCGAGATCAGGTCCAGGTCGAACTCGCGCTCCAGCCGCTCGCGGGTGATCTCCATGTGCAGCAAACCCAGGAAGCCGCAACGGAATCCAAAGCCCAGCGCCACCGACGTTTCCGGCTCGTAGGTCAGCGCCGCGTCGTTGAGCCGCAGCCGGTCCAGCGCGTCGCGCAGGTCCGGGTAGTCCGAGCCGTCGACGGGATACAGCCCCGAGTAGACCATCGGCCTGGGTTCGCGGTATCCCGTCAGCGCCTCTGTGGCGCCGTGGCGGGCGGTGGTGACGGTGTCGCCGACCTTGGACTGCCTGACGTCCTTCACCCCGGTGATCAGGTAGCCGACCTCGCCCACGCCCAGGCCGTCGCTGGCCTTCGGTTCGGGCGAGACGATGCCGACCTCGAGCAGTTCGTGGGTGGCGCCGGTGGACATCATCAGGATGCGTTCACGCGGGACGATCCTGCCGTCCACCACGCGCACGTATGTCACCACGCCGCGGTAGATGTCGTAAACGGAGTCGAAGATCATCGCGCGGGTCGGGGCGTCGGCGTCGCCCTGCGGGGGCGGCACCTCGCGCACCACATGGTCGAGCAGGTCCGCGACGCCCTCCCCGGTTTTGCCGGACACGCGCAACACGTCGCCGGGTTCGCAGCCGATGATGTGGGCGATCTCGGCGGCGTAGCGATCCGGGTCGGCCGCGGGCAGGTCGATCTTATTGAGCACCGGGATGATGTGCAGGTCGCGGTCCAGCGCCAGGTAGAGGTTGGCCAGCGTCTGCGCCTCGATGCCCTGCGCGGCGTCGACCAGCAGCACCGCGCCCTCGCAGGCCTCCAGCGCGCGGGACACCTCGTAGGTGAAGTCGACGTGACCCGGGGTGTCGATCAGGTGCAGGACGAAGTCTTGGTCCTCGACTTTCCAGGGCAGCCGCACGTTCTGCGCCTTGATGGTGATGCCGCGCTCACGCTCGATGTCCATCCGGTCCAGGTACTGCGCGCGCATCGACCGCTCGTCGACGACGCCGGTGAGCTGAAGCATCCGGTCGGCCAGCGTGGACTTGCCGTGATCGATATGGGCGATGATGCAGAAATTCCGAATCTGCGCCGGCGCGGTGAAGGTCTTGTCGGCGAAACTGCTGATGGGAATCTCCTGGAAGTGGCGGTTTTCGAGCATCCAGCGTATCCGTGTCCGGTGGCCAAGGCCGAATCGCAACATGGCCCTCGCGTCTATGCTGCGAATATGGCACCGGACGGGAAATCGGCCCGGAAATCGCAGTGGAAGACGTTTCAGCGTTTCGCGGAGAACCTGGTGTTCGAGCGGGCCCCGCGGCTGGTCCGGCAGGTGCAGAACTCGCAGACCGTGCTGCGGGAACTCCAGCAGGCCGTGAAGATCACGGCGAACGTCATCGCCGCGGTCGCCCCGCAGCCGCCGACCGAGATCACGGCGGGCCGCCCGGTGACCCGCACCAGCTTTCCCACCGCGCAGCGGGCCCGCAAGCTGGTCTACTCCCCCGACCTCGACGGCCGGGCCGATCCCGGGGAGATCGTGTGGACGTGGGTGGTCTACGAGGACGATCCCACCCGCGGCAAGGACCGGCCGGTCCTGGTCGTCGGCCGCGACCGCAGCGTGCTGCTCGGGCTGATGGTGTCGAGCCAGGAGCGCCACGCCACCGATCGCGACTGGGTCGGAATCGGTTCCGGCGCTTGGGATTACGAGGGCAGGCCGAGCTGGGTCCGACTGGACCGCGTGCTCGACGTGCCCGAGGAGGGCATTCGCCGCGAGGGCGCGATCCTGGATCGGGAGATCTTCGAGGTGGTCGCCGAGCGGTTGCGCGCGGAATACGCCTGGCGCTGATCATTCGCCGAGCGTGCAACCACGGTGAAAAAACGGCGAAATTCTCGCCGTGAGTGCACGTTCGGCGAAGCGAGCTATCAGCCCTGCGTGATGTAGGACTGCAGCTGCTGCTGCTCGGCCTCGAGCTCTTCCATCCGGGTCTTCACCACGTCACCGATGCTGACGATGCCGATCAGCTTCTTCCCCTCCAGCACCGGAACATGACGCACCCGGTTCTTGGTCATCAGCACGCTGAGCGAGTCAACGGTGTCGGACTTGGTGCACGTGGCAATCGTGCCGGTCATGATCTTCGACACCGGGCGGGACAGCACGCTGGCCCCATGGGTGTGCAGCTGGCGCACGACGTCGCGCTCTGACACGATCCCGACGACGCCCTCGTCACCCACCACCACCATGGCGCCGATGTTCTGCTCGGCGAGGCCGGCGAGCAGCTCCTTGACGGTTGCCTCGGGGTTGATCGTCACCACCGCCGCACCCTTGTTCCGCAAGACGTCCGCGATCCGCATCAGGCCTCCCAGGCGGTTGTGAGCTGCTGCACACCAGGCTACGGCTAACTCGCGCGGCGGGAAAGGCGACGCGAGGACCGGCGGCCGAAACCGGTTCGCGAGCGTGCGCAGAATGCCGGGCGACACGGCGTGTCGCCGCGCAGACTCGCACGCTCGCCGACAACCTCGGCGAGGATGGGCCCATGATCGAGGTCACCCTGCTTGGCACCGGAAGCCCCATCCCCGACCCGAACCGCGCCGGGCCGTCGACCCTGGTGCGGGCCGGCGGGCAAGTGTTCCTGGTGGATTGCGGTCGCGGGGTCCTGCAACGTGCCGCCGCGGTCGGCGTGGGCGCCGCCGGGTTGTCGGCGCTGCTGCTCACCCACCTGCACAGCGACCACATCGGCGACCTCGGCGACGTCCTCATCACGCGCTGGGTCAGCACCTTCGCCCCGGACCCGGCGCCGCTGCCGATCATCGGACCCCCGGGCACCAGGGAAACGGTGCTGGCGACGCTGGACGCGTTCCGCCACGACATCGGCTACCGGATCGCCCACCACGCCGACCTGAACGCGCCGCCGGCCGTTGAAGTCCACGAATGCACCGACGGCGCGGTGTGGGACCGCGACGGCGTGTCGATCCGGGTCGCCCCCACCGATCACAGGCCGGTGGCGCCCACCATCGGGTTCCGGATCGAATTCGACGGCGCGTCGGTCGTGCTGGCCGGGGACACGGTGCCGTGCGCGAGCCTGGACGAGTTGGCCAGCGGCGCCGGCGCGCTGGTGCACACCGTGATCCGGAAGGACATTGTGGTCAACATCCCGCAACAGCGGCTCCAGGACATCTGCGATTACCACTCCTCGGTAGAGGAAGCGGCGGCGACGGCGGCCCGCGCGGGGGTGGGCACCCTGGTCATGACGCACTACGTGCCGGCTCTGGTGCCGGGGCAAGAAGAGCAGTGGCGGGCACTGGCCGCCACCGAGTTCGCCGGACAGGTCGAACTCGGCGACGACCTGCACCGGGTCGAGGTCAGCTAAGCGGACGCCCGCAGCCGCCACCCCGCCGCCACCAGCCAGACCAGCGCCGCCACCCGCGCGATCGGCAGGATGACCCCCAGCGCCGGCCACGCCAGCACCAGCGTCGTCGCCCCCGCGAGCGTGGCAATCACCAGGCCGGCCCAGGCCAGCGGTCCGGGCAGTAACCCCAGCGCACGGCCCGGCACGGCCATGCCGGCGACCAACAGGCCCACCGCGACCAGGTGGCCCGGGCTGCCGACGAGAAACACCAGGAAGTAGATCGCCCGAACCAGCGCGGCGTCCGCGCCCACCTCCGGTCGCGACAACGTCCAGCCCAACAACCCGGTCAGACCCAGCGCGCCGGCCGCCAACGTTCCACCCGCCAGCGCGATCGCCGCGGCGGGCGGGGCGGCGCCGAGCCGCCGCAACCGGGCGCCGGCCGTCGCCGCGTAGACGGCCAGCGGCACCGACGAGGCGAACACCGCGATGGCCATCACCTGCAGCGCGACGGGCTCGGCGCGGACGTACGCGACGACCTCCCCCATCGGCCCGTAGGGCAGCGGCATCAGGCCGCCCAGCGCCACCCCGATGGCAAGCCCGCCGAACAGCAGCGCGATGCAGAGCAGCCCGAGGCCCGGCAGGGCCAGCCGACTCGTTGCCGACGAATCGTGCACTCGGTACTCCTTAGGCGAGCCGTGTGACCTCCACGGTCACGTCGAGGTCGGTTGCGCCCTCGCCCGAGTAGATGCCCTTGAGCGGGGACACGTCGGTGTAGTCGCGGCCGACGCCCACACTGACGTACTGCTCGGTGATTTCGGTGTCGTTGGTGGGGTCGTAGTTCCACCAGCCGCCCGTCCACGCCTGAATCCAGGCGTGACTTCGCCCGTCCACCGTGTCGCCGACGATCGCGTTCCGTTTCGGGTGCAGGTAACCGGAGACATACCGCGCGGGAATTCCCATGGCGCGCAACATCATCAGCGACAGGTGCACGAAGTCCTGGCAGACGCCCTTGCCCTCGTTCAGCGCGTCGAGCCCGGAAGAATGCACACCGGTGGTGCCCGGCAGGTAGTCCAGCTCGTCGTGCGCCCACTTGGCGGCGGCGACGACGGCCTCCTGCGGCTTGTGATTTTTGGCGATCTTCTTGCCAACGGAGGCAACGCGTTTGCTCGACGGGGTGTGGGCGGTCGGGCGGAGAAGTTCGTCGAACCGATCGATCACCGCCTCGGAGCGCAAGTCGCCCCACCCCGCCTCCATCGCGACCGGCTCCGGCTCCTCGGTCTCGATGACCGACGAAGACGTCACGGTCAGGTCGGTGTGCGGCGCGTGCAGATCGAACGCCGTCACGGCGGTGCCCCAGTAGTCGATGTAGCGATAGGACCGGGTCGCCGGGATGGTTTCGACGCGGTTGAGGATGACGTTCTGCCGGGCGTCCGACCGCGGGGTCAGCCGGGCCTCGTTGTAGGAGGCGGTCACCGGCGATTGGTAGGCGTAGCCCGTGGTGTGCACCACCCGCATCCGCCACATCAGGCGTCCCCCGGCCTCGTCGTCAGCCGGGCCCGCTGGCCGGCATCCGACCACGCCACCCACGGGGTGACGTGGAAGTACTGCAGCGACAACGCTTCTCCGACATCGCGGCAGGTTCGCTGCAGGCCCGCGAGGCGGGTCTCCAGCGTCTCGAGCAGCACACCGGGCTGCATGAATTCCAATTCGCTGCGCGCCTGACCGAGCAGGCGCTGCGCCTCGGCGGTGGCCCCGATCCGGCTCTGCGGATTGTGCAGCAACTCGTCGAGGTTGTGTTCGGCCAGCCTCAGCGAGTAGAACACCGAACGCGGGAACAGCCGGTCGAGCAGCATGAACTCGACCACCCGGGCCGCGTCCAGCACACCGCGGTAGGTGCGCAGGTAGGTGTCGTGCGCGCCCGCCGAGCGCAATAGCGTCACCCACGCCGGCGAGGACGCGCTGTCCCCGACCCGCGACAGCAACAGACGCACCGTCATGTCGACGCGCTCGATCGCGCGGCCCAGCAGCATGAAGCGGTATCCGTCGTCGCGGGACAGCGTCGAGTCGGCCAGGCCGGCGAACATCGCCGCCCGGCCCTCGATGAACGACAAAAACTCGTGTGGGCCAAGGCGTTTGGCGGCGCGTTCGCGTTCGGCCAGCGCATGGTAGGTGGTGTTGAGGCACTCCCAGATCTCGCTGGACGTCACCTCGCGCGCCGACTTCGCGTTCTCGCGGGCCGCGGTGATCGCGTCGACGATCGAGCAGCCACCACCCCGGCTGTTGGTGCTGTACGCCACCAGGTCGGTCAATGACCAGACGTCCAGGTCGTGGTCCGGGGGTTCGATGCCGAGGACCCGCAGCAGCAGCCGAGACGCCTGATCGGGGTCGACGCTGGAGTCCTCGAGCAGCTGGTGCAACGCGACATCGAGGATTCGCGCCGTGTCGTCGGCGCGCTCGACGTAGCGACCGATCCAGTAGAGCGCCTCGGCGTTGCGGGCCAGCATCAGCGGATCGCCCTCTGCCGCTGCTGCTGCTGTTGTTGCTGCTGCTGTTGCGGTTGCTCGTCCAGCGCGTGCTCGGCCGACGGCGGCTGTTGCGTGCGGGGCGAGCCGTCACCGGCCGCGTCGGGGATGACGTTCGGCAGCGACCGCACGACCTCGGCGGCGCCCAGTTCGCGCGCGACGGCCGCGGCGCGGGGCGCGAGCACCCAGGTGTCCTTGGAGCCGCCGCCCTGGCTGGAGTTGACCACCCGGGAGCCCTCGACCAGCGCAACCCGGGTCAGCCCGCCGGGCAGCACCCACACGTCGTCGCCGTCGTTGACCGCGAACGGCCGCAGGTCGACGTAGCGGGGCGCCAGCTCGTTGTCGATCTGGGTCGGAACCGTCGACAGTTCCATCATCGGCTGCGCGATCCAGCTGCGGGGATCGTCGCGGATCTTCTTGGCGACGGCCGCAAGCTCCTTCTCGGAGGCCTCCGGCCCGAACACGATGCCGTAGCCGCCGGAGCCCTCGACCGGCTTGAGGACCAGCTCGTCGATCCGGTCGAGCACCTCCTCGCGCTCGTCGTCGAGCCAGCACCGGTAGGTCTCCACGTTGGCCAGCAGCGGCTTCTCGCCCAGGTAGTACTCGATCATCGTCGGCACATAGGTGTAGACCAGCTTGTCGTCGCCGACGCCGTTGCCGATCGCGCTGGAGATGACGACGTTGCCGGCCCGGGCGGCGTTGACCAGACCCGCCACGCCCAGCACCGAGTCGGCGCGGAATTGCAGCGGGTCGAGGAACGCGTCGTCGATGCGCCGGTAGATGACGTCGACCTGGCGCTCCCCCTCGGTGGTGCGCATGTACACCTGGTTGTCACGGCAGAACAGGTCGCGGCCCTCGACCAACTCGACGCCCATCTGCCGCGCCAGCAGCGAGTGCTCGAAGTACGCCGAGTTGTACACCCCGGGGGTCAGCACGACCACCGTCGGGTCGGCCTCGTTGGTGGCCGCGGAGTTGCGCAGCGCGCGCAGCAGGTGCGAGGAGTAGTCGTCGACGGCGCGCACCCGGTGGGTGGCGAACAGGTTCGGGAAGACCCGCGCCATGGTGCGCCTGTTCTCCATGACGTACGACACGCCCGAGGGCGAGCGCAGGTTGTCCTCGAGGACCCGGAAGTTGCCCTTCTCGTCGCGGATCAGGTCGATGCCGGCGACGTGGATGCGCACACCGTTGGGCGGCACGATGCCCACGGCCTGGCGGTGGAAGTGCTCGCAGGATGTGACGAGCCGGCGCGGGATGACGCCGTCGTTCAGGATCTCCTGGTCGCCGTAGACGTCGTCGAGGTACATCTCGAGGGCCTTGACCCGCTGGGTGATGCCGCGCTCCAGCCGGCTCCACTCGGCGGCCGAGATCACCCGCGGCACCAGGTCCAGCGGGAACGGCCGCTCCTGACCGGACAGCGAGAACGTGATGCCCTGGTCGATGAACGCCCGGGCCAGCGCCTCGGCCCGGGCCTTGAGGTCGGAGGCGTCCGACGGCGCGAGCTCGGCGTAAATGCCCTTGTACGGGCCGCGGACGTTGCCCTGGCCGTCGAACATCTCGTCGAAGGCCATCGAATAGGCGTCCGACGTGTTGTATCCGGCGAAGATGCGCTCGGAACGCCTCGGCAGCCGCGCCGGGCCGCGCGACCTGGTCTCCTCGAGCTGGCTCGTAAGGCTCACTTTTCAGATGCTGCCTCAAATCGACGTTGCGGCAGGTCACGGTTTCCCCTTTTGGGAGAAAACGTAACCGACTGATAACCTGGGCAGTCGCCGCCGGCTGTATCCGGCCGCCTCAAGCCAACACCGAATCCAAGAAGGAAACAACGCGTGGCCAACATCAAGTCGCAGCAGAAGCGCAATCGCACCAATGAGCGCGCCCGCCTGCGCAACAAGTCGGTGAAGTCCTCGCTGCGCACCGCCGTGCGCGCGTTCCGCGAGGCCACCGACGCCGGCGACAAGGACAAGGCCACGGCGTTGCTGGTGTCGACCAACCGCAAGCTGGACAAGGCGGCCAGCAAGGGCGTGATCCACAAGAACCAGGCGGCCAACAAGAAGTCGGCGCTGGCCAAGGCCCTCAACAAGCTCTGAGCGCGGGTCCGGCGCTCATCGGCCGCGGTCGGCCACCAGCTCGGCGACCTGCCTGACCGCCGACTCCAAGGCGTAGTCGGCGTCCGCCACCGCACCCTTGACGTTGGCGTTGAGCGCCGCCACCACCTTCATCGCGGTTGCCACCGTGTCGCGCGACCAACGCCGGGCCTGCTTCTGCGCCTTCTGCACCCGCCACGGCGGCAACCCCACCTGCGCCGCCAGGCGGTAGGGGTTTTCGCCGGACAGCGGCCCGACCCGGCCGATGGTGTGCACGGCCTCGGCCAGGGCATCGGCCAGCACCACCAGCGGCTCACCGCGCATCATCGCCCAGCGCAGCGCCTCCAATGCTCCCTCGATGTCGCCGGCCACCGCCTTGTCGGCGATGTCGAATCCCTTCACGTCCGCCTTCCCGCTGTGGTAGCGCCGCACCGCGGCGGCATCGACGGCGCCGCCGGTGTCGGCGACCAATTGTGAACAGGCCGAGGCTAATTCGCGCACATCGGAGCCGACGGCGTCGAGCAGCGCGGTCACCGTTTCCTCGTCGACCTTGGCCCGCAGCGCGCGGAATTCCTTGCGGACGAAGTCGGCGCGTTCGCTGGGTTTGGTGATCCGCGCGCACGGGTGGACCTGCGCACCCAGCTTCTGCAACTCGCCGGCCAGCGCCTTGGCCCGCCCGCCACCGGAGTGCACCACCACCAGCACCGTGCCGGCCGGGACGTCGGCGGCCGCGGCGGCGATCACCGCGGCCGCGTCCTTGCCCGCTTCGCCGGCGGCCTCCAACACGACGATGCGCTCGTCGGCGAACAGCGACGGGCTCAGCAGTTCGGCCAGTTCGTAGGTGCCGACGTCGCCGGCGCGCATCCGGCTGACCGGCACATCGTCGGCCCCGGCGTGGGCGCCGGCACGCTCCCGAGCCGCGCGCAGCAGGTCGGCCACCGCCCGCTCGACCAGCAGTTCCTCGTCCCCCAGGACCAGGTGCAACGGCGCAAGATCGCTCATTCCACGATGGTGTCACGCCGGTCCGACTGGGCTTGACTATGGGCCGACGAGTCCCGACAGCGACCACGCCAACACACACACGACGACCGCCGCGCCGCTCATTCCGGCCGCCACCCGAAACGATCGCCACCGCCACAACGGCGCGGCGATCGCAAACGCCAGGGCAGTTGCGCCGCCGACCGCCGCCACACCGGCCGTCCCGGACGGCACCGGCACGGTCGCCGCGGGGACATCGGCCGCCCACCGCGCCACGCTCGACACCCACCACAGCTCGGGGCCGGCGAATCGGATCAGCAGCTGCGCGCCGGTCGGCCACAGCAGGCACAGCACGGCCGCCGCGCTGCCCAGCACCGTGATCGGCGCGATCGCCGCCGCCACCGCGAGGTTGGCGAAGACCGCCACCAGGCTGAGCCGGCCCGAAATGCCGGCGACCAGCGGGGCGGTAACCACGTGCGCGGCCAACGCCACCGCCAGCGCATCCGCCAGCGGCCTGGGGCAGCCCCGAGCGGTCAGGCGCCGCGACCAGGCCGGCGCGATGACCACCAGCGCCGCCGTGGCCAGCACCGAGAGCGCGAAGCCCACGTCGACGGCCAGGTGCGGGGCGACGACCAGCAGTATCAGCACGGACGCCGACAGGGCCGGAATCGCTTGCCGCCGACGCGAAGACAGCATCCCCGCTAGCGCGATGGCACCCATCACGGCCGCCCTCAACACGCTGGCGGTCGGCTGGACGACGACGACGAAGGCCAGCAGCGCCACCGCGGCCGCCGCCACGGCCGCGCGCGGGCCGATCAGCCGGGCTGAGAACAGCACCGCCGCGCACACGATCGTGACGTTGGCCCCCGACACCGCCATCAGGTGTGTCAGGCCGGCGGCGCGAAAGTCGCGACCGGTCTCGGCGCTGACCGCCGCGGTGTCGCCGAGGACGAGAGCGGGCAGCAGCGCGGCCTGCTCGGCCGGCAACGCGTCGCGGGCCGCGGCGGCGAACCGGGTGCGCACGGTGTGGGCGGCGCGCTGCGCCGCGCCGGCCTCGCCCATCGTGGGACGTCCCGTCGCGTTGAGCACCGCAACCGTCAGGTCATGGCGGGCGGGACGGCTGATCCGCGCGGTGAAGCGCACCGGCTGTCCCGCCATCACACCGCCGAAATCCGCGGTGCGCGCGAAAACGACCACGCGCCCGGATATTTCGTCGGTGCGCAGCCGCTGCAGCGTGGCGCGAAACATCAGCCTGCCGCTACCCAGCGACACCGGGCTCTCGCTGGGAGTGACCGTCATCGGGGCAGCGGTCCCGAACGCCGCGGCGAGGGGATGGCGGGCCACCGCATCGGCGCGCAGCGCGATCGCGAGCCCGAAGCCCGCGCCGACCACACCGATCGCCAGCGCGCCCGCGCCGATCGCCCGCAGGCGGCGGTCGCGTCGCCCCACGCACAGCAGCGCGCACGAGGCGGCGACCAGCCCGGCGCAGCAGATCGCCAGCGCCCGGCCCACCGGCCACACGATCCCGGCGGCGGTGACCGTCCACCCGGTGAGCGCGGCCGGGACCAGGCGCACATCGAGGTGCGCTGGCGACGCGTCCTCGAAGCCGGGCTGGCGCACCGGGTCTCAGACACGGACCAGGGCACGCAGCTTCTCCAGCCGCGCCGGGCCGATGCCGTCGACGTCGGCGAGCTGATCGACGCTGGTGAATTTGCCGTTGGCCTGCCTCCACGCCACGATCGCGGCGGCGGTGACCGGTCCGACCCCCGGCAGCGCGTCCAGCTGCTCAACGGTCGCGGTGTTGAGGTCGACGGGCCCGCCCGCCTTCGGCTTGCCCGGCGTCGGTGCGGGCGCCCCCGGCGTCGACATCCCGGGCGTCGGTGCCGGGCCGGAGGCCACCGAGCTGCCCAACGCTCTCGGCTGTCCCGAGATCGGGGCCAGCCCGACCACGATCTGCTCGCCGTCGCCGACCGGGCGGGCCATGTTCAGCCCGATGGTGTCCGCGCCGTCCACGGCGCCGCCGGCGGCCTGCAGCGCATCGGAGATCCGCGCGCCGGGTGCCAGGGTGACCAATCCGGGCGTGTGGACGAGGCCGACCACGCTGACCACCACCGGCTGGCCGGCGGCCGGACCCGACGAGGATCGCGGGCTCGCCGTGGCTGCCCGCTCGACCGGTGGCAGCTTGGCCGACATCATCGGCGCCGGCTTGTCGCGCACCAGGGTGAAGATCGTGACCAGCACGGCCAGCGCGGCGACCACCGCTAACGCGATCGCGCCGGCGCGGCCCGGATCGGCGCGCAGCCTGGCCACCCAGCCGTCGCGCCGGGAGCCGTCGGGAAGCCACCGCGGCAGCAACGAATTCTGGTCGTCGTCCGGCACGTCCGGGTCGTGCCCGGAGTCCTCCGGATCGGCGCGCGAATCCGCATCGGGGTCGGCGCCGAACCTTCGGTGCAGTCGCTGGGCGGGCAGTTCGGTTCGCATGCGCCGACGGTAAGCGCGCCGACCGCCCGGACGACCCGTCCGGGACCGTTGCGGCGACCGTTTGTGGATTAACCCGAGGCTGTGCACAACCACCACACGGGATGGGTCAAGATGGAGGCCGGAGCGACCGACCGGGACCCGACACCCGAACCGCGGCGGGTCGCCACGCTCACCCCCAGACGACAGGAGGCAGCCATGAAGTTGGCGCTCACACCCGAGGAAGCGGCGTTCCGCGACGAGCTGCGCACCTTCTACACCACCCAGATCCCCGAAGAGCTCCGCGAGGCGGTGCGCCAGGGCGCGCCGGTGACCAAGGAGCTGATCGTCACCAGCCACAAGATCCTCAACGAGCACGGCCTCGCGGTGCCCAACTGGCCCGTCGAGTGGGGCGGCAAGGACTGGACGCCGACCCAGTACCAGATCTGGGCCGACGAGATGCAGCTGGCGTGCGTGCCGGAGCCGCTGAACTTCAACACCAAGATGGTCGGCCCGGTGATCGCCGAATTCGGGTCCCAGGACATCAAGGAGCGCTTCCTGCCGCCGACGGCGAGCATCGACATCTGGTGGTGCCAGGGGTTCTCCGAGCCGGAGGCCGGCTCGGACCTCGCGTCGCTGCGCACCACCGCGGTGCGCGACGGCGACAGCTACGTCGTCAACGGTCAGAAGACGTGGACCACGCTGGGCCAGTACGCGGACTGGATCTTCTGCCTGGTGCGCACCGACCCGCAGGCGCCCAAACGCCAGGCCGGCATTTCTTTCCTGCTCATCGACATGGCGACGCCGGGCATCACGCTGCGGCCGATCAAGACGATCGACGGCGGCCGCGAGGTCAACGAGGTCTTCTTCGAAGACGTGCGGGTGCCGGCCAATCAGCTTGTGGGAGAAGAGAATCAGGGCTGGACGTACGCGAAGTTCCTGCTGGGCAACGAGCGCACCGGCATCGCCGGGGTCGGCCGGACCAAGGTCCGCCTCGCCGAGGTGAAGAAATACGCCATCGAGACGGGCCTGCTCGACGACCCGCTGTTCGCCGCGCGCCTGGCCGAGGCCGAAAACGAGGTGCTGGCACTGGAACTCACGCAGTCCCGGGTGACGACGGACTCCGCGGACGGCAAGCCCAACCCGGCATCGTCGGTGCTCAAGATGCGCGGCAGTCAATTGCAGCAGATCGCCACCGAGCTGCTCGTCGAGGTGGCCGGCCCTGACGCGCTGCCGGTCGACGGTGACGATATCGCGTCACCACCGTGGGCGCAGGCCAGCGCCCCGCGCTACCTCAACTACCGCAAGACGTCGATCTACGGCGGCAGCAACGAGGTGCAGCGCAACATCATCGCGTCCACCATTCTGGGATTGTGAGGCAGCCATGGACTTTCAGCTGAGCGACGAGCAGGCCCTGCTCCGCGACACCACCCGCGACCTGCTGTCGCGCACCTACGATCCCGAGAGCCGCAACAAGATCATCGAGACTGATCTCGGCTGGAGCCGCGACGTCTGGAGTCAGCTCGCCGACACCGGGATCCTGGGCCTCGGGTTCGAGCCGGACGAGGCGGGCCAGATCGAGATCATGGTGGTGCTCACCGAGATCGGGCGGCGGTTGGCGCCAGAGCCCGTCGTGCATGCCGCGCTGGCGCCGGGCGCGCTGATCGCCGAGCGCGGAAGCGACGCGCAAAAGCAACTGCTGGACGAGGTGGCCGCGGGTCAAAGGCTGCTCGCGTTCGCCCATTTGGAAACCGGCCACCGGAAGCCGACCGCGACGGTCACCACTCGGGCTGCGCGGCAAGGCGATTCGTGGACCCTCACCGGAACCAAGAACCCCGTCCCGGCCGGTGACTGCGCCGACACGCTGGTGGTCAGCGCCGCGTTGCCGGACGGCGGCACGGGATTGTTCTTGGTCGACGCCGGCGCCGTGAACCGGCACCCCTACCCGACATTCGACGGTCAGCGCGGCGCTCAGATCGACCTGGACTCCGCGCCCGCCGAGCCGCTGGGCGATGCCTCCGACGTCCGGGATGCCTCCCCCGCCATCCGCGACGCCCTCATCCGCATCCAGTCGGCGTTGTGTTCCGAGGCGGTCGGGGCGATGGAGGAGGCGCTGCGCCTGACCACCGATTACCTCAAGACCCGCAAGCAGTTCGGCGTCACGCTGAACAAGTTCCAGGCGCTCACCCAGCGGGCCGCCGACATGTACGTGTCGCTGGAGTTGGCCCGCAGCATGAGCTTCTACGCCGCGATGTCGATCGCCGACGGCAACCTCGACCCGGTGATCGCGTCGCGCGCCAAGCTGCAGGTCGGCCGCTCCGGACGGCACATCGCCCAGGAGGCCATCCAGCTGCACGGCGGCATCGGCATGACCGCCGAATATCCGGTCGGCCACTACGCCGCCCGGCTCACCGCGATCGAGCACACGCTGGGCTCCTCGCGGGACCACCTCCAGGTGCTGATCGACCACATCGCCGGCTACGACCTGGCGCGGCTCTGACGCATGGCCGAGCTGTCCGACAAGGTCGTCGAATTCCTCTCGGCCGGAACCCGTACCGGGATGCTCGGTTACCTGGCCGGCGACGGCCGGCCGTTGGTCGCGCCGGTGTGGTTCGTCGTCGACGACGGTCAACTGGCGTTCACCACCGGCCGTAGCACGTCGAAAGGCCGTGCGATAGCCCGTGATTCGCGAGTGGTGATCTGCGTCGACGACCCCCACCCGCCGTATTCGTTCGTCCAGGTGCAGGGCGTGGCGACGGCGACCGACGATCCGCGGGACGTGCTGGACATCGCGACCCGCGCCGGCGCGCGATACATGGGCGCCGACCGCGCCGACGAATTCGGCCGGCGCAACGCCGTTCCCGGCGAGCTGGTGGTGCGCGTGCGCCCGACCAAGGTCGTCGCCGGATTCGACATCAGCAACTGAATTTCAGCAACGTCAAAGGAGACGCGATGAGCAAGCCCCCGATGGATCGTCCGTTGCGGGTGATCCAGTGGACGACCGGAAACATCGGGCGGCGGTCACTGCATGCCATCATCGGCAGACCCGACTTGGAGCTCGTCGGCGTCTACGCGCACGGACCCGACAAGGTCGGTGTCGACGCGGCCAAACTGGCCGGCTGGCCCGAGCCGACCGGGGTGCAGGCGACCAACGACGTCGACGCGCTGCTCGCGCTGAAGCCCGACGCGTGTTGCTATAACCCGTTGTGGCCCAACATCGACGAATTGGTCCGCCTGCTGGAGTCGGGCGTCAACGTGTGCAGCAGCGCGGCGTGGATCACCGGCGGCAAGCAGACGCCGCAGGACCGCAAGCGCATCGAGGACGCCTGCGAGCGCGGCGGCTCGACGATCTTCGGCAGCGGCGCGCACCCCGGGATGACGAACATGGTCGGCATGGTGTTGTCCGGCTCCTGCGAGCGTGTCGACGAGATCCGGATCACCGAGTCGGTGGACTGCTCGACCTACGAATCGGCGGAAACCCAGACGGCGATGGGGTTCTCGCAGGATCCCGACACCCCGGGCCTGGCCGACAGCGTGCGCACCGAAAGCGAGGTTTTCGCGGAGTCGGCGGCGATGATGGCCGACGCGATCGGCGCGAAGCTGGACAGGATGACCTTCGACGTCACGTTCACCGCGGCCACCGCCGATTCCGATCTGGGCTTCATGAGGATCCCCGCGGGAACGGTCGGCGGCGTCTACGGCTACCACCGGGGCTGGGAAGGCGACCGCAACGTCGTCAGCGTCGGATTCAACTGGGTCATGGGCGGCCATGTGGTCCCGCCCAAGCCGCTCGAGCACGGCCACGTCATCCAGGTTTTCGGGTTGCCCAACATGCGCACCGTCCTGCACTGCCTGCCGCCCAAGGATTGGACCGAGCCCGGGTTCATGGGACTGGGCATGATCTACACCGCGATGCCGGTGACCAACGCGGTCCCGGCGGTGGTGGCGGCGCAGCCCGGGATCGTGACGCTGGCGGACTTGCCGCCGGTCACCGGGCGAGTGGCGCGCTAGCGGCCCGGCGCGGGCCGGCACCCCCGGAGGAACGCTGCCGTCCTCTAAGGGTTAGAGTACTTAGCCGAGCAAATGGTTCCGGCGACAACTAATGTTGTCGACGACGGCGGCGAGCGTTCCGGCAGGACGGCGGGCCCCGTCGGCGGTGAGCGGAAGGCGGTCGGTGATGGCTGGTCGAGGTTCCACTACCGGTGCCCTCACCCGCCTGTTCAAGCGGGCCTGGATACCGTTGCTGCTGATCGTTGTTCTCGCCGTCTCCGGCCTGGTGGTGATGCGGCTGCACAAGATCTTCGGCTCCCAGGACCTCAACGCGAACGCCGGCGCCGGGATCGAGATCGTGCAGTTCAACCCCAAGGTCGTCGTCTACGAGGTGTCCGGCCCGCCGGGCGCCACCGCGAACATCAATTACTGGGACGAGTACGCCAACACCCACCAGGTCAACTCGGCACCGCTGCCGTGGTCGACCACGATCTCGACGACACTGCCCGCGGTCAGCGCCAACATCATGGCGCAAAGCGATAGCAGCCAAATCAGTTGCAAGATCACCGTGGACGGCGTCGTCCGCGAGCAACAAAACTCCGAAGGCCACAACGCCCAGACCTTCTGCCTGGTGAAGTCCGCATGAGCGACGTGAACAGCAAGAGTCAAACGACCGCCGAAGACGCCGACACGGGGCCGATCGGCAACCTGGGGCGCGCTAGGGCCGAGCGCGGCCACCGGCCGGCCCTCCCGCACACGATCCGCATCTTCGCGGTGCCCATCATCCTGGGCTGGGTGTTCGTGACGGTCCTCGTCAACGTGATCGTCCCGCGATTGGAAGTGGTCGGCGAGGCGCACTCGGCGCCGATGACCCCGCTGGACGCGCCGTCGATGAAGGCGATGATGCTGCTGGGTCACAACTTCCACGAGTTCGACTCCAACAGCACCGTGATGATCGTCCTGGAAGGCCAAAAGCCCCTCGGCGACGACGCGCACCGCTACTACGACAACCTGGTCCGCCAACTGCGCGCCGATCCCAAGCACATCCAGCACATCCAGGACTTCTGGGGCGACCGGCTGACCGCCGCGGGAGCGCAGAGCGCCGACGCCAAGGCCGCCTACGTCATGTTGAACCTCGCCGGCAACCAGGGCACCACGCAGGCCAACGAGTCCGTCGACGCCGTCCGCAAGGTGATCGACCGCAACCAGGCGCCACCCGGGGTGAAGGCCTACGTCACCGGGCCCGCCGCGCTGTCCGACGACATGCACATCATCGGCAACGCGAGCCTGGCCAAGATCACCCTGTTCACCCTGGGCGCCATCGCGATCATGTTGCTGCTGGTGTACCGGTCCATCGTCACGACGTTGGTCCAGCTGTTCATGACCTTCGTCGCATTGGCATGTTCGCGCGGCGTGGTCGCGGTTCTGGCCTATCACAATGCATTTGGGCTGACGACGTTCGCCGCGAACATCCTGACCATGTTGGCGATCGCCGCCGGTACCGACTACGGGATCTTCCTCGTCGGCCGCTATCAGGAGGCGCTGCGGGCCGGCGAGGATCGAGAAACCGCCTACTACACCACGTTTCGCGGGGTGGCCCCGGTCGTCTTGGGGTCGGGCCTGACGATCGCCGGCGCGACCTACTGCCTGAGCTTCGCCCGGCTGCCCTGGTTCAACACCATGGGCGCACCCGTCGCGATCGGTATGCTGGTCGTGGTGCTGGCCGGGCTCACGCTGGGTCCCGCGGTCGTGTTCGTGGGCAGTCGCTTTCATCTCTTCGAGTCCAAGAGAGCGGCCAAGCGGGGTCGGCTGTGGCGGCGGGTGGGCACCGCGGTAGTGCGTTGGCCCGCACCGATTCTGGCCGTCAGCGCCGCGATCGTGCTGGTCGGCATGGTCGCCCTGCCCAGCTTCAAAACGAGCTACAACGATCGCTACTACCTGCCGACCTCGGCTCCGTCGAACCTCGGTCAGGCGGCCGCGGACCGGCATTTCTCACAGGCCCGGATGAACCCCGACATGTTGATGGTCGAAGCGAACCACGACATGCGGAACCCCGCCGACATGCTGGTGTTGGACAGGGTGGCCAAGAATGTCATGCGCACGGTGGGCATCGCGATGGTGCAGGACATCACGCGCCCGCTGGGCATCCCGATCCAGCACAGCTCGATACCGTTCCAGACCAGCATGCAAAGCCAGACGACGATGCAAAACATGCAGTTCCTCAAGGACCGCATCGCCGACATCCTCCGGATGGCCGATGACCTGCAGACCCAGATCGACACCACGCAGCGCCAGTACGAGGTGTCGCTGGATCTTTCGAAGGCCGCCGATGACAGCGCGAAGACCACGGCGACGACCTCGGAGATCACCGACGAGTTGCGCAATCACATCGCGGATTTCGATGACACCTTCCGGCCGATGCGCACGTACTTCTATTGGGAAAAGCACTGCTACGACATCCCGTTGTGCTTTGGGTTGCGATCCCTGTTCGACTCGCTCGACGGATTCGATCAATTGTCCGAGCAGTTCCACCTGCTCACGGCCGACATTCAGCACACCGCCAACGCCACACACGACCTGACGGCGCTGTTTCCCACGCTGATCGCGACGCTGAAGACCACCCGCGGCATCACGCTGACGCTGTACCAGACGTTCAAGGCGATGATCGACCAGATGGAGGCGATGAGTAACACCGGGGTCGTCATGGGCCAGAGTTTCGACACCTCCAAGAACGACGACTTCTTCTACCTGCCGCCGGAGGCCTTCCAGAACCCGGACTTTCAGACGGGCCTGCGAATGTTCCTGTCGCCGGACGGCAAGTCGGCGCGCTTCTTCATCACCCATCAGGGCGATCCCATGACCCCGGAAGGGATTTCGCGGGTCGACTCGGAGCGCACCGCGGCGCAGGAGGGACTGAAGCAATCCTCCCTGTCGGACGCCAAGGTCTATCTCGGCGGAACCGCCGCGACATTCAAGGACATGGCCGACGGTGAAAAGTACGACCTGATGATCGCGGTGGTCTCGGCCCTCACCCTGATCTTCATGATCATGCTGCTGCTCACCCGCAGCGTGGTTGCCGCGCTGGTGATCGTCGGCACCGCGGCCAGCTCCATCGCCGCGTCTTTCGGCCTGTCCGTGCTCATTTGGCAGGACCTGTTCGGCATCAAGGTGCACTGGATCGTCGCGGCGCTGTCCGTGATCATCCTGTTGGCCGTGGGATCCGACTACAACCTGCTGCTGGTGTCCCGGTTCCGCGAAGAGATCCATGGCGGGCTCAAGACCGGAATCATCCGTTCGATGGCCGGCACCGGCGGGGTGGTGACCGCGGCGGGCCTGGTGTTCGCCTTCACCATGGCGTCCATGCTGGGCAGCGACCTGCGGGTGCTGGGCCAGTTCGGATCGACCGTCTGCATCGGCCTGCTGCTCGACACGCTGATCGTGCGCACGCTGTTGATGCCGTCGATCGCCACCCTGCTGGGACGGTGGTTCTGGTGGCCGCGAGTTGTGCACCCGCGCGGCGACAATGCACGACGGGCGGTCAACGCCTAACGCGGCGTGTCCGAAGTCTTTTGACGGCGTGACGCCGCGGTCGGCCTTAAGATGCCGACGATGGCCACCGGACTGCTCGCCGACTCCTGCAACCTCTGGACTGGCTTCGACATGTCGATCGTGGCCAGGACCTACGCGCAATTCACCGGCATCCTCGCCGGGTTCGCCTTCGTCGTCATCAATCTCGTGCTCGACCGCGCCTACCGGCGCCGCGGCGAAGGTCATTCGCCGGAGCCGCGCGAGGTCGAGCACGACACCCAGGTGGGCATCGCGCTGGTGTGTGCGTTTCTGGGCCTGTTCCTGACGACCCTGCGGTACGGCTTGCTGGCCGGCGAGAGCGGCTGCGCCCTCAGCAACGGTCGAGCCGGATCCGTGGAGGTGCTGGGCGCCGTGGCGTTCGGGGCCTCGATCTACATGTTGCTTTACGCCATCGTGCAGTTTATTTCGGGCACCGCGGGCGTCCTCGCCAAACACTGCGTGTTCATCCTGGCGGTGCTCGTGCCGCCGATCACCGTGTTCCTCGTCGAAGACACGATCATGCACCTCGCGCTCTCGCTGGGTGACCCGCAGACGCACCGGCCGCTGCAACCGCTGTGGGACTGGGCCAACCGGCTCTCGATTCCGATACCGCTGGCGATCATCGTCGTCTGCGCCGCGGTGTGGTACGCCGGAATCGGCAGGCGGCGTTCGGAATCACCGACGGGGCGCACGGCGCTTCGGGTCCGCACCGTCGTCCCCTACATCACCGTCGCCGTCGTTGCGGCCGTGATCGTGCGGTCCATCATGGCGTTGCGTTATAAGGATCCGGCCGCGCACATCACTCCTGCCGAAGCATGGCTGTGGGTGGTCGCGCTCGTCGTCGTGTTGGTCGCTCAAAGCGCGGCCTTGTCATTTCAAAAGGGCGTGGAGGTGCCGTTCACCGGCTCTTCGACGCCGACCGGGCAATCAGCGTGACGGCTCCGGCAATTCCAGGCACACCGCGACCGCTCCCGCACCGACGTGCAGCGCGAGCACCGGCCCCAGCGGCGTGACGATCGCCGGCTCGCAGGCCGGTAGCCGCCGCGCCAGCGTCGCCGCCACCTCGCTCGCGCCGTCGGGGTTGGCGACATGGTGCACGGCCAGTGCCGCGGGGCCGTCGCCGACGATCTCGCAGACCCGGTCGATCATCGCCGCCGTCGCGTTGCTGACGGTGCGCACCCGTTGGGCCAGAACAAGTTTGCCGTCCTCGACGCGCAGCAATGGCTTGAGCGCCAGCGCGGTGCCGAGCCACGCCTTGGCGCCGCCGATGCGGCCGCTGCGGCGCAGATTGTCCAGCCGGTGCACCACCATGAACGCGTGGGTCCGGGACACGGCCGAGCTCGCGGCGTCCGCCACGGCGTCCAGGTCGGCGCCGGCGGCCGCGGCCCGCGCGGCGGCCAGCGCGCAAAAGCCGGTGCCCATCGCGGCGGACCTCGAGTCGATCACCCGGATGGCCGGGTCGAGGTCCGCCGCGGTGCGTTCGGCGTTGCCGTAGGTGCCCGACAACGCCGCCGAAATATGCACCGCCACAACGCCGTCTCCGTCGCTGTCGGCCAGCGCCTCCTGGTAGACGTCGGCCAGTTCGGCCGGGGTCGCCGCGGCGGTGGTGGCATGCAGCTGGTAGATGTCGTCGGGGATCTCGTCCACCCCGTCGCGCAGGTCGTCGCCGTCGAGCAGGATGTGCAGCGGAACCACTCGGATGGCCCACTTTTCGAGCAGCTCGGCCGGCAGCCGCGACGATGCATCGGTCACCACCACAACAGGCACGCCCTACCCCCGCGGTTTCCCGGTCGATACGCCGGCCTCGGCCAGCGCCTTGAGCATCAGCTCCGCGACCGCCTGGTGCGCCTCGAAGTTCCAGTGGATGCCGTCGGGGTTGCCGCGTCCGCTCATGACGTGTTCGGCCACCGCGGCTTTGAGGTCCACCAGGGGAATGTCGTGGCGCTGCGCCCATTCGGCGATCGCCGCGGCGGTGCCCGCGCGGCCGTGGTGGGCCTTGCCGTACGTCTCGGCGATGTGCACCGACGGCAGCGACGCCACGATCGGAATGCCGGGGCGGTTGAAATCGATTGCGCCGCGGGTCTGTTCGAGGTATTCGGCGCTCAGGTGCGGCGGCAACGCGGACCGGGCCACCGGTGAGAGCCTGGGCTGCAGCCAGGCGTACCCGTCGCGGACCCAGCGCCGCAGCCGCGGCGGCCGCACGTAGCGGATCAGCTCGCGCAGCGCCGTCGGCAGCACCGAGGGCAGCGAATCCATGCCGCCGGTGGCGAAGATCACCGCCCCGGCCCCGGGCAGCGCCGCCCAGGCCCGCGGATCCTGGGTGGCCGCCCACCAGATGTCGCGGCACGTCCAGCCGATGCGGCCGATCAGTTCCACATCCCAATCAAGCTGTGCGGCAACGATATTGGGCCAGATCCGGGCGTCGTCGGCGGGCAGACCGCCGGTGGGCCCGTAATAGGCCAGCGAGTCCGCGAAGACCAGCAGCACCGGCCGCGCTTCAGAGGACATCGTTGGAGACCTGCGCCGAAGCGTTCCACACATCGAGACGCCAGCGGATGGCATCGAAATCGCCTGCATCGCCGGAGTCCTCGGAGTGGCCGGACAGCTGCACCCAGCTGGCGTTGCCCATGCCGCCCAGGATCGGCCAGTTGGCGACCGGAAGCTTCAGCAGCGCCGCCGACAGCGCCGCGATCAGGCCGCCGTGGGCCACCAGCACCACGGGCCGATCCGGGTGGTTGCTGTCTCCCCATTCCGGGTCGCCGGATACCAGCTCGGCGATCAACGGCAGGCCGCGCGCGGCCACGTCGACCCTGCTCTCCCCGCCGTGGGGCGCCCACGTCGCGTCCTCGCGCCACGCCAGCCGGGCGCCCGGGGCCTCGGCGTCGATCTGGGCATGGGTGAGGCCCTGCCAGTCACCGAGATGGGTCTCCCGCAATCGCTCGTCCACGCACACCGTCAGGCCGGTGCGCTCCCCCACCTTGACCGCGGTGTCGTAGGCGCGCCGCAGATCCGACGACACGATCAGCAGCGGCTGCATCTTGCCGAGCACCTCGGCGGCGGCAACGGCCTGCGCGCGGCCCAGTTCGCTGAGCTCGGTGTCCAGCTGGCCCTGCATCCGGCTGCCGAGGTTGAAGTCGGTTTGCCCGTGCCGCAACATCACCAGGCGACGGACCCTCATCGCGCGCTCGCCGACTCGTCGGGGTTCTCGCCCAAATCCACCGGCACCACCGGGCAGTCGCTCCAAAGCCGGTCCAGCGCATAGAAATTGCGGTCGTCCTGATGCTGGATGTGCACGACGATGTCGCGGTAATCCAGCAGGGTCCAGCGGCCTTCGCGGGCGCCCTCGCGGCGCGCCGGCCGGTAGCCCGCCCTGCGCATCTTCTCCTCGACCTCGTCGACGATGGCGTTGACCTGCCGCTCGTTGGACGCCGAGGCGATGACGAAGCAGTCGGTGATCACCAACTGGCCGGAGACGTCGATGACCACGACGTCGTCGGCGAGCTTGGCCGCGGCCGCCCCGGCCGCCACCGTCGCCATGTCGATGGCCTCGGGGGTTGCGGTCATGCCGACCCCTGGGCGCCGGGCTTGCTGTAAAGCCCGCGCTTCGAGACGTATTGCACGACACCGTCGGGCATCAGGTACCACAGTGGCCGGTGCTCCTCGGCACGGCGACGGCAGTCGGTCGACGAAATCGCCAGTGCCGGAATCTCGACCAGCGTCAGCGCGTCGTCCGCGAGCTCGCCCAGGACGCCGGTGATGTGCTCGCGGCGCAACTCATAACCGGGCCGGCTGACCCCGACGAAGCGCGCCAACCCGAACAGCTCCTCCCAGCCCTGCCAGGACAGGATGGACGCCAGCGCGTCGGCGCCGGTGATGAAGAACAGCTGGGCATCCGGGTTGAGGGCGTGCAGATCGCGCAGGGTGTCGCGGGTGTAGGTGGGTCCGGCGCGGTCGATGTCGACCCGGCTCACGGAGAAGCGGGGATTGGAGGCGGTGGCGATCACGGTCATCAGGTAGCGGTCCTCGGCGGCCGACACGTGCCGGTCCTTTTGCCACGGCTGGCCGCTGGGCACGAACACCACCTCGTCGAGATCGAACAGCTCGGCGACCTCGCTGGCAGCGACCAGGTGGCCGTAATGGATGGGATCGAACGTCCCGCCCATCACCCCTAGCCTGCGAAGCTGCTTTTGCACGATTTGCCAGCTTACTTGAGCGGGCTGGTGCGGCCCGGGTGACGTCAGTGCCCTAATGGTAACCTTTAGGCATGCGTGCAACCATTGACCGGGCGGGCCGCCTGGTTATTCCGAAGGCACTGCGCGACCACCTGGGGATCCAGCCCGGCGAAGTAGAAGTGACGGCCGACGGCGCCGGTCTGCGCGTCGAACCCCTCGCCGGTGGTGCTCTGGAAGAGCGCGACGGGCGCTTTGTCATACCTGCGGGCGGGGCCAAGGTCAACGACGCGGTCGTGCAGGCATTGCGCGATGCCGGCCAGCGCTAGAACAACCGCAGTTCTGGTCGACACCAGTGTCGCCGTGGCACTTGTGGTTGCCGATCACGATCATCACAAGGACACCTTCCACGCACTGCGCGGACGGACCCTCGGTTTGGCCGGTCATGCAACGTTCGAGACCTTCTCGGTGCTGACCCGCTTGCCGCCGCCGGCACGAAGAACGCCCGCGACGGTCGCCCGGCTGCTGGCAAATACGTTCCCCGAGACCAGATTCCTGGGAACACGCGCCGCGGGGTCGCTGCTGGCGACGCTCGGAGCCTGCGGCATCGCCGGTGGTTCGGTCTACGACGCGCTCGTCGGCGCGACCGCGAAGGAGCATCAGCTCACGCTCGTGACACGCGATCGCCGCGCGTTGGAAACCTATCGCAAACTCGAAGTGGAGGTCGAACTACTGGCCTGATGCGCGTCCACGAGCGTGCGCAGTTGTACGCCCGACGCGGCGTGTCGCCGTGCGAACACCTTCGTAAGTGGGTTTTGTCAAGGGTTGGGGGGCCAGCCTGGTCCTCGTCTCTACGTAGTTCGTCAAACGGGTTTTTCCCAACTGCGTGCAACCGAGTTTGGTGAGGACCGGGCGGGGCCTGCTCATGGTGTTTGGCGAGGTCACCTGCTGGTGCCTCAGGCGCGCGTGGAGCTTGGCCCAACCTCGGTTCATTCAAATGGCTCCTTGTTAGGCCGCTGTAGGCAATGCGCCGGCGCCGGCGATGGCGGCATCCCAGTTCACCCGTTGGGTGACGATGACGTGGATCCAGCGCAGCAGCGCGGCAGCAATGGCCGCACGTGCCTGTCCATCGGTCAGCTTGTTGTGGTCGCGGGTAGTCAGATACCGGTAACGGGCGGCCAACACCGAGTTATGGTGCAGCGCACCCCAGGTCGCGCGCCATGCAGCCAGCCGCAGCCGAGGCCGGCCACGCCGGGATATCCGCGACCGGCCCTCAAAGGTGCCGCTGCTGTTATCCCGCGGGCACAGCCCGGCATGTTTGACCAGTGTGCGCGGGCAATCGAAGCGGGCAAGATCACCGGTCTCGGCCAAAATCGCCGCCGCCCCCACCGCGCTGAGGCCGGGGATGCTGGTGACCAGCTCGGCCAGCCCCAGCTCATCGAGCACCTCAACCATGCGGGATTCCACTTGGGCCAGCCGTGTTTTGGCCCCACGCCAATCGGCCAGCACAAAGCTGGCACGCTCCAATGCGCCGCGGCGTTGGGCCATCACTCCTCTGGGGTCGACCAAAGCGGTAAAGACCGCCTCAATGATGGGCCTGCGCCGCCGCTGCCCACCCCAGCGCGCCAACTCGCGGCACACCGCGGCCTCAAACCGCGCCAAACCCCGCCGGGCCAACCGTTCCGGGTGACCATCACAGCGATCGAGCACCACCGCCAGCGCCGCACACCAGTTCGTGGACTCAAACGGTTTGGCCGCAGCCTCCAATACCCCCGGCCACGCACACTCCAGCAGGTCACGCAGCTGCTGGATACACGCGGTGGTCTCAGTGACCAGCCGTTCGCGGCGCGCCCCCAACTGGCGCAGCCGCGCCCAACTCTCCTCGGCACACTCCGGGGCATAACAGTGCAGCCCGGCCACCAACCGCGCGATCAGCATCGCATCCTTGTCGTCGCTTTTATCCCGGGTGTAGTCCTCAACCTCCCGAGCCCGGCCCACCAACATCGGATTCACACACACCAACGTCATATCCCGCTGGGCGGCAAGCTGATTGAGCACCATCCACCGATGCCCCGTGGGCTCACACCCCACCGTCACATCGGCGAAACCGCGCTTGCGGGCAACCCAGCGCGCCCAGTCCAGTACCGGCGCCAACTCCCATGCCCGCGCCTTGACTGTCTTGCGGGCCAGCACCTGCAAATCGTGGTCACAAACCACCACCACCTGCTTACGATCCGCCAAATCAATGCCCACGATCGCGTAATCGGCCGGCACTAATCCCCGCAACCGGGCCAATTTCGCATTACGACGCTTGTCACCACGCGACAAACCACTACCCTGAACCACGACGTCCTCCTCGCTGTCTTGGGACACCAAGCCCGTCAACGACACCAGGAGGACGTCGCCATTTTCTTCATCGACACGCAACGGCATAGTTGTCTTACTACGCACGCTCGCCGGGACCCTCAGACCGGCAGCAGCTGGTCGATCACCGCGGCCAGCTGCTTGGCGGACCGGCACTCGTGCATCGTGATCACCTCTTGGTAGCGCGGCACGGCCGAGTCGCCGCTGCCCCACAGGTGTTTGGGCTCGGGGTTGAGCCAGTGCGCGTGCCGGCTGGCGGTCACCATGTCGGCCAGCACGTCGATCGCCGGGTCACGGTAGTTGGTGCGGCCGTCGCCGAGCACCAGCAGCGAACTGCGCGGCGACAGCACGTTCGGGTTGGCCTGCAGGAACGAGACGAAGGCGTTGCCGTAGTCGGAGTGACCGTCCCGGCTGTAGACGCCGGCCTCCCGGGTGATCCGCTGGATCGCGACGGCCAGGTCGGCCTCGGGCCCGAACATGTGCGTCACCTCGTCGGTGGTGTCGATGAAGGCGAAGACCCGGACGCGCGAGAACTGTTGGCGCAGGGCGTGTACCAGCAGCAGGGTGAAGTGGCTGAACCCGGCGACGGATCCGGACACGTCGCACAGCACCACCAGTTCCGGGCGTGCCGGGCGCGGTTTGGCCAACACCACGTCGATCGGCACCCCGCCGGTGGACATCGACTTGCGCAGCGTCTTGCGCAGGTCGATCGACCCGGCGCGAGCGCGGCGCCGACGGGCCGCCAGCCGCGTCGCCAGGGTGCGGGCCAGCGGCGCGACCACCCGCTGCATCTGGCGCAGCTGGTCGCCGGAGGCCCGCAGGAACTCGACGTTCTCGGACAGCTGTGGGATGCCGTACATCTGGACGTGCTCGCGGCCCAGTTGCTCGGCGGTGCGCCGCTTGGTCTCGGCGTCGACCAGCTTGCGCAGCTGGGTGATCCGTTGCGCGGCAAGCGCTTTGGCGATCTGCTCCTGGGTGGGGCTCGGCTCGTCGCCGTACGGGGCGAGCAGTCCCGCCAGCAGCTTGCCCTCCAGCTCGTCGAGTGCCATCGCCTTGAGCGCCTGGTACGACGAGAACGACGGACCGCGGCTGGAACTGTATTTCCCGTAGGCCTCCACGATCCGCGCGACCATCGCGACCAGCCGCTCGTCCATGTCGGCAAGGTCGGGGTTGTCGGTGAGCAGGTCCAGCAGCATCTGGCGCATCGCCTCGATGTCGTCGGGCGGCAAACCGCCCGGATCACCCTCCGGCCCCGCCTCGTCCTCCGAGACCACCGCGCGCGCCCCCAGCGCCGCGGGGAACCACAGGTCGAACATCGCGTCGTAGGTCTCGCGGTGATCGGGTTGGCGCAGCACCGCGCAGGCGATGCCCTCGCGCAGCACCTCGCGGTCGCCCAGCCCGAGGGTGGCCATCACCCGGCCCGCGTCCACCGTCTCCGACGGGCCGACCGAAATGCCCTGTCCGCGAAGCGCTTCCACGAAGCCCACCAGGTGACCGGGCAGCCCGTGCGGGGCGAGCGGCCGGGTGGGGCGGATGCGGCGGACGGCCATGATTCCTAGTTCAGCCGGAGCTCGCCGCTGGCGCGCTGCTGGTCGGACTGGTGCTTGAGGACCACACCCAGCGTCTGGGCGACGACGGCGTCGTCGATCGTGTCCAGGCCCAGCGCGAGCAGTGTGCGGCCCCAATCGATGGTCTCGGCGATCGACGGCACCTTCTTGAGCTGCATCCCGCGCAGCACCCCGATGATGCGCACCAATTCCTCGGCGAGGTGGGCGGGCAGCTCGGGAACCCGGGACAGCAGGATGCGGCGCTCCAGGTCGGGGCTGGGAAAGTCGATGTGCAGGAACAGGCAGCGGCGCTTGAGCGCCTCCGACAGCTCGCGGGTGGCGTTGGAGGTCAACAACACGAACGGGGCCCGCTCGGCGGTCAGCGTGCCCAGCTCCGGGACGGTCACCGCGAAGTCGGACAACACCTCCAGCAGCAGGCCTTCGATCTCGATGTCGGCCTTGTCGGTCTCGTCGATCAGCAGCACGGTCGGCTCGGTGCGCCGGATGGCGGTCAGCAGCGGGCGCGACAGCAGGAACTCCTCGCTGAACACGTCGCTCTTGGTCGCGTCCCAGTCTCCGGAGCCGGCCTGGATGCGCAGGATCTGCTTGGCGTGGTTCCACTCGTACAGCGCCCGCGCCTCGTCGACCCCCTCGTAGCACTGCAGCCGGACCAAACCCGAGCCGGTGGCCTGGGCGACGGCGCGGGCCAGTTCGGTCTTGCCCACCCCGGCGGGACCCTCCACCAGCAGCGGCTTGCCGAGCCGGTCGGCCAGGAAGACTGCCGTCGCGGTGGCGGTGTCCGGCAGATAACCGGTTTCGGCCAGCCGCCGCGAAACATCGTTGATGTCCGCGAACAGCGGCACGGGTCGGGCGGGCACGCTCACAATCTCAGTTCTCCTAAAGGATTGGCGCCCGGGCGTCAGGCCGGACGGGTTTGGCCGTCCCCCCACGCAATCCATTTGGTCGAGGTCAGTTCCGGCAACCCCATCGGCCCGCGGGCATGCAGCTTCTGCGTGGAGATGCCGATCTCGGCACCGAAACCGAACTGCTCGCCGTCGGTGAACGCCGTCGACGCGTTAACCATCACCGCCGCGGAGTCGACTCCGTCGGTAAACCGTTGCGCGGCAGCCATATTGTCGGTCACGATGGCCTCGGTGTGTCCGGTGCCGTACTCGTTGACGTGGGCGATCGCGGCGTCGACGCCGTCGACCACCGCCACCGCGATCTCCATCGAGAGGTATTCGCGGCGCAGGTGCTCCTCGTCGGGATCGAGGTGCACCGTCACCCCGGCGTCCTGCAGGGCGGCGACCAGCCTGGGCACGGCCTCCCTGGCGATCGCGGCGTCGACCAGCAGCGTCTCGGCGGCATTGCAGACGCTGGGCCGCCGGGTCTTGGAGTTCAGCAGGACCCGTTCGGCCACCTCCAGGTCGGCGCCGCCGTCCACGTAGACGTGGCAGTTCCCCACGCCGGTCTCGATGGTGGGCACCTGCGCGTCGCGGACCACCGCGTCGATCAGGCTGGCTCCGCCGCGCGGGATCACCACATCGACCAGGCCGCGAGCCTGGATCAGGTGGGTGACCGTGGACCGATCCGCGGCCGAAAGCAGCTGAACCGCGTCGGCGGGCAGGTCCTCGCTCACCAGCGAAGCGCGCAGCACCTCGACGAGCACCTGGTTCGACTTCGACGCCGACGAACTGCCCCGCAGCAACACGGCGTTGCCGGACTTGAGCGCCAGACCGAACGCGTCGACCGTGACGTTGGGCCGGCCCTCGTAGATCATGCCGACCACGCCCAGCGGGACCCGCTGCTGCCGCAACTGCAGCCCGTTGGGCAGCGTGTAGCCGCGCAGCACCTCGCCGACCGGGTCGGGCAGCCCCGCGACCTGTCGCAGGCCGGCGGCGATTCCTTCGACACGTTTGGGGTCCAGCGCCAGCCGGTCGAGCATCGCGGACGGTGTGCCGGCGGCCTCGGCCGCCTTGAGATCCTCGCCGTTGGCCGCCAGGATCAAATCGACGTGGGCCGCGATCGCGTCCGCGGCGGACTGCAGCGCCTGGTCCTTGGCCACCGTCGGCAACAACGCCAGGACCCGCGAGGCGACGCGGGCGCGGCGGGCGGCATCATGGACCTCTCGGCGCGAGTCGGATTGCTGCTGTTGGGTCGCTCCGCTCCGGGACGGTGCTTGCAGACTCATTTGACCAGCGTATCGGTCCTTGGCCGACCGGGTTTGGCTGCCCCTCGCGCAGCGTCCGGCGCCGCCGGCTCACGCCACCCGCTCACCGCGCCGGGCCTGCCGCACCTTGCTCTGGCGTTCTTCGAGGATGCGGCCAAAGTTCTGCAGCAGCAACGGTTCACGCATCACGAGATGCTCGACGTGCTCCCGATCGATCTCCAGCGCGGTCACCTCTTCGAGCGCGTACGCGCTCGCCATGTTCGGTTGCCGCGTCAGCGCGGTCAGTCCCAGGAATGATCCCTGCATCAGCGTGCTGATCGGCACGGCCGACCCGTCGTCGGCCGTCGCGACCAGCTGCACGCGGCCCGCGACCAGGAACCTCATCGCATCGGGCACCTGGCCGGCGTACTCCACGGTTTCGTCGGCGCCGTATCGAACGAGCCTGGCGCAGGTGTGCAGCGATCGCTGTTCGTCGGCGTTCAGTCGCAATGCCGGCGCCACCACGGTGCGCACCGCCTTTTCCACGCGTTCGGTGGTCGAGTAGTCGTCGTCGCAGTCGTCGAGGTGCAGCCCGTCGCGCCGGGCCGCGTACCAGATCCAGCGCAGAAACGTTGCCCGCGCGGCGCCGTCATCGGCCGGCGAGGCCAACCCGATGCTGGTGCGGTACTCGGCGCCGCCCAGCGGCACCGAGCGGGGCACGCTGTCGCCCCGCAGCTGCGGCAGCCCGAGGGCGACCCGCGAAAGCATGGCGCACACCTGGTCGGGCGGGTCGGCCACCGAAAACGTGGTCGTCATCGCCAGTTTGTGGGAGCCCGACGGACGGCTGAGGTTCGTGAACGCCGTCGTGGCCAGCATCGAGTTCGGCGTGACGCGCATCCCGCTGCCCGTGTCGATGTGCACGGCCCGCCAGTTCACCTCGACAACGCGGCCCCGCGCCGTCCCGGTGTCCAGCCAATCGTTCATCCGGAACGGCTGCTCGAATAGCATGAACAAACCCGAGACGATCTGGCCGACGGAGTTCTGCAGCATCAGGCCGATGACCACCGACGTCACGCCCAGCGCGGTGAACAAGCCGCCGACCCGCACGCCCCAGATGTAGGACAGGATCACGACCAGGCCCACGCCGATCAGCACGAAGCGCGCGACGTCGATGAAGATGGTGGGCAGGCGTTTGCGCCAGCTGTCTTCGGGCGCGCCCTCGAAGACGGTGGCGTTGAGCCCCGACAGCAACAGCACCATCACCAGGAAGCCGAACACCGTGGTCAGTACGCGCACCGGGACGTCCCCGGCCGGGATCTCCGATGCCTTGACGAGCAACAGCAGCAGCGCGGCCAGCGGCAGCAGGTAGTTGCGAATCAGGCTCACCGGCCCGGCCAACTTGCTGTTCCTGCGCAGGAGCGCGTCCTGCAGCTCGGTGAAAAGGATCAGCCCGACCGGCAATCCCACCGCGATACCCACCGCCCAGTAGAACCACGACGAGTCGAATACGTTCATTACCGCTCCAACAACCGGTAGATCGCCTGATCGGTGCCGCCCACCGAGATCGCGCCGGCGGGAGTGAACTGCCGGACGTCCCGCATCGCCTCGTATACGTGCGAGCTGACATAGATGCCGGGCTGCGGTGCGCCACTGTGCATCTGGTACGCCAGGCTCACCGCGCCACCCCACATGTCGTAGACCAGGCCGGAGCGGCCCACCAGCCCGCTGACGACGTTGCCGGTGTTGACGCCGACCCGGAGGCGAAGCTGGTGGCCGGTCTCGGTGTTGAATCGATCGATGATCCGGCTGATTTCGAGGGCGAAGTCAACGCTGCGGTGAATGCTGTCCAGCCGCGGCGTGACGACGCCACAGCTGGCCAGATAGCCGTTGTGGAACGTGCGAATCCGTTCCACGCCAAGGGATTCCGCGGCCGAATCGAACTGGCGGAACAGTTCGTCGACAATCCCGACCAGTTCGCCCTCCGGCAACACGTTGGAGATTTCGTCGAGGCCGACGATGTCGGCATAGATGATGCCGACGTCGTGGTGTTTCTGGGCGATGTTCTCCTCGCCCTCACGATAGCGCTGCAGCACCGACTCGGGCATCAGCGAAAGCAGCAGGCGGTCGTTTTCCCGGCGCTGCTCGTTGAGCAGCTCCTCTTTGATCGCCAGATTGCGGCTCATCTCGTTGAAAGCCGCAGTCAGATCACCGATCTCGTCGCGTGACCTCACCGGGATGTTGATTTCGTAGTCGCCGGAGCTGATCTTCCGCGTGCCCTCCTCGAGGCGGCGAACCGGTCGCACCGCCGCCTGGGCGATGAGCATGGAGGCCACACAGATGGCGAAAACCATTGTGGTGACCGCGATCACGAGGCCCTTGCTGAATCTGCCCAGCCGCGCGAAGGCGTCGGAATTGTCTCGGGTCGCCAGGACCGACCAATGCAGTTCGGAATTCGGCACGTTCAGCGGGGCGTAGGCTTCCAGTTCTTTGTTGCCGGTGTAATCGGTGGCGCTGACGACTCCGGTCTCGCCGCGTTGGGCGGCCCGAAGGCCCGCGGTTCCAACCGGCTGCACCAGCGTGGTGCCACCCAACCGGATCGCCCGGTCCGCGACATCGGGAGGCGTGCCGGCGTTTATGGCCTCGCGCCGGTATTCCTTCGGGTCTTCCAGGAAGAGCCGCGAATCCGAACGCATCAAGTTGTCGGGACCCGCCAAATACGTCTCGGTGGCGGCGCCCATGCCGGCGCGGTCCCAGTGCTTGTCGGCGGTCATGATCTTGTTGATCTTTGCGATCGGCACCGGCAGGGCCATGACCCCCACGATTTTGCCGTTCATGCCGACCGGCGACACCACCCACGCGGTGGGTTCGCCGAGGTGCGGTTGATAGGTCTGGAAATCGGTGATCCACACGTAGTCGACGTCGTTGGAGGCCAACGCCTTTTCGTATGCGTCGCGCAGGTTCGATTCGCGATACGGGCCGGTGAGGATGTTGGTCCCGAAGTCGGGCCCCTTCATGACGCTGTAAACGACGTTGCCCTGCATGTCCAGCAGCAGCGCGTCCCGATAGGAAAACCGGCTGACAATACCGCGGATATAGAAATCGAAGCGCGCGTTGGCCGCCGACCATGCGCTGCCGTCGCCGGCGTCCTCGACGGGCAGCGAGTCGGCGCTCGGCCTCGGCGGCGCGGTGTAGTACGCCTGAAGGTACTTCTGCGCGGCCGAACTCGGCAGAACCGCGTTGATGTCGATGCCCTCACCGGTGCGCTGTTTGATCGGTTTGAGCATCTCGTTTTCGTAGTAGCCGACCAGCGCCTGTTGCTGGGCGGGGGTGATCGTCGCGTTGCCCAATTGAGCGAAACCCGCGGCAAGCGCCGTCGTGGCGTCGTTGACGGTGTATCCGCCGCTGTAGACGATCAGCGAGTTCGTCACCTCCCGGAACAGCGCCTCCACCGCCCGCTTCTGGGACTCCCGCAGCTCGATCAACCGCTCGGACTCGACTTGCCGCAACGCGGTGCGACCGGACATGGCCCCGATGAGGGCGATCACCGCCACGCCAAGGATGCTCGACAGCAGCAAGGCCACCAGGATCTTGGATTGGATGCCGAACCTGAAACGGCGCCACACCCGTCGGCGGGAAGCACCGTGAGTCTTTTCGGCCGGGGCGGATTCCGGCGCGCTTTCCGGTAGATCGGCGGCCGGTTCGGCGTCTTTTAGCTCGCTCGATGTCAATGCCTTCCGCCTTCCTAGATTCGGCATCGCTAACGCAGCAGACTAGCGCGCAAAACCCGAGAAATTGGGGTTTGCACGAAGCGTTCGGCGTCGAAATGGTCCCACCGATGCGACTACCGTCGGCGGGATGGCGCGGGTTTGCGTGGTGGGCAGCGTGAACATGGACCTCACGTTCGACGTCGCCACCCTGCCGCGCCCCGGCGAGACGGTGCTGGCGTCGTCGCTGACGTACGCGCCCGGCGGCAAGGGCGGCAACCAAGCGGTCGCCGCGGCGCGCGCGGGCGCGCGGGTGCAGTTCGTCGGCGCGGTCGGCGACGATGCGGCCGGCGAACAGTTGCGGGCCCACCTCTTGGTCAACGGCGTTGGGCTGGACGGGACCGTCGCGATACCCGGGCCGAGCGGAACGGCGATCATCGTCGTCGACGCCGGCGCCGAGAACACCATCGTGGTGGCACCGGGCGCCAACGGGCGGTTGGCGCTGGCCGACGGCGCCGCGCGCGCGGCCGTCACGGATTGCGAAGTGTTGTTGACGCAGTTGGAGATTCCGGTGCCGACGGCGGTGGCCGCGGCGCGCGCGGCCCGGGCGGCCGGAGCGGTCGTCATGGTGAACGCCTCACCCGCCGGCCGCGACCAAAGCTCGCTCGCCGAGCTGGCATCCGTCGCGGACGTGGTGATCGTCAACGAGACCGAGGCCCGCGAATGGCCCTGGCGGCCAACCCACTTGGTGACCACCCTCGGCGCGCGCGGCGCCGGCTGCGCCGGTCCCGACGGCGAGTTCCGGGTACCCGCCCCCGCGGTCGACGCGGTGGACACGACCGGCGCCGGCGACGTGTTCGCCGGGGTGCTGGCCGCGAACTGGCCGCGCGACCCGGGTTCGCGGGCCGATCGGCTCGACGCGCTGCGGCGGGCCTGCGCCGCGGCGGCGCTGTCGACGCTGGTTCCCGGCGCCGGCGACTGCGCGCCGGACGCCTCCGCGATCGAGGCGGCGCTGCGCTAGTCCTCGGGGACCTCGCGCTCGATCTCGTCGAGCCAGATGCGCGCCGACATGTCCGAGGGGGCACGCCAATCCCCGCGCGGCGACAGGGCCCCGCCGTGAGACACCTTGGGGCCGTTGGGCAATGCCGAGCGCTTGAACTGACTGAACGAGTAGAACCGCTGCACAAAGACCCCCAGCCAGTGCCGGATCTCCTTGAGCGAATACGACGGGCGCTTGTCCACCGGGAAGCCGGGCGGCCAGCTGCCACGCTCGGGGTCGCTCCACGCATGCCAGGCCAGGAACGCGATCTTCGACGGCCGGAACCCGAAGCGCAGGACATGGAACAGCGAAAAGTCCTGCAGCGCAAACGGCCCCACCTTCGCCTCGCTGCTCTGCAGCTCTTCCTCTTCCCCGCTGGGAACGAGTTCCGGCGTGATCTCGGTGTCGAGCACCGACTGCAGCACCTCGCACACGTCGGATTGGAACTGCCCCGACGAGATCACCCAGCGGATCAGGTGCTGGATCAGCGTCTTGGGCACGCCGGCGTTGACGTTGTAGTGCGACATCTGGTCGCCGACACCGTATGTCGACCAGCCCAGCCCCAGCTCGGAGAGGTCGCCGGTGCCCAGCACGATGCCGCCGCGCTGATTGGCCAGGCGGAAGAGGTAGTCGGTGCGCAATCCGGCCTGCACGTTCTCGAAGGTGACGTCGTAGACCTTCTCGCCGCGGGAGAACGGATGGTCGATCTCCTTCAGCATCAGCTGCGCGGTGTCGCGGATGTCGATCTCGGAGAAGGTGACCCCGAGCGCGCGGCACAGCTCGATCGCGTTGCGCTTGGTGCGATCTCCGGTGGCGAAGCCGGGCAGCGTGAACGCCAGGATGTCGCTGCGCGGCCGCTTCTCGCGATCCATTGCGCGCGCGGCGACGATCAGCGCGTGTGTCGAGTCCAGCCCACCGGAGATCCCGATGACCACCTTCGGGTAGTTCAGAGCGCGCAGCCGCTGTTCCAGCCCGGCGACTTGGATGTTGTAGGCCTCATAGCAATCCTGTTGCAGCCGTTGCGGATCGGCGGGGACGAACGGAAACCGCTCCACCACGCGCCGCAACCCGATGTCTCCGGAAGGCGGGTCCAGGCGAAACTCGATGCGCCGGAACGACTCGGCCGACGCGCGGTGGTGACGCCGGTTGTCGTCGAAGGTCCCCATCCGCAGCCGCTCCGAACGGAGCAGCCCGGTGTCGACGTCGGCGACGCTGCTTCGCTCCCCCTTCGGGAAGCGCTCGGACATGGCGAGCAGCACGCCGTTCTCCCACACCATGGTCTGGCCGTCCCAGGCCAGGTCGGTGGTCGATTCGCCCTCGCCCGCCGCGGCATAGACGTAGGCGGCGAGGCAACGCGACGACGCCGAGCGGGCCAGCAGGCAACGATCCTCGGCGCGCCCGATGGTGATCGGGCTGCCGGACAGGTTCGCCAGCACCGTGGCACCCGCCAACGCGGCTTCCGCGCTGGGCGGAATCGGCACGAACATGTCCTCGCAGATTTCGACGTGCAACACGAAGTCCGGCAGGTCGGACGCGGCGAACAGCAGGTCGGGCCCGAACGGGGCCTGGATGTCGCCGATGCGGATGACGCCGCGCTCGTCGTCCCCGGGGGAGATCTGGCGACGCTCGTAGAACTCGCGGTAGGTGGGCAGGTACGACTTGGGCACCACCCCGAGCACCGCGCCGCGGTGGATGACGACCGCGGTGTTGTAGATGCGCTGCCCGTAACGCAGCGGGGCGCCGACCACCAGCACCGGCAACAGCTCGGCGGAGGCCGCGACGATGTCCGAGACGGCGGCCTCCACGTCGTCGAGCAACAGGTCCTGCAGCACGATGTCCTCGATGGAGTAGCCGGACAGCGTCAGCTCCGGGAACACGGCCAGGGCGACGCCGTCGTCGTGGCACTCGCGCGCCAACCGCAGGACCGACTCGGCGTTGGCCGCCGGGTCGCCGATCGTGGTGTGGTGCGTGCACGCGGCGACCCGGACAAAGCCCTGGCTGTAGCAGTTGTAAAAGTCCATCGCCCTTCCATTGTCGCCTGCCCGGTGTCAAAAAGCATGCGCCGGGTATCCCCGACAGCGTGAGCGATACCGCGGTCGTCGTGATCGACATGATGAACTCCTACCGGCATCCCGACGCCGAAGACCTCGTACCCAACGTCGAAAAGATCATCGAGCCGCTGGCCGATCTGGTTCGCCACGCCCGGGCCGCCGACGGCGTGGACCTGGTGTACGTCAACGACAACTACGGCGATTTCACCGCCCAGTTCTCCGACATCGTCCGCTCGGCGCTGGACGGGGCGCGGCCCGATCTGGTCAAGCCGATCGTGCCGTCGCAAGAATGCCGCGTACTGACCAAGGTCCGCCACAGCGCCTTCTACGCGACGGCGCTGGCGTACCTGCTGGGTCGCCTCGAGACCAAGCGGTTGATCGTCACCGGTCAGGTCACCGAACAGTGCATCCTCTACACCGCGCTCGACGCCTATGTCCGCCACTTCGCCGTCGTGATCCCGACCGACGCCGTCGCCCACATCGATGCCGACCTGGGCGCGGCGGCGCTGAAGATGATGGAGCAGAACATGTCCGCCGAGCTCACCACGGCGGCGGACTGCCTCGGCTGAGCGGCCGGGCGCCTTTTCCGGGCCTTGACGCGGCACGCCGGCGGTGGGACAACTGGCGGTGTGGCTCGCATCGTCGACTCGGACCAACACCTCTACGAGGGCCGTTCGCTGTGGGCCGACCACATCGACCCGGCTGCGCGCGATGATGCGCTGAGCCTGGTCGACGACGAATTGGGCTACACCTGGCTCAGCTGGCACGGCGCTCGCCTTGCGCTGGCCGACGTCCACCTGCCCGGCAACACCGCGTCGTGCGGGGAACACCGCAAGCGCCAGCGGACCGGCAGGCGCTCCTCGTATCGGTACGACGAGGCGCTGCCCGCCTCTTATTGGGAGCCCGCGTCCCGCGTTCGCTGGCTCGACGGTGCGGGGCTCGACGAGGCGGTCCTGTTCCCCAATTTCGGGCTGCTCTGGGAGCGCCGCCTGTCGTCGTCACTTCCGGCGATGACCGCCAACATGACGGCATGGAACCGGTGGTGCGCGATCGTGCGGGCCGAAGGGGGCGGGCGGCTGCATCCGGTGGCGCACCTGACGTTGCGCGACCCGGAGTGGCTGGAGGCCGAGCTGGATGCGCTGGCGGGCGCCGGCGTCACGCTGGCGATGATCGGCGCCGGGCCGGTGGACGGCCGGGAGCTGTCGCATCCCGAGCACGACCGGATCTGGTCCGCGTTCGTCGACCACGCCGTCACGCCGGTGTTCCACGTCGCCGATCAGGTGCGCGTCTTCGACGATTGCTGGTATCACGACGACCCGGTCCAGGATCTGGTGCCCGCCACCGAGGCGGTATTCCTGTGGGTGCCACCGGCGCTGGCGCTGTCCGACCTGATCCTGCACGGCGTCTTCGAGCGTCATCCGGGTCTGCGCTTCGGCGTGGTCGAGCTCAGCTCCGCCTGGGTGCCGCAGTTTCTGATGATGTTGGACGGGGCGTCCGCGTTCACCACGATGCTCAACGGCAAGCCGACGGCGGAACTGTCCCGGCGGCCGAGCGAATACTTTCTCGATCATGTCCGGGTGTCCTCGTTCTCCTACGAGAACCCTAGGCAGCTGGCCACGATGAGCGGCGACGTGTTCATGTTCTGCAGCGACTATCCCCACTCCGAGGGAACCGCGACGCCGCTGGACGACTACCGGCGGATGGGCTGCGACGAGCAGGAACTGCCCGGCCTGTTTCACACCAACGTCGACTCGTTGCTCAACCGATAGGCCGGCGCGCTGTTGCGCCTGCCAAAGTGGGTACCCACCACCACATGACTGACAATTCGATGCTCGATGCGTTGATGGAACTCGAACGGGCGGGCTGGGATTCGTTGTGCAACGCGACCGGTTCGGAGTTCTACGGCGGCGCGATGCTGCCCGATGCGGTGATGGTGCTCGCCAACGGCATGGTGATGGACCGCGACGCCGTCGTGTCGGCGCTGTCCGAGTCCCCGCCGTGGCGCGCATACGACATCGCCGATGTGCGGTTGGTCCAACTCGATGACGACAACGCGGCGCTGGTTTACACCGGAACCGGGTACCGCGAAGACGCGGAACCCGCTTTCGTCGGGGCGATGTCGAGCGTGTACCACCGCACGCAGGATGGCTGGAAGCTCGCGCTGTATCAGCAGACTCAGATCACTACTTGAGTGGACCGCAACGGATGCCGAATCGCTCCCGCACGGTGTCGAGCACACGGCGCTGGCGCTCGCGCTCGCGGCGGTGGGTGAGCACGAACCGTGCCATGCCCGGCAAGCGGCGCGGCAGCGGGTACCACTTGTCGAAATCGAGGCTGTTCTCGGCGAATACGCGCCTGGGGACGTTGTCGTAGATCAGGCTGAGGTTGTGCTGGATGAGCGCGAACAGCACGTACGGAAACGCCAACGGTGACTTTTGCCGCAGTTCCTGCCAGTCGATTTCGTAGAGCGGGATCTCGCCGAGCTTGTCGAGGAACAGCAGGTGGCCCATGAAGTAGCCCATGAACGCGGGTAGGTGCAGTATGGCCGACCGCACATTGATGGAAGCGACTGCGCCACTGGGCGAAACGTACGGCTCGTAGGAGTTGTCGTCGGGGAATTTGACGTATCCGGTGCAGTTGACCACCCAGCTGCCGCGTTGGATCGTCTTCGTCGATCCGCTTCGGAACACCAACTCGGTCGTGCCGTTGCGATCGACCGCATCCTCGAAATAGTCCATGACGACATCGTTGAGACCTGCTGAGATGGTGCGGTTTTCGGCCTCGGACAGCACACCCAACACGAAGTTGTCCGCCTGCGGAGTCAGGTAGGTGCCGTAGGTGGCGCGGAACCAGCCTTGGACCTCCGATTCGTTGGTGCCGTCGTACTGGCGACCCATCTGTGCGCCGATGGTGCTCCCCGGCGTGCCAGTCCACCACCGTCGGGCGCCGCTCGGGAAAAGGTTGTCCCGGCTGGAGAAGAACGTTCCCCGGCCGGCGACGAGGTTCACCTCGCGACCGGGGTACGCCGTGATCAGTGCGTGCGCGGTGTCCATCGCGGTTTTCCGCCGCCGATGACCCACACGGGCGCGTCGCTTTCCCTGATGTCGCCCGCCCGGACGTCGCAGTAGTCGGGCGACACCGAATGGATGCGTTTACTGGACATCTCGAGCGGCTCGTTCGTCGTGATTGCCAGACCAAAGGCCTTGATCAAGCGCCTTGTCTCGACGACGAGCACCCGGCCGTCGGCGGCCCGACAGGTGACCCGCACGATGCCGTCGGCTTCTTCCGCCGACTCGAAGTCCCAGCCGAGGTACTCATCGACCCGCACGCGCTCCCTGATCACGTCGACGCAGTGCCGAAAATGGTCGAGCACCTCGTCCTTGGCCGCCAGGTAGCCGCGATCCTTGCCGAGCGTCCACTCGATGTCGCCCGCGGTGAACATGGGATGCGGCTGGTGCAGGCGCACGTACGAGTACACGTCGACCCACATGCCGCCGACACGCGCCCGACGGTCGATCAGGATCACCCTCTGGTCGCGCGACAGGTATCGGCTCGCGGCGAACAGGGCGTTGAGCCCGGCGATGCCGGCTCCGACGATGCAGACGTCGCAGCTTTCCACAAGCGGAGGCTGGGGTGCGGACATCAGACCACCTCTTCTTGTACAGGCGTCAAGTATGTGTCCGCGCGGCGCCCCCGGGAAGAGTAATCGACTACTCCTTTGATTCCCTGCCTTTTGTGGTCGAACGTGAGTAGCATTTGTTTGCTAAACAGCAACGCGAGCGCGTGGCAAGAGGCAACGTGACGATGAAAGTCAGATTTGTCGCCGTCTTCGCGATCTGCGCCGTCTTCACAACTCCGGGCACAGTTGCTGGCTTTGTCGCTCGCGCGGACGATTCGGGGACCGCGGTGTACAGCGGCATCAGCCGGCTTCGCCAAACGTGCGGGCCGATCGGGGACGACCCGCGGTTGGCAGCCTCGGCGCAGCGGCACGCCAACGACATGCTGGCGAACGGGGTGAGCGGCCATATCGGTTCGGATGGCTCTTCGCCGCGGGCGCGCATCGCGGATGCGGGCTACCCGACGACCGGCGCCACGGGTGAGATCGTCTATTGGGGCACCGGCTCCGCTGCGACCCCGAGCTCAGCGGTCGACCTCTGGATGGGTAGTCCCCCACACCGAGCGATCATCCTGAATTGCACGTTCACAACGGCCGGCTTCGCCACCGCGTCGGACGGCAACAAGATGACCGTCGTGGGTGACTTCGCGAGCCCCTGAAACCGAGCGGGCCACGACGTTTCGAGTCACCACCTCCGCCGTAGCACTCGGCACAGCGATCACCACCGCGAACCCCTCCTCGTGGGGTTTGCGATCGCCTATCCTGTGAGAACCGGGGGCCGGGATTGGCGGAGGGTCGGGTGACTGCCATAGCAGCGTGCCGGACGTGCGGCAGCGAGCCCTTGGAGAATGCCCGGTTTTGCCATAGGTGCGGTTCACCGCTGCCAGACGGAAATGCCCGCGCCGAGTACAAACAGGTCACCATCCTGTTCGCCGATGTGGTGCACTCCATGGACATCGCCGCGGCGGTGGGTCCGGAGCGGCTCCGCGAGATCATCACCGGCCTTGTCGACCGCTGCTCGGCGGTGGTCAAGCGGTACGGCGGAACGGTGGACAAGTTCACCGGCGACGGGATCATGGCGGTGTTCGGCGCGCCGATGGCGTTGGAGGACCATGCGATTCGTGCCGGTCTGGCGGCCCTGGGGATTCAAGACGAGGCCGCGCGGCTCGCCGTCGACGTCCAAGAACACGACGGCGTGGACCTCCGGATACGGGTGGGACTGAACTCCGGTCAGGTGATCGCCGGTGAAATCGGTTCCGGGCCTTTCGGTTACACCGCCATCGGTGAGCAGGTCGGCATGGCGCAACGGATGGAATCGGTCGCCCCGCCGGGCGGGGTGATGCTCACCGCGTCAACGAAACGACTTGTTGATGACGTTGCGACTCTGGGCGATCCCGAGCTGGTCCGGATCAAGGGTGCGGACGAGCCGGTCGTGGCGTATCGGCTGTTGGGCCTGGGAGACGGGCATCGCGTTGTCGGGCATGGCGAGTCGAGTCTGGTCGGTCGACGGTGCGAGTTGTCCACCGTCGAGGCTTTGTTGGAGCGCGCAATCGACGGCCACGGCGGTGTGGTCAGCGTGGTGGGCTCACCCGGCATCGGCAAGAGCCGTCTGGTGCGCGAGGTCGCCGCGATGGCAGCGGTCCGGGGTGTGGAGGTGTTCACCACCTTTTGCGAATCGCACGCCGCCGACGTTCCGTTCCGCGTGGTGGCGCGGCTGTTGCGCGCGGCCACCGGGATCGAGGGCGTCGAGGCGGAGGCGGCCCGCGCACAGGTCCATGCCCAGGTTCGCGGTGCAGACCCCGAGGACCTGGCGCTCTTCGACGACCTGCTGGGCATCGCCGATCCCGAGTTTTTCCTGCCCAAGACCGATGCCGACGCGCGACGGCGACGGTTGACCGCGCTGGTCAATGCCGCATCACTGGCCCGCACAACCCCCACCCTCTACGTCATCGAGGACGCCCACTGGATCGATGCCGTCAGCGAATCGATGCTGGCCGATTTCCTCGAGGTGATCCCGCGGACGCGCTCGTTGGTGTTGATCAGCTACCGCCCCGAATATCGGGGCGCGCTGAGCCGGGTGCCCGGTGCGCAAGGCATCACCCTCGCGCCCCTCAGCGATGCCGAAACCGCCGCCCTGGTCGCCGAACTGTTGGGCCCCGATCCGTCAGTGGCCGAGATCGGCCAGATCATCACCGCACGCGCGGCGGGCAACCCGTTTTTCGCCGAAGAGATCACCCGGGAACTCGCTCAACGCGGCGTACTCGTCGGCGAGCGCGCCAACTACTCCTGCCGCACCGATGTCACCGACGTGCAAGTGCCGGCCACGCTGCAAGCCGCCATCGCCGCCCGCATCGACCGGCTACCCCCGGCGGCCAAACGCACCCTTGCTGCCGCGGCGGTCATCGGATCCAGCTTCAGCTGCGATCTGCTGGCCAGCCTGGGCATCGACGCCCGCGTCGACGAGCTGATCACCGCCGAGCTGATCAAACAGGTTCGGCACGGGCCGGATGCCGAATATGCGTTTCACCATCCGCTGATTCGGACCGTGGCCTACGAGGCTCAACTGAAATCCGATCGCGCCGAGTCGCACCGGCGGCTGGCCGCCGCGATCGAAACCCGCGAGCCGCAATCGGCCGACCAGAACGCCGCGCTGATCGCCGACCATCTCCAGGCCGCCGGTGACCTGCGCGACGCATACGGCTGGAACATGCGCGCCGCGAAGTGGGCGACCAACCGCGACATCGCCGCGGCGCGTTTCAGATGGGAGCGCGCCCGGATGCTCGCCGACGCCCTGCCTGCCGGGGAGCCGGACCGGGCAGCCATGCGCATTGCGCCGCGCACGATGTTGTGCGCGATCGCCTGGCGAGTCCACGAACATGTTGCCGGCGCCCGTTTCGAGGAAATGCGTGAGCTGTGCGGCGCCGCCGGGGACAAGGCGTCACTGGCCATCGCCACGGCGGGGCTGGGCCACGATTGCCTCTATCAGGGCAGGATTCTCGAGGCCTCGCGGCTGGCATCCGAGGCCTGGGAGCTCATCGAGGCGCTCGACAATCCGGTGCTGACGGTGGGGCTCTCCCCCTTGCCGATCCGGGCCAAGACCGCGACGTCTGAGTGGTCCACGGTGCTGCGGTGGTCACAACGGGCCATCGACCTGGCCGAGGGCGACCCGTCCAAGGGGAACTTCATGATCGGCTGTCCGCTGGCGAATGCCTTGGCGGTTAGGGGTATCGCCCGTTGTTCGCTGGGCCTTCCCGGATGGCGCGATGATCAGCGGCAAGCAATCGCCATGGCGCGCCACGCCGACCCCCTCTCCTACACCGGGGTCATCGCCTACGTTTACTTCCCCGGAATCCTGAGCGGCATGCTCCTGCCCGAGGATTCCGCGATGCGCGAGATCGAGGACGCGGTGCGGATCGCCGAACGGTCCGGCGATGACGTGGCGTTGGCCTTCGCTCGCATGACGCTCAGCGTCGCGCTGGTCCACCGCCACACGGCGGCCGAGCGTGAACGGGGAAATGAGCTGCTGGCCACGGTCAGCGAAATGTACCGAAGCCGTGGCCAAAACGTGGGCCTGTTACCCGCGATCAACGTGTGCCGGGCGCGTGAGATGGTTCGGCGTGGAGATCGCGATGAGGCGATACCGCTGATGCGCGCCGCCGTCGACGATTTGTTCCGCGACGGAGTGCTGCAGGCGCTCGGCTCGCTGGCGACCGGTGTCCTGATGGAGACACTGCTCGATCGCGGCGCCGACGGTGACATGGCCGAAGCCGAGGCCGCCGTCGAGCAATTGGCCGCCGCGCGGGGTGAAGACGGTCTGGTAACGCGCGAGATCTGGCTGCTGCGCTGCCGGGCTGGTTTGGCGCGGGCTCACGGTGACGACGCCGGCTATCGCGAGTACCGGGATCGCTACCGCGACATGGCGAAAAGGCTTGGCTTCGAGGGTCATATCGGCTGGGCCGAGGCGATGCCATGATCGCTGCCCCTTCCGGGGTTGTGACGTTTTTGTTCACCGATATCGAGGGTTCGACCGGTCGGTGGGAGACGGACGCGGACACGATGCGGAAGGCCCTCGCCGCACACGACGAGGTGTTGCGCTCGGCGATCGAGGCGCACGGCGGTTTTTTGTTCAAGCACACCGGTGACGGAGTGTGTGCCGCATTCGCGTCACCAACGTCCGCGGTGGATGCTGCCATTGCCGCGCAGCGGACGCTGGAGTTGCCCGTGCGGATGGGCATCGCAACCGGCGAAGCCGAACTGCGGGAGGGCGACTACTTCGGTGCGGTGCTCAATCGCGCGGCGCGGGTGATGGGCGCCGGGAACGGTGGTCAGATTCTCCTTGCCGAGTCGACGGCGGTTCTGCTCACTGGAGTTGATCTGGTGGATCTGGGGCCGCGGCGGTTGCGGGACGTACCAAGGCCGGTCGGTGTCTTTCAAGTACGGGCAGCGGGCCTGCGCGAGGAGTTTCCCCCGTTGCGGGCGCTCGACACGACCCCGGGAAATCTGCGGCCTGCGACCACCAGCTTGATCGGACGTGAGTCCGAGGTCGCCGAGATCGAAGCGGCGGTCAAGTCGCATCGGTTGGTGACGCTGACCGGCGTGGGTGGGGTCGGCAAGACCCGTCTGGCGTTGGAAGTCGCGGCGCACCTAGCTGATGAATTCCCGGACGGTGTTTGGTTTTTCGAACTCGCAGCGGTGACCGATCCGGCTGCGGTACCCGACGCCGTGGCCGCGGTGCTGGGCATCACCCAGCAGCCGGGCAAGACCGTCAGCGAGTCGGTGGCCGCTGCGTTGGAGGGCCGGATCCGACTGTTGGTGATCGACAATTGCGAGCACGTTCTCACCGCCGCCGCCGACCTGATCGAAGCCGTCCTCGCGCACTCGGCGACTGCGCGAATCCTGGCCACCAGCCGCGAGGGACTCGGAGTTTCAGACGAGCAGGTTCGACCGGTGCGCTCGCTGGACGCTGCCGCGGGAATCGATTCTGTGGCGGTGAGTCTGTTCGTCGAACGCGCTCAAGGCATTTCACCGGGCTTCTCGATGGTCGACGGCGATGAGGCCGCTGCGGTCACCGAGATTTGTCAACGCCTGGACGGGATTCCGTTGGCCATCGAACTGGCCGCCTCCCGGATGGCGTCGATGACCGCCAGCGAAATGCGCGATCGACTCGATCACCGATTCAGGCTGCTGGTTGGCTCGCGGCGCGGCCTGGAACGCCACCACACGCTGCGCCATGCGGTGGCCTGGTCCTACGACCTTCTCGCCGACACCGAAAAGTCAGTGCTGGAACGCTGTTCGGTCTTCGCGGGCGGATTTGACCTCCAAGGCGCCTGCGCGGTAGCTGCATCGGACGATCTCGACGAGTACGCCGTTCTTGACGTACTCGACGCACTGGTGCGCAAGTCGCTGCTGATCGCCGACCGATCTTCGGGGCGGACTCGGTTTTCGATGCTGGAGACGATCCGCCAGTTCGCCGAAGACCAACTCGTCGGCCACTACGAAGCGTCCGAGGTGCGGACCGCCCACTCGCACTACTTCGCCGGGCGGGAAGCCGGCATCCTGGCCCTGTGGGACAGTCCCCGCCAGCGCGAGGCGTACGACTGGCTCAGCGTCGAACTCGCCAATCTGCGTACCGCGTTTCGGTGGGCTGCCGACCGCGGCGATCTCGACGCCGCTGCCGCCATCGCGACATGTGCTGCGTTTCTCGGCTCCTCTCTGGGGAACTACGAACCCACAGCCTGGGCCGGAGAGCTGGTAGAGCCTCTTCGCGCCGTCGACCATCCTCGACTGGCCGCGGTGTGCGTGGTGGCATCGCTGTGCTGCGTCATCGGACGCTTCGAGGAGGCTGTGCGCTACAGCGAGGTCGGTCAGCGGGTTATCGCCGCCGCCAGCGACAACGTGTCGTACGTCGGTGAGGGCTGGCTGGCGAGTGCCTACGGTTTTGTCGGCCAGCTCGACCGGTGGGTCGAGCTATGTCGCGCCCAGCTGGCACGCAGTGGCGGCACCAACACATACGCCAGGGCGCACCTTGTGCTCGCGTTAACTGTCTCCGGTTCGACTGACGAGGCGATGGTTGCCGCGAACGGGCTCGTCGATGCGGCTGAAGCGAGCCGTAATCCGTGGTTGCTTGCGTACGCACTGCTCGTGTCCGGGGCTGCCTGTCGCAACGCCGAGCCCGGCCGCGCTCTCGAAGCGCTGCGCCGCGGTGTGCTCATCGCGCGGGATAGCGGCAACCGTTTCTATGAGACACAACTGGCCTACTTGGTCTCCGGCATTGAGGCCGAACACGGCAACCCGATGGTGGCGTTGAATTACCTTGCCGTGGCGGTCCGTAATCACCACGAGTCGGGCAACTTCGGCATGGTGCATAACCCCTTGGCCATGCTTGCTTTCGTTCTCGACCGGTTCGGGCGCTACCTGCCAGCGGCCACCATCGCGGGTTTCGCAACGGTCAATCCGATGACCTCAGCGGGCTTCCCCGAACTCGCCACAACGATCACCCACCTTCGCGAGGTTCTCGGCGACCAAACCTACGAATCGCTCGCCCGCAAGGGCGAGACGATGACCACCGCCGAGATGGTGACCTACGCATACGACCAAATCGAACAGGCCCGAGCGGAACTGAACACCGTCGCGAAATAGACCCCAGCCTCGCGCGAGGGTGCGCAGGATGCCAGCGTTATCGGCGTGGCGATGTGCAAACGCGCACGCTCGCGAGGGTCTGGATACCCTTGGGCCATGGACGCTCCGGAGCTGGTTGCGCTGTTGGCCGGACGGCGGGTCGCGGTGCTCACCGGCGCGGGGATCTCCACCGACTCCGGCATCCCCGACTACCGGGGCCCGGATTCGCCGCCGAGCAACCCGATGACCATCCAGCAGTTCACCTCCGACCCGATGTTCCGGCAGCGCTACTGGGCGCGCAACCACGTCGGCTGGCGGCACATGGACGACACGCTGCCGAACGCCGGGCACCGCGCGGTGGCCGCGCTGGAGCACGTCGGCGTGGTCACCGGGGTCATCACCCAGAACGTCGACCTGCTGCACACCAAGGCCGGCAGCCGCAACGTCGTCAACCTGCACGGCAGCTACGCGCGGGTGATCTGCCTGGGCTGCGGCCACACCCTGAGCCGTGCGGCGCTGGCCGAAGAGCTCGAGGCGCTCAACCCGGGGTTCATCGAGCGCGCCGAGGCAATCGGCGGGCTGGCGGTGGCGCCCGACGCCGACGCAGTCGTCGCCGACACCGCGTCGTTCCGCTACCTCGACTGCCCGAGCTGCGCCGGGATGCTCAAGCCCGATATCGTCTACTTCGGCGAAAGCGTCCCCAAAGACACTGTGGCCCAGGCGTATTCGGTGGTCGAAGAAGCCGAGGCGCTGCTGGTCGCGGGCTCTTCGCTGACGGTGTTCTCCGGCTATCGGTTCGTGCGGCACGCCGCCGCGCGGGACATCCCGGTCGCCATCGTCAACCGCGGCCGCACCCGCGGTGATGGCCTGGCGACCGTCAAGGTCGACGGCGGCTGCTCGGAGTTGCTGGCGTTGCTGGCCACCGAACTCGCCGGAGCATTGGCCTAGAATGTGCAGGGCATGCTACGCACGGCATGGATGAAGTTGCCCGCCACGTAGGTCGGATCGCCCGCCTCGATGTCCGGCAGCTGGCGCAGTAGCTCGCCGAAGATGGCGCGCAGCTGCGCGCGGGCCATGTGCGCCCCGAGGCAGAAGTGCGCTCCGCCGCCGCCGAAGCCGACGTGCGGGTTAGGGTTGCGGCTCAGATCCAACCGCTCCGGGTGGTCGAACACCTCGGTGTCCCAGTTGCCGGACGGATAGAACATCACCACCTTCTCGCCCGCCCGGATGGTCTGGCCGCCCAGCTCGTAATCCGTTGCGGCCGTGCGCCGAAACGTCATCACCGGCGAGGCCCACCGGACGAATTCCTCGACCGCGGTGCCGATGCGGCTGTCGAAATCCTCTAGCAGCCATGCCCTTTGGTCTCCGAAGTCGGTGAGCGCCTTCATGGCGTGGCTGGTGGTCTGGCGGGTGGTGTCGTTGGCCGCGACGGAGAGCAACACGAAGAACGCGGCCACGTCGGCGTCGGAAAGCCGGTCGCCGTCCACCTCGGCGTGCACCAGGCTGCTGATCAGGTCGTCGCCGGGATGTTCGCGGCGCTCCGCCGCGAGCGCGCCGGCCACCTGATGCACGTACACCTGGTTCTCGACCAGCACCTCCATCGGGTTGCGGCCGTCGAGGTAGGCGGGGTCGGCCCACGACACCATGGCGTCGGTGGCGTGGGCTATGTGCTCGCGCTCGGATTCGGGAATCCCCACCATGTCCGACAGGGTGCGGATGGGCAATTCCTTGGCGCAGTTGTCGACGAAGTCGGCACCACTGCCAGCGGCCCGGAGCTCCTCGACGATGGTCTTGGCGTTCGCCTTGATCGAGTCCTCGATGCGGCGAACCTGCCGCGGGGTGAAGGCGGCGCTGACGAGCTTGCGCAACTTGGTGTGTCGGGGCGGGTCCATCGCAAGGAACGACTGCGACGCTTCGAGCAGCTCCGCCGGAATGTTCTCGAACATCACGCCCTTGCCGGACAGGAACACCTCGTTGTTGCGGCTGACGGTGACGATGTCGGCGCGCCGGGTGACGGCCCAATAGCCGGGGTCGTCCGGGTCGGGCATCAGGGCGTCCTCGACAGGAGGATGCCAGCTCACCGGCCGCTCTGCCCGCAGCACGGCAAACGAGCGTTCCCGGTCCGCGGCGGTGGTCGACCAGAACGCCCGCGAGGACAAATCGATGGTGTCGTAGGCGCGGGCAATGGCAGGCGTAGCCGTCATGGGATCCTCCAACGAACCGAGAGCCGTTCACCGACGATATGCCTAGACACTTTGTCTAGTCAATATGTCAAGGCGTCGGCTATGCTCGGCGCATGCCGTCAGTCACCCGGAAGCCGCAGGCCAAGCCACAGGTGACTCGCCAGCAGCGGCGAGCGCAGCTGGAACGTCGGCTGTTGGACGCCACCGAACGGCTGATGCGCGACGGCGCCAGCTTCACCGAGCTCAGCGTGGATCGGCTGTCCACCGAGGCCGGCATCTCGCGGGCCAGCTTCTACATCTACTTCGAGGACAAGGGCCACCTGCTGCGCCGCCTCGCCGTCCAGGTGTTCGGTGATCTTGCCGCCGGCGCCGAGCGGTGGTGGGGGGTTGCGCGGCGACGCGATCCAGACGACGTGCGCGCCGCGCTGGCCGCCATCATCGCAACCTATCGACGTCATCAAGCGGTGCTCGTTGCCCTCAACGAGATGGCCGCCTACGACCCGGAAACGGGGCAGACATATCGCGACCTGCTGACCGCGATCTCCGCGCGTATGACCCGTGTCATCGAGGACGGCCAGGCCGACGGCGCAATCCGTCGCGAGCTGCCTGCCGCCACCACTGCTAGCGCACTGGTGTGGATGGTCGAGAGGGCTTGCCACCAGAACCTTCCGGTGAAGCCGCGCGACTACGATGCGGAGCTGGCCGAGACACTGGCCGAGATCGCTTGGGGTGCGCTGTATCTCAAACCCATGACAGCGAGCGCTACACGGTGACCAAGTCGTCGGCGTGCACGGCGGGGCGGCGCAGCTCGCCGGGCAGCTCCGAGGTGGACCGGCCCATCATGGTGGCCAGCTCGGCCGCGTCGTAGGCCACCACGCCGCGGGCCACCAGGGCCGCATCGGGGCCGCGCAATTCGACGACGTCGCCGCCGTAGAACCGGCCCGACACCGCGGTGATCCCCGCGGGCAGCAGCGAGCGGCGCTGCCCCACCACCGCGCGCACCGCCCCCTCGTCGAGGGTCAGCGCGCCGGCCGCCTCGGCGGCGTAACGCACCCAGAATCGGCGGGCCGACATCCGGACGGGCCGCGCGGCGAACACCGTGCCGATCGAGGCGTCGGTGAGCGCCGTCGCGGCGTCGGCCGCGGCGGCCAGCAGCACCGGCACCCCGGCGTCGGCGGCCAGCAGCGCCGACGACATCTTCGACGCCATCCCGCCGGTACCCAGGTGATTGCTCGGACCGGCGACCACACCGTCGAGGTCGGCCGGCCCCGCTACCTCCGGAATGAACTGCGCCCCAGGCACTTTCCGGGGATCGGAGTCGTAGAGCCCGTCGATGTCGGAGAGCAGCACCAGGGCCTCGGCGCCGACCAGGTGGGCCACCAGCGCCGAGAGCCGATCGTTGTCGCCGAACCGGATCTCGTTGGTGGCCACCGTGTCGTTCTCGTTGACGATCGCCACCGCATGCAGCGCGCGCAGCCGATCCAGCGTGCGCTGGGCGTTGGTGTGCGAGGACCGGACGGAGATGTCCTGGGCGGTCAGCAGGACCTGCCCGACCGTGCGGCCGTAGCGGGCGAACGCGGCGCTCCACGAATTCACCAGCGCGACCTGCCCGACGCTGGCGGCGGCCTGCTTGGTAGCCAGATCCTTTGGGCGACGGGATAACCCGAGCGGATCGATGCCGGCGGCGATGGCGCCGGAGGACACGATGACGACGTCGGTACCCGCCTTCATCCGCGCCTCGATGGCGTCGGCCAGCCCGGCTAGCCGGCCGGCGTCGAACACGCCCGACGGCGTGGTCAGCGCGGTCGTCCCGACCTTGACGACCATGCTGCGTGCGGTGCGGATCGCCTCGCGATGCGTGCTCACGAGGGCCCGCCGTGCTCGCGTCGCTGACGCCGGGCGGCCTTGCGCTCAGCGGCGCCGACGCGCTCGCTGCGTTCCAGCCGCGCGTCGGTGCCCCGGCCGGACAGCGCGACCTGGTGGCCCGCCGGCGTTTGCGGCTCCCAGTCGAACGTCATCTCGCCGATGGTCACCGCGCAGCCCGGTTTGGCGCCCAGTCGCAGCAGTTCGTCCTCGACGCCCAGGCGGGCCAGTCGGTCGGCGAGATAGCCCACCGCCTCGTCGTTGTCGAAGTTGGTCTGTCCGACCCAGCGCTCGGGACGCGCGCCGGTCACGACAAAGCCGCCCTGCCCGTCGGGTTCGACGGTGAAGCCGCTGTCGTCCACCGGCACCGGGCGGATCACCGGGCGACGCGCCACCGGCGCCGGCCGGGCGGCGTTGTAAGCCTCGATCATCTCCCACAGCCCAAAGATCAACGGCTGCAAGCCTTCCCGGGTCGCCGTCGACACCAGGAACACCGGCCAGCCGCGCTCGGCGATGTCGTCGCGGACGAACTCGGCGAGCTCGCGAGCCTCCGGCACGTCGACCTTGTTGAGCACCACCGCCCTGGGCCGCTCGGTGAGGTCGCCCAGCGCCGGGTCGCCCTGCAGCGTCGGCGTATACGCGGCGAGCTCGGCCTCCAGCGCGTCGATGTCGGAGATGGGGTCGCGGCCGGGTTCCGCGGTCGCGCAGTCGACGACGTGCACCAGCACGGCGCAGCGCTCGATGTGCCGCAGGAAATCCAGGCCCAGGCCGCGGCCCTGCGACGCGCCCGGTATCAGACCGGGCACGTCGGCCACCGTGTACGAGTGCTCGCCGGCCGAGACCACGCCCAGATTGGGAACCAGCGTGGTGAACGGGTAGTCGGCCACCTTCGGCTTGGCCGCCGAGATCACCGACACCAGCGAGGACTTCCCGGCGGACGGGAATCCGACCAGGCCGACGTCGGCGACGGTCTTGAGCTCGAGGGTGAGGTCACGGGCCTGGCCCGGTTCGCCGAGCAGCGCGAAGCCGGGGGCCTTGCGGGCCCGCGACGCCAGCGCCGCGTTGCCCAGGCCACCGCGGCCACCGGCGGCGGCCTCGAAGCGGGTGCCCGCGCCGACCAGGTCGGCGAGCAGCCGGCCGTTTTCGTCCAGCACGACGGTGCCGTCGGGAACCTTGACCTCCAGGTCCGCTCCGGCGGCGCCGTCACGGTTGTTGCCCATCCCCTGCTTGCCCGACGGCGCGGTGATGTGCGGGCGGAAGTGAAAGTCCAGCAGGGTGTGCACGGAGGGGTCGACGACGAAGATGACGCTGCCGCCGCGGCCGCCGTTGCCGCCGTCGGGGCCGCCCAGCGGCTTGAATTTCTCGCGATGCACCGACGCGCAGCCGTTACCGCCGGAACCCGCCCGCGCGTGGATGACGACGCGGTCGACAAACCGGGGCATCGGGGATCCTCTCACCCGTCTCGCTCGCCGAACGTGCAGCTACTGCGAGATTTGCCTCGAATTATCGCAGTGGGTGCACGCTCGCGACGCTCAGTCGGCCGACGCGACGATGCTGACGGTCTTGCGCCCGCGCCGGACGCCGAACTCGACGGCCCCGGCTTCCTTGGCGAACAACGTGTCGTCACCGCCGCGGCCCACATTGGCGCCGGGGTGGAACTTGGTGCCGCGCTGGCGGACGATGATCTCGCCGGCCTTGACGACCTGACCCCCGAACCGCTTGACGCCCAGTCGCTGGGCGGCGGAATCGCGGCCGTTGCGCGAGCTGGAAGCGCCCTTCTTGTGTGCCATATTTGTCGCCTCCCGCTACTTGATGCCGGTGACCTTCAGGACCGTCAGCTGCTGACGGTGTCCCTGACGCTTGTGGTAGCCAGTCTTGTTCTTGAACTTGTGGATCCGGATCTTGGGGCCCTTGGTGTGCTCGAGCACCTCGCCGGTCACCGCGACCTTGGCCAGCTTCGCGGCATCCGAGGTGACCGTGGCGCCGTCGACGACCAGCGCGACCGGCAGCGACACCTTGGCGCCGGGTTCGGAGTCGAGCTTCTCGACCTTGACCACGTCTCCGACGGCGACCTTGTACTGCTTGCCGCCGGTCTTGACGATTGCGTAGGTCGCCATCGTGGGTGCACCTCTGTCTGCTGTCGTGGGCACGCGGCACCGGTTGCGTGCGCGTGGTGGGTCTTTGGCGGGGGCCTGGTGTCTCCCGCTGTCGTCGGCCGGGGGCCTGACGGCAACTGTCCAAGGGTACGTGACCAGCGGCTACAGGGTCAAACCGGGTCAGTCCGCGTGGATCGGTGGGCCGGCCGGCCTGCCCGCCGCGCGCCGCCGGCGCGGACGTGCGGGTCCGGCGTCGGCGGCGGCCCAGGAGCCGCCAGCGGTGTCGGCCTCGGAGTCGTCGTCGGAATCGGAATCCTCGACGTCCAGGTCGTCATCGTCGAGATCGAGTTCCTCGTCGTCGTCGCCGAGATCCTCGTCGTCGAGGTCTTCGTCGTCGAGCTCGTCCTCGTCGTCGGAGTCCTCGTCGTCGGAGTCCTCGTCGTCGGAGTCCTCGTCGTCGGAGTCCTCGTCTTCCTCGTCGGAATCGACGTCCTCGTCGGAGTCCTCGAACTCCCGGTCGGTTTCCTCGAGACCGGCGGGAACCTTGTCCTCGGCCTGCTCCTCGGCCTCGGCGGTGGCATCCGTCTCCTCACCGGGCTCGCCGGTTTCGCCGTCACCACGGCCGGCCGCCATCGCCTTGAACATCGGGTGTTCGCCGGGGGCGTGCGCGGGCACCTTGGCGACCGCGGGCTCGTCGGACCGGCCCTTCTTCGAGCGTTTGCCGCGGCGACCGCCGGACTCGGACTTGCGCCCGGTCGCCGGGGCCGAATCGACCGGGTCGCCGTGCATCAGGATTCCGCGGCCGCCGCAGTTCGGGCACGACGTGGAGAACGCCTCGATCAGCCCCGTTCCCAGCCGCTTGCGGGTCAGTTGCACCAGGCCCAGCGAGGTCACCTCGGACACCTGGTGGCGGGTGCGGTCGCGGGCCAGCGCCTCGGTCAGCCGCCGCAGCACCAGGTCGCGGTTGGACTCCAGCACCATGTCGATGAAGTCGATGACCACGATGCCGCCGATGTCCCGCAGCCGCAGCTGCCGGACGATCTCCTCGGCCGCCTCGAGGTTGTTCTTGGTGACCGTCTGTTCGAGGTTGCCGCCGGAACCGGTGAACTTGCCGGTGTTGACGTCGATCACCGTCATCGCCTCGGTGCGGTCGATCACCAGCGTGCCGCCCGACGGCAGCCACACCTTGCGGTCCATCGCCTTGGCCAGTTGCTCGTCGATGCGATGCACCGCGAACACGTCCGGCCCGCCCGAGCCATCCGGCCCGGCGGCGGGCTCGTACTTTGTAAGCTTCGAAACGAGTTCGGGGGCAACGGAATTCACGTACTCATTGATGGTGTTCCACGCTTCGTCGCCGGAGACGATCAGGCCGGCGAAGTCTTCGTTGAACAGGTCGCGGATGACCTTGACCAGGACGTCGGGCTCTTCGTAGAGCGCCACGGCGGCGCCGGCGGCCTTCTTCTTGACCTCGGCCGCCTTGGCCTCGATCTGCGTCCAGCGCTCCTGCAGCCGGGTGACGTCCTTGCGGATGTCCTCTTCCTTGACGCCCTCGGACGCGGTGCGGATGATCACGCCGGCGTTCGACGGCACCACCTCGCGCAGGATCTCCTTCAGCCGCTGGCGTTCGGTGTCGGGCAGCTTGCGGCTGATCCCGGTGGACGACGCGCCCGGCACGTAAACCAGGAAGCGGCCCGCCAGGGACACCTGCGTGGTCAGCCGCGCGCCCTTGTGCCCGACCGGGTCCTTGCTGACCTGGACGACGACGTAGTCGCCGGGCTTGAGGGCCTGCTCGATCTTGCGGTCGGCGCCACCCAGGCCCGCGGCCTCCCAGTTGACCTCTCCGGCGTAGAGCACGCCGTTGCGGCCGCGGCCGATGTCGACGAAGGCCGCCTCCATCGATGGCAGCACGTTCTGCACGATCCCGAGGTAGATGTTGCCCACCAGGGAGGCCGAGGCGGCCGACGTCACGAAATGCTCGACGACGATGCCGTCCTCGAGCACCGCGATCTGGGTGTAGCGCGCGCCGGGGTGGGGTGGCTCGGTGCGGACCCGGTCGCGCACCACCATCATGCGTTCGACGGCCTCGCGGCGCGCCAGGAATTCGGCCTCGGTCAGCACCGGCGGGCGGCGGCGCCCGGCGTCGCGGCCGTCGCGGCGTCGCTGCCGCTTGGCCTCCAGCCGGGTCGAGCCGTTGATGCCCTTGATCTCGGCGGTGGAGGACCCATTGGAGTCGTTGTCGTCGGATTTGCCGGAACGTGGCGCCCGCTCGTGCACCACGGTGTTCGGCGGATCGTCCGGCGCCGGGCCCTCGTCGTTGTCGTCGCCCGAACCCGACTTGCGGCGCCGGCGGCGCCGGCGGCGCCGGTTGGCCGCCTCCGACGAACCCTCGTCGCCGTCGTCGTCGGAGTCCTGGTCGTCGTCGTCCGAGTCGGACGAGTCGGACCTGCCCTCCCCCTCGTTGTCGGACTGGCTGTCGGGCCCGCCCTGTTCACCGCGGCCCCGCCCACGACCCCGGCGGCCGCGGCGGCGCCGCCGGTTGGCGGGCCGGTCGGCCTGTTCGTCATCGTCGTCGTCGGAGTCGGATTCATCTGAGTCGGCGGCGTCGTCGGCGCTGCCGTCGTCGTCGTCGCTCTCGATCGGTTGCGGCGCGACGAACAGCGGCATGTAGTGCGGCCGGTCCGCGGGGTTTTGCGGGGTCTGAAGCATCAGCCGGGATTCGGGTTCGTCGGCGGGTTCGCCGACCGCGGCGGGCGCGCCGGCCGCGACGGGCGCCTCCGACTGGGCGGCGGCCAGCAGGTCGCGGACCCGGACCGCGTCGTCGCGGTCGACGGTCGAATGCGCGCTGCGGACCCGTCCGTCCAGCGCGTTCAGCGCGTCCAGCACCTGCTTGCTGGTGGTTCCCAGGGTTCGGGCCAGCGAGTGGACCTTTAGGCGGTCCGGCAGTTCCTCGTGCTGGATCGGCTCGTGTGATGGGTCTGAAGGTGGTGCACCGTCTACCACGTATTCTCCTCAAGCCCCCGGGCGCGTCGTTTCGACGCGGCCACGCGAGGGCTTCGCTATGGGCCCGGGTCGCTTTCCCCGGGCTTGTGATGGTCTCGCCCCGAGCGGCTCAGGTAGAACCCACTCGGCGCCGTGCTGAATGTCGGCCTGACATGCCGCGCAACACCGTGGGGATCCGCGATGGTCGCGCTTGTCTAAGTCTTCATTCGGGTGTCCGACACCGGTCCGGCGACGTTCACCCGCTCCAAGTATCCCACATCACTCGGCCGGTTCACCCGCACTCCGGATTCGGGACTCCGCAAACCCGCCCGCGCTCCGGCTAGGCGCCCGGGAACCACAACGCGATCTCGCGCTTTGCCGAATCCACCGAATCCGACCCGTGCACCAGGTTGAACTGGGTCTCCAGCCCGAAATCGCCGCGGATGGTGCCGGGCGCGGCCTGCTCGACGGGGTCGGTGCCCCCGGCGAGCTGCCGGACAGCCGCGACCGCCCGCGGGCCCTCCACGATTGCTGCCACCACGGGTCCCGACGTGATGAACTGCAGCAACGAGTCGAAGAAGGGTTTGCCCTGGTGCTCGGCGTAGTGCTGGCCGGCCAGCTGTTCGTCGACGTGCCGGAGCTCCAGGGCCGCGATGGTGAGGCCTTTGCGCTCGATGCGGCCGATGATCTCGCCGATCAGCCGCCGCTCGACGCCGTCCGGCTTGACCAGTACCAGGGTCCGTTCCGTCACGGCGGACAGCGTACAGAACGAAACCGCCCTCAGTCGGGTGGCGGCTGGCGGTGTGGCTGTCCGTGCGCCTGTCGCCGCCGCACCTCGGCGCGCAGGTAGGCGATCAGCAGCCACAATCCGCCGAACAGCAAACCGATGAAGCCGACGCCCGGGTAGACCGCGAAGCCGGCGAGAAGCACCGCCTGCGCGCCCAGGTTCACCCAGATCGCCCAGGGTCTGCGCTGCAGCCCGGTGAGCAGAATCAGCAGCGCGGCCAGCCCGATCAAATAACCCAGCGATGCCGGGTTCAGGCCGCCGCCGACCGCACCCACCACCGGTATCGCCAGCAGCACCACGATCGCCTCCAGGATCAGCGTCGCGGCCATCACGGCGCCGAAGCTCTTCCACGGGTCGGCGGGCTGCGGGGCGGCGGGCGGCGGGTCGGCGGGCGGCGTCGGCTCCCGCGGGTTTTCGTCGGTCATGCCGGATCACGACCGAACAGGGTGCGGGCGGCGCCGGCGGTGACGACCGACCCGGTGACGACGATCCCGGTGCCGGAGAATGCGCCGCCCTCGGCCTCCCCCACGGCGGCCGCGTCGTCGACCAGGGCGGTCGCGACGTCGATGGCGTCGCGCAGGTTTTCGGCGGTGGTCACGCGGTCGGGCCCGAACCGCGCCCGCGCGGCCGACGCCAGCGACTCCACGTCGAGCGCCCGTGGCGACCCGTTGTGGGTCACCACGACCGCGTCGAACGCCGGCTCCAGCGCGGCAAGGATGCCGTCCACGTCCTTGTCTGTGAGCACGCTGAGCACACCGACGACGAAGCGGAAGTCGAACTCCTCGCCCAGCGTCCGCGCCAGCGCGGCCGCGCCCGCCGGGTTGTGCGCGGCGTCGATGAACACGGTGGGGGCGCTGCGCATGCGTTCCAGCCGGCCGGGGCTGGTCACGGCGGCGAAACCGGCCCGGACGGCCTCGACGTCGAGCTGACGCTGCGCGCCGGCGCCGAAGAACGCCTCGACGGCCGCGAGCGCGACGGCCGCATTGTGCGCCTGGTGTTCGCCGTGCAGCGGCAGGAAGACGTCGGAGTACACGCCGCCGAGGCCCTGCAGCTGCAACACCTGTCCACCGATCGCGATCCGGCGGCCCAACACCGCGAACTCGGAGTCCTCCCGCGCGACCGCGGCATCGGCGCGCACGGACTGGGCCAGCAACACCTCCATCGCCTCGGGTGCCTGCCGCGCGATGACCGCGACGGTGTCAGGCGAACCGTCGGGCGCCTTGGTGATGATGCCGGCCTTTTCCCCGGCGATCCCCCGGATGTCGTCGCCGAGGTACTGGACGTGGTCCACGCCGATCGGGGTGACGACGGCGACGGGCGCGTTGATCACGTTGGTGGCATCCCACCGACCGCCCATGCCCACCTCGACGACGGCGACCTCGACGGGCGCGTCGGCGAACGCGGCGAACGCCATGGCGGTCACGACCTCGAACTTGCTCATCGCCGGCCCGCCGGCGGCCCGCGACTGCGCGTCGATCATCTGCACGAACGGTTCGATCTCCCGATACGTCGCCACGTAGCGTGCGGGGCTGATCGGTTCGCCGTCGATCGCGATGCGCTCGACCGCCGACTGCAGGTGCGGGCTGGTGGTCCGACCCGTGCGCCGGTGCAGCGCGATCAGCAGCGCGTCGATCATCCGCACCACCGAGGTCTTGCCGTTGGTGCCCGCGACGTGGATCGACGGGAAGCCCAGCTGGGGCGAGCCCAGCAGGTCCATCAGCGCGCTGATCCGGGTCAGGCTCGGCTCGATCTTGGTCTCGGGCCAGCGCTGGTCCAGCAGGTGCTCGACCTGCAAGAGGGACGCGATCTCGTCCGGTGTGGGCGCCACGCCGACTCGCGGTCCCCACTCGGGCGGCTCAGTCATTGCAGCCCGGCCAGCCTGGCGGTGATCCGTTCGGTTTCCTCCCGGGCCACCCGCTGGCGGTCGCGGATCTTGCCGACGACGTGCTCGGGGGCCTTGGCCAGGAAGTCGTCGTTGGCAAGTTTGGCGGTGGTGGACGCCAGCTCCTTTTGTGCTGCGGCCAAATCCTTTTCGAGACGACGACGCTCGGCGGCCACGTCGATGGTGCCCGACGTGTCGAGTTCGACGACGACGGTGCGGTCCAGCTTCGGGCCGAGCCGGACCTCCAACGACGCCGACGGGCGGAAATCCGGACCCGGCGCGGTCAGCCACGCCAGCGACGTCACCGCCGCCACCTGAGTGTTCAGATCGCTGTCTTCGACGCCGGTCAACCGCGCCGGCACCTTCTGCCTGTCGGCGAGCCCCTGGTCGCTGCGGAACCGGCGGACCTCGGTGACCAGCCTCTGCATGTCGCTGATCCGTTGCGCGGCAACCGGATCCAGGTCCACGCGGGACGGTTCGGGCCAGTCGGCGATCACCAGCGACTCCCGGTTCGCCTCCCCCTTCGTCAAGGCCTGCCACAGCGCTTCGGTGAGGAAGGGGATCACCGGGTGCAGCAGCCGCAGCAGCGTGTCCAGCGTCGCGGCCAGCACGGCGGTGGTGTGCGTGATGCCGTCGGCGAGCTGGGTCTTGGCCAATTCGACGTACCAGTCGCAGAATTCGTCCCACGCGAAGTGGTAGAGCGACTCGCAGGCCCGACTGAACTCGTAGCCGTCGAAGGCCGAATCGACCTCGGCGCGAACCTCTTCCAGCCGGCCCAGGATCCACCGGTCGGCGTCGGTCAGCTCGGCCTGCGGCGGCAGCGGCGCCAGCTTGGTGCCGTTGAGTAGCGCAAACCGGGTGGCGTTGAACAGCTTGGTGCCGAAGTTGCGCGACGCCCGGACGTGGTCCTCGCTGATCGTCAGGTCGCCGCCGGGGCTGGCGCCGCGGGCCAGCGTGAACCGCAGCGCGTCGGCGCCGAACTGGTCGACCCAGTCCAGCGGGTCGATCACGTTGCCCTTGGACTTGCTCATCTTGCGGCCGAACTCGTCGCGGATCAGCCCGTGCAGGAACACGTCGGTGAACGGCACCTGGGGGCCGCGGCGGCCGTCCAGCGTGATGGCGTCGTCGTCGCCGACGAAGGTGCCGAACATCATCATCCGCGCGACCCAGAAGAACAGGATGTCGTAGCCGGTCACCAAAACGCTTGTCGGATAGAACTTTTCCAGTTCCGGGGTCTTTTCCGGCCAGCCCAACGTCGAGAACGGCCACAGCGCCGAGGAAAACCAGGTGTCGAGCACGTCGGGGTCCTGCTCCCAGCCGTCGGGGGGCGTGTCGTCCGGGCCCACGCATATCTGCTCGCCGTCGGGCCCGTACCAGATCGGGATGCGGTGGCCCCACCACAGCTGCCGCGAGATGCACCAGTCGTGCATGTCGTCCACCCAGGCGAACCAGCGCGGTTCCAGGCTGGCGGGGTGAATCACGGTGTCCCCGTTGCGCACCGCGTCGCCGGCGGCCTTGGCGAGCGATTCCACCCGGACCCACCACTGCAGCGACAGCCGTGGCTCGATCGGTTCGCCGCTGCGCTCCGAATGCCCCACGCTGTGCAGGTAGGGGCGTTTCTCCTCGACGATGCGGCCCTGCGCCGCAAGGGCTTCCCGCACCGCGGCGCGGGCCTCGAAGCGGTCCATGCCGTCGAATTGCGTTCCGGTGTTCCCCACCCGGCCCCTGGTGTCGAGGATCGAGATCATCGGCAACTCGTGGCGCAGCCCGATCTCGAAGTCGTTGGGGTCGTGTGCCGGCGTGACTTTGACTGCGCCCGTTCCGAATTCGGGGTCGACGTGCTCGTCGGCGACGATGACTAGTTGCCGGTCGATGAAGGGGTGCGGCAGCGTGCTACCCGCCAGGTGGCGGTAGCGCTCGTCGTCGGGATGCACCGCGATCGCGGTGTCGCCCAGCATCGTCTCGACCCGGGTGGTCGCGACCACGATGTGCGGTTGTGAGTCGTCGAGCGAACCGTACCGGAACGACACCAGTTCGCCCTCGACGTCCACATAGTTGACCTCGAGGTCCGAGATCGCGGTCTGCAGCACCGGCGACCAGTTGACCAGCCGCTCGGCCCGATAGATCAACCCGGCGTCGTAGAGCCTCTTGAAGATGGTGCGCACCGCGCGGGACAGGCCCTCGTCCATGGTGAACCGGTCGCGGCTCCAGTCCACCCCGTCGCCGAGACGGCGCATCTGGCCGCCGATGGCGCCGCCCGACTCACGCTTCCAATTCCAGACCTTCTCGATGAACAGGTCCCGGCCGAAGTCCTCCTTGGTCTTGCCGTCGACAGCGAGCTGCTTTTCCACCACGCTCTGGGTCGCGATGCCCGCATGATCCGTGCCCGGCTGCCACAGCACCTCGTAACCCTGCATGCGCTTGCGGCGCGTCAGGGCGTCCATCATGGTGTGCTCGAGCGCGTGCCCCATGTGCAGGCTGCCGGTCACGTTCGGCGGCGGCAGCACGATGGAATAGCCGGGTTTGGTGCTGGCCGCATCCGCCTCGAAGTAGCCGGCATCCAGCCACTTCTGGTAGATCGCGCTCTCCATCGCGCCCGGATCCCACGACTTGGGCAGGTCGGCGGAGGTGGGACTGGCGGTCACCGGTCAATTCTAGGGATGCGGGGCGGTCATCCGGTCAGCCGGTCAACCTCCAACGACACGCCGGCGGCCGGGAACCGGTCCAGCAGCGCGTCGCCCATCGCGGCCGCCGGTGTCAGCACGCCGAGCAGGTCGGACAGCTTGTCGCGATCGAAGGCGAGCGCCAGGGCGCACTCCCCCAGCAACACCGAGGTCGCCTGGTAGCCGGGGTCGCCCCGCTGCTCCATGCGCGCCACGTAGCGGGCGCCGCTCGTCGTGGTGGTGTAGGTCTCGATCTTGTAGTAGCCGCGCTCGCGCGCCGCCGCGCTGGGACCGGTGCCGGGCTTGGGTACGAACCGGTCCAGCAGCCGCCGGGGCAGCAGCCGGAAGTAACGGGCCCCCAATCCGAACGTCGCCTTGCCGACGCCGGCGAACACCGCCGACGCCAGCGGCGCGAGCGGCGACGAGCCCAGGCTCATGTGTTCGCTGTAGCGGAACCCGCGACCGTATGCCCATTCGAGTAACGCGTTGCTGCGCCTGACGACTCGCGTGTTGATCGACGCCATCACGAATCCTGCGGTCCACACGCCGTTCAGTTCCGGCGCGATCTGCCGGCCGCGACGCCAGGGCATGTCCGGCTGCGGGCCCAGGTCGGGCTCGGCGGCGCGGTCGGCGCTCAACGTGTACGGGTCGGCCAGCAGATCACGCACCTGGGGGTCGCGGGACGAGGCCTGCAGCACGTCCATCATCGACGCGATGGTGCCGCCGGACAGCCCGCCGGAGAACGAGCGCACCACGAAGTCGGTGCCCAGCAGCTCGCCCGCCCCGTCGTCGCGCGCCGCCCGGTGCAGCGCGTACACGCTCAAATCCGAGGGGACGGAATCGAATCCGCAGCAGTGCACGATGCGGGCGCCGGTGTCGGCGGCCTGCTTGTGGTGCAGGTCGATGCTCTCCCGGATAAACATCGCCTCCCCGGTCAGGTCGGCGTAATCGGTGCCGGCGGCGGCGCACGCCGCCACCAGCGGCAGCCCGTAGCGGCTGTAGGGCCCGACCGTGGTGACGACGACTCGGGTGCGGGCCGCCATCTCGTCCAGCGTCGACGGCGATGTCGCGTCGGCGCTCAGCAGCTGCCACGACCGCGCGGATTCGCCGAGGCCGTCGCGGACGGCGCGCAGCCGGTCGGTCGACCTGCCCGCCAGCGCGATCCGCGCGCCCGACGCGGCGCGCGCCAGGTATTCGGCGGTCAGCTTTCCCACGAAGCCGGTAGCCCCGTACAACACGATGTCGAATTCGCGCGGCGTTGCGGTCACCGGCCCGACGCTACCCGGGACAGGTAATGCCGGGCCCAAGGCCCGGCATTACCCGTATGACGGCGCAAGCCGTGTGTTTGCGTCGGTCGGTCAGCCGCGGCGGCCGCAGACCGGCCACGCGCCGATGCCCTGCGAATGCAGGACGTTCTCGGCCACCCGGATCTGCTCCTCCCGGCTGGCGCTGGCGGGAGAGCCCGAGCCGCCGTTGGCGTGCCAGGTGCTCGACGTGAACTGCAGGCCACCGGAATAACCGTTACCGGTGCTGATCCCCCAGTTTCCACCCGACTCGCACTGCGCGATGGCGTCCCAGTTCACGCTGTAGGCCTTGCGGGCCGGAGGAGCGGGCGGGGCGTCCGGCGCCGGCGGCGGCGGAGCGTCCGGAGCCGGCGGCGGAGCGGCCGGGACCGGAGGCATTGGGGGGTTGCCGTCGAAGCCCGCGGGGGCCGGCGGCGGCGGGACCTCCGGCGCCGGAGGGGGCGGCGGAGGAAGGTTCGGGTCGAATCCCGCCGGGGCCGGCGCGTCAGCGGGGGCCAAGGCGTCCGGGACCGCAGGCGGCGGCGGAACGTTCGGGTTGAAGCCCGCGGGAGCCGCGGCGTCCGGCGCCGGAGGCGGGGGCGCGTCGGGGGCGGGCCCGGCGGCGGGAACGTTCGGGTCAAAGCCCATCGGTTCCGCGCCCGCGGCGGCGGATGGCAGTGTCACCAGCGAGCCGGTGATCGCCGCCAGGATGAGCGTCTTACGGACGTTCTTCAATCTCGTTCCTTTCGCGGTGCGCGCGCGCCAAAGCAAACCCGCGGATGCGGGTTTGGGGTGCTGATGTTCCAAGCGGAATAAGTGCTCTGGGGCGTGCCGTCTCGTTCGGGCACGACAGCGGGGGCTGATCCGCCCGGCGGGCTGTTGCCCACCGGCCGCGCGGCGGCTGTCGCCGATCGCAGCCCCGCTCACACGCGGGTCCGTGGATTCAATTTTTCGTTACTCACATCGCCCGATTTGGGCTAAGAGGGACCGTACGAGAACCGATTGCATTCGTCATCTCGAGAAAATGGACATCTCGGTTCGATAACGAGCCGATCACGGCGCGATAGCAGAAATAACTCGGCAGGTCAGCCGCCATTTCCCGGCGAAGACCTTACGAGCGGTGCCGCCGGGTTATCGTGAGCCGAATCACGTACATTTTGTGAGCTGGACCACGGTTTGCGGCGCGACGGCCGGGGCCGTTGCACGCCGCCCGCGGCGGCAGAGCGCACAGCCTACACCGCTATCGACCCGATTTCCGCCCGACACGCCGAGGACGCGAAGGACGCAGGCACGGCGGCACTTCGAAAGTCAAAGTGTCTCAGCCGCATTCGTCGCAAACCGTCCGCGCGACGGGGACTGCCGGCAAGTGTTTGCGCCGATGCGGCACGGTCCGTGAGGCGAGGAATGAGGTTGTCACGGATTGCCAACTGCCCCAGGTGATTTGGCGTCCACGGATGCAGCGGCGCCGATCGCGGCCACAGGCCCGCCGTTGCCCGGCCAAAACGCCCGGCCGGGGATGGGCGATTTGCGCGGCGCAATTTGCCACGCGTGACTCGCGGTCGCGGATGCCGGACCCGTCATGCCCCAATCCGATCTGGTACGATGTACGTCGGGACACACCCCAAATCGCCACTGCGCCAACGTTTTACGATGGCCCACGCGGCAAGCGGAGCGATTTACTCCGCGATAAATTCAAAAGCTAACTAGAGTCAATAGTTTCTGGCACTCAATTATCCATAATTTCCAAGCGCAAAAGATCAATGTCGAACCGCGATTAAGCAATTGTTTCGGCAAAATCTAAAGGCGCAAAAAGCGCGCCGGAAATTCTTCCGGCCCCGCGGTTGGCTCGCGTCAGGCCCCGGGCCGCACCAGGGCGCGCAGGTCCGCGTCGCTGTTGACGTTCGTCAACGGACGCGAATCCGACATCACGATTCGCTGCGAGTCCGAAACGTCAACCAGGGCACGCATTTTGCGCTCCCCGGCGGCCACCAGGGCTTCGGCCCGGTCGGCCAGCTCGGTCCGGTACACCGCGGCCAGATAGTGGTCCCGGCCGTCCCACGGCAACACCACTTCGGCGTTGGTCTCGACGGCCCGGCGAGCGAGGTCGTCGATCAATTCGACGGCCAGCAGCGGCATGTCCACGGCGCAGACGAAGGCCAGCCGGGCGCCGGCCTCCGCGGCGGCGCGCAGCCCGCGCGCGGTCGCCGGCAACGGCCCCTGTCCGCCCAGCTCGTCGCGGATGATGCGGGCCTGCAACGCGGGCAGCGGCTGCCCCTGCGCGGCCATCACCAGGACCGGCTCGCAGCGTCGGCCGAGAACCCCGACCACGTGCTCCACCATGGTCTCGCCGGCGCCGGAAGGCCCCGGGAACGGAAGGGTGGCCTTATCGCGGCCCATCCGCCGCGACTCGCCTCCAGCGAGTACTACCCCGGCCAGTGATACTGCGTCGGGCACCAGCGCAGCCACCCCTTACTCGACGGTCCAGGTGTCGCGCCCGCGCAACAACGACTGCAATGCGGCGGAGTCGAACGGCCTCGACGACTGGGCGGCACGCACCTGGGCCCGGGCCGCGTCGTCGTAGGTGGGCCGGTTGATGTTCCGGAAGATACCGAGCACCGTGTGCTCGAGGTTCTGGTCCGACAACCGCGACAGCGCGTACGCGTAGGCCGAGTCGTCGGCCTGCGCGTCGTGCACGACGATCTCCTCGACCGCCACGTCGGCGGTCTTGGCGACCTCGAGGCCGAAGCCGGACTTCACCACGCAGTATTCGCCGTTGGCGCCGAAGACAATTGGATCGCCGTGGCGGACGTTGATCAGCCGCTCCTCGGCGCCCTCCTTGCGCAGCGCGTCGAACGAGCCGTCGTTGAAGATCGGGCAGTCCTGCAGGATTTCGACCAGAGCCGCGCCACGATGGGCGGCGGCCCCGCGTAAGACCTCCGTCAGCCCGTTGCGGTCGGAGTCAAGCGCGCGACCGACGAACGTCGCCTCGGCCCCCAGCGCCAGCGACACCGGGTTGAACGGGTGATCCAGCGATCCCATCGGCGTCGACTTGGTGATCTTGCCGACCTCCGACGTCGGCGAGTACTGCCCCTTCGTCAGGCCGTAGATCCGGTTGTTGAACAGCAGGATCGTGATGTTGACGTTGCGACGCAGCGCGTGGATCAGGTGGTTGCCACCGATCGACAGGGCGTCGCCGTCACCCGTGACCACCCACACCGACAGATCCTCGCGGGCCAGCGCCAGCCCGGTCGCGATCGCCGGCGCGCGGCCGTGGATCGAGTGGAACCCGTAGGTCTCCAGGTAGTACGGGAACCGGCTGGAGCAGCCGATACCGCTGACGAAGACGATGTTCTCCCGGCGCAGCCCCAGCTCGGGCAGGAAGTTGCGGATGGTGTTGAGGATGACGTAGTCACCACAGCCCGGGCACCAGCGGACCTCCTGGTCACTGGTGAAATCCTTGCCCTTCTGCGGCTCATCCGTCGTGGGCACACCGTCGTTCTTGGTCAACCTCGGGGTCAAACCAAGGTCCGCGCCCGCCAGATCGCCACCGATCAGGTCGGTCATTCTTCCGCTCCCGCTCCTACTGTCGCTGCCGCCATTCTGGCGACCATCGTCTTGTCGTGCTCGATTTCGGCCAATGTTCCGCCCAGCGCGGCGCGGATCACGCGCCCGATCTCGTCGGCCAGGAACGCGACACCCTGGACCTTGGAGACGGATTGCACGTCGACCAGATACTTGCCGCGCAGGATCAGCGCCAGCTGACCCAGGTTCATCTCCGGGCACACCACCTTCGGGTAGCGCCGCAGCACCTCGCCCAGGTTGGGCGGGAAGGGGCTGAGGTAGCGCAGGTGCGCGTGCGCGACCTTGATGCCCTTGCGCCGCGCCCGGCGGCAGGCCTCGCCGATCGGGCCGTAGGAGCTGCCCCAGCCGATCAGCAACAGCTCGGCGTCTCCGGTCGGGTCGTCGACCTCCAGATCGGGAACCGAGATGCCGTCGATCTTGGCCTGGCGCAACCGGACCATGAGGTCGTGATTGATCGGCTCGTAGGAGATGTTGCCGCTGCCGTTGGCGGCTTCCAGACCACCGATGCGGTGCTCCAGGCCGGGAGTGCCGGGCACGGCGAACTGACGCGCCAGCGTCTCCGGGTCGCGGTTGTAGGGCTGGAACGGCTCGTCGGGTTTGGCGAAGACGTGCTTGATCGGCTCCAGCGAGCCGACATCCGGAATCTGCCATGGCTCAGAGCCGTTGGCGATCGAGCCGTCGGACAGCAGGATCACCGGGGTGTGATACGACACGGCGATGCGCACCGCCTCGAGGGCGGTCTCGAAACAGTCGGACGGCGACCGCGGCGCCAGCACCGCCACCGGCGACTCCCCGTTGCGGCCGTACAACGCCTGCAGCAGGTCGGCCTGCTCGGTCTTGGTGGGCAGGCCGGTCGACGGTCCGCCCCGCTGCACGTCGATGACCAGCAACGGCAACTCGGTCATCACGCCCAGGCCCAGCGCCTCGGACTTCAGCGAGATGCCCGGCCCGGACGTGCTGGTGACGCCCAGGGCGCCGCCGTAGGAAGCGCCGATCGCCGCGCAGATGCCGCCGATCTCGTCCTCGGCCTGGAAGGTGATCACGTTGAAGTTCTTGTGCTTGGACAGCTCGTGCAGGATGTCCGAGGCCGGCGTGATCGGGTAGCTGCCGAGCACGACGGGAATGTTGGCGAGCTGACCCGCTGCCACGATGCCGTAGGCGAGCGCGGTGTTGCCCGAGATCTGCCGGTATTCACCGGCGGGCAATGTGGCGCGGGAGACCTCGTAGGTGGTGCCGAAGGCCTCGGTCGTTTCGCCGTAGTTCCAGCCCGCCTTCAGCGCGAGCACGTTGGCCTCCGCGATGTCGGGCTTGCGGGCGAACTTCTCCCGGATGAACTTCTCGCTGGCTTCGATCGGCCGCCCGTACATCCACGACAAAAGGCCAAGCGCGAACATGTTTTTCGCGCGCTGGCCGTCCTTCTTCGACGCCCCGATGGCCTCGACCGCGCCGAGCGTCAGCGTGGTCATCGCCACCGAGTGCACGACGTACTCCTCGAGCTCGTCGGACTCCAACGGGTTGGTGACGTAGCCGACCTTCGTCAGGTTGCGCTTGGTGAATTCGTCGGAGTTCGCGATCACCATGCCGCCGCGCGGCAGGTCGCCGAGGTTGGCCTTCAGCGCGGCGGGATTCATGGCGACGAGCACGTCGGGCCGGTCGCCGGCGGTCAGGATGTCGTAATCGGCGATCTGAATCTGGAACGACGAGACGCCGGGCAGCGTGCCCGCGGGGGCCCGGATCTCGGCGGGGTAGTTCGGTTGAGTCGCCAGGTCGTTGCCGAAAAGCGCTGCCTCCGAGGTGAACCGGTCGCCGGTCAGCTGCATGCCGTCGCCGGAGTCCCCGGCGAAGCGGATGACAACTTGTTCCAGCCGCTGACGGTCGGACCCGTTGCGAGGGGCCTCGCTATGAGAATCTGACCCGGCCCCACTGCCGTTCGGATCCACGTCTCCGCCTTCCATTTCTCAACCGGATAGGCACTCCACTGAAGCTTTAGGTTACGCGCCGTTGGAGTGACTCCCGCGCCCTCGCGCTTGTGTGTCACTGCTAGTACCGAGTATGGCACTGCTTTTAGGCGAGCATGGGCGTCTCATATCCCTCGCACGCTGCGTGTTTACCAGCAATGCCGAAGTCAGCGGCGTGCTACCGACGAGTAGGCGTCAAACTGTGGTGTTGGTCACTTCGGTCGGCGCGGCGCTGAGCGGCCTACGCGCTCTTGTCGCGGCGCTCGGTGCGGGACGGCTTGCGCGGCACGATCGTCGGCAGCACGTTGTCCTGCACCGTCTCCTTGGTCACCACGACCTTGGCGACGTCGTCGCGGCTCGGGATGTCGTACATCACCGGCAGCAGGACTTCCTCCATGATCGCGCGCAGCCCGCGGGCGCCGGTGCCGCGGTGGATCGCCTGATCGGCGATGGCCTCCAGCGCGTCGTCGGTGAACTCCAGCTCGACGCCGTCCATCTCGAAGAGCCGGGTGTACTGCTTCACCAAAGCGTTCTTCGGTTCGGACAGGATCTTCACCAACGACTCCATGTCCAGGTTGGTCACCGACGCGACCACCGGGAGGCGCCCGATGAACTCGGGGATCAAGCCGAACTTGATCAGGTCCTCGGGCATCACGTCGGCGAAGTGGTCGGTGGTGTCGATCTCGGCCTTGGAGCGGACCTCCGCGCCGAAGCCCAGCCCACGCTTGCCGACCCGCTCGTAGATGATCTTCTCCAGGCCGGCGAACGCCCCCGCGACGATGAAAAGCACGTTGGTGGTGTCGATCTGGATGAACTCCTGGTGCGGGTGCTTGCGCCCGCCCTGCGGGGGAACCGACGCCTGGGTGCCCTCGAGGATTTTCAGCAGGGCCTGCTGCACGCCCTCGCCGGACACGTCGCGGGTGATCGACGGGTTCTCGCTCTTGCGCGCGATCTTGTCGACCTCGTCGATGTAGATGATGCCGGTCTCGGCCCGCTTGACGTCGTAGTCGGCGGCCTGGATCAGCTTGAGCAGAATGTTCTCGACGTCCTCACCGACATATCCGGCCTCGGTCAGCGCGGTGGCGTCGGCGATGGCGAACGGCACGTTGAGCATCTTGGCGAGCGTCTGGGCCAGGTAGGTCTTGCCGCAGCCGGTGGGCCCGAGCATCAGGATGTTGGACTTGGTCAGCTCGACCGGCTCGTACCGGGAGTCGCGACCCTTCTCGCCCGCCTGGATCCGCTTGTAGTGGTTGTAAACGGCGACCGCCAGCGTTCGCTTGGCGGTGTCCTGCCCGATGACGTATCCCTCCAGGAACTCCCGGATCTCGGCGGGCTTGGGCAGTTCGTCGAGCTTGACGTCGTCGGCGTCGGCGAGTTCCTCTTCGATGATCTCGTTACACAGGTCGATGCACTCGTCGCAGATGTACACACCGGGGCCAGCAATGAGTTTCTTGACCTGCTTTTGGCTCTTCCCGCAGAACGAGCACTTCAGCAAGTCACCGCCGTCTCCGATGCGCGCCATGGTGCTTGAGTGCCTACTTCCTGTTCGCCGTCCGTCGTGCTGTGCCGCATGTAATCCCCGACGCTACCCGCTTGCTCGGGCCCCACGCGACCGTTAGCGCCGAATCGCGTCGGTGGTATTCATCTGTGTCCGTCTGAATGAAACATATAGCCCGACGGCGCCAGTCACTCGTCAAAGACGCGCACAGCGTGTCCTTGGCGTGTCGCGGTCGTTACCCGACCGAGGCTCGTACGCCCCCGAACCCGATGGCTATTGGCGGGCCACCAGGCAACCCACCCTACAGTGGCGGTGTGGGTTTGGCTGTCCAATTCGGGGGGCCCGGCGAATCCGTGTTGATCGCCGATGGCGGCCTGGCCACCGAGCTCGAAGCGCGCGGTCACGACCTGTCCGACCCGCTGTGGTCGGCGCGGCTGCTGGCCGATGACCCGCAGCAGATCGTCGCGGTGCACGCCGCGTACTTTCGCGCTGGCGCCGCGATCGCGACGACCGCCAGCTACCAGGCGTCGTTCGAAGGCTTCGCGGCCCGCGGGATCGCCCGGGACGAGGCCGCCGCGCTGCTGGGCCGCAGCGTCGAGCTCGCCAAGGCCGCGCGGGACGCCGCCGGCGGCGGGGACTTGTGGGTAGCCGCGTCGGTCGGCCCCTACGGCGCGGCGCTGGCCGACGGGTCCGAATACCGCGGCCGCTACGGCCTGTCCGTCGCGGCCCTGAGGCGCTGGCATCGTCCGCGGCTGGAGGTCCTGGCCGACGCGGGCGCGGACGTGCTCGCGCTGGAAACGGTGCCCGACGTCGACGAGGCGGAGGCTCTGGTCGACCTGGTGCGCACGCTCGGGGTGCCGGCCTGGCTCAGCTACACCATCGACGGAACTCGGACCCGCGCCGGGCAGCCGCTGGCCGACGCGTTCGCGGTGGCCGCCGGCGTCGACGAGATCGTCGCCGTCGGCGTCAATTGCTGTGCGCCCGACGACGTGCTGACCGCCATCGGGATCGCCAACGTCGGCAAGCCGATCATCGTCTACCCGAACAGCGGCGAGCGGTGGGACGGCAACACGTGGGCGGGGCCGCGCACGTTTTCCGCGCGGCGCGCCTTGGAGTGGGTGGCGGCCGGCGCCCGCATCGTCGGCGGGTGCTGCCGGGTGGGGCCGGCGGCGATCGCCGACGTCGCATCGGCTCTACGCCCAATGTGAAGCTGTTGCGAAAACTCGGCCGCGAATTCGCAACAGTTTCACGCTCGGCGATAGGCCGGGCGTCAGGCGGTCTGCGCGGACAGCTTCCGGTATTCCAAGACGGTGTCGATGATCCCGTAGTCCTTGGCGTCTTCGGCGGTCAGGATCTTGTCCCGGTCGGTGTCCTTGCGGATCACCGAGGCGTCCTTTCCGGTGTGGCGGGCCAGCGTGGTCTCCATCAGCGTGCGCATCCGCTCGATCTCGGCGGCCTGGATCTCCAGGTCGGAGAACTGGCCCTGGATGACACCCTGAAGGGACGGCTGATGGATCAGCACCCGCGCGTTGGGCAGCGCCATCCGCTTGCCCGGCGTCCCCGCCGCCAGCAGCACCGCCGCCGCCGAGGCGGCCTGACCCAGGCACACGGTCTGGATGTCGGCCCGCACGTACTGCATGGTGTCGTAGATCGCCATCAACGAGGTGAACCCGCCGCCCGGGGAGTTGATGTACATGGTGATGTCGCGATCGGGATCCAACGACTCCAGCACCAGCAGCTGCGCCATGATGTCGTTGGCCGAGGCGTCGTCGACCTGGACGCCGAGGAAGATGATGCGCTCCTCGAACAGCTTGTTGTAGGGGTTGGATTCCTTGACGCCGAAGCTGGAGTGCTCGATGAACGACGGCAGGATGTAGCGCGCCTGGGGTTGGGTTTCGGGGTTCATTGGGCTTCTCCGTTGGTGAGGTGTGCGGCGCGGGTGATGATGTGGTCGACGAAGCCGTATTCCAGGGCTTCGGCGGCGGTGAACCAGCGGTCGCGGTCGGAGTCGGTCACGATCCGCTCGACCGGCTGACCGGTGAACTCGGCGATGAGCCGGAACATCTCCTGCTTGATCAGCGTGAACTGCTCGGCCTGGATGGCGATGTCGGCCGCGCTTCCGGTCACCCCGCCCAGCGGCTGGTGCATCAGGATGCGAGCGTGCGGCAATGCGTAGCGCTTGCCCTTGGTGCCCGCGGCGAGCAGGAACTGACCCATCGAGGCGGCCATGCCCATCGCGTAGGTGGCGATATCACAGGGCGCCAGGACCATGGTGTCGTAGATCGCCATCCCGGCGCTGATCGAACCGCCGGGCGAATTGATGTACAGCGAGATGTCCTTGGCGGGGTCCTCGGCGGCGAGCAGCAGAATCTGCGCGCACAGCCGGTTGGCGACGTCGTCGTTCACCTCCGAGCCCAGGAAGATGATCCGCTCGGAGAGCAAGCGCTCATAGACCGAGTCCGTGAGGTTGAGACCCTGCGAGTTCGTACGCATGTCAGTCGCATCTCTCATTTAGGTGGCACCTGCTTCTCTCGAAAATCCGTATGCACCGACACTATCCAACCGAGCCCACGGTTTGGCGGCCACGCACCCGATAAACGGGCGCGTTCGCTCACAGCGTCATTCCGCGGCGCCGCCGGACGGCTCGGACGCCTCGTCGGCCTCCTCGCCCGCCTCGGCGACCGGGGCGCGCTTGCCGAAGAACTCGCTGGTGTCGATCGTGTTGCCGTCGGTGTCGGTGACCGTCGCCGCCTCGACCACCGCGGCGATGGCCAGCCCGCGGCGCACGTCGGCGAACATGGCCGGCAGCTGGTTGTTCTCCTGCAGATAGGCGAACAGCTGCTGCGGCTCGATTCCGTATTGCCGAGAGGTCATCACCAGTCGTTCGGTCAGGTCGTCCTGCCCGACCTGGACCTCCAGCTGGTCGGCCAGCGCGTCCAGCAGCAGCTGGCGGCGCAGGTCCGTCTCCGTGGCATCGCGCGTCTCGGCCTCGAACTCCTCGCGCGACTTGCCCTGGGTGGCGAGCACCTCGTCCAACTTGGCCTGGTCGTGGTCGAGGCCGTGCAACGCGCCGTGCATGGCGTTGTCGAACTGCGCCTGCACGACGGCCTCCGGCAGCGGCACGTCGACCTGCTCGAGCAGCGCGTCCAGCGTGGCCTCGCGGATCTGATCCGCCTGCTGGGCCCGCTTGAGCCGGCTCACCTGCTCGCGCAGGTTGGACCGCAGCTCCTCGATGGTGTCGAATTCGCTTGCCAATTGGGCGAATTCGTCGTCGGGCTCGGGCAGCTCGCGTTCCTTGACCGACCTGACGGTGACGGTGACCTGTGCGTCCTGCCCGGCGTGCTCGCCGCTCGCCAGCTTCGCGGTGAACTCCTTGGACTCGTCGACGGACATGCCGATGAGCGCCTCGTCCAGCCCCTCGATGAGCCGGCCGGAGCCGACCTCGTGCGAGAGTCCCTGCGCGGAGGCGCCCGGCACCTCCTCGCCGTCGACGGTCGCCGACAGGTCGATCGAAACGAAGTCGCCGTCGGCCACCGGCCTGTCCACCCCGGTCAGGGTGCCGAACCGGGCGCGCAGCGACTGCAGCTCGGCGTCGACGTCGTCGTCGCTGACCTCGATCGGGTCCACCGAGATCCGCAGCGCGCTCAGGTCCGGCAGGCTGAGTTGGGGACGGACGTCGACCTCGGCGGTGAACGCCAGCTCCTGGCCGTACTCCTTCTTGGTCACCTCGATGTCGGGCTGGCCGAGCGGATGGACCTCGGACTCCGCGACCGCCTGCCCGTACCGGGCGGGCAGGGCCTCGCTGACGACCTGGTCGAGCATCGCCTCCCGGCCGAACCGGGCCTCCAGCAACTTCGCCGGCGCCTTGCCGGGCCGGAATCCGGGTAGCCGCACCTGCTTGGCCAGCTCCTTGTACGCCCGCTGGAAATCGGGCTCGAGCTCGGTGAACGGCACCTCCACATTGATGCGCACCCGGGTGGGGCTCAACTGCTCGACGCTGCTCTTCACGGGGTGTGCTCCTCGGTGGTCGTTACTGGCGGTCCGGTCGGGGTGACAGGATTTGAACCTGCGGCCTTCCGCTCCCAAAGCGGATGCGCTACCAAGCTGCGCTACACCCCGCGCTGACCTCGACGATGCTACGGCCCGGCGGCGACGGCGTCGCGGCGACCTCACGACCTCACGGAGCGATAACGGACCCGCTTCGATTAGATTTGATGTTCTTCGCCAGATACAGTTTCGCTCGACTAATGAATGCGGGCGTAGCTCAATGGTAGAGCCCTAGTCTTCCAAACTAGCGACGCGGGTTCGATTCCCGTCGCCCGCTCTGCTGGGCGGCTGCTCGACAGAAAGGCGCCATGAGCGACGTCGACATACACGGCTCATGCGTCGAGGGCTTCGACGGGGTGCGCGACGCGTTCGCGCGCAACTTCGCGCAGCGACACGAGGTCGGCGCGGCAGTCGCCGTGTGGGTCGACGGCGAGCTCGTCGTCAACCTGTGGGGCGGCTCGGCCGACGCGGCCGGCGCCCGCCCGTGGCGGGAGGACACCCTCACCACGGTGCTGTCCGGCACCAAGGGCCTGTCGGCCACCTGCGTCCATCAGCTCGCGGACCGCGGCGAGTTGGACCTGCACGCGCCGGTGGCGCGCTACTGGCCCGAGTTCGCGCAGTCCGGCAAGCAAGACATCACGCTGGCCATGGTGATGGGCCACCGATCCGGCGTGATCGGGCCGCGCACCCGGATGAGTTGGGACAAGGTCGCCCACTGGGACTTCGTCTGTGAGCAGCTGGCCGCCGCCGAACCCTGGTGGGAGCCGGGCACCGCCCAGGGCTACCACATGACCACCTTCGGTTTCATCCTCGGCGAGGTATTCCGCCGGGTCACCGGTCGCACGATCGGTCAATACCTGCGCACCGAGATCGCCGAACCCATCGGCGCCGACGTGCACATCGGCTTGTCCCCCGCCGAACAGCGCCGGTGTGCCGAACGGGTCAACAAGCCGCATGCGCGGGATCTGTTGGCCGACGTGCAGGCCCCCGGCTACCCGACCAGCCTGGCCGAACACCCCAAGGCGGGGTTGTCGGTCTCGATGGGATTCGCGCCCGACGACGAACTCGGCTCCAACGACCTGCAGTTGTGGCGAGAGCTCGAGTTTCCCGGCACCAACGGTCAGGTGTCGGCGCTGGGATTGGCGACGTTCTACAACGCGCTGGCCCAGGAGAAGCTGCTCAGCCGGGAGCACATGGACAAGGTCCGCGTGTGCCAGGGCGGCGACGAGACCGACCTGGTGCTCGGGCCCCGGGTCGCCGATCACGGGTGGGGCCTGGGCTACATGCTCAACCGGCGCGGCATCAACGGGCCCAACCGGCGGATCTTCGGCCATGGCGGGCTGGGCGGCTCATTCGGGTTCGTCGACCTGGAACACCGCATCGGCTACGCGTATGTGGCGAACCGCTTCGACGCCACCAAGTCCAACGCGGACCCCCGCAGCCTGGCGCTCAGCAACGAGGTCTACGCCGCGCTGGGAGTGACGTCGGGCTGACGCCGGGGCCGGCCCGTCGCCCGGGGACGGCGTCCTCTGGATTTGCTGTGCGCCGCGACGTACATTTGCGCTCTGCACCGCTTATAAGAGGCCCGCGAGGCTGAGGATGACAACGAATCGGCCAGGAAGCACCGTCGTCGACGTCGACATTCAGGGCTCGTGTGCGGCGCGATTCGAGCGGGTTCGCGAGGCGTTCGCACAGAACTTTGCGGTGCGCGACGAGGTCGGCGCCGCGGTCGCGGTCTACGTGGACGGAGATCTCGTCGTCGACCTGTGGGGCGGTTGGGCCGACGCCGCCCGCTCTCGGCCATGGCGGCGGGACACGCTGGCCGCCCTGCTCTCCGCCACCAAGGGGCTGACGAGCACGTGCGTGCACCAGCTCGTCGAGCGCGGTGAGCTCGACCTGTATGCGCCGGTGGCCCGCTACTGGCCCGAGTTCGGGCAGGCGGGCAAAGAGGCCATCACCATCGCGATGGTGATGAGTCACCGGTCGGGGGTGATCGGCCCGCGTGCCCGGCTGACCTGGCAACAAGTCGCCGACTGGGATCTGGTCTGCGAGCGGCTGGCCGCCGCGGAACCGTGGTGGGAGCCGGGCACCGCCCAGGGCTACCACGCGGTCACCTTCGGATTCATCCTCGGCGAGGTGGTCCGCCGTGCCACCGGCCGCACGATCGGCCAGTACCTGCGCACCGAAATCGCCGAGCCGCTGGGTATCGACGTGCACATCGGCCTGCCCGTCAGCGAGCACCGCCGCTGCGCCGAGATGGTGAACCAGTTCCAGTTCCACAAAACGCTGATCGACGCCCAGGCTCCCGCCGGCTCCCCCGTTTCGCTGGCCGACCATCCGAAGGCGGGCGTCGCCGTCGCACTGGGCTTGGGGTTCGTGCCGGATGAGGCGCTGCGCGCCAACGACATGCGGTTGTGGCGGGAGATCGAGCTCCCCGCCAGCAACGCGCACGTGTCGGCGCTGGGACTGGCGGGCTTCTACAACGCGCTCGCGCAGGAGCGGCTGCTCAGCCGCCGCCACATGGACCTGATCCGCACATCGCAGGGTGGCTTCGAGCGGGACCTGGTGCTGGGTTCCCGGGTCGCAGACCACGGCTGGGGTCTGGGCTACATGCTCAACCAGCGCCGCGTCGTCGGACCAAACCCGCGCATCTTCGGCCACGGCGGCTCGGGCGGCGCGTTCGGATTCGTCGACCTGGAACACCGGATCGGTTACGCCTACGTGATGGATTACTACGACATGACCCAGGCCAATGCCGACCCGCGCAGCGTCGCCCTCATCGACGAGGTCTACGCCGCGCTGGGAGTTCACGTCTGACAGGTGGGGCACCAGAACACGTTTCGGCCCTCCAGGACTGCGGTGCGGACCGGGTCCCCGCACACCCGGCACGCCTCGCCGGCGCGCCGGTACACGTACGTCCGCGGCCGCCCGGGCCCGTACGACGGCGGACCGTGATCGTGTTCGGGTCGCACCACGATGATCTTGCCGCGGCGCAGGCCCACCCTCATCAGTGCCACCAGATCGGTCCACGCCGCGTCGAACTCGGCGTCGCCGATCTTCTGGCCGGGCCGGAACGGGTCGATGCCGTGCCGGAACAGCAACTCGCTGCGGTACACGTTCCCGACGCCGGCGATCACCGTCTGGTCCATTAGCAGCGCGCCAATCGGCCTGCGCGACTTGGTAATCCGGGCCCATGCCCAGGCCGGGTCGGCGTCGGCGCGCAGCGGGTCGGGCCCGAGCCTGGCCAGCACGTCGGAGACCTGTGCCTCGTCGATGACCTCGCACACCGTCGGGCCGCGCAGGTCGGTGCCGTAGCCGGCGCCGACCATCCGCATCCGCACCTGCCCCACCGCTTCCGGAAGCGTGCCGTCGCCAGGGCGTTCCCATTCGGTGAAGGTGCCGTAGAGGCCGAGATGCACGTGCACGATGGGGCCGCCGGCGTAGTGGTGAAACAGGTGCTTGCCCCACGCGCTGGCGCGGCGCAGCACCCGGCCGTCCACCGCGGCCGAATCGGCGAACCGGCCCTGCGGGCTGGACACCGCCACCGGCGCGTCGCGGAATCGGCGCTGATGCAGCCGGGCCAGCCGGTGCAGGGTATGCCCCTCGGGCACGGGACGCCCTAGGCCTGGGCGCCGGGCACCGGCGGCGCCTGATGCGTGCGTTCGTACTCGGCGAGGATGTCGATACGCCGTTGGTGGCGTTCGGCTTTCGACCACCGCGCGGTGAGGAAGGCGTCCACGATGGACAACGCCTCGTCGACGGTGTGCATGCGGCCGCCGATGCCGATCAGCTGCGCGTCGTTGTGTTCCCGCGCCAGCGTCGCGGTCTCGACGCTCCACGCCAGCGCGCAGCGGGCCCCGGGGACCTTGTTGGCCGCGATCTGCTCGCCGTTGCCCGAGCCGCCCAGCACGATGCCCAGGCTGTCCGGGTCGGCCACCGTGCGCGTCGCGGCGGCGATGCAGAACGCCGGGTAGTCGTCGTCGGGGTCGTAACCGAAGGCGCCGCAGTCGATCGGCTCGTGCCCGGTCTTCTCGAGGTGCTCGACGATCTGCTGCTTGAGCTCGTATCCCGCGTGGTCAGAGCCGAGGTAGACGCGCATGCCCGCAATCCTTACACAGCCGCGGGCCGCCGAGGCTAGTCGAATTCCGGCTTCTCGGTGCGGGTCCGCTTGAGCTCGAAGAAGTGTGGGTAGGAGGCGAAGGTCACCGACGCGTCCCAGAGCTTGCCGGCCTCCTCGCCGCGCGGGATCTTCGACAGGACCGGACCGAAGAATGCCACCCCGTTGACGTGGATGGTCGGCGTGCCGACATCGTCACCGACGGCGTCCATCCCGGCGTGATGGCTCTTGCGCAGCGCGTCGTCGTAGGCGTCGCTGTCCGCGGCCTTGGCCAGCTCCGCGGGCAGCCCGGCGTCGGCGAGCGACAACCTGATGACCTCCTCGAGGTCCTTGTTGTCCTCGTTGTGAATCCGGGTGCCCATCGCGGTGTACAGCGGGTCCAAAACGCCCGCCCCGTGGGCCTGCTCGGCGGCGATCGCCACCCGCACCGGCCCCCACGCATGCTTCATCAACTCGCGATATTTGTCCGGCAGGCCTTCGCGGTTTTCGTTGAGTATCGCCAGGCTCATGACGTGGAAGTTCACCTCGATGTCGCGGACCTTCTCCACCTCGAGGATCCAGCGCGACGTGATCCAGCACCACGGACACAGTGGGTCGAACCAGAAATCGGCTTGGTTTTTCACGGGGGCTTTCTCGGGCATTGCCAGTCCTCTCGTCAACGGCACCGTTGAGCACAACCGTAGACGGCGCACGCCTGTTCCCGCCCTGCGGCGCCGGTCCCGCACGCTCTAAGTTGGACGCGTGGCCCTTCCTAACCTCACCAGGGACCAGGCCGTCGAACGCGCCGCCCTGATCACCGTCGACAGCTACCGGATCAACCTCGATCTCACCGACGGCGACCGCACGTTCCGGTCCACCACCACCGTGGTGTTCGACGCGCTGGCCGGCGCCGACACGTTCATCGACATCGCCGCCGACGCCATCCACAGCGCCACCCTCAACGGCCGCGAGCTCGACGTCTCGAGCTACGACGAATCGACCGGCATCCCGCTGGCCGGGCTGGCCGACCGCAACGTCGTGGTCGTCGACGCGCACTGCCGCTACTCCAACACCGGCGAGGGGCTGCACCGCTTCGTCGACCCCGTGGACGACGAGACATACCTGTATTCGCAATTCGAAACCGCCGACGCCAAGCGCATGTTCGCCTGCTTCGACCAGCCCGACCTCAAGGCGACGTTCGCCATCCAGGTGAGGGCGCCCAGGCACTGGAGGGTGATCTCCAACGGCGCGACCGTGTCGGTGCAAGACTTCGACAAGCACGGGGTGCACACCTTCGCCACCACCCCGCGGATGAGCACGTATCTGGTGGCGTTGATCGCCGGGCCGTACGCCGAGTGGAAAGACACCTACACCGACGAACACGGCGATATCCCGCTGGGCATCTACTGCCGGGCCTCGCTGGCGCAGTACATGGACGCCGAGCAGCTGTTCACCCAGACCAAACAGGGCTTCGGCTTCTACCACCGAAACTTCGGGCTGCCGTACGCGTTCGGCAAGTACGACCAGTTGTTCGTGCCCGAATTCAACGCCGGCGCAATGGAAAACGCCGGCGCGGTGACGTTCCTGGAGGACTACGTCTTTCGCAGCAAGGTCACCCGCGCGTCCTACGAGCGGCGCGCCGAGACGGTGCTGCACGAGATGGCGCACATGTGGTTCGGCGACCTGGTCACCATGAGGTGGTGGGACGACCTGTGGCTGAACGAGTCGTTCGCGACGTTCGCGTCGGTGCTCTGCCAAAGCGAGGCAACCGAATTCACCGAGGCCTGGACGACGTTCGCCACCGTCGAGAAGTCCTGGGCTTACCGCCAAGACCAGCTGCCGTCGACGCACCCGATCGCCGCGGACATCCCCGACCTGGCCGCCGTCGAGGTGAACTTCGACGGAATCACCTACGCCAAGGGCGCTTCGGTGCTGAAGCAGCTGGTTGCCTACGTCGGGCTGGAGCAGTTCCTGGCCGGCCTGCGCGACTACTTCCGCGCCCACGCATACGGCAACGCCACGTTCGACGACCTGCTGGCCGCGCTGGAGAAGGCGTCCGGCCGCGACCTGTCGGACTGGGGCCGGCAGTGGCTGAAAACCACCGGGCTCAACACGCTTTCGGCGGATTTCGACGTCGACGACGACGGCCCCGACGGCAGGTTCACCCGGTTCGTGGTGCGCCAGGGCGGCGCCGCGCCCGGTGCGGGCGAGACGCGGGTGCACCGGCTGGCGATCGGTATCTACGACGACTCGGTCGACGATGGCGCCGGCAAGCTGGTGCGGGTGCACCGCGAGGAACTCGACGTCGAGGGCCCGGAGACGGAAGTCCCTGCGCTGGTTGGTGTTTCGCGCGGCAAGTTGGTTCTGGTCAACGACGACGACCTGACCTACTGCTCGGTGCGGCTGGACGCGCAGTCGCTGCGGACGGCGCTGGACCGGATCGCCGACATCACCGAGGCGCTGCCGCGCACGCTGGTGTGGTCGGCGGCCTGGGAGATGACCCGCGAGGCCGAGCTGAGGGCCCGTGACTTCGTGGCGCTGGTGTCGCGCGGCGTGCACGCCGAAACCGAGGTCGCTGTGTTGCAGCGGCTGCTGATGCAGGCCCAGACGGCGCTGGGCTCCTACGCCGAGCCGGCCTGGGCCCGCGAGCATGGCTGGCCGCAGTTCGCGGACCGGCTGCTGGAGTTGGCCCGCGGCGCGGAGCCCGGATCGGATCGGCAGCTCGCGTTCCTCAACGCGCTGTGCGCGTCGGTGCTGTCGCCCCGGCACGTCGAGGTGCTGGCCGGCCTGCTCGACCGGGAACCCGCCGAATTGGGGTTGGCCGGCCTGCAGATCGACACCGACCTGCGCTGGCGCATCGTGACCGCGCTGGCCACCGCCGGCGCGGTCGACGCCGACGGCCCGGCGACGCCGTTCATCGACGCCGAGGTGCAGCGCGACCCGACCGCGGCCGGCAAGCGCCACGGCGCGCAGGCAGCCGCGGCCCGGCCGCAGCTGCCCGTCAAGGAGGAGGCGTTCACCACGGTGGTCGAGGACGACACCCTGCCCAACGTCACCGCCCGATCGATAATCGCGGGCTTCGCGTCGCCGGGGCAGCAGGAGCTGCTCAAGCCGTTCACCGAGCGCTACTTCGAGGCCATCCCCGGCGTCTGGGCGCGACGGTCCAGCGAGGTCGCCCAGACCGTGGTGGTCGGGCTGTACCCGGGTTGGGACATCAGCGACGACGGCGTCGCGGCCGCCGACCGGTTCCTGCAGGCCCCGGAGTCCGAGGTGCCGCCCGCGTTGCGCCGGCTGGTGCTGGAGGGCCAGGCGGGGGTGAAGCGGTCGCTGAGGGCCCGCCGCTTCGACAGTTCCTGATTGACGCCCCCCGATCGAGGCGCGAGCGCGCTCATTTGTACGCCGACACGCCGTGTTACACGGCATTTTGGGGACGCTCGCGGGGCTAGGCCGGCGAGATCCCGGAGCTGAGCACGCGGATCGCGCTGACCAGCCCGTCGACCAGGTCGCCCTGCTGGAACGCCGAGGCGGCGGCGGCAACCCCCAGCGGCGCGGCCGACTCGGCGCCGCGCCCGCGCACCTGCGCGCCGTAGACGACCTCGATGGCGGACTGGTTCGGCGAGACCGCGAGCAACACCGCGTTGTTGGGCGTGGGCACCCGGGCCAGGATTTCGCGGGCCCGCGCGGCGGTGTCGCTGCCCAGGTCGCCGAGGTAGATGGCGAACCGCGCCATGGATGACCGCGAGGCGTATTTCAGCGCGTCGTCGATGGCGACGAGGTCCTTGATCGGGAAGGGGTAGTGCACCGACACGTCCCCGGGCTCGGTGACCCCCGAGATGCGTCCGCTGGTGGTGATCACCGAGCCCTTGGGCAGCTCGGCGGGCTCGACCGTCGCTACCTCACCACGTGCCACTGGCGCCACCCCCGACCGAGAACTCCGACGTGCCGTGCCCGCCGTGCTCGCCGCCGACGGCTTCGTCGGTGGCCGCCCACAGGATGGGCGGATGGGTCCACGGCTCCGACATCTTGTAGGTCGCCGGGTGCGGCCCCTTGTGCGACCAGATCAGTCCCGCAAGCACGACCACGATCAACAACGGGATGCCGACGAACAACAGGTGGATCTGCACAACGCTCACGACGCAAACCGTATCCCACCGCGCGGCGAACACACGCACTCAGGACCCGAGTCGTCCTCAGGCGGCGCCTTCACCGAGGTATCGGGCCCAGGCGGGATCCAATTCCTTGACGGTGGACAGCAGTCGCCAGTGCTGTCCCGTCGGGGGCAGCGGCGCGCGCCGCAGCGCCCAGCCCAGCTCGGTGAGCAGCTTGTCGCCCTTGCGGTGGTTGCAGGTCGAGCAGCACGCGACGCAGTTCTCCCACGAGTGGTCACCGCCGCGGCTGCGGGGCACCACATGGTCGACGGTGTCGGCCTTCGCGCCGCAATAGGCGCAGCAGAACCGGTCGCGGTGCATGAGCGCGGCGCGGGTCATCGGGACGCGGGCGCGGTAGGGCACCCGCACATACTTGCGCAGCTGGATCACTGACGGCACCACGATCGACCTGGTCGCCGAGTGGATGACCGGCCCGGCCGGATCGTCGTGCACCACGTCGGCCTTGCCGCAGATCACCATGACGATCGCCCGCCGCATCGGCAGCGCGGTCAGCGGCTCGTAGGTGGAATTCAGCAGCAGCACCCGCCGGCGGCTCCAGATCGACGCGCTCTCGTGGCGGGTCGGCGCGTGGGTGTCGACGCTGTGCAGGCATGGCGCTGTTACGGGCCCGGTTAGCCCTGCCGCGGCACCGGAACTTCGGTGGCTGCGGCGTCTCTTGCGCTGCGCCATAGATCCTCCGCGGAACAGTCCACCATGATTCGCCGCCAATCGCACGTCTCTTGCAGGTGAACGCCGTGTCGATCCGGTGAACGGCGGGCGTTGCCGGGCGGCTGTCGAAGCCCGCCGCGCCTTGTCGGGCCGGTGATGCACCACAATGGAACGCGATGGATCAGGTGAGCTTCTACGACGCTGTCGGCGGTGCCGAGACGTTCCACGCGATCGTGTCGCGCTTTTACGCACAGGTTCCCGAGGACGAGATACTGCGCGAGGTGTATCCGCTGGACGACCTCGAGGGCGCCGAGGAGCGGTTGCGCATGTTCCTCGAGCAGTACTGGGGCGGGCCGCGAACCTACTCCGACCGGCGCGGGCATCCGCGGCTGCGGATGCGTCACGTCCCGTTCCGGATCAGCCCCATCGAGCGCGACGCCTGGCTGCGGTGCATGCACACGGCCGTCGCATCCATCGACTCGCAGACCCTCGACGACGAGCACCGCCGGGAGTTGCTCGACTATCTGGAAATGGCCGCCCACTCGCTCGTCAACTCGCCGTTTTGATGTCGGCCAACGCGATGGACTCCAGGCCGTGGTGGTCAAGCGCGGTTTTCTATCAGGTGTATCCACGGTCGTTCGCCGACAGCGACGGCGACGGCGTCGGCGACCTGGACGGGGTGACGGCCCGGCTGGGGCACCTGCAGCGGCTCGGTGTCGACGCCATCTGGCTCAACCCGGTCACCGTCTCGCCCATGGCCGACCACGGCTACGACGTCGCCGATCCCCGCGACATCGACCCGCTGTTCGGCGGGATGGCCGCGATCGAACGGCTGATCGCCGCGGCCCACCAGCGGGGCATGAGGATCACCATGGACGTGGTGCCCAATCACACCAGTTCCGCCCACGGGTGGTTCCGGGCGGCCCTGGCCGCGGGCCCCGGCGCCGACGCGCGGGAACGCTATTTCTTCCGCGACGGCCGCGGCGCCGACGGGGAGCTGCCGCCCAACAACTGGAGGTCGGTGTTCGGCGGGCCGGCGTGGACGCGGGTGGTCGAGCCCGACGGCAAGCCCGGCCAGTGGTATCTGCACCTCTTCGACGCCGAGCAGCCGGATCTGAACTGGGAGCATCCGGATGTCTTCGACGACTTCGAGAAGACGCTGCGGTTCTGGCTGGAACGCGGCGTGGACGGGTTTCGCATCGACGTGGCGCACGGGATGGCCAAGCCGCCCGGTCTGCCGGACTCGCCGGCCGTCGACGCGAAGGTGTTGCACCACAGCGACGACGACCCGCGCTTCAACCACCCGAGCGTGCACGAGATTCACCGCGACATCCGCAGGGTCGTCAACGACTATCCGGCGGCGGTGACCGTGGGTGAGGTCTGGGTCACCGACAACGTCCGCTGGGCGGAGTATCTGCGGCCCGACGAACTGCACCTCGGCTTCAATTTCCGGCTGGCGAAGGTCGGCTTCGACGCCGCCGAGATCCGCGAGGCGATCGAGAACTCGCTGGCCGCAACGGCTCTCGAGAATGCCGTCCCGACGTGGACGCTGTCCAACCACGACGTGGGCCGCGAGGTGACCCGCTACGGCGGCGGGGAGATCGGGCTGCGCCGGGCGCGGGCCATGGCGATGGTGATGCTCGCCCTGCCGGGCGCGGTGTTCATCTACAACGGTGAGGAACTCGGCCTGCCCGACGTCGAGCTGCCCGACGATGTGCTGCAGGACCCGACATGGGAACGCTCCGGACATACCGAGCGCGGCCGCGACAAGTGCCGGGTCCCGATGCCGTGGTCGGGCGACACTCCTCCGTTCGGCTTCTCGACGAACGCCGACACCTGGCTGCCGATGCCGGCGGACTGGGCGGCGCTGACCGTCGAAAGGCAGACCGCGGATCCCGGGTCGACGTTGTCGTTCTTCCGGAAGGCGATCGAATTACGCCGTACACGAGCCGAATTCGAGGGCGACGACATCGAGTGGCTGAGCGCGCCGCGCCATGCGCTGACCTTCCGGCGCGGCGCCCGGGGCGTGGTGTGCGCGCTCAACGCCGGCCGGCGCCCGATCGCATTGCCACCGGGCGAGCTCATCCTGGCCAGCGCGCCGCTGGAACGCGGCAAGTTGCCGGCCGACGGCGCGGCCTGGGTGATCTGAGGCGGCTTAGCGCAGCACCAGCGCCGCATGACCGCGACGCCGGTGCACCGAGCCGAATTTGGCGTCGAGGCGCAACCACGCCGGCAGTATCCGGACGCGGATGACTTCGTCGCTGTCGATCGCATCCGGCAACTGAGGCAGAAAGCCCATCGCGGTCAATGCGAACACGCAGCGCATCGGCAGGCCCACGCTGACGTCGGCCGCGCTGACCCGAATGACCTCCTGGTCGAGCAGCGAGACCGGCGGGCCGTGAGAACTGCTGTGTTCCTGGGCAAGTCGCGCGCCGCGCTGCGCCAGGTCCAGCATCACCCGGGCGGGCACGTCGTCGAGATGGACGAAGCCGGACTCCGGGGGCAACGCGGATCGCCACGCCGAGTCCATGGCGAAGCCGGGGTCGACGTGGCCCGAATCGTCCATCGCGGACAGCCCGCGCGCCAACCCGTCGGCGCCCACGGTCACGTCCCCCGGCCGCAGCCTGCCCACCACCACCCGGCTGGCCAGCACGTCGAAACCCGTTGCCACCCAGGCCGTCAGCAGTCCGGCGGATCGGGCGCGCAGGCGGATGACCGCGGCGTCGTCCAGCCGCATCGCATGGTCGACGAATGCGGCCAGGTCCGCGCGGTGGGCCTCCCGGTGTTCCGGCCCCAGCCACAGTCCGCGCTCGGCTACCGCACCCAACGTTGCAGATACTCCCGATGCTGTGGTGAGAGCCGCACCAGCCGCTGCTCCTCGATGTGGACCGCGGCCAGCTGCGACTCGGCGATGACGGCGGGCTTGGACCCGGGATCGGCGTTGACAGAACGCACCTCGTAGCCGAGCGTGAAGTCGACCGCCCGCAGCCGCTTGGTCCAGATGGTCACCTGCAGGGGCGAATCGGCCAGCCGCAGCTGATCCTTGTAGGTGACCCGGACGTCGGCGATCAGCAGGCCGATGGTGGTGATGTCGGCGCCGAACGGCTCCCTGAGGAACGGGACCCGCGCCTCCTCGAGGATCGTGACCATGGTGGCGTGGTTGACGTGCTGGTACATGTCGATGTCCGACCAGCGCACCGGCACCGGCGCGACGAATCCAACACTCAACTCGACGATCCCCTGCCGCTGGTGCGGGTCATGCGGCGGATCTGCCGCGCGGCCACCGACAGCGTCGCGAGATCCTTTGCGCCGCTTTCCTGGATCTCGTTGAGGGTCCGCCGGGCCCGCTCCACCCGGGACGCGCTGATGTGTTCCCACTCGGCGATCTTCTCTTCACCGCTTTCGTCGGGCTCCCCGACGGCCAGCACATCGAAGCACAACGACCGCAACGAGGAGTAGATGTCGTCGCGAATCGCCAAGCGCGCCAACGAATGCCAGCGGTCGTATCGGGGCAGTTCGGACACCGCGGTCAGCAGGGCGTCGGTGCCGAGCCGGTCCATCAGCGCGAAATAGGTGTCGGCGACCTCGGCGGTGTCGATCTCGGTGATGTCGGCGATGTCGATGATGTCGAGCAGGCTGTAGCGATACAGGCCGGTCGCGACCCGGTAGGCGAGGTCGCGCGGCGCGCCCTGCGAGGCGAATTCGGCGGCTTCCTTTTCGACGATGGCTTTGTCGTCGCCGCGCAGCCACTCCGACATGCGCGGCGTCATCGCCTTGACCATGGCGGCGAACCGGTTGATCTCGGCGCCGACGGCCAGCGGCTGCGGACGATAGTTGAGCAGCCACCGTCCGGCGCGGTCGATCAGCCGCCGGGTGTCCAGCGTCATCCGGTCGGACACCGCGACCGGCATGTTCGCCGCGCGGATCCGCCGCCAGATGTGACCGACACCGAAGATGGCATCGGTGGCCACGTAGGTGCGAATGGCGTCGATCGGCCCGACGCCGACGTCCTCGGTGATCCGGAAGGCATAGCTGATGCCGGCGGTGTCCACCAGATCGTTGATCAGCATCGTGGTGACGATCTCCCGGCGCAGCTGATGCGTGCGGATCTCCGGGGTGAACCGTTCCCGCAGCGGCCTCGGGAAGTATTCCGGCAATCTGGACGCGAACACGTCCTGCTCCGGCAGCTCGGTGGTCAGCATCTCCTCTTTGAGCCCCAGCTTGACGTGCGCCATCAGCGTGCAGAGCTCGGGCGAGGTGAGCCCGATGCCGGCCTCGGTCCGCCGGTGAATCTCCTTCTCCGATGGCAGCGCCTCCAATTCGCGGTTGACGCCGCGTTCCTCGGCCAGGTACCTGATCTGCATCGCGTGCACCGGGAGCAGGCTGGCCGCATTGGCGCGGCTGGTGCCGATCAGATCGTTCTGGTCCTCGTTGTCGGTCAGCACCAGCCGCGCGACCTCGTCGGTCATCGACTCGAGCAGTTGCTTGCGTTCCTCGGCCCTGACCTTGCCGGCGGTGACCAGCGAGTCGATCAGGATCTTGATGTTGACCTCGTGGTCGGAGCAGTCCACGCCGGCGGAGTTGTCCATCGCGTCGGTGTTGATGCGCCCGCCCGCCAGGTCGAATTCGACGCGGCCCAACGCTGTCACGCCGAGGTTGCCGCCTTCGCCGATGACCTTGGCGCGCACCTGATTTGCGTTGACCCGCACCGGGTCGTTGGCGCGGTCGCCGACGTCGGCGTCGGACTCGGTTTCGGCCTTGATGTAGGTGCCGATGCCGCCGTTGAACAGCAGGTCCACCGGCGCCTGCAGGATCGCCTTGATCAGGTTCGGCGGGGTCATCTCGCTGGTTTCGCCCTCGATGCCCAGGGCGTCGCGCACCTGCGGGCTGATCGGGATGGACTTCTGCTCACGGCTGTACACGCCGCCGCCCTCGCTGATCAGCGACCTGTCGTAGTCGTCCCAGCTGGACCGCGGCAGGTCGAACATCCGCCGGCGCTCTCGCCACGACGACGCGGCGTCCGGGTCCGGGTCGAGGAAGACGTGCCGGTGATCGAAGGCGGCGACCAGCCGGATGTGCTCGCTCAGCAGCATGCCGTTGCCGAACACGTCGCCGCTCATGTCCCCGATGCCGACGACGGTGAAGTCCTCGGTCTGGGTGTCGACGCCCATCTCCCGGAAGTGTCGTTTGACCGCCTCCCATGCGCCCTTGGCGGTGATGCCCATCGCCTTGTGGTCATAGCCGACCGAGCCCCCGGACGCGAACGCGTCGCCCAGCCAGAAGCCGTAGGACTTGGCGACGTCGTTGGCGATGTCGGAGAAGGTGGCGGTGCCCTTGTCGGCGGCCACCACCAGGTAGGCGTCGTCGCCGTCGCGGCGTATGACTTCCGGTGGCGCGCTTACCTTTCCGGTGGCGTGGTCGACGTTGTCGGTGACGTCCAGCAACCCGGAGATGAACAGCTGGTAGCAGGCCACGCCCTCGGCGCGCAGCGCCTCGCGGTCGGCGGCGGCGTCGCCGGTGGGCAGCGGCGGGCGGTTGAGGACGAACCCGCCCTTGGCCCCGACCGGCACGATGACGGCGTTCTTCACCGCTTGCGCCTTGACCAGGCCCAGGATTTCGGTGCGGAAGTCGTCGCGGCGATCCGACCAGCGCAGGCCGCCGCGGGCCACGGGGCCGAACCGCAGGTGCACGCCTTCCACGCGCGGCGAGTACACGAAGATCTCGAACTTGGGGCGCGGCAGCGGCAGCTCCTCGATCAGCTGGGCATCGAGCTTGAGCGCCAACACGTTGCGCGCGCGTGCCGAACCCTCCCGCGTCACAAAGTAATTGGTCCGCAACGTGGCCTGCACCAGCGACGCGAAGGCACGCAAAATGCGGTCGGTGTCCAGCCCCACGACCGCGTCGATGTCCGCGGCGACCGACGCGGCGGCCGCTTGCGCGTCGCGGCTCGTCGGCGACCCCGAAGAGGAGGACGCGCGGGGGTCGAAGAGCGCCTCGAACAACAACACCAGCGACCGCGCGGTGGAGGGGTGGTCGTTGAGCACGGTTTCGATGTGGGACTGGCTGTAGGGAAAGTTCGCCTGCCGCAGGTATTTCGCGTAGGCGCGCACCAGCACGACCTGCTGCCACGTCAGCCGCGCGCGCATCACCAACTCGTTGAACCGGTCGATCTCCACGCGGCCCTGCCATATCGCCGTGACCGCGTCGGCGAATCGCTCGGCCATCGCGTCCCGTTCGGCCGTCGTCGACGCCAGCGGGATGGTCGGGTGCGGTGAGATCTTGAACTGATAGATCCACACCGGCAGCCCGTCCGGGCGGGTGACGGAGAACGGTCGCTCCTCGAGCACCACGACGCCCATGCTCTGCAGCATGGGCAGCAACTGGCTCAACGACGCGGTGCGTCCCCCCAGGAACCAGGTCAGCAGGGCGAGCCCGTCCTCACCGCGATCGGAGAACACCAGCTTGACCGAGTCGTCGGTCAGCTCGTTGATGATGGCGATGTGTTCGATAGCGTCGTCGGGGGTGACGGCCTGCTTGTAGGCCTCGGAGAAGGCGGCCGCGTAATGCTCGGCGTCGTCGTGCGAGACGGCGCCGGTCCCCGCGGCTCCGATGATCCGGTCGCCCCAGGTCCGCGCGGCTTCGCTCAACAGCGCCTGTATCCGGGACCTGTTGGCCTCGGAAACGTCGACCGGGGTGGCGTGTTCGGGCAGCCGCACCATGAAATGCATGAGCGCCCAAGGTGATTCGCTCACGCGGGCGGTGAATTCCAGCCGCGTGCCGCCGAACTCGCGGACCAGGATGTCCTCGATCTGCAGCCGCACGGCGGTGGTGTAGCGATCGCGGGGCACGTAGACCAGGCAGGACACGAAGTATTGCAACCGGTCGGCGCGCAGGAACAACAACGCGCGGCGCTGCGACCCCAGGTCCACCACGGCTTTGGCCATCGCGAAGAGCCGATCGGCGCTGAGCGTGAACAGCTCCGAGCGCGGAACGGTCTGGATGACGTCGAGCAGCAGCTGGCCCGGGTGGGCCGGGTCGCTGTCGGCCATCGAAAGCGCCTCGCGGACCCGGTTCGAGATCGACGGGATCTCCAGCACGTCGGCGTTCATGGCGGCGACCGTGAACAGGCCGACGAAGCGATGCTCGATGATGCCGTCGTCGACGTTTTCGCGGACCGCGATGGCGTACGGGTAGGCGCCGTAGCGCAGGTAGCTGCCGACGACGGACTGGGCCAGAACCAGCAGCTTGTCGTCGTCGGTCAATCGGGGGCGGGAACCGGTGCGGGTGCGCAGCACGCCGAGGCCGGGTGACCCGTCCCCGGAGACCCTGCCGTCGTGCACCCGGCACCGCTGGTAGCCCAGCAGCAGGAAGTTCCCGTTGCCCAGCCAGCGCAGCAGCGCCGCGACATCCTCGCGGTCCGGCGCCGTGTAGTGGCCTTCCTTGTTGGCTTCGACGTCGGCGGCCAGGTTGCCGAGGACGGCGATCAACGCCGCGGCGTCGCTGGCGACCTGTTGCACGTCGCCGAGGACCTTGGGCAACAGTTTCTCGACCTCGGCGAGGGCCTTGGTGTCGACCGAAGGCAGCAGCTGGACGTATATCCAAGCCTCGCCGACGTATTGCGGCGTGCCGGGGGCCTTCGGTTCCACGCTGAGCAAATCCCCTTGCGCGTTGCGGCGCACCTCGAAGACCGGGGTCATGATGGCCGAGTACTGCACCCCGAGCCGGTGCAACAGCACCGTGACGGAGTCCATCAGCATGCCGCCGTGGTCGGTGACGACCTGCAGCGCCGGCCCGAATCCCGCGGGATCGTCCGGGGGGTGGACGCAGACGCAGCTGCAGCCGGCCGGGCGGCATTGGGCGAGCCGGTAGTGGGCGCTCAGCATGGCGGGGGTCACCATCCGGGCCGGGACGGTCAGGTCGAGGGTGCCGGTTTCTGCGCCCGGCTCTTCACCGTGCGGGCCCCGGTAGCTCTCGATGTAGGCCTTCGCGATCCAGTCGGGAATGTCGTCTTTGTTGGTGAACGCGGTCCAGGGCTTGTGTTCCTGCTTTGCTCCGGGATCGATCGTCATGCCGATTCCTCCCAACTCGCGACGGATGCCAGTGCGCCCCGCTCCTCGACGGCCCGTCCGGCCGCGTCGTCACGTGGCGTTGGCAGAGCTGACACTAGTCGCGTGTGAGCTTGCGGTGGGTCACTCTGTGCGGCCGGGCGGCTTCCTCGCCGAGCCGTTCCACCTTGTTCTCCTCGTACGCGCCGAAGTTGCCCTCGAACCAGAACCACTTCGCCTCGTTGTCGTCGTCGCCCTCCCACGCCAGGATGTGCGTGCACGTCCGGTCCAGGAACCAGCGGTCGTGCGAGATCACCACCGCGCACCCGGGGAACTTCTCCAGCGCGTTCTCCAGCGAACCCAGCGTCTCGACGTCCAGGTCGTTGGTCGGCTCGTCCAGCAGGATCAGGTTGCCGCCCTGCTTGAGCGTCAGCGCGAGGTTGAGCCGGTTGCGTTCGCCGCCGGACAGCACGCCGGCCGGCTTTTGCTGGTCGGGGCCCTTGAAGCCGAACGCCGACACGTAGGCCCGCGACGGTATCTCGCTCTGGCCGACCTGGATATGGTCCAGCCCGTCCGAGACGACCTCCCACACCGTCTTCTTCGGATCGATGCCCGCGCGGGCCTGGTCGACATAGCTGAGCTTGACGGTCTCGCCGACCTTGACGGTGCCGCTGTCCGGCTGCTCGAGCCCGACGATCGTCTTGAACAGCGTGGTCTTGCCGACCCCGTTGGGGCCGATGACGCCGACGATGCCGTTGCGGGGCAGGGTGAAGGACAGATCCTTGATCAGGGTGCGCCCGTCGTAGCCCTTGTCGAGGTGTTCGACCTCGACGACCACGTTGCCCAGCCGTGGCCCGACGGGAATCTGGATCTCCTCGAAATCGAGCTTGCGGGTCTTCTCCGCCTCGGCGACCATCTCCTCGTAGCGCTGCAGCCGCGCCTTGCCCTTGGCCTGGCGGGCCTTGGCGCCGGAGCGGACCCAGGCCAGCTCGTCGGCCAGCCGCTTTTGCAGCTTGGCGTCCTTGCGTCCCTGCACCGCCAGCCGCTCGGCCTTCTTCTCCAGGTAGGTCGAGTAGTTGCCCTCGTACGGATACGCGCGCCCGCGGTCGAGTTCCAGGATCCATTCGGCGACGTTGTCCAGGAAGTAGCGGTCGTGGGTGACGGCCAGGATCGCGCCGGGGTAGGCGGCCAGGTGCTGTTCGAGCCACTGCACGCTTTCGGCGTCGAGGTGGTTGGTCGGCTCGTCGAGCAGCAGCAGGTCGGGCTTGGACAGCAGCAGCTTGCACAGCGCCACGCGGCGTCGCTCACCGCCGGACAGATTCGTCACCGGGTCGTCCGGCGGCGGGCAGCGCAGCGCGTCCATGGCCTGCTCCAGCTGTGAGTCGAGGTCCCACGCGTCGGCGTGGTCCAGCTCCTCTTGCAGCCGGCCCATCTCTTCCATCAACTCGTCCGAGTAGTCGGTGGCCATCAACTCGGCGACCTCGTTGAAGCGGTCCAGCTTGACCTTGATGTCGCCCAGGCCCTCTTCCACGTTGCCGCGAACCGTTTTCTCCTCGTTCAGGGGCGGCTCCTGCAGCAGGATGCCGACCGTGGCGTCGTTGGCCAGGAAGGCTTCGCCGTTGTTCGGCTTGTCCAGCCCGGCCATGATCCGCAAGACGCTCGACTTACCGGCCCCGTTGGGGCCGACGACGCCGATCTTGGCTCCCGGCAAGAAGCTCAACGTGACGTCGTCCAGGATCACCTTGTCGCCGTGCGCCTTGCGGACCTTCTTCATCGTGTAGATGAACTCAGCCATGCCGAGGGTTTGCCTTTCTGGTCGTGCAGAATTGCCTCGCGAACCATCCTAGGCATCGCCCAGCGGCGCTGACCGGGCAGCTAAGCGGACAGCGACACCGGCCCCGTTGCGGCGGGCTCGAGGGTGTCATCGGCCTCGGTGTCCTCACCAGCGGCGTCGGACGCATCCGCGGTGGGCGCGGTGGTCTCGTCGGCGGTTGGACCGGTGTAGCCCGGCTTCTCGATGCGCACGATCGCCCGCGACACATCCGGGCCTACCGACGTCGCGCGCATCTCCAGCGACGAACGTCGATTGCCGTCCCGGTCCTCGTACTCGCTCGTGTAGACGTGGCCCACCACGATCACCGGCGCACCCTTGCCCAGCGCGGCACCCACGCCGGTGACCAGCTTGCCCCAGCAGTTGACGTTGATGAACAGTGAGTTGCCCGGCTCCCAGCTGCCATCAGCGGTGCGGCGGCGCGAATTGCTGGCGACCCGGAATTTCATGACCTCCTGGGTGCCGACCTGTCGACGCTCGGGGTTGTTGACGATGTGGCCGACGACGGTAAGCGGGGTTTCGAACATTGGCTTGTCCCTTCTCGTTTTGCTTTCTCTTCGCGCGGTGACCGCGCCCGATCTGGCCGCCATTTAGCGCCGTACCACCGACGGGTCCCGTGCCGAACTCGGGCCCGGTCGGCAAACCTGTGGAAAGAGCCGTGACTGTGGATAAGCCTGCTGGCCGGGGTGAACGCGAGCCAGGGTCGTCAACCGGTACGAAGATTGCCCATGCGCGTTCAAACACGCAGGACATGGTGGCCGGTCGCTTAGTCTGCCGGCATGGACCGCATCTGGCAGTGGACGTGGGATCGGTACGGGACGCGCTACTCGTGGGTTATCTGCGCGATCGGTTTCCCGATAGCGTTCCCGGTCTACCTATTTCTTTCGTTCATCATCGTGGCTTTCGAAAAGTCCAGTCGCTACATCGAGTCGGTCGGTGTCACCGTCGTTGCGGTGCTGGTGATGATGTACGCGTTGGTTCTTCCCGGCCTGGGCGCGTGGCGACTTGTCGGTCGATGGGCCGCGGGCCAGGAGAACGATCGGGTGAGCGCTCTGGAGGCCACGTATGTCTGGGCTCGTAAAGGGACCGCTCGTGCATTAGGGGTCATCGCAGTCGTGGCCGGCGTGTTGGCGGTCATTGTCGGTCTCATTGCCGGCGCGACCGGATCGAGGCTTGGCCAGTATGGGATCGTGGGCGCCACTTTCGGGCCGGGCTGCCACCTGATCGGGGTGCACAGCTTGGTCGAGGCCCCGCTACGGCCGGTGAGGGCCGCGCTCGCGGGTGGCAAGGGAATCGGGGACTCCCTGCCGCGGTCTCGCCCTACGTTCGCCACCTGGACGAACCTGTCCATGCTCGGGGTGGCGTTTGCATTCGCCGTCGTGGGCGTCATGTTCACCGCCGTGTTCGACCGTGCGAGTCACATTCCCGCGCTCTGGGTGGTGATCGGATTCGGGGTGACCCTAGCGTTCGGTGTGCCGATAACGGTCTTCGCCTCCTTCTCGCCGGCCCTGAAACCGATTAAGGATCTTGCGGAAGGAACCGAACGTGTTGCGGCAGGGGACTATAGCCAACGCCTGCCGGTCGTTCAGGACGATGACCTCGGCGCATTGGCCGCGTCGTTCAACCGCATGCAGGCGGGTTTGGCTGAGCGGCAACGACTCCAAGGGGCGTTCGGAACGTATGTCGATCCGGCCCTTGCGGCGCGGTTACTGGAGCAGGGCGACGATGTGTTCACCGGTGAGCGCCGGGAGGTGACGGTGATGTTTGTCGACATCCGCGATTTCACCCCGTTCGCCGAGGCAAACACCGCCGAGGACACGGTCGCGCGCCTGAATGCGTTGTTCGAAATTGTCGTGCCTGCGGTCGTCGACGCCGGTGGGCACGTCAACAAGTTTCTCGGCGACGGGGCGCTGGCCGTCTTCGGCGCCCCGAACGACCTCGCGGGGCATGCCGATGCCGCCGTGAGCGCCGCGGAATTGATTTACCGCCGTGTCGCCGAGCGATTCGGCGGGGAGCTTCGCATCGGCATCGGGATCAACACCGGCGCGGTGATCGCGGGAACCATCGGCGGCGGCGGCAAGCTCGAGTTCACCCTTATCGGTGACACCGTCAACGTGGCGGCCCGCGTCGAGCAGCTCACCAAATCCACCGGTGATGCCATCCTTCTCACCCAGCAGTGCGTCGACGCCTTAGCGTCCCGGCCGCCCAAACTCATCGACCGGGGATTCCATGTGCTGAAAGGAAAGTCGGCGGCCATACAGGTGTTCGGGCTCGGACAAGAGGCCGACGCGTGAGTTGGCCTCATCAACTAGCGGGGGAATCAGGCGCGCAAGAATCTGTTCCTTCTGATTAAGAAAGTGAATGCCGACCGGAGTTCGGTTGAGATCACGTCGAAGGCCGGGCGCGCGGTGTTGATGCCCGCCGATGACTGGGAAGCGTGGCAGGAGACGGCGTACTTGTTCCGATCCCCGGGCAATGCGCGGCGACTCCTGGACGCCGCCGACGCCTTGGACCAGAGTCCCGGAATCCCGGGCGAATTCGCCGATTGAAGTTTGTCTTCTCGCCTCAGGCGTGGAAGGACTACCTGCATTGGCACGCCGCACGCCGGACGGTGCTCAAGCAAATCAACAAGCTCATCGCGCACCCCGGGATCGTGGCCGGGACTTGTCGTACCCCTCTGTGACGATGTGGTCATGTCGTCGACCGCAGCGCTTGACTCGGAGTTGCGTCCTGCCGATCGGC